>CAYJRF010000001.1:0-102142 GCA_964372935.1 uncultured Candidatus Saccharibacteria bacterium
CAGCTCCTGATCGTTGTCGTCCACCTCGTACGCCCGAACGGCGATGTGTGGTTTGAGGGCGAGATCAATGTTGGCCGTGCTGTATGTTCTGGCGTTATTTTTATAGTTGAACTTAATGTCTTCGACCTTGAACGCGCCCTTGAGGTAACCCTCGGGGGGATTGTCTACTCTTGCACGCCTATTCTCATCATTTATTTTAATTGTCAATGCTGGCGGGGGTCCGGTGAACGTTCGCTTTAGGACGAATTTTCCGGCAGCGTTGGTCAGGGCGATAGGGTTGCCCCCGGGTTTGCCGTCTCGAGTAAAGACATATTCATCGGTTCCACCATCTTTGACTCCGGTGGCCTTGACTTCAACCCCTTGAAGGAGCGCTCCTTTGTTGCTTCCGGCGGTTTGTTCTCTGACCACTCCGCTCAATTCGTACGTGCAGGCGGGGGCGGCTGGTTGCGCGGCAACGGCGTGCGGTGTAGTCGCCCTTACCGCCAGCGACGCAAGAAGGGACTGGGCGTAAGCGGGCAGACGATACATGGCGCCGGGCGGCGGCGTCGGTGTACCGACAACGCTGAACGAAATACTAGCTTGGCCAAGTTCGACGGGGCTGTTAGTACCGGCGAAAGCCTTGGCCTCCAGATGGTAGTTGCCCGCGGTCAGGTTCTGGTTAGTGCTAATAGAGCTTCCAGCGATCCTGTCGGAGTAATTTATCGGTCCGCTGAGATTTAAGGTCATTTCTGCGATCGGGACGCTAAAGCCCTGGGCCTCCGCCGACAGAAAAGTCCGAACATCTGTCTGGTGGGCGGGTATGCGAATCTGCGCGCCGGCCATCGGGGCGGTAATTATCACTTGGCCACGGGCGCCAGGGCGCACAATTGTTACCGTGCCATCCTTGGGGGGGGTGGTGTTACCGTTGCTGTCTGTGGCGTCCGCGGCAATAGAGTATGTTTTGGCGTCGGGAATGGCTAAGTTATTAAAAGTAAAGACACGCTGGAGAAGCGACATCGCTCCGATGGTTTGCATACTGCCGTTAAAGTTGAGGCTAGCTTTGGTTATGTCAGCACCGTTGTCTGGGGAAGAGACTACCACCTTGGCCACGAGACTCGTGCTATCGGTATAAATCGTAGTATTGGTAATGGGTGGGTCGGAATCGAAATTAAGCGTGCCCGATGAGGGACCCGAGGAGAACTCGATTCTTTCGACGCGAAACGAAGACGGTAACTGGCAGGCGTTAACATCGGCGCTGGGCGCGTAATAAAACACCGCCGCCGCCGCGGTCGTTACGACCACCAACAGGCCAAGAAGAATCACCAGCCGAGTCCTTATTTGGCGCGAAAGGTGGCGAAACAGCCCTGGGCTGTGGCTGGAGTGATCTAACATGGTCCCTCTTTATTCCCCATAATCCACTTTTAGTATTTCAAGCGTCAGTCGGCGTGTCAAGCGCGAGTCAATGACCGGCACAAAGCGCCTTAGCGTGAGATGTGATAGACTGCGACAAATGACTTTACTTATGGCGTGTCTCGGGCGGTTGGCGGTCTAGCGGGCAATCGTATCCTCCAAACTGGCTAAATCAGACGGCGCCATGCGGTGTAGCGAGCGGACACTCTGGTTAATGTAATGTCGGCGGGTTAAAGTGCCGGAACTGCCCGAGGTCGAAACAATCCGTCGGGGACTCGAGAAATATCTTCTCGGACAAGTTATCGAGTCGGTAGAGGTACGGGAAGCCAAGGTGTTTCGCGGTCACGCCGTAACCCTCGCCGGTCGGGGCGTTCTAAACGTTCGTCGTCGAGCGAAAGTCTTGATTATAGAATTGTCCGGCGGAATATCTCTGTTGATTCATTTGAAAATGACCGGCCAATTAGTCTACCAGTCGGCCACCGAGAGCGTGAAAGTGGTTGGGGGACACCCGCAAGCGGCCTACAATCAGCCGATGCCTCACAAACACACCCACGTGATTTTTTATTTTCACGGCGGCGGGCGGCTATTTTTTAACGATTTGCGCAAATTTGGCTGGATTCGTGTTGTGCCAACCGAACGGGCCGAGACCGACAGCCCATTGGCGACTTTCGGTCCCGAGCCGTTAGCCCGAGATTTTACAGTTGAAGTCCTAAAACAACGCTTTTTGGCTTACCCCCAGCGGCGGATTTTTGCGGCTCTGCTTGATCAGAGTTTGGTCGCGGGAATTGGTAATATATACGCCAACGAATCTCTCTATGAGGCGGGAATTCATCCGGAGCGGCGAGTAATCACTCTTAAGAATCAAGAATGGGTTAAATTGTGGCGGGCGATTCGACGCGTTCTTAAAACCGGCCTGCGCTACGGCGGCACGTCGGATAGCACTTACATTAATGTGGAAGGCAAGCGCGGCGACTACCTAAAGCACGCCCATGTTTATCATCGTCAAACGGCTCAACCGTGCGGTCATACCATCGTGCGGCAAAAAATCGGCTCGCGCACGGCTCATTTTTGCCCGATTGACCAAACCTAAAGGACGCGATGTGGTACACTGGGCCAATGAGGTCGGCCGACGATAAGGCGATAATTTTACGGCGTCAACCGTTCGGCGAGGCCGATGTTCTGCTGGTCGTTTACACCGAAAAACACGGCAAGTTGCGAGTGGTGGCGAAAGGAGCGCGTCGCATCAACAGTCGGCTTCTTGGATATACCGAACCGCTAACGATTGTCGCCTGCCGACTAAATTTTGGGGGTCAAATCCCGATTATTTCTCAGGTAACCCACGTGCGCCTTTACGATGGCTTGGCGCAAAATTGGCTCCTGTTTGAACAACTTAATTTGGTGGCGGAATTAATTGACCGCGGGTGCGAGGAAGGCGAAGCTAACAGCGCGTTATTTCGCCTGTTGGTATCGGAAATAAATCGGCTGGCTACGACTCATCACCCGCTAATTCTTTCGGCCCTGCTGGTGCGTATCGTTACCGTTCTTGGCTTTGCGCCCCAACTGACGACCTGCGCGCGCTGTGGCAAACATTTGGACTCCAATGTCGAAATGTCATGGAGTAACGCCCAGGGCGGAATCGTGTGTTGCCGCGGCGACTTGTATCCTTCCCTACCGCTCAACGAGGCGAGAGTGTTGCGCTTCGTGGCGCGAGCTAACGCCGATTCGGTGCAATTGCTTCGGGTGCCGGCAACGCTGGCTAAATCGGTGGAAGCCCGTCTCCTCGACCATATTCAATACACCCTCGAACGAGAACTGCGTGTTGTGAGAGTGATGGAGCAGTCGGCCCATGAAAACGTGGGTTGAAATTAACACTTTTGTTCTGACTCGCAACGTCCGTCAAGTTAAAGCGGCGTTAGGTGAAGGCGCGCGGTTGTACGCCGTGGTTGGGGCCGACGCCTACGGTCACGGGCTGGAGGTAGTGGCCGACGCGATTTGGCGTGGCGGGGCCGACGCCTATGTCGTAGCCGACACGCAAGAGGCATTGACGCTGATTGGACGTAAACATCAGATCCCCATTTTGCTCATTACTCCGCCGGAACATAAGTACCTACCGTCGCTGATAAACGCCGAGGTACATATCGCCTGTTTTGGTCGGACACAGTACGAAGAAATTGGGGCGGTGGCGCGGCGTTTGGGTCGGCGGGCGCGGATTGAATTGGAAATAGAAACCGGCATGCACCAACTTGGCTTGAGCGAGGCCGATGCCACGGCCATCATGAAAGACAGCGCCCAGACGGATCGCGAGGCCGTGGCTGTTGACGGCATTTTTACCCGTCTTTACGCCCCGGATGATCCCGAGATCGCTCATCGCCAAATCGCCCAATTTTCGGCCTTTAATTTTAGCCTCCAGCAGGCCGGCTTTTCCGCCTCGGCGGCCCATGTTTTGTCCGGGGACGCCTACTTTGGGGCGCAAGATTACCACGACGCCCTTTTTGACGGCGTTCGGGTTGGGGGTGTTCTTTACGGCGCGAAACGCGAACGGATCACCACCGAACCGATACTAACGTGGAAGACGCGACTGGTGGCAGTAAGCCGTTTGCGGCGGGGCGACACGGCCGGTTACGGCGCGACATATACTTGTGAGCGAGACCGTCCCGTCGGCGTTTTACCGGTCGGTTACGGCGATGGCCTCGATCAACGGCTGGGAAACGCCGGCCAAGTGCTAGTCCAAGGCAAACGGTGCGCCGTGATCGGCCAGGTGTCCATGAACAACACTCTGGTGGATTTAATGCCGGTGTATCATCCCCATCTTGGCGACGAAGTCGTGTTAATCGGCCGGCAGGGATCGGAAACCATCACCGCCGCCGACATGGCCCGCTGGGCCCAAACGCTCGACAAAGTTATTTTGACCCAAATATCTCAAGCAATTCCCCGTATCGAGGTGCGTTCGTTGAGGAATGACGCTCGGTAACGTATACTGACAGCATGTCGCTCGAACCGATTATCAATTTGGCCAAGCGGCGCGGGTTTGTCTGGCCGTCGAGCGAAATATACGGCGGGGTGGCGTCGGTTTATGATTACGGTCCGCTGGGCGTCGAACTCAAAAATAATCTCAAGCAGTTGTGGTGGCGAACGTTTATCCACGGCCGCGACGATGTTGTGGGCCTGGACACGGCGATTCTGATGCACCCGAAGGTGTGGGAAGCGTCCGGTCATGTGGATAGCTTTTCCGACCCCATGGCGGAGTGCGCCAAGTGCCACCATCGCCTTCGCGCCGACCACCTGCCGCCCAAAACCGACACCGCCTTTTGGCTATGTCCCGAGGGCGGCCAGCACGATTTATCGGCGCCGCGCCACTTTAACCTCATGTTCAAAACTTTTTTGGGGGCAACGGACGAGGCCGCCGTGTCGGCCTACTTGCGTCCCGAGACGGCCCAGGGCATGTTCGTTAATTTTAAGTCTATTTTAGACTCCACCCGCCAAAAAATGCCTTTTGGCATTGGCCAGATCGGCAAGGCCTTTCGCAACGAGGTGGCGTTGGGTAATTGGCTGTTTCGCTTGCGCGAGTTCGACATCGCCGAAATAGAGTTTTTTGTTCACCCGAGCGATGCCGACAAGTGGTTTGAAAAGTGGGTGGGGGAGTGGGAGCGGTTTTGCCGCTTGTGCGGTCTGGACGCGACAGATATTAAGCGAGTCGAAAAGGGCGGCGACGATTTGGCCCACTATTCCAAACGGACAGTTGACCTGCACTACCACTACCCCCACGGCTGGGACGAACTGGGCGCCGTGGCCAATCGCGGCGATTACGACCTTAAGCGCCATGGCGAGTTTTCGGGGCGCGATTTGGGCTACTTTGATCCCGAGACCAAAACCAAATACTTTCCCTATGTTATCGAACCGACGCTCGGCCTCGACCGCCTGATAATGGCGGTGTTGTGCCAGGCCTACGGCGAATATCCCCACGGCCGTAAGGGGGGTGGGGCGAAGGTGGCGGGTGAGACCGAGGCGAAGGCCGAAAAAGAAATCGTTCTCCACCTGCCGCCAGCTCTGGCGCCGTACACGGCGGCGGTGTTGCCGCTGGTAAAAAAAGACGGCCTATCGGAAAAGGCCGAAGAGTTGGCCAAAAAGTTGCGGCGCCAAGCCATAACGGTATTTTACGACGACGCCGGCTCGATCGGCCGCCGCTACCGCCGCCAAGACGAAATAGGTACGCCGTGGTGCCTGACGGTAGACTTTCAGACTCTTATAGATGACACGGTGACGATTCGAGATCGCGACACTATGGCGCAAGAGCGCGTAGCCGCCAGCGAAGTCGCGGCCATTCTCAACGAAAAATTGGCCCAAGACATGTGAACCCCCCGCTCCACAAGGAAGCGGGGGGTGGGGGACTAGGCGATGGAGTAACAAAGCGGCGCTTGCGTGTCACGTTCGCGCTCTGCCATGTCGCAACTTGTTGTGTTCTCCTCGAGGCCCCCGAGCGGATGGCTGCTCGTGGGCAGCTCGAGCTGTATCGCCGCCAGGCCGACCCATGCGTCAAAGCCGCAAGTGGGCAGCCGCTGATTGGCGAGAGGTGAGTGAGCCTCAACGTTGGCGCGATGTGTGAGAGTCTCAACTTCCTGCCGGATTTTGCGGATTTCAGTCACCAGCCGGGCGCTTAAGCCCGGCGCGATGGCGTAGCATCCCCAGGCCGCGGCTTGGAGGAGCTCACGCTCTCTCTGCCCGACATGCTGCCACGACTCGTGCCATACCGACGGCATTTCGGGGTTAACCCTGGCCGGATGGCCAAAAGCCATACCGCCAGCCTCTTTGACGATCTGGACCAGACGCGCAATGTCATCCCAGTCCACGTTCTCGGGATTAACCCGTACGACCGTGCTGTTGGGAAATCCGTCAGCCCAGTCGAAGCCGCAAGCCAGCGCGTCATTGCGGCATTCTCCCCAGCCAAGCGTCGAGACGGCCAGACTAAACGGAGTGAGAGCGAGCTTGAGCCAGCGCGCGCTCTCCGCAGCGGCGAAGGCCTCGAAGGACCCGGCCTTCCGCACCACGCCCATGCCCGTCTCGGCGTAGACGATTACATGCACCGTCGCCCCTGCAGGGATCTTCGCGACGAACCGGTGCACCCCCACCGGTTTATCATAGTTGAATTTTGCCTCGGCGGGGTGCCGTACATCGTACGGGCTCTCGCGGAGGTACACCGGTGCTACCACCGCCACATCCACATCCATTACGCTTCCTCCTTTTCGGTCACGGTCAATGAACCTACAGCGGTATTCTAGCCCTGCGTGAAGAAAAAAGCAATACCCTTACTATCTAACGCGTACCCAGCAGGGTGAAATGATTGATTTTGGTAAATTGCGCATAATGAAAGTCCCGCCGGCAAAGCCGCCGGCGGGACCGTTAGGAGACGGGAGGGAACCGTCAGACAACTCTCGAGCCGCCCCACAGTTTCGCCGCCGTGATGCACAGGGCCGCGGCCTGTGCGAACTGGGCCACGATCTTTTTCTCGGTTCGTTCGTCGCGGCGCCGGTGCGGGGCAACGGGGTGATGGATCACCCCGATTCCATCCGTATAGCAGGCCGCCAGCACCGTGGCGCCGTCAAGCCCCCAAGTTCCGGGGACGGCCGCCAGTAGTTGCTCTACACGAGGCAACATCCTGTTGAGAGTTTCAACCCGGGCCACGAAGTTGCCGTGGGCGCACGAGAGAGGTATCTTGCACGCCTCCCTGTAGAGGGTGGGGAACCCGTACAGGTGCATCCATCGGTCAAGAATGCCTTCCGGCGTGTCCGCGAACGGCTGAAACCCGTTGCAATTAGCAAAGTCCAGGTCTCCCACGACGAGAGATTCGTTCTCCGCCGCCACTAAGGCTGCAACGAGCTCTGGCTGAAGGTCCCGCCGATGCTCCGTGGGCCGCGCAGAGGTGCCGGCATCGAACCGGCAGACCACCGCGTTCCCGGGGAATTCGTCACAGACACGTTTCATACCGTGACCGAGGGCTCCACGCAGCCCGTTTGTTCCTTCATAGACGGTCGGGTACGTGCTTCCAAGACTGGCGAGCTGGTCTCGCGCCTGCTCCAACTCTTCGCGGGTCCCGTAGTTGACGATCGGGACGATCGTCAGGGGAACGGTCTGGTCGAATCCCAATGCTTGGGGTAGGGCCCGAAACCAGTCAAGGTCAATCCCGTCGCCCTTAACGGCGGCGGGGACCAGTGCGACCACTTGCATTGTTAAATCTCCAGGGAGGCGATTCTCCCTTGGGACTTGGTAGCTTATACTACAAAAAGATTATATCCTTTATGTTTTGATTTGTCAAAGATCGATTCGGGTCGGGTCGGCCTGTCTTAGACATAAAAGAAAAAGCCCCCGACCCGCCGAAGCGAGCCGGAGGTGGGGGGTGAGTCAAAAGAGCCAGGCTCTTAATCCGCCGGCTGGCTTGGGCGCGTTTTGTCTTATTCGCTCTCACGGATTATGGCGATAATCCGCTCGGCCAAGACATTGCCCGGGCACTCGATGATCGCCTTAATGTCCTCGTAGGTTACGCCGGCGGCGGTGAGACTGGCGAAGAACGAGTCGGCAGTGGACACAGGGATGTCCTTGGCGTTCTGTGTTTTGGGGTACTCCGGGTACGTTGTGTATTTCCCGCCCTCGCGAAGTAAGGCAACAATCCGCTCGGCCAAGGCATTGCCCGGGCATTTGATGACCGTCTCAATGTCCTCGAGGGTTCCGCCGGCGTCGGTGAGATATCTGATGACCCAGTAGACTTCCGCCACAGAGACAATGGGGACGTTGGTGGACGGCATCGCATACCTTTCCTTTCCCATACCCGAAGCCGTCGGGAGGCGGACTCGGCCTTTAGGTGAGACGAGTCTTCTAACAACCGCCGAAATGATTGCCACAAGACTCGCCTCACTTCCGGACTTCTTTTTAAGGAACTAGGATGAATATATCGCAAAAGGTATATTTTGCCAACCCTCGGTGTAATCGGCCCATGCTTGGCCGTGGCCTAATCGTGGGTCGAAGTCGGCAAATCAGCCCGGATTCCATATATAGCTGGTGCACCGCGTATGACGCCCGACATGTGGGGCTTGACACGCCGAGCGCAGGTTACTATTGTGGTAACAATGGGGAAAAGTGGAAAAGAGTGGGGAAAAATGGCGCGATGTTTTTAGGCGAGTATACCCATAATATTGACCCGAAAGGCCGATTGGCGATACCGGTAAAGTTTCGTGGCGCCTTGGCCGACGGCGCTGTGGTGACGCGCGCTCTCGACGGCTGTTTAACGGTCTACCCCCGAAAAGAGTGGGAAATACTGGCAACGAAAATCGCCGCCCTTCCTCTAACCGATCCCCACGCCCGAGCGTTCGCTCGATTTATGCTCTCCGGAGCCAGTGACGTGGAAACCGATAAGCAGGGACGGATCGTTTTGCCGGCTTATCTGCGTCAGTATGCCGGTCTGGGGGCTCAAGCGGTGGTGGCCGGTTTATACAATCGAGTTGAGATATGGGAAAGCGGCCGCTGGCAGAAGGCCAATGAGACTGGAGGCGCCGATTCGTCGAACATCGCGGCCCATCTGACCGAACTGGGTATTTGACCCCCCCATGCTCTTTTCGGCCGAACAGGCCAAGAAGGAGCACCAAAACTCAATGACCAGTGGCGGGTATCGTTTCGCGCTGCGGAGGATAGAGAACAGATTGGCCGGCGAATCTGGTTGAGCAGGTCTGTCTTCCATCCTCCGCGGTCGCGGGACTCCCAAGATCCGCACTGTTGTTCTTTTTATCTCCACAGTCGGTCTTTGCCAAACGTCCGCGTTTGGTAAACAACGCCGAGATTAGGTCTTCCCGCCGAGAATAAGCTTCTTTTGGGATCAGATCTGATTTCTGGAGGGGCACATGCCTGCTACTGGCCCGAGTTTGGGTGAGACGACGAAACTGAAAAAATGAGATCCCACATGCGTCACATTCCGGTTCTGGTTGATGAAGTGCTCGAGGTGCTGGCGCCGCGTCCCAAAGCGGTGTTACTAGACGCCACGCTGGGGGATGGCGGACACGCTCAAGCTTGGCTGGAAGCCACCCAACCCCTTGGTCGCGTTTGGGGGGTGGAGCAAGATTATCAACAGCTGGTCGTGGCGAAAGCCAACCTGGCCTCCTTCGGTGGCCGAGTGGATGTCAGCCATGGACGGTTTGGCGATTTGGCCAAGTTGGCGGACAGCCTGGGTTTGAAAAAGTTTGACGCAGCTCTGTTTGACTTGGGAGTGTCTTCGCGCCAACTGGCTGATCTAAAGTACGGCTTAACGTTTGACGATGCCGCGCCCCTTGACATGCGATTAGCCGGCCAAACGACCACCGCGGCCGATTTTCTCAACCAGACGGGCGAAAAGACGCTTGCCGACGCCCTGTATCGCTTCGGTGATCGTCACGACAGTCGACGCCTGGCCCAAAAAATTGTCGTGGCGCGGCGCAACCAGCCCTTTAGAGTGGCTGGCGACCTGAAACGGGCGCTGAAAATATGTCGGCCAAACGAGCTCGCGCCAATCTTCCAGGCCTTGCGTATTTGGGTCAACGACGAGGCCGGTCAACTGGCAGGGGCGTTGCCTCAAGCGGTCGAACTGCTTCGTCCGGGAGGACGGTTGGCGGTGATTTCGTTTCATTCGGGCGAAGATCGCGCGGTGAAACATTTTCTGGCCGCGGCTCCGGAGATCGAATCGCCCAAGGGCGTGATTCGTCCCACGTTGGATGAAATTCGGGCCAACCCCCGCGCCCGGAGCGCCAAATTGCGTTGGGGGGAGAAAGTCTCACGTTCTACCGCGAGGTCTGGCGAGTTCAATTGACGCCAAAAATCGCGAAAGCCCGGGAGGCATCATATGATACCCGTGAGTTATAATCAGCGTCTACTCGGCTATAAACCGAGCAAACGTTTGGGAAATCTTGGATTCATCACCAGTCGGCTGGCTGGGTTTGTTTTGTTGGCGTCGCTGGCTTTGCTGTATATCGCCCAGTCAAGTCAAGGAGCGGCCAAGCGGATAGAAGTTCAGTCGCTGCGAACGCAAGCCGAAAATTTGGTCACTCAAGAAGATCAGTTGCGATTAGAGGCGTTGCGTCTCCAGTCGCTCGACACGATTTCTCAAGCCATCGATCCCCTTGGCTTACAGGCGGTAACCGACGTCGAGGACTCGCGCCCTTAAATATGTATGAATTCAAAGGAGTGGCAACAACGGCTGGGGTTTGTTTTCACTGTCAACGTCCTAGTTTTTGTGAGTGTGGTTAGTGGGTTGTATCAAAAGTCGGTAATCGATCATCCGCAGATTCTAGGTGAGGCCGAGAAACAATACGCTTATCGAAAAACTACCGCCGGAGAACGGGGCGAGGTTGTTGTTGCCGACTCCGACAAAAACTACTTTCCTCTGGCGACCAATGAGTGGCGTTATCAGGCGTTAGTGATTCCGAATCGTTTGGCTGATCCCTCCGCCGCCGCCACAGCTCTCGCGCCGGTGCTGGGGCTTGGTCGGATGGATATTTTTAACAAAATTAATAATAAAAAACCGTATATTCCGCCCCTGAAGCGCCGCTTAACATTGCCCGAGGCCGATCAAGTCGCCGCCCTTCGGCTCGACGGAGTTCTTCTAATTCCCGAGCTGGTGCGCTATTATCCGGAACAGGCGACGGCGGCCCATGTTTTGGGGTTTGTGAATTACGACGGCAACGGCAGCTATGGCGTCGAGGGCGCCTACGACGCGATTATGAAAGGGGCATCGGGTTATCTTGTGGGCGAAAAAGACAACCAAGGGCGTCCGATAAGTTTGGGCGAAGAAATTAAAGCCAAAAAAGGGGCGAGCTTGGTGTTGACGATTGACCGGCCAATTCAGGAGTTTGTCGAAAAATCGCTCGCTGACGCCGTAAAGGAATTCGAGGCCGACGGCGGCACGGCGATTGTGATGCAGCCTTCGACCGGCGACATTGTCGCGCTAAGTAATGTTCCGAATTTTAACCCGAACACTTTCAACAGCGTTGGGACCGATCAGCAAGGGGTGTTTCTTAATCCGGCAGTTTCGGCTGTATGGGAACCCGGGTCAATCGTCAAGCCGCTTATTATGGCCCTGGCGATAGAAAAAAAATTGTTCGAACCAGACACTAAAGGCGTCTTTGGGGCGTCGGTCCAAGTTCTCAATCACGTCATCTGGACCGCCGAAAAAAAGGCTTTCGGGGAAGAAACGATGACCCAAGTGCTGGAGAATTCCGACAATGTCGCCATGGTGTCGGTGGGCGACAAGCTGGGCAACGAGGCGGAATATGCCGGACTAAAACAATTCGGTTTTGGCAATGTCCCAAAACTCAAGCTTCAGGGTGTCATCTCGGGGGTTCTCCCGCCGGTCAAGAATTGGAACGATTTAACTCGGGCCACGCTGACTTTTGGTCAAGGGATGTCGGCCACGCCGCTCCAGATGATTATGGCCTACAGCGCGTTGGCCAATAAAGGGGTAATGATGCAACCGCGCTTAGTCTCGCGGATTGTCGACGATAAAGGCGACTTGGCGGTTACGGCTCCGAGGGAAGTTGGTCGGGCGGTGAGCGAAGAAACGAGTCGAAAAGTTATCGGCATGCTCGAATCGGTGGTTATCAACGGCCATGGCAAGCGGGCGGCGGTTCCGGGTTATCGAATCGGCGGGAAAACTGGCACGGCGCAAGTCGCGAATCCAGCCGGAGGATACTTTGACGATCGTCATATCGGCTCGTTTGTCGGTTTTTTTCCGGCATCGGACCCTCAATACTCGGTGCTGGTAAAGCTCGACAACCCCAAAACTGTTCGGTTTGCCGAATCATCGGCGGCCCCGACGTTCGGTAAAATCGCCGCCTGGATACTCCACCAAAAGCAGATTAAGCCCGACAAGGTTCAATAGACAAACCAGTCGGCTATGTTACACTGGGAACGATGAAATCACCGCTCGCCAAATTGATCGCGGCAGTGCTGTATTGGGAAGCGATGTTTTTTCGCTCTCGCTACCGTGGGCCGGTGGTAACAATCTCCGGCAGTGTGGGCAAAACCAGTGTCAAGGAGGCGATCGGCCAGATGACACGACGCGCTTATGGCGAGTTCAGTCTCGTAACTCCCAAAAGTCTCAACACCGAGTTCGGCGTCCCCCTGACTTTGCTGGGATTTCAAAAAACACCCCACGGATTTGGTTGGCTGACGGCGATATTTCGGGGACTATTGACCGCTTTTTTGGGCGCTTCTCCCAAGTGCATTGTGCTGGAACTGGGCGCTGACCGACCGGGCGACATGGCCTATTTAGGACGATTGGCGCGGCCGACGCACGCCGTGATTACGAGCGCGAGCGAAGCCCATTCGGCGAATTTTTCGAGCGTCGCGGCCATGAAAGACGAGGAAGCCGCGATCACGCGATTTGTTGGCCTTGATGGCGTTGTGGTGGTTAACGCCGACGATCTTTTTTTGGCCAAGCTTTCCGTCGCGCCCGGTCAGACAAAGGTAACTTGCCGCCTTCACGTCCACGCCGATTATTTCGCTTCCGGTACGCGAGTAACGCTCGACGGCACGGCGGCGGTAATTCACCACCGGAACCGTACCCAGCGGGTGCAAGTGTCGCGCTATGGCGAGCATCAAATATACAGCGTGCTGTTCGCGGCGGCCATCGGCGACGCCTTGGGTATTTCCCGCGATATTCAGGTGGAAACCTTCAAGGGCTTAAAACCGGTCGCCGGTCGCGGCGCTCTCTTGCCCGGACTCAAGAACAGTTGGATTATTGACGAGTCTTATAACGCCCAGCCGGAAGCGATGCGTTTGGCGCTCCAACTTTTGGGTCAGATGCCTGGGCGTAAACGAGTCGCCGTGCTGGGGGATATGCGCGAGCTAAAAACTCCCGAGCCGGTTCACCGCGCGATTGGGGCGATGGCCCGTCAGGTGTCGGATGTTGTCATCGGGATCGGGCCGCTGGCGCGCAGTTACAAAGCCGATTCCTGGTTTTTAACGGCCCAAGAAGCGGCGCCGGCGGTGTTGAGCCAGCTGGGGGACGGTGTTATAGTTCTGGTTAAAGGTTCGCAAAACACGATTAGGCTCGAACGGCTGGTGAAAGCGATCATGCGTCAACCCGAGCGAGCTAACGACCTCCTTGTTCGGCAGGAAAAGGAGTGGCAAAAAATCCCTTAGCCGCGCCAATGGAAACTTTATCAATTTACATCAGCGATCTCAAGTTTGTGTTTCTGTTAACGAGTCTAAGCTTTGTTGTCGCCATGCTTTGGACTCCGCTGTTCACCAATTTTTTGTTTAAGAACCGTTTAGGCAAGAGAATTAGGCAAACGGGATTTGACGCCAAAGCGGCCCCGATTTTCTTTCGTCTGCATAAGGGCAAGATGAACACCCCCACCATGGGCGGGTTGTTGATCTGGATCACGGTGGCCGTCATCACCCTCGTCTTCAATCTCAACCGCGCCGGCACATGGCTGCCGCTGTTCGTGTTGACGGCAACCGGAGTGATTGGGGCAATTGACGATTTAATGAATATTTATGGCGTCGGTCCGCATAACGGCGGAATGCAGTTCAAGTTACGGCTCCTGCTGTACGTCTCAATCGCATCGGTTGGGGCGTGGTGGTTTTACTACAAACTCGGATTTAGTATTTTTCATCTCCCGGGCATCGGTAATCTCGATCTTGGAATACTCTACCTGCCGTTATTTGTTGCCGTCTTAGTCTGGACGGCGTTTTCAGCCAACCAAACCGACGGTCTGGACGGCCTTGCCGGTGGCGTCATGGCGATATCTTATGTGGCGTACGCTTTTATCGCTCTCTCGGAAGGTAAAGTCGAACTGGCGGCATTTTGCGGCTCGATTGTGGGCGCGACGCTGGCGTTCTTGTGGTTTAATATTTATCCGGCGCGATTTTTTATGGGCGACACCGGCATCATGCCACTGGGCATGACGCTGGGCGTGATCGCCTTTCTCACCAACAGCGTATTTGTCTTGCCGGTGATCGGGATTATTTTGATGGTCGAAGGGTTAAGCACGGTGATCCAACTCACCTCAAAAAAACTTTACCACCAAAAGGTCTTTCTGTCGGCGCCGATTCATCATCATTTCGAGGCTTTGGGCTGGCCGGAGACCAAAGTTACGGCTCGATTTTGGATAATTTCGGCCGTGTTCGCGGTGATTGGTCTCATAGTGGCGCTTATCGGCAAAGGATAGTCGATTGTGGTTCTGGCCAAAATTTCCTGCTATACTTGACAGTGTTATGCCGACAACCTTAGTTATCCCTCATCATGTTGGTTTTATTCTCGACGGCAATCGTCGCTTTGCCAAACTGAAGGGGTTAAAACCGTGGCGCGGGCACGAGTATGGGCGCGAAACTGTCCGCCGCCTTGTGGGGTGGTGTCGAGAGTTTGGGGTTATCGAGCTGACACTGTATACATTTTCGATCCAAAATTTTTACCGCCCGGCGCGCGAAGTCAAAAAACTCATGGAACTGATTGAGCAAGAGCTGGATATCCTTGCCAGCGACCCCAAAGTGGCGGAGAATGGCGTGCGTATTAGAGTAATCGGTAAAGTTGATCTTTTGCCCGAACCGGTTCAGCGAGCGGTTGAGCGAGTCGAGACGGCGACGGCCGGTAACGACACCTTCTTTCTTAATTTTTGTATTGCGTACGGCGGCCGAGAAGAAATCCTTGAAGCGGTCCGAAAAATCGTTGCCAAAGTTAAAGCGAAAGTTATTGACGTCAAGGACGTTACTTTGGAAATGTTTGAATCGCACCTTGCCCTTCCTTCCGAACCGGATCTGATTATCCGTACCGGCGGAGAGCGACGGACGAGTAATTTTTTGCCCTGGCAATCGAGTTATAGCGAATGGTTTTTCATTAAAAAATTGTTGCCGGAATTTCAACGCGAAGATCTTCGCGACATTTTGCGCCAGTTCGCGAGACGCGAGAGACGTTTCGGTCGATAGTCTGTCCAAAGGGGAGGGCGTGGGAGGGGTGTGATATGATGGCCTAAGATGCCACTCGACCGTTTTCGCATCCACCGACTTTTGCCGGATTACGTGTATTTTAGTCTCGTTCTGGGGCTGTGTTTGTTTGGCTTGATCATGATTTCTTCCAGTTCGGCAGTACTGTCAGTCGAAACGTACAGTCTAAGCTACGCCATTACCGTCAAACAGGCCGTAACCCTTGTTTTTGGCCTGATGGCGATGTCGGTCATCAGTCGTCTCGATTATCACAAATGGCGGCCGTATGCCGCTTGGATGTTTGCCCTAAGCCTGGTCCTGTTGCTGGCGGTCTTTATTCCGGGTTTGGGAAAGACCGCGAACGGCGCGGCCCGTTGGATCGACCTCGGCGCGTTTCAAATTCAGCCGTCGGAGATACTCAAACTGACTGGGGTGATCTATTTTGCCGCTTGGCTGGAAGCCAAAGGTTCGGGGGTAAAATCTTTTCGCCACGGTCTGTTGCCGTTACTGCTGTTGTTATTGCCAATAGTCGTGTTAATGATGTGGCAGAGAGATCTGGGGACGTTGCTGGTGATGGTCGTGACGGCGATAGCGATGATTTTTGTTGCCGGTGGGACGATCAGTCATATCATCGCGAGCTGCGGGGCGGGATTGTCCCTCATCACGGGTTTGATTTTAATTGAACCTTATCGCCTCAACCGCCTGACGACGTACCTTAATCCCACGGCCGACAAACTTGGCCTGGGTTATCATATTAATCAGTCACTTATCGCCATCGGCTCGGGCGGGTTACTGGGACGCGGGTTCGGTCGCAGTCTCCAGAAATACCTCTATCTTCCCGAACCGCACACTGATTCGATTTTTGCCATTATTGTTGAGGAGCTGGGATTTTTTCGGACCCTAATTGTGCTAGCGGTTGTCGCGTTATTGATTTGGCGGGGCTATCGCATTGCGTTTCAGGCCGGCGATGATTTTGGCCGAATGATGGCGTTCGGCATCACAACTTGGTTCGCCTGTCAGTTCGCCATCAACATCAGCGCCATACTCGGGTTGGTGCCGTTAACGGGGGTAACATTGCCGTTTGTGAGTTATGGTGGCACGTCGCTGATTATGTCGCTTTGCGCCGCTGGCGTGGTGTTGAGCGTGTCGCGCTACGGATTTGGCAAGGCCTGACGCGATGAGCCAGGTTTCTCAACGTGAACCGGCCGCGCGATTAATTTGGCTGGTGGGTGGTGGAACCGGAGGACATGTGATGCCCCTTTTGGCGGTGGCGGAAATTCTACGGCGCGACCCGAGAATTAAACTCCAGTTTATCGGCACCGCCGAGGGACCGGAGGTCGATTTAGCCCACGCCGCCGGTATTCCGTTTACGGCAATTCCCGCCGGCAAGTTGCGTCGGTACCTTACGCTTGAAAGCGTGGTGTTAAACGTGCGTGACTTGGCGCGTTTGGCTCGCGGCGTCTTCGTGGCGCGGAGACTGGTCCTTAAGCGAAGACCGGCAATAATTTTTACTAAAGGCGGGCCAGTCGCGCTACCGGCGGCGGTGGCGGCCTGGTGGACAAAAACGCCATTGGTGATTCACGAATCCGACGCCGTGATGGGGGTGGCGAATCGGATTGTTGCCGGCGTTGCCAAACAGGTTTTTACGGCTTTTCCGGCGTCAGTCTATCCGCCGTCTCTGGCAAAAAAAATCATTCCCGTCGGCGTCCCTTTGAGGCGCGATTTTGGACGCCAGTCTCGCGTTCCCAAAAGTCGGCGGCCAATGGTTCTGATAACCGGCGGCAGTCAAGGGGCGGCGGCGATTAATCGGGCTATCGGCGCAATTTTGCCCCGCCTGCTCAATCGAGTGGCGGTGATGCACATCACTGGCGCGGCGTCGTATCCAACGATGTTGCGGCTCAAAGAAGAGTTGCCGCCGCGTTTGGCGGAACATTACGGCGTGGTTGATTTTGCGAGCAATATTGCCGATTATATGCGCGAAGCCACGCTGGTAGTGTCTCGCGCCAGCTCGACGATCTTCGAGATCGCTACCCTTGGGAAGCCGATGATCCTGATTCCATTGCCTTCGTCGGCCAATGATCATCAAGTGAGAAACGCTGAAATATTCGTGGAAAATCGCGCCGCCTTAATGTTGCGACAGGAGAATTTGACGCCCGAACGGTTGTATGAGACGATCAGCGAACTCCTCGGGGACTCGGTTTTGAGGAGACAGCTGGAGGAGGGGACGCGAGTATTTGGAAGCCGCGGGGCTGCCCAAGAGGTAGCCTCGTCGCTTAAACGGACAATTTTGATGGTATGACTTCTCCTCCCCACTCGCTTCACTTCATCGGCGTTCTTACGCCGGAAATGGCAAGTCTGGCCAGCTACGCTCTCAAATCTGGGGCGTCGGCCAGCGGTTCTGACGACCATCGCGACTCGCTCTATTTGTCTTCGTTACTCGCGGCCGGACTGCGTTTTTGCGACACGTTTAATCAGCATAATATTGCCTCAACAACCCAGGGCGTGGTGATTTCGCGCTATTATGACGCTCGCCACCCCGAATATCTGGCGGCGGCGAAGGCAAAAATTCCGCTGATGACCGAGGCGGAGTACGGGCGGCAAATTACTCAAAACAGTCGCCGAGTGGCAGTTTTAGGTGAGTACGAGGGGCCGTTGGTGGCGACATGGTTGCATCATGTTTGGCGCCAAGCTCATGTTTCGGTCCAAGCGTTGACTCATTCGGTGACGGAGAGTGATGATGGTTTGGCGTATCCGTCGGAAAGCGAGTGGTTTGTCGTGCCGTTTTCGGGCTTTAAACGCGACGCGACGGTATACGAGGCCGATTTTTTGTCAGCCGACGCCGAAATCGTCATCATGCCAAGCATCCGTTACGACTACCCGGAAATATATATGACGCTCGACGATGTTTATCACGCTTATTACACCTTTGCCCGACGAGTGCCGCGCCGCGGGTTAATAGTTGGTGATAGCGACTACGCTCGAATGAAACGTTTGCGCACTCACTTGGTTGACCGGCATATCGAAACTTACGGGTTTGACCGCGATGCCGGCTGGCAGATTCGAGATGTTGAAGAATCGGCCAACGAGGCGTCGTTTTCTCTCCTAAAAGGCAACCAGCTCTACGGGCCGTTTACCATCCCCTGTCACGGCCGCTGTTTTATCGCCGCGGCGGCGGCGGTGAGCGTGGTATCGCTCATGCTCGAGCTTAGTCCGGCAATCATCGCCCGCGGTCTGGCAACCGTGCCACGACTAAAACGATTCGGTTCAACCTACACCGACAGGGAGGGACGAGTCATCATTGACGACCGAGCCGATCACCCCGAAACGATTGAGGCGATTTTGACTTATTGCCGTCAAACATATCCATCAAAAAAAATTTGGTGCTTGTACCAACCGGGATCTTTTTTAAGAACTAAAGCGGAAAACGACGGCCTGCAAAAGGCCCTGGGCTTGGCCGACAACATTTTTATCGCCGATATTAAGGGCTATCCGAAAGAAAAGTCGGAAGGTTTGCACGCCCGTCATTTTGTGGCCGAGTTCCGTCGGAAGCATCCCACAACTTACTATCTTGAACCGGAATCGGACGTCAGTCGCTTGCTGTCCGATCGGGTTCCCCGTGATGATTGCATCGTCATACTGGGGGCGGACGGTCTGTTCGATCGCGCGGCGCGGCCGTTAATTAGGAGCGTTGCCAGCCAACCGGCTGGGTTGTCTTCGTAACGCCATCATGGCCCTGCGAGACAACGTTGCTTTGCGGGATTCTGTTTGGTTTCATACCGGCGGTGTCGCCCAATACTTTGCTTTGGGCGAGTCGGTGGGGAAGATTGTCGAGGCCGTTGGCCAGGCCGTGAAAGAAGGGCTGGCTTATCAAGTGATTGGCGCCGGTTCCCACATTTTAGTTAGCGACGCCGGCTTTCCCGGCTTAATTATCAAAAATGTTACCCGTGGCTTTGTGTTCGTGCCCGAGCGATCGCAAATAATCGCCGACGCCGGACTGTCGCTCGGGGAGTTGGCAACTCAAACCGTATCACGCGGCTATGGGGGGTTGGAGTTTTTATTAGGTTTACCCGGGACGGTGGGCGGAGCGATTTACAACAATGTTTCGGTTGGCTCGCGGGCGTTGGGCGACTACGTTCGGAGCGCGACCTTGCTCGACGCCGCGGAGCTCGGCGCGCCGCCGCGCGACTATCAACTTGGAGGGGCGATTCGCAAGGTTGATCGGGCGTGGTTTGACTTTGCCCATCGCATGAGCCGCCTAAAAAAGGAGCGACGGCAGTCACCGACTCCGCCGATTATCTTGTCGGCAACACTCCAACTCGCCCTCATGTCGCCGGACACGCTCAAGCGGAGATTGCAGTCGGCTCGTCCCGATCGCCGGAAAAGTCCAGACGGCGGGTTGCCTCAACTGGAGTGTTTTGACAATTTGGCGGCGCGCGAAACTTTTAGGCATCGCCAAGCGAGCGACGTGGCGCGGTCGGTGGATCGGCCGGTCTATATCGTTGACCGAGCGACGGTCAAAAACTGGCGAGTTGGCGCGATTGGCTTCGCGCCGAGCAACCCGAACATGCTGGTAAATTATGGCCAGGGCTCCAGCCGCGACGCCGCCGCGGCGATTGAATTAGCGCGAACCGCTCTGGAACCGATCGTCGGCCAGCGTCCAACACCCCTGATTGAATTTGCCGGCTATTGGGAGTAGCGCGATCGAGCGGGTGCCGCCTGACTTCGCCCACTTCCCGCGTTGGTTCGGTGGGGTATGTTATGATGAAGGGCAGGAAGGAGTTTGTGGGTCGGCCTATTCACCGTTTGCCCGGGGTTATTCCTGCCGGGAAGGTTTTTTCATCGCCCCGCAAGCTGGCGCCTTATTGGAGCGTGGGTTTTGTTGTCTTAGGGGTGATTGTCGGCGGTTATTGGTTCGTGTTTCAAAGCGAGGTATTTCGGGTTACGTCGGTCGAGGTGGTGGGAATCGAGTCTAGCGCCGTTGTCGCGGTGACGGGACGATTTGTTGGGGAGAATATTTTTCGACTCAATAGCGCGGCGGTTGGACAGGATTTGCGTCAAGCATATCCCGCCATTGCCGACGTAACTATCATTCGCGGTCTGCCTCGAACGGTAAGACTTTCGGTTAGCTTGCGCGAACCGAAGGTACGCTGGCAGCGCGGCGGCACTGTTTTTATTGTCGACGCCACGGGACAAATATTTGCCGCCGGCGAGCAGCCGGAACACGCCAATCTTCCCAAAATAGTCGATCTGTCCTCCGCGCCGGTCGCCGCCGGTCAGATGATTGTGACGCCGGTGTTCATTACGTTTGTTGAAAAGCTTCAAAATCAGCTGTCGGATTTTGGTCGGGACCACATCGCCAACGAAATTACCGAAACCACCTACCATCTCGACGTGGTGCTATCTGGCGATTTGCGCTTGCGTTTGACAACCCAACGCCCCCTTGATGAACAACTGGCCGCGGCTCGGAGTATTTTTGCATCTCATCCCGAAGCGCGGGTGATTGACGTGCGGGTTCCGCGCTGGGGCTATTGGAAATAAACGGTCTTGATGGTCATGGAAAAGTTTTGGCGCGATGGTCCCAGAGTAACAACAAGTCTGTTTGATCATATCGTGGCCGAGCGTCGGTTGAACAATATTGATCGTTTTTTGTCCCCGAATTGGCCTGACGATCTCCATGATCCTAGCGCTCTTGATTCGCTCTCGACGGCAGTCGAGCGGCTTTGGCGCGCCGTGGAGGCCGACGAGACGATTGGGATTATGGGCGATTACGATATGGACGGCACGCCGGCGGCGGCGCTGCTTTATGAGTTTTTTCGCCTGGTTGGCGCCAGTGTGGTGGTGGAACTGCCAACGCGGCAGGCCGGTTACGGTCTGACGACCGAATATGTCGAAAAGTTTGCCCGCCGCGGCGTTAGCCTAATCGTTACGGTTGACTGTGGTATTCGCGACAAAACCGCCGTTGACGCGGCGACGGCGTTGGGAATGGCGGTGATTATTACCGATCACCACGAACCGCCCGAAGAGGTCGTGGATGTCCCGTCGGCCTTCGCCATTGTTAATCCGAACTTCGGACGACGGGCTTACCCCTTCTTGGGTTTAGCTGGCGCCGGCGTGGCGGCCAAGCTCGTTGACGGCCTTATTCGTCTTTCGCCACATAAGTATCAAGCTATGATACCCGCCAATTGGTTTGGCTGGGAGTTAGATTTGGTGGCTTTGGCGACGATTGCCGACATGGTGCCATTGATCGGGGAAAATCGTCTCTTTGCTTGCTGCGGATTAAAGATTATTCGCGCTGGCCGACGCCCCGGGCTACGTCGGTTAATCGAAACAGTCGGCTTAACTATCGAGGCGGTAACGTATCGTGACGTTGCCTACAAAATTATTCCCCCGTGCAACGCGGCCGGACGGATTGATCGTATGGACGACGTTTTTACTCTTTTGGTCAGTCGAAGAGTTGATGAGATTGACGCGGCGATCGGCCGGATTATGACATGTTGGGAACGGAGCCAGAGTCTGACTGGGCGAATGGTTGACGAAGGCAGGCAAAAACTTGATCGGCTATCCGACCGAGGGTGTTTAGTGGCCGACGCGGGCTGGCACGCCGGTTTGACTGGCGTAGTGGCCGGGCGACTGGCCGAGGAACGCCGAGGGATAGTCGCTGTTTTAGCTCCGGCCGGCGCGGGGGTGTACCGCGGGAGTATTCGAGGGATCGCCGGTAGTCATTTGCCGGAACTCTTGGGTCAATTTCGTCATTTGCTCGTGGCTTTTGGCGGTCACCCCCTAGCGGCCGGTTTAACGATTAAGGAAGAAAACATTCCCCAGCTGGCGGCCGGTTTGGCCGACAACGGTGCGATGGCGGCCGATGGCAGTCAGGCTATTTCCGACGGCTTGATTACACCCGGTCAGACCACCCTGGAGGCGTTGGGCTCGCTTGAGCGTCTCGAACCATGGGGAGTCGGCAACATCGAGCCGACATGGAGTTTGCGCCAAGTCGTGTTGCGAGACGTTCGTTGGCTAAAAGACGGCGCCCACCTCCGCGCCGCGGCTCTCGGTGAAGGCATAGAACAGGTGCCGATCATCTATTTTGGCGCCCACAAGGCCAAAACGCTGGTTGATGGTTCGCTTGACATCTACGGAACCCTTGGGATTAATGAGTTCAGAGGTAATCGCTCGCCCCAAATGATCGTGAAAGGAATGGCGCGACATGGCCAAGATTAGGACACGCTATGTGTGCGGCAGTTGCGGGGAAGAATCTATCGCCTGGCAAGGACGGTGTCCCGCGTGCCAGGAATGGAACACTCTTCAGCCGTTTACGCCCAAGAAGACGTCGGGTAATCAGCCGGCGGCTGTTTTGGCGTTGACGCCGCTGGACGTGAACGCGTCGTCGGGTCAGAGATTAGTCAGCCGGATTGGCGAGTTTGATCGGGTGGTCGGCGGCGGCATCGTCCCGGGAAGCGTGATCTTACTGGCGGGAGAACCGGGAATCGGGAAATCAACGTTGCTTCTCCAAGTTGCCCAGGCGGTGTCGGAGCGAACGGTGATCTATTTTTCCGGCGAGGAATCAACGGCCCAAGTGGCCGGTCGGGCTCGGCGGCTCGGCATAACGCCGACGTTTCTTTTTTCCAACGAGACGCATTTGCCGGCAATCCGCGCCGCGATCGAAGCGCGGTCGCCCGATGTCGTGATCATCGATTCGATTCAAACCATTTATGACGAAACTTATCCCAGCACGCCGGGCAGCTTAGTGCAGGTGAGGGAGTGCGCCCTGATCCTGCAAACATTGGCCAAGAGCCTGGGGGTGAGTATGATCCTTGTTGGCCACATTACGAAAGAGGGAACGGTGGCCGGGCCGAAAACTCTCGAGCACATGGTGGACGTAGTTCTAACCTTGGAAGGCGACCCGCGCGGCGATACTCGTATTTTGCGCGGGATGAAGAATCGTTTTGGGGCGACGTACGAAACGGGCTTATTCCAGTTGGGCGAGAACGGCATGGTTGGGGTGGACGATCCATCGGTGTTATTCGTTGAGTCGCATCGCCAGGCGGCGCCGGGCACCGCCCTGACGGCCGTTATCGAGGGACAGCGCCCGATGTTGATCGAAATTCAGGCTTTGGTGGCGGCAACGCCGTTTGGTTACCCCAAACGCGCCAGTTCGGGATTCGATCCCCAACGGCTCCATCTCTTATTGGCAATTCTCGACAGTCGCGGCGGTGGCGCGTTCGCGTCGTCGGACGTATTTTGCAATGTTGTTGGGGGATATAGTGTTCAAGATCGCGGGGCTGATTTGGCGGCGTGTTTGGCATTACTGTCGGCGGCCAGCGGGGTGGCGTTGCCCGCGCGGTCAGTTTTTTGCGGAGAAGTTGGCTTAACCGGCGAAATTAGACCGGCAACTTATCAAAAGCGACGCCAAGACGAAATTAATCGCTTAGGTTACCATGTTGGCGCGCCGGCCAAGACGCTGGCTGAACTGGTGGCCGCATTGGGACTAAAGGTCGCCGGCCGTCCTCGCGGGCGGACGTCGGCGAGCGTTAGCGCCGCGGAGACGCCATGGCCCTAGAGAGTCAGCCGGATCTGGTTTTTCTGCTGATCGCCCTGATAGTTGCCCTGTCGGCCTACCTGATTTTTCGCCGACTGATTCACGTCTCTTTTCCATATTTTTTTCTGGGCTTGACGGGCCTGATTATCGGCTTGATCATCGGTTCGTTGGTGGGGCGACTGCTGGCGAATTTACCGGGCATTTTTGGCCGGTGGCTGCCGATTATCGTCAATGTCATTATTGCCGTGGGGGTGTTCGATCTTTTTCTGGCTCAAGCCCAAGCGGCGAGCGATTTTATCCGCGCCCTGATTAAGCGGGAGGATCGCGGCAGTCACGAATCCATCATCGACACTTCGGTCCTGATTGACGGGCGGATTGAAAGCATTGTCGAAACCGGTTTCTTGCCCGGGGGACTAATTGTGCCGCAGGTCGTGTTGAAGGAGTTGCAAAAACTGGCTGATGCCCGCGATCCGGTGAAGCGGGCGCGGGGCAAGCGGGGCTTGGATCGCTTGGCGTCAATTCGAAATCAGCCACGGCTGAAAATTACCGTGATGCAAGAACCCCAAGTCGAGGACACCGTTGACGGCGAATTGATCCGCCTCGCCCAGAAGCATAATACTTCTCTCTTGACCCTGGATTATAACCTCAATCAAATTGCCCAAATTCGCGGTGTCCGTGTCCTGAATATTAACGCTCTGGCCAGTTCGCTTCGACCGGTCCTGCTTCCCGGGGAGGCAATTATGGTCAAAGTGATTCAAAAAGGCAAAGAATCCGGACAAGGGGTTGGCTATTTGCCGGACGGCACAATGATTATCGTCGAGGGCGGCGACAGGGCGGTGGATCAGGAAATCGAGTGCGAAGTCGCCCGCATCTATCAAACGGTGAGTGGAAAAATCGTGTTCGTTACCCCGAAAAAAACTTCCCTTAGGGTCAAATTAGACCAAGGGCGCGGGGTGCGTTAACCGGTCGTAGCTTAGCCGATGCTACAGCGGCACGACAGAATATTGGATGGTTGTAGCCCGAGCGTTGCCGTTTTTGTCGCTGGGGACGAAAGTCACGTAGTTGGCCACTCCACTTGCCAGGCCAATCAGGGGGGTTGATTGATTAACGCCCGGAGTGGCGACATAAACGCTGTTTTTGGCGCCTTTGACATTAGGCGATTGAGATACGTACACTGTTACACTCGCCAGATCGCTGTCGGCGGGGTTAGTCCAGGTGGCGATGGCCGCGCCCTTGGCGCTGGAGACGACGAGGGTGACGTTGGTAACTTCACCGGGCGCTGTAACGTCGCCGGCGACCGTGATTGATGCCGTCGCCGCGGCCGACGTATTTAAGGTTGTTTCGGCTACGGCCTTGAGCTCGTGGGGGCCGGGAGTAAGGCTGCCGGCGTCAATCGTCGCGGTGTACGGCTCGATAGCGTCGGTGGATTGGGGCGCGCCATCTACCAAAAACCGGACTGTTCCAGCCGCGTTGGGTGGCCAGGTTACGTCGGCTTCCACCGTAAAAACTCCGCTCACCGTCGCCCCGCTGTCGGGCGCGGCGATGGCAATTTTGGGGTCGCGAAAAACAATCGAGCATTTGGTGGTTGGCGGCTCGCTGGTCAAATTCTGGCCACTGGCCCACGCCTGAACCGGGCCTTCCCAGGCGGGATTATCGGGTTTTTCCGAGTGAACGCGGGTGAATGTTCGAGTTTCGATCTCATCGCTCGGGGTGGCGTCGGTGGCGAGGAGGCCGTTGCTTTTGCAGACGTTGACGATTCGATGGACGTCATCGTTTTGGGTGGGTATTTGCCATGGCGCGAACACGTCCGAGATGAGCTGGCCGGACGCCGGGGTGGGGTTTTTCCCGGAAAACTGATCAACGGTGTGATCGGTAATGGTTGAGGGTCGGAAAAAAGCTTCATTGGGAGATTTGGCAAGGGCCTTCACCATAAAAGCGTGCCAAATCGGCGCCGCGGCGGTTGATCCGCCGCCGCGATCCATTTCGCGACCGTCATTATTGCCGGCCCAAACGCCGGCAGTCAAGCTGGGGGTAAAACCGACGGTCCAGGCATCTTTAAAGTTGTTGGTCGTGCCGGTTTTTACCGCCACGGTCTTGCCCGAGACGGTGAGGATGCCCAACGTATTGGCGAAGGTGGGGCGCTTGGCGTCAACGTCGGACAGGACGTCGCTTATCTGGTAGGCGATCTCTGGCGCGAGGACCGATTTGGTTTCCGGCTTCCACTCGTCGATAATTTTATTGCTGCTGTCGGCGATCTTGAGAATGGAAGTGAGGGGAGCCCGATCGCCATGGTTGGCAATTACCCCGTAGGCGGCGGTTAGATCAATTAACTTGACCTCTCCGGCGCCTAAGGCCAAGGCCAAACCGCCGCTCGCCGCCTTGCCCTCGAGCGTGGTAATGCCCATCTCGCCCGCGGTTTTGATAAATTTCGGGACACCGGTGACCGCCAAGGCCTTGACGGCTGGAATATTGAGCGAGTTTCCCAAAGCCTGGCGCATTGTTACCGGTCCGCGGAATTTGCCGTCGTAGTTGTTTGGTTGATAACCGTTAAAGTTGGTTTCCAGGTCCCATAGCAACGACGCCGGCGACCAATTCTCTTTGAGTAAGGTTGAATAGACAATCGGTTTAATGGCCGAACCGGGCTGGCGCTGGCCGGTGGTGGTGTTAAAGTTGCCTTCGTTGGCTTGATTAAAGTAATCGAGCGATCCCACCATGGCGAGAATTTGGCCGGTTTTAGGGTCTAAGGCAACCAGGCCGGCATTGGAGGCGTGAACCTTGGGGAGAGTTTTAGCGCCTTGGTCTTTGATCGCCGAGTCGGCGATGGTTTGGAGGTCCAAATCCAAGGTGGTGGTAACGCGCAAACCGCCGCGCTGGACCATATCCTCGCCATATTTTTTGACCAATTGCTCCCGAACATACATCACGAAATGAGGCGCGGGAAAGTTTTGGCTTTTTTGGGCGAAATCTTTCGCCTCGAGCGGCGGGTCTTTTTTCGCCTGATCGGCCTCGTCTTGAGTGATAGCGCCCGACTTGACCATCGCCTCCAGAACGAGATTTTTTCGCGCCACCAGGAGGTTGATATTGTTGCCGTAAGGGGAGTAGCGTGTCGGCGCTTGGGGAAGAGCCGCCAAAGTTGCGGCTTGCGCCAAGGTTAATCCGTCCTTGGCCGATTTGCCGAAGAAGGCTTGACTGGCGGACTCAACGCCGTAAATGCTCGACCCGTACGGGATTTCGTTCAAATACAAGGTTAGGATATCGTCTTTGGAATAGATCGCCTCGATTTCGATGGCTAAGATAACTTCTTTAATTTTCCGCGCTAGGGTGCGTTTGGGCGACAGAATGGCGTTTTTAATATACTGCTGGGTAATCGTGCTTCCGCCCTGAAACCCCCTGCCAGTGATGGGTTTTAATATTGCCCCCCTGATCAAGCCGCGAAAATCGAGACCGCGATGTTGGTAAAAGCTCTTGTCTTCGATCGCGACGGTCGCGTGCTTCATCACGTTAGGGATGTCGCCGGATTTCAGCAAAATTCGGCGCTCGTCCCCCGAGATATCGTAAATTTGTTTTCCATTGCGATCGTAGAGAATCGTCGATTCGCTCGTCGAACGAGTCCGCAACTCGCCCGGCCGGGGCAAATCTTTGAAATACCAGCCAAAAACCAGGCCGGCCGACACCAGGCCGACCAGACATACCATAATCATCCCACGCAAAACGCGGCGCCAGGTAAAAAAGCGACGCCAGTGGCGGAGGTTAAAACTTCGCAACCGCGCGCCGCTCTGATCTAGCATCAGGCGGCGGAGACGCTCCAGCCGTTTGCGATCAATCCCAAAATCAGGCCGTCTCGGGTGGGGCATAACTAGTAGTATTGTATGTCAGAACCAATAAGAGCGCAACCGAGAGGCGGATTGGCGGTTTGACGAGCGCGTTTTTGCACTATCACGGGCCGATCGGGTATAATTTCTTTATGGAACGGACAGTTTTGACTGCCGATGCCGACGACTTGCTGTCGCGCGGGGTGGCGGAAATAATTGACGCCGACAAGCTGCGCCACCGCCTCAAAACCGGGGGGCGTTTGCGCGTGAAGTTGGGTATCGACCCAAGTAAACCGGCTTTGCATATCGGTCATGCCTTAACCCTGCGCAAGCTCCGACAGTTTCAGGACGCCGGTCATACCGCCGTGGTGATTATGGGCGACATCACAGCCCAACTTGGCGATCCGACCGATCGGGAAACGGCTCGCCCGCGCCTGTCTGCGGCCGAAGTTAAGGCGAATAGCGATGCCCTGATAGGTCAGATCGGCGGCTTGATTGATGTCGCCTCGGCCGAAATTCACGCCAATTCAGAATGGTTCGGAGAATTCGATCTTGTCCGAGTGGTGGAGTTGATGGCCAAAACAACCTTAAATCACTTGCTGTCTCACGAAACTTTCGTTCACCGTCTCGAAAAAAATCAGCCGCTATATTTTCATGAGGCGTTGTACCCTCTTCTCCAAGGGTATGATTCGACAATGGTACGCTCCGATGTCGAGCTGGGCGGGATTGATCAGAAATTCAACGTCCTGATGGGCCGACACCTTCAAAGAACATTGGGTCAAGCCGAGCAGGATGTCTTGCTGGTGCGCTATTTGCCCGGCACCGACGGTCGGGAAAAAATGTCGAAAAGCTTGGGCAATTCGATAGACCTAACAGACTCGCCCGACGACATATTCGGTAAAACCATGGCTATTCCGGATCGGCTGATTTTACCTTATTTCGTTCTGGCGACACAAGTATCGTCAAACGTCATAGAGACCTATCGCAACGCCTTGGCGAAGCAAGAAAATCCGCGGGAGATAAAGTTCGCTTTGGCCAAAACAATCGTGGGCGAATTGAAGGGAGCGGCCGCCGCCGAGGCCGCCGCCGAACGGTTCAATGCCGTGTTTCGAGATAAGACCGTGCCGGCTGACGCCGAAATTTTAACCTTGCCCGCCGGTCAGTATAGCTTGCTTGAAGTCTTGACTCGGCGGACCACTTTGGCGCCGAGTAACAGCGCGGCGCGCCGTTTGGTGGCGCAGCGCGGGGTAAAAAAGAACGGACGGGTTGTCGAGGACGTTGAAGACGTCATCGCCCCAAATGACGGAGACACGGTGGTGATCCAAGTCGGCTCGCGGCGCTTCGTGAAAATTACCTGGAAGACGCCTCATGAAGCCGCTTGAAACCTTAAACCGCGCTTTGCGGGCGGCGGTGGAGAAGCATTTTCCTCAATTCACGGACGCGGTTGAGTTTGAGCCGGCGGCCAATATTCGCCACGGCGACTGGGCCTCGGTGGCGGCGTTCAATATCGGCCGAGGTTTGGGTCTGTCGCCTCACGCCGTGGCAACGACTTTAGCCGCCGAGCTGAACGATCGTCTGGCAAAACGTGCCAGCTTTAGCGTTTTGCCGAACGCGCCGTATATCAACGCTCGTCTCGCCAACAGCATGTGGCGAGACGTCCTCGCGGCGGCGCGAGAGACGAGTGAACAGCTGACCGACCATTCGCGGCTCTTTGGCTACGTGGTCGTGGAATTCATCTCGGCCAACCCCACCGGGCCGCTGACTCTCGCCAATGGCCGCGGCGGGTTTTACGGCGACGCTTTAGCCAACATTCTTGAAGCGGTGGGGGCGAAAGTGGAGCGAGAATATTACTTTAACGATTCCGGCAACCAAATTATGGCCCTTGGCCGTTCGGTGGAGGCGGCGCGCCTAAAGTCGCCACCGGTGGCCGACGGTTACACCGGACCGTATATTCAAGAAATAGCCGCTCGAATCCCGACCTTCGGCGACCCTTACGATGTCGGTCGTCAGGCGGCGGACATGATCTTTAACGACTGGATCAAACCGGCAATTACTCGCATGGGGGTAACTTTTACCCGCTACACCTCCGAGCAAAGCTTGGTGGACACCGGCCAGGTGGCAGGGCTCCTGCAAGACCTTAAGCGGGCAAAATTGGTTTACGAAAAAGACGGCGCCGCTTGGCTCAAAACAACCGAGTTGGGCGACGACAAGGATCGCGTCATCCGTCGCTCCGACGGCGCCGAAACTTACCTGTTGAAAGATTTGGCCTATCATCGGGAAAAAATCGCTCGGCGACCAAGCCACATCGTGACCTTGGTGGGCGCCGATCATTTTGCCGAGGCGAAAGTTTTAGCTATGATCATTCGGTCGGTAATCGCGCCTCAAAACGATTGGGACGGCGAGTTTGTCCAGCCGATCATTCAATTCGTTCGATTAATTCGCGATGGTCAAGAGGTGTCGATGTCTAAGCGCGCCGGCGCCTACGTGACCATTGACGATTTGTTTGACGAGATCAACCCCGATGTGGCGCGATTCTTTTTTTTGTTGCGTGATTTGGACAGCCACATGGATTTCGACCTTAGCTTGGCGAAAGAACAGAGCGAAAAAAATCCCGTGTTCTACGTTCAGTACGCCTATGTTCGAGCCAAGCATATCATGGAAAAACACTCGGCCGATATCAATCTCACCACGGTGGAATTGAGCGACGATGAACGGTTACTGGCCGTCAAACTGCTCTGTTTTCCCCTTGTTATCGACGCGATATTAAAAACTTGGTCGGTCCATCAGTTGGCCCACTACGCAATCGAAGTGTCACGGCTGTTTCACCGGTTTTACGCTCGCTATCCCGTCCTCCAAGCCGCGGCGCCTTATCGGGATCAGCGGCTGGTCCTAACGGCCATGACTTCGGCGGTGCTTACCCGCACTCTGTCTCTTATGGGGATCTCCAGGCCCGATCGGATGGTGGCGTCGGAGAAATAATTCCGGATACTTATATGTCGTTTAGCGATTAAGTATCATGAACAATGGGTGATCTGCTGTCTTTAATGTTTTGAAAATGTCTGAACGGCGTTAGACTCGGTGAGGCACACGAATCCATCGGCGGTTTTGTCGCAATCGGTGACTTGCTGATCTCCAAAGGTGAACTGACCACGATAGGCTCCGTCGGGGGAAATTTCTAAAACCCGCTGTTGTTCGCGGTCAAAAAGATAGAGCGTGCCTTCGACCCCCGAGATGATTCGGCTGTATTTGGCTGGTAAAAATTCTTTCGGCACTTCGGTGATGGCGATAGCCGATTTGGGAGTGTTGGCGGAAATGCGCCACAAGGTTGAATTGTTTTCAATCGCATAGAAGGCCGTGCCGTTATTGACGATGGACGAAATGTTGCTGGTTGACTCGGCGCTGGCGTATGGCACAACTCGGTACGCTTCGCCCTTCGGAATGGCTTTTTCCATAGCGTCGCCGACAAGGTAGAGATTGGTCTGATAACTGGCCAGGGCGCGCGTTTCCGGCCACGCTTGGCCGTCGAGACGGGTGAGTGATTTTACGGCGCGGTCGGGGGTGATGGCATTAAGCGTTGGCGTGCCGTTCGCCGCTCGGCCGTAAACCGCCAGCCGTTGGCCGGAATCGTAGACGACAGCGGCAACAGTGGTCCAGTTGTCGGGCAGGCCTTGAACCGTCGTCGCGGTGGCGTTGTCAATACTGACAACCAAATTGTTGGCTGTCAGGACATAAGTGATTTTACCGGCGGCCACAATGGCTTTCGGGGCGGACAAAATGCCAACGGGCGGCGCGCTAGCGACTAACGGAACGCTGTTCACTAAGGCGTTAAGCGTCGAGTCAAGGCGTTTGTCGAGCGCCCGGCTGGCTTCGTTGCGATTTTTTTCGTTCAGGCGGGTGAGAAAATCTTTCGCTTTCAAAATTTCCACTATCGCCGTGGGGTTGTCGTCTTTGGCTTGGGCGGCATCGGCGGTGCGAGCGGCATCAAGCGACTGGGCGATCAGACTGTCGCGCTCACTTGCCGACTGGGTGGTAGTTTCGCTCCGCGACATCAACCGATTGACGAGTCGCGCCGTGAGGCCGATAACGATAAGCGCCCCGACTAATAGGTAAACGGCTCGGAAGGACGGCAGACTTTGGGGCAATTTAAGCCGACTGATCGGGCGTGAAATCGGCGCGGCCGGCGCCGTGGCTCGGCGGTCTTGGGGGGTTGGTTTTGGTTCGTGCGGCGCTGCCGCAGACGGGTGCCAATACTGGTGAACGGCGAAAGCTTTGGGTTGATGTCGGTCATTGGTTGGCGTCGGAACCGGAGGCGGAAGCGGCTCGGCTTCTTCGGGTGGCCTAACCGGCGCGACTTCCGCCGAAGAGTCCGGTACGTCAACTGCCGCTTGCTCGGGTGGCGGACGTTTTATTCGTCCCCACGCGCTTTGTCCCAGTTTTGATATTCGGCCGGCCACGAACCCCGCGCCGCCGCCTACTTGGGAGAGATGTTTGGCCAGGATTCGTTGGACTCGCTCCAACCGTTCGGCTGTCGTTTCGAGCGAGCGATCGACGAAGATTTGATATGTCGCTTCGGACTCCGGTTCAATCCGGACAAATATCGCTTCCGCGGTGCGCTCGAGTCGTTGTTTGATCGTTCGGGCGTAGGCGCGTCCCGATTCGTAGAGAGGTTGGTGTGTCAAGGCGAGTGCCACCGCCCGTTCGGTGGCCGCCGGTGTCTCGATCGTCGTGGCCAGAACTAGAATGTCGCCGGAGTGAATTTCGCCCGAAGTAATCACCGAAAACCGATGCGGCAAGTCTTCGTTCTGGCGGTGTTCAATAAGTGGAAGCATATCGTCGTCGCGCTTAAGGAAAGCCGACGGGTGGCCAATTGACGTTATATGTATTTCGCTGCCGCACACCAGCACGAATACGCCGTCCAGTATTATTGGATCGCTCGTGCCGTCGGCGTAGGTTTTTAGTTGCCCGTTGACCCGTTGGAGCGCGATTTCGAGGCACTCCAACCGGTCGGCCTTATCCTGTCGGTAATACTCGCGGATAAGGGTATTAATGAGCGAAGCAACAAAACTTCCGCTGGCGGTGTTGGTCTGTTGAAAGAGAATAAAAAAATTTCCCCGTAGGCTATGATCGTCGTCAACCGGATGATAAACCTGGTTGGAGATAAAACAATTAGGAACGCTTTGGGCGTGGGTTAGACGGACATATTCGAGCTTCATTTTCCCGATTCCTCCTTCAGCGCGAGTTTGGGGCGATGGTCTGGTCAGGGTGGTGGGACTCGAACCCACGACCACCAGACCCCCAGCCTGGTGCGCTACCAACTGCGCTACACCCTGACGTTGACGGCACTGGAGCTCCCCGCCCGGCTACGGGATTGGTCACAACTTCAAGTGGGAGTCCTGTCGCCTCGTCCTCGGACGAGGCGAACGCCCGCTCCCAGCTTCTTCAAGATTTAAGTCAGATAAACCTGGAAGGAGCTGGGGACGGGGCCGTTTGGCCGGACCGATACATGCGTCATGACATGTTTCGGCATGAGAACATGCCGAACCCAAAAACACACGTAGGCCAATTCGTAACCGAGCAAAAGAGCCCAGTATCATGATACCACACTCTGACTAATGCCATTTTCACCATAACGCCGGTTGACCGGTCAAGAGAAAAAACAGCCTACCGACGGCTCCGCCCAAAGCGCTCCCCAATCCCACGTTGCCGACTCTCAGGAATAACAACAACACAATCAAAATAATGAAGCTGAATTGATCGAGCGTTGCCATGATGGCGTCGGGTAAAAACAGCCGCAACACTTTAGAGCCGTCGAGCGGTGGCAGGGGAATGAGATTGAAAATCATCAGCGCGAGGTTGATATAAACAAAGGGAGACAAAACATCACTTACCGCCCCGAGAACGCTGAAGCGAATCGGCAGGGCCAGGGCTATCGCCAAAAGGAGATTACTCGCTGGTCCCGCCAGAGCCACATAGATGACGTCATAACGACTGCGAAGCCGGTGCTCGTTCACCGGCACCGGCTTACCCCAACCAAAGCCGGCGATTAGAAAGAGGAGAGAACCGATCAAATCCAGATGAACCAAGGGATTGATGTTGGCGCGTCCGAGCAACTTAGCGGTGTTGTCGCCAAGCTTGTCGGCCGTCCAGGCGTGGGCGGCCTCGTGAACGCCAACGGCCAAACCGATCGCCAGTAAAAATATTAAACCGGCGGCGGGATGGGCGATTAAATCGTTCAGGATCATACGGTTGGTTTATATCGGCTGGTGTGTTACTATAATTTATAATGATTTGCCCGAGGACACAACATGAACAGAACATTTGACCGAACCCAACTGGGCCGAAGTTGTTTAGTGTGCTCAAAACGAAGCGCCACGCGCCTAAACCGGCCGCACTCCTTAAAACGCACTCGGGGGGTGGTGAAAGCGAACATCCAGACCCGTTTTGGGGTACCGGTGTGCACGCGCTGTCTCCGAACCATGAATCGGACAACGGCACCGGTCGAGCGAAGTTGAAGATTTTTTTTGCGGGCGATTGAGCGAGGTCAGGTGTGGGTCGCCTTGGAGTCTAGACCCAGCGGCGCGGCGGTCTTGCCAATGCCGTTCTTTGCCTGCCACTCCTCGTAAAAACAGCCGGCGCAATAAACATCGTCCGGTTTGCGCGGCTCGGTGGCCATTTCGCCAACTTTACCGCACTTCTTGCAGGTTATTTTGTGGAGGATTCGGTTTTCTTTGGCCTCGATGTTGCGCTTTTTATTCGCGCGACACTCCCGACAGCGCGTGGGCGCGTTGGTAAAGCCTTTCTGGGCAAAGAAATCCTGATCACGCGCTGTGAACACAAACTGTTTACCGCAGTCCCGACAAGTGATAGTTTGATCTTGATAAACGCTCATGTTTTCGCTACTAATAATATTGTACACTATCGTACCGATAAGGCAAAGGGGGGGATTAAAGGCATGAAATACCTTGACTGCGTCGCTAATTTGACCCACGCCACATTGATAATCGGTTGGAACGACGGGCAAGTCGGTGAGCGACTGGGCGTCTCGCCGTTTGACGTTGTCTCGATGCGAGCCGATGACGGCGGGGGCATTCAAGCGGCGCGCGCGTTTTGCAATCAAATGATGCTCTCGCCCCAATTCGACGATTGTCGGCTTGGAGTGGTCCATCAAGCCGATTTGCTTACCCCCGAGGCTCAAAACGCCCTTCTCAAAATATTGGAAGAGCCGCCGTCTCGAGCCAAAATTATTCTTCTAGCTGAACGAGAAGCCAGTATCCTGCCGACGATACGATCCCGCTGTCGCGTGGTTTATGTTCCAAGAGACGGGCCGCGAGAGTTGATCGAGCCGTACGGAGAGAATGATTTGGGACGATTCAAGGCGATGGAAGCTCTGGCGGCCGGCGACAATGTTCGTCTGGTAGTACAGTCGTGGCTGACGGAAAAATATCGCGCTTGGTGCGCCACTGGTCGGCCGGCTGACGGAATTGACGAGGTGGAAAGATTTTGGACCTGCTACCTAAATATTGGCCCCAATGTGAGCAAACGGTTGATTTTAGAACGGCTTGTGGTATCTTCACTACAGTAGGGAGGATAATGTTTTTTCTAGGTATCAGCATATTCGCCGCGGTTGTTTTGGTGGGGATTGCGATTCGTCGCTTGCCTGATCTTCGGCCTAGCCGAATTGGCTTGGAAATCAACCCCCCGCGGTCCATCATGACGCCAGTTTCGCCTTTGGGTCGTTGGTGGCAACGCGTTAGCGCTTTTGCCTCGCGGCTTTGGTTTAATCCGGCGCGGGCGATCATGTCCTCCCGGACACCTTCAGTGGCGTTATTGCGGCAAACCCTCCATCGAACCGAAAATAAAGTTTCGATCGAATCAGTCTTCCACGAGGAAACTTTGACGACGGCTTATCCGTTGTCGGCGTCGACTGCGAGCGAATCGCCAGCCACGCAAGAATTTTGGCAAGAATCGGCGCCCAAGCCCTTGAACACTTATGAGCTTCCCACTCAAGGTTTGATCACCAGACGGGGCGAGGCCCAAAAGCTGGCCCAAGTATTGATGACTCAAGCCGATGCGGCTTTTCGAAAAAAGGATTATAAGGTCGCGGAAAAGTATTATCTTCAGTCGGCGGTAAAAGACCCCGACAATCCCCGAATCTACAGCCGTCTGGGCGTGATCTATTTGCAGACAAGAAATTATCGCGATGCCGTCGAAGCTTTTCGCGGGGCAATAAAATTTGACGATCGCGTGGCTAGTCGCCACTATAATTTATCCCTGGCCTACTTGGGAAAGCGCGATTATCGTTTAGCCGAAAAAGGTCTCCGTGAGGCGATTCGGCTCGATCCGACCAACGACAAATATCGCAAAACTCTGGTGGCCGTCGGCGACCAAAAGTCCTAGACGCGCCGTCTTATTCGATCCGAAGCGTTGGAGACGCTCGGAGGTTGTAGTATACTTTAGGGTGGCTTGTTTTCTCCCGCCACCTTAGCTCAGCGGAAGAGCAGCACTTTTGTAAAGTGACGGTCGTCGGTTCGAATCCGACAGGTGGCTCCATAATTAGACTTTCCGATTTTTGACCGACGAACTGCTGGGCGGCACGAAGTGCCACCCGGTGGTTTTGTGGGGAAAATCCTCTTAGCTCGAACTTACTTTATGCCCCAACTCTATTTAAGTAATCCAAGCGATTTTTCTTGACGATCAAATTTTGTTGGGCCTTTATTAGCTCATCCTCAACCTTCCAAGGGCTCCCGGTTTTGTATGACTTCACCAGCTTTCCCAAGTAATCTTTCTCGCCATTATACCCGGTAAGTTCGTGGTCTATTCTTAATATTTCATTCCTCAATTCCTTTTTCCGCCTGAATGAGAGCGCGCCGAGCTCATTAAGTTCTTCTTCGGCTTGAGCGCGTCGTGGTTCTAGATTTGCAATGGTGTTGTTTACTTCAGCAAGTCTCCTTTGGGCTTCATTTTCGCTATAAATATTTCCCCGTAGCGCTTGTTCTATAAAGACGTTCGCATCTTTTGCTTCAGATAATTTGACTTGAAGTTCTTGCGCTTCTGCCGCTACCTTAAAAATCTCGGCATTTAACTGGGCCTTTTCCTGTTCAATGGTCGCTTTTTCCCAATCTTGAATCGCTTTCATATCTTTTCGAAACTGTGCTTGTGCTCTGTCTTTTGTGTTTTTATCAGCATCACGGGAAACTATTGCGCTACCCTCATAAGCGTTCAGTTCATACCTGCCCATGTCCTGGTCAAATGATCGCCGTGAGTCCTTACTAAACCGTTGACCCAAAATGGTATCGCGGGAAAATGTAAGTCCTGAAGCGCTGGCACGCAAAAAGTTTAAGGTCCCTAAATGTTGGCGGATATAGTCGCCAACTGCGGCATCATTTTGGGGGCTACCACCAAATTCCCGATCACCGCTCGCAAGTCCTAAAAATCCTGCGGTGCCAGCCATAGTGCCGTGTTTGCCGACCAAATTTTTTAACAAAACTCCGACATACTCGTCTCTTTTAAGACCAGCCAAACTCAAAGGACCGCTTTCCGCTCCACCACCAGCTTGAGATGCAACGGCTTGAGTAACTTCTCGCATAGCTCGTTCTCTTTCCTTGGGATCTTTGATTTTATTGAATCCGCGAGCTTCAAATTCCTCTGTCAAAAAACTCTGCACCACTTGCGACATTATTTCCGTCTCTTTTGGGTCTCTCCGAACTCCCCACATCGCACATTCAACCACATTATCCCTCATCTCGTTCTCCGCTTTAGCTTCAGCAAACAGGCGTTCAATCATGTAGGGGTTAGCTTCTATATCAGCAACTTGCGCGTTAAGGTCACCCATTCCCTCTAAAAGCTTTTGGTATCTTTGAATTTGCACATCGGAAATAGATTCGGCCTTCATTGTTTCGAGTTCTTGGGTTAGTTCTCGCAGAATTTTTTCCACCTCCGACTTTTTCCCTTGAGCCTGCTTGAAAGCCCCTTTTACTTCTTCGGCAATCTCTCGTTCTTCTCTGCTTGCCATTAGGGATTGGATTTCTGTGAGTTGGCGTTCAATCTGACCAAATTCGCCTTGCGCTTTTTGGAGTTCTGCTTCTTTAGCCGTTTGACTTTCTCTGAGTTTTTCAGAGTTAGCAATTCTTTCCTCAATGTGATACGCTCTAAGTCTGTCAACTTCAGATTGAGACGATCTTAACCCCGCCAAAGCTGATTCTCTCGGCGCTATATCTTCCTTGGCGCGAGCTTGTAGCTCTTTTTGGTGTTGTTCTTCCGCCTCCTGTTCTCTTTTCGTTTCAACTGTTTCGGCGTCTTTTCTGGCTTGTGCCGCTCTTAATTCTTCTAAGCTCAATGTCTCTGGCTCAGTTTTTTCTTGCTCTGGTGGCGCCGCCTGCGGTGGTTGGTTGAATGGATTTTCCGTGCTCATATTTATATGGTTTATTAATTGACTTTTTTATACTAGCATAAAACAAAGTCAACAAGCTACTTGTTAACAATTTCCGTCACAGCAAAAAAGCGAGGACGGCTCGGCATACCTCCCCCTAACCCCCTCCTGTCGAGCCGTTGTGAAAATTTTGGGAGGGGTTCATGTGTCAACAGAAACAGCTCAACCAGTCGAATTGCCATCGGAATCTCCTGAAGAAAACCCTCCTGCGACGGAAGTAAAAAAGGAGTTGCCTCAATTAAGTCCGCCTGATAATAAAGGGTGGTGGTTTCACCATTTGCCAGACGGTGGTAAGCATTCTGACAAATTAAGCAGGATGGATAGGCGCAATTATGATGCCGGAGAGCGAATCAACGTTCATTGTCAGTCATGTCCCGACAATCCGTTGGTTGGTTATTTACAAAAATAATTAATATATATATGTATCGACGAATTACCAGAACAATATAAAAAGGATAATTGACGCTGAGGGCAGATTTAGAAGAAAAAATCGGGTGGGAGCAAAATCAGAATCGCAGACAAGACTTTTCTGTAGTGGGGCAGCTTCCGTAGGACAGGAATTTTTGATAAAGTAAGGTTCGAGCGAAGTCATAAAGATACTCCATAAGACCGGCTGGGGTAGTCTAAGCGGTCAAAAGCGGTAGACTGTAAATCTACTGGCATTATGCCTTCGGGGGTTCGAATCCCTCCCCCAGCACCACGTAGTAACTTTATCGGAATTGACTGCTCCGCGCGGGCTGGCAAATTTTTGAGCGGCGACTTATCAAAAATGATGTAAGGAAGGCGTCGCCAATCGCAGTGGCCCCATCTGCCGATTTATTTATTGAGAAACCAAGTAACAAGTTTTTGATTCACAGATAAATGGTAGTTAATTTTGCCTAATTTGGCCAGCGTTCTTTGACCGCAGAATGCCCGTTAATTATAACTTCTGCTTTTTCAGCATCAGGGCGTTTAACGCCACAATGACCGTGGATAGCGACATCAATACAGCGGCAAGGGCCGGTTGAAGAAAAATACCTTTGAACGCCAGCACGCCCGCGGCGAGGGGAATGGCGACAACATTGTAGCCCGTAGCCCAAAAAAGATTCTGAATCATTTTGCCGTAAGTCAGGCGAGACAAGCGGATGATTTTGGGAATATCGCGCGGATCGTTTTTGACCAAAACAATGCCCGCCGATTCAATCGCCACGTTAGTCCCCGCGCCGATTGCGATGCCCAGATCGGCTTGAGTCAGCGCCGGAGCGTCATTTATGCCGTCGCCCACCATGGCAACTTTTCGGCCTTTTGATTGGAGCATTTTTACTTTCTGCGATTTTTGGCCGGGCAATACCTTGGCATAGTACTCATCAATGTCAAGCTCTTTCGCCACCCACTGAGCAACGTCTCGGCTGTCGCCGGTAATCATGGCAGTTTTAATGCCCATGTTGCGGAGCGATTTAATGGTCTCGCGCGATTCTTCGCGAATAATGTCGGCGAGAGCGATCGCGCCGAGGAGGGATTTTCCCTTGACGGCGAATATGATCGTTTTCCCTTGCGCCGAAAGCTGGTCAATTTTAGTTTTCGTTTGATCGTCAAGAGGCAATCCCAAGTCGGTTAGCAACGTTTGGCTGCCAACTAAAACCTCCAACCCGTCTACATTGGCTCGCGCCCCTTTTCCGGCTATCCGCTGAAAATTTCTTGCCGCGGAAAGTTTGAGATTTTGTTTGTTGGCTTCGGCAACGATGGCGCGGGCGATAGGGTGTTCCGACTGACGATCCACCGAAGCGGTATACCGCAGCACAGTCGCCTCGCTTTCTTTGCCCATGGGGATAATCGCCTCGACGCCGAACTCTCCCTTGGTGAGCGTTCCGGTTTTATCAAACAGCACGATGTCAATATTGCGTGCCGCTTCAAGCGCCAACCGTTGTTTGACCAAAAAACCGTTCTGGGCCGCTTTAGTGGTCGAGATTGAAGCCACTAAGGGAATTGCCAACCCGAGGGCGTGAGGGCAAGCAATCACCAGCACGGCCACCATCCGCTCGATGGCAAACACCGGGTCCGCCAAGATAAGCCAGCTGGCTAATGTGATTGCGCCAACGGCGACGGCGACGACAGTAAGGTAAAAGGCGGCTCTGTCGGACAATATTTGCAAGCGCGATTTGGAACTTTGGGCTTCGGCAACAAGACGCATTACCCCCGCCAAAAAAGTTTTCTCGCCAATGTTGGTGACTTTTATTTTGAGGGTGCCATCGCCGTTTATCGCTCCGGCGATCACGGCGCTCTCTGGTTTTTTGGGCACCGGTTTGGATTCACCGGTGGCGATTGACTCGTTAACGTCGGAGATACCCTCCACCACAACTCCATCTGTCGGAATTTTTCCCCCGGGTTTTACCATCACTATGTCGCCACTTTTAACATCAGCAAGGGGAATAATTCGCGTCTTGTCGCCTTGGATAATCTCCGCTTGATCGGGCAAGATCTTTGACAGCTCTTTTAAGGCGCCTTGGGCGTTCGAGACTGCCCGCATTTCCATCCAGTGTCCAAGAAGCATGATTGTGATCAGCGTCGCCAGTTCCCAAAAAAGAGTTTCCGTGCCTCCCGAAAGAATAGTGTAAACGCTGTAAATGTAGGCAACGGAGATGGCCAAGGAAATGAGCGTCATCATGCCGGGCAGTTTGGCTTGTAATTCCCGTCCGGCCGCGGCGATGAACATCCAACCGCCATAGAAAAAAATGACCGAAGCGAGGATAAACGGCACATAGGTCGAGCCGGGAAATGTTGGCGCGGTAAAGTTCACCAGCTCGCGGACGATGTTCGAGTAAAGAATCACCGGAACGGAGAGAATCAAACTGACCCAAAACTTTGTCTTGAATATATTGGTCGAATGTCCCTTGTGTTTGTCAAAGTCGTCATGATGATGACGCGTCTGTGGTTTGGCGGCAGGTACAAGCTGCATGCCACATTCCGGGCACTGCCCGTGGCTTTGACGACGAATTTCGGGATGCATGGGGCAGATGTATGTTTGCACTGGTTCGGGCATAATATCTTTCAGCGACTGGCTAGCCGCGACATTGAGCGTCGCGCGACGTTTTCCGGTGAAGCCGTTGGTTTGTTGAATTTGAGCCGCATCAACCATAATTGTACCATCAACCTAGTCTTTTATCCCTTTTAACTGGCAACAGTGGCGTCGGCCGCGTCCGACTGGGCGCCAGCCTTTTTTTTTGGTACAATTTCCGTGATAATCGCTCTAGGTTGGCTTAATATGTCGAGCGATAAAAAATCGCCGGTTGACGACAGGCCGATGGAGCGACCGCCCGCGCCCACGTAGCTCAGCGGTAGAGCAACTCCATGGTAAGGAGTAGGTCGGCGATTCAAATTCGCCCGTGGGCTCCACAGAAAGGAAATACTTCTTATGGCCAAAACTAAAGTTCATCAAGCGATTATGGAGTGCTCGGTTTGCGGCGAGCGTAATTATCACACCAAACGCAACGTCAACAATATTAAGGAGCGTTTGGTGTTAAAAAAACATTGCCCAAAATGCCGCAAACATACCGAACACGCCGAAACTAAGTAACTGGCGATTCGGCGTTGGGCAAGGTTTGCCGTTTGTGATTGTGATTCACGGGGGGTGCGCTGGGCGCGGGAGGGTCTCCAAAACCCACCTCGAAGCGTTCGATCCGCTTACCCCCTGCCAAAGAAACCTAGGAATCGAACCATAAAAAGAGAACCGTCCCCAATTCGAGAACAATTCGAGAAGCCATGTTCGAACATCCTCGACAATGGCCCCTAACCCAGTAAGCAGCAGAGCGGCTACTTTTTTGGTATAGTTGTTGAAACGGAGGTTGTATGTCAGAGCATCTATCACCGAACGATGAATACGCAAATTGGACAGCTCCAGACCCTTCTCCACAAAGCGAGCGTCCTGGCGGTGAATTACATACCCGGCCAATTCAAGGATCGGACGGACAGTGGCAGGATGGGTATGGCAATAGAATATCGGAAACAGAAGCTAGGGATATTGATTACGCAACCCGATTCTGGCGCCAGCAACCCGCAGGACAAAAGCAAGCAATGCAAGAAATAATTCAAAATCAGGTAGAATTGGGCAAATTTAGCTTATTTGTTAGCCCATCGGGGATAAGCGAGGGAGATGAGGAAAAACTTTCTGCTTATCGTCTGTTAGCACGAGAAATGGGGTATGAGATTGGTTCGTTTCATTTTAACCCAAACGCTCACACAGTCACTGCCGAAATAAAAACATTCTAGCGTTCTCCACGATGGCCTGCCAAAGAAATCTAGGAATCGAACCATAAAAAGAGAACCGTCCCCAATTGCCTTGCAATTGCCTTGCAATTGCCTTGGATTGGCGGTAACCGAATTACTATCTAACCGATACCCTTGCGGTAACCTTCTTTTCTATCTAATGCGAGTAAGCAGCATAGCGGTTGCTTTTTTGGTATTGTGCAAGAATGATAAAAATTCAAGCGAGTGGTGAAATTCAACCATTAGACATTGATGGCTATATTATTAATACCAGCTCTCTGGATAAGATAGTTCCACCTTGGAAAGAAGCAATTGAAGACGTTTGCCAGACATATATCAAAAAGTTTGGTGAGGGGCTACATAGCATTTATTTGCGTGGTTCGGTTCCTAGTGGAAAAGCAATAGATGGAATCTCGGATTTAGATTCAATTGTGATTATTAAAGCTGATCATTCAGACTCGGTTGACCTTTCGTGGTTTAATGATTTTGCTGAGACGCTCATTATTAAATATCCATACGTGAGCGAACTTGAATTACTATGGGTAAACTATGCTAGCTTACTCAACCCGGATAAGTTAACAAATGTACGTATCCAGCTGGCTATCTATGGCTTGTGCATCTATGGCGAAGACATTATTCCACAGTTACCAAAATTTAAACCAGGACGCGACACTATTATTCATGCGCCATGTATTGATAAACAGATTGATGAAGCGATCGAAAAGATTAAACTGCGCGACACATCGGATGGGGTAAAGGGAGCTTGTACTTGGATCATGAAATCATTTCTACGAGTGGGTTGTGAGCTGGTGATGGAACGCGAACATGTATATACGCGCGACCTTTATTGGTGTTATAAGTTATTCGCTCAATACTATCCAGGTACAGCAGATGCTATGTATCAGGTGCTCGATTATGCACTTAACCCAATTGACGATCGAGAAAAGTTAAGCTCATTTGTAAAAGATTTTGGATTTTGGCTTAGTCAAGAAGTAAAAGCACAAGGATTGGTTAGAAAATAGGTTCGAACATTGTCGGCGATCCTCCGCCGTTAAAACTTCGGAAGGACAAGTGGTCTGATAACCCAGTAAGCAGCAGAGCGGCTACTTTTTTGGTATAACACGGACATGGAAGGTGATCCCAAAAAACCGATTCCAATTTTATATGACACGTATCTTGCGGTTATTAAAAATGGCGTCGAATCAAAAATGTTCCGTCATTTTTATGCTTATGTCGACGGCAACAAGGTGGATATTGTAAAGGGCGGGGAGTTAGCTTGTGGTTTTTTTGTTTCGTTCGTCCTCCACAATTTTAAGCTAATAGGCGAGCCTCATTTAACTGTGGCCGGCACAGAGAAAGATCTCCAAGAATTGGGTTGGCAAGAAATTGGTAGAGATAATCTTAAAGAAGGATGTGTCTTAATCTGGCAGAGTGAGGCCTCTGATGCCGACGCCCACAAACATATTGGATTCTATATCGGGAACGACCGAGCAGTGAGTACAGATTCCAAGCTGGGAGTTGTTTCCGAGCATCACTTTACTTTTAATAACAGCCGACCAATCGAAAAGGCGTATTGGTTCGAACAATTGAAATAAGAATCGTCCTAGCGGCCTCCACGATGGCCCGGTAAAGAAAAAAGCGGCTCATGGCCTTAGGGGGCTTGCCGAGATGATGATTCAAGAATTACGCTAAAAACTAATGACATCCCACCAAAAGAAGCAAATTACAATTAATACTTATTACAATTAATACTTACAATGCCGCCGCGACGGCGTTGGCAAAAAAATATCGCGCTATCGGTTCTCGCCGACAAGACGTCGAACGGGTGATGAATTACGTCAGCGCGACCAATCCGAAAGTAGTCGAGTTGGGCAGTGCAGGTCAAGTGGTTGATGGGGCTCGGCATTGTTCCGAATGCGGGATGCTCCTCGCCTTCGGAAGAGACTTTTTTCCGCTAGGCGAGTCGGTGCCGCTTGCGCGCAGCAGTCCTCCGGCGGGAAAGCGACGGGCGAAGGCAGAAAAGAATATGCCCACGGACGACGACGACTGATGCCGCGCCCGTAACAACCGACAGCCTGCGGCTCGCTCGCGCCCGCTATTCATCAAACAAGAATATTGGGCGTTTTTTTAAATTTTTAGGAAAGTGATTGTCGAAAACGAGGCGGGAGGCACTCGCCTATCTGTTCATGACTCCCCCCTTTCGCCTAAAGGTTACCAAAACGAGGGGAGTTTGTCATGGTAGAGTTGCGGTCTTTCCCCTTTGCTCGTGGGGCGTGTCTTGCTTCTCGGTTGACGACAATCCGGACTTAAAAAGTCCTTGCCGGGCGACGGGCAAGAAAAAAGGAGCCGATTGGCTCCAAAGTGCCGTATGTCCTTTACGGAGCGGGGCGTAGGGCGCGGATCGCCGCAGTTACGTCTCTCACTCCCCGCCGAAACCACGGTTGACCGAAGAAGGGCGGTCGGAAGCGTCCTTTCCGGTAAAGAAAGCGAACAGGTGATCCGCCATTGCCGGCGATCAGGATCGGCCCGGTTCCTCCCGCGACGGGATAGACATCGATAACATTGCCCATCGCGGTGCGCATCCACGAGTGTTGGTAGTTGGGATAATAGTAGCCGTCAACTACCTCAAGGTTGTGGTCTCGATACACGCGAGCGATGGCGCGAACAAGCATATGGCACGAAACTTCTTGAGGGTATCCCCACTGATCGCGCTTTATGCTTATTTCCGGAAGCTGCTCTAAGATTGCAGCCAATTCCGTGACTAACTCACGTTCAGCAGCGGTTACCGCCCCCTCACGGACAGCGTAGGGTACCATGACTTTCTCCTCGTAAAGATCGTGCGATAAAGATCGCCTGCAGTATACATCGACACGACTGCTAGTGAAAACATGCGGTAGGTGGGGGAACTTGCCGATTGGCAGAGGAGGATATTTGCTGGTCAGGCAGTCTAACTGGAGGATACGGAAAATTATCTGGCCGCTCTCCGCTCTATCTCGACACCGAAATAATTCTGAACCGAGAAAAGCGGCGGTTCCATCAGATAGTCATCCACCTGATGGAACCGGCTGATTAACATCTAGCCGCCGCTGGGGTGGCGAGATGTCAAGAGGTAGTTGTGGGCGGTTTTCAACGCCCACACGCCGAGAATCGGTGTCACCAAAAACATCCAGGCCACGAACATGATGCACGGCACTGGTGGGGGCGTGATCCCACCGAACACCGCCTGCTTCGCCAGCATCGCCGCCTGCCATGAGGCGGCGAGAACGGTGAACATACTGGCCGCCAGGATACCATCATCCTTTCGTGCCACCCCGCATATCAGCAGGGCGCCGAAGGACAACACCACGAGGTGCATGGCCAGAAGGCCGAACATTTCCCCTCCTCCTCTCATCACACCGACCGATTTAGACCGGACTGCAGACAACATAGCATAAAAGGTATATTTTGTCAAGTGTCTGCATGCGTCCATAACATATGAGATTTTTGGTCATACACATGAACGGCAGTACTCGCTCCGGTTCGCACGCGGTGTTGTACTGCGCCGCGATGTGCGCTAGAGTTTAGGCATGATTTCAAATCATAAATTAATGACTTGGTCGAGTTTTATCAAAGCGTTGTTTTATTTTTCTGTCTGAGAGGGCAGATTTTTTGTTTGAAAAAGGGGGAAGGGATGAGTGATATGCTTGTTGAGCTGCTCGGGGTTGAACGAGAACAGGCAAGACAACGACTGCGTTGCGACGGCGTAGTGGTCGTGCGAAACGTCTTTAGTCAAGACGCCGCGACGGCGTTGGCCCACGAAGCGCAACGGCTGAAGTTTGAGCTTCAGCCGGCAGTTTACGGCTCGCGCAGTGTGCAGCAGGCGGTGGCCTGCGCCGATATCGCCCCGAGGGGTCGGCTGTGGGAGTTTGCCGACGCCGTGGAGATAGCTATGCAGAACATGGTTGGAGACGAAGCGATGACTGTGCCGCTCGGCTTCAACCGCCGCGTCGTTCAATGGTATCGCCCCGAGACTATCGGTATTGGGTCTCATCGCGACGAGAGTCGCTATCGCAACCTTGTTGTCCTGTGCGGTTTGAGTGGCTATGGTCGGTTCAAGCTCTTCAGGGGGTCAAGCGGGGCGCTTTACCTCACCAGAAAGGTGGGTCCGGGCGACGTCGTGGTAATGATCGCGCCCGGATTTAACGGCCGTGACGATCGTCCGGTGCATGCCGTCGATCAAATTCAAGGAGAACGCTATGTTCTGGCGTTGCGTCGGGACGATCGGGCGTGAGGAGAGTAATCATGGACCGGATCACAAACCGAGCCGTAACACCTTTATTTTTACCACCCGTGGCGGTCGTCGGCGGGTGGTTTTTTTCTGGTTTACTAACCCACCTCGGGCGACGTTGGACGGCGGCCGTAACGCCCGGTGAGTTCGCCACTTGACGGCGGTGGGCGATGAAGAGTTACAATGAAAGCTGATGAATCCCGAAAGCTCACCAAGCCCCGAAGACATATTAGCCCAGCAGGCCCGCTATGCCGAAGAGCGACGGTCGGAGGTCGCGAATCAGGAGTTAACGCGCCGCTTTGACGACATGAAGTCCCAGCCGCGGCCCCCAGTTTCAACCGATAGGGAGTGGCAAAACCGCCACGCTCCGCCAAGTGACGAAAGAAGCCGTACTGTTGCCGCCTTAGAGAACGTCCGGGCCAGCATTGCCGATCTGCCCGAGGGTTTAATCAACCCGGCAACACGCCAATATATTAAAAGTTTGGAGACTCGATTGGCCGAACTGCCCGAGCCAACGGTGGCGAGTCCGGCGCGGGAGGGTGAGCCGTATCCGCAGCATCCCTTGAAAGAAGAAGCCGAAATTGGCGCCGACAAGCTGAACGAATTATACCAGCGCGAGAGAGAGGTGATCGAGCAATTCGGTACGGATCTGGCCCGATCCACTGACTTGGAGTCTCGACAGCGAGATCGCCCCCGCTACGATTGGCGTAAGAATTTGATACTCGAGTATCTTTTACCCGACTTTATTCTTAGTTGCGAGCGGCGGGCGATGGAAGAACGGGGGGATGATGTTCCCTCGTCGGCCACCCATGCTCTGGAGACGGTGGAGCAGACGCTCAGGAAGTTATCTGACCAACTCGATGAATCGCGTAGGTCCCCAACCTCAAGTGGTGATTATGTTCCCTATCTCTCCGACAGATTAGGGTCGCAGGAAGGTTCGCAGGCGTACGACGTCTTCCTGCTGACTCTGTTATGCGACAATCGTGGGTCCAAGGGGAGTCATGTCCCTACCTACCGCGAGGGCGATCAGAAAAATCGGGTTCGTTATTATCGTCCCAGGGAAAGGGAGCATAGCGGCTACTTTCGCCCAGAGGAGCATTTAGGATCGCTTACGCCTCTCTTTACCAGGCACCCGGAAGTGGGGCGGCTGGTGGCGCTTGTCCAAGAAGCGGAACGCCGGACGGGCGAGCGAGATTCGTTCTTCGCGCCCTCTGTTGAGCCCCGCTATGCCATAGTGGAAGATGACGCCGTAATGCTCGATAATCTGGTGAGGCGTTTTCAAGCCATGAACGCCGAACGGCTGGAGGAAATAGCCCGCCAAAGGGACCGCGTAACGACCCTGAAAGACGGTATCTTGCGCCTGGGAGAACTGTATCACTACCTCCAGGAATTCGGACAAGCCCTCGAGAACAATCAACAGACTTTAGCCCAAGCTACGAGGGGTAGGCGGGAGATGGAGCTTGACTTCAACCACCTTTCTTTGCGCCGCCCAGAATTTTGGCAGTTTGCCAGGCGTCGGGAGTTAAACGTGGCGGAGGCGAATCTGGAAGAAAGTCGGCGTTGGGAAAACCAGTGTGCGGAAACGGTTCAAACCACCCAGGAGAAATCGGAAGCCATACGCCAAGAGTTCAATGACCTCCACGGTATGATAAAAAGAGAGTATGGGCTGTATTATTCGCGAAACGAGGTAGGGAAGGCCGATGATTTTTTGGAAACCGAAAACAGACGATTGACTGAGCTTGAAGGGTTTGTGGCGCATCCAATCGAGTCGGGCTGAACCAAGGGGTGACGCGACACGGCCTAGAGGAGTTAAGAAACGTTCGCCGATCGTTTGAACCGATGAAGAAAGGGAAAATGAAAATAGTTATCGGTTGGGCGTCGTCGATTTTTGTGATCACACTCTTTATGGGGACGCTCTATGTTGTTGTTTGGCAAGTGTGGCGACAGAGCGCCAACGACCCTCAAATTACTTTGGCCGAGAGACGAGTGGCGACTTTGGGCTGGATGATCGCCGGTTCGTGGTTGGTCGGAATTGTTGGCGTCTTGATCTGGGACGGGCTGTTGGCCCTCGCGAGACAAAACAGCTCCACGACTCCAGAGCGGCGCTTGGAGTAATGACGCGTCCTCATGCCACCAGTTATGACTGGCGAGCCGGAAACTTAAGTTGACACGGAGTGATGTTTCGAGCCTAATTAAGGTAATGTCGCGCTCCGATATTCTTTGCCGAAACCTGCTGGCCACCGCGGCGTTTTTGGGAATTGCCACGCTGTTGGCCGGGTCGGCGCGGGCCAGCGTAAACATCACTCTGAACACCAAAGCATGGCTAAACGGGATTAGCAGTATCGCTAACGTTAACCTCGGACCGTTGGGAGTGTTGGTAACGGATCAATCGGCGCCCGCGCCTGTTGCCGGCGTTATCGCCAACTATCGTCCACCAACAGCCGGCCAGGCGGTTTGGGCCGGTGAGACTCAATGGAACGCGGTTACCAACTTGCTGGCGCGTCGAGCCGAGGAGGCAACGGCCGCGAGATACGCTCGAGAGATTGTCGGCAAAAGCATAGCCGGGGCGGCCTGTTTTACCAACCTTAATTTGCAAAGCGGGCCGTGCCGGGCCGATTGGCCGGCGGTGTGGTATTTTGACACCGCGGCTGGTCTCTGTCCGGCGAGCGGATTCCTCCTTAGCGACCTGACATTTTATTCCACCGGTACGATTATCAACTCGACAGGCTGCAACCTAAAACTGTCGGGGGAGATTAAAAGTCACGACGGCACACAAACCTTGGCGATTATTGATTTAGCCAAAAGCGGGGCGTTGACGATTGACGACTCGGCGATTCTCACTAATGTCGCGGTATTTTCCCGACGCCGAGTAATCATTGCGCCGCGAACAGGCGCTGTAACTCATCGCGCGAGCATTGTGGCGCAAGAGATTCAGTTTCCAGCGAGCGGCCAGGTGACGTTCGACAGTTCCCCAGCCCTGTTATTGAGTCCGCCGCCATTGTTGTCGGCGCCGCTCGGTGTTGCCGTTCGCGATGTTTGGTGAATTATTCCACCACGGTTAATTGACAAGGTTTTTCTCCATATGGCATGATGGAACGGAGGTAAGGAGGGTGTATCGAAGCGCCGCTGCGGGTAGATTCTCAAAGCGAGCCGGAAGAGAGTCGAATGACGACGATCCGCGCCCGAGACCCCGTGTTTATTACGGGTGTTTTGACGTGCGCTCTCGTCTTGGCGGTCTGGTTGCTCTTGATGGTTTTGGGAGCAATTAGGGGTCGCGAAATTTCCGCGGCCCAAGCCAGTTTGGACACCTTTGACCAAAAATTAAATTCCGATCCGTCGCTCAAACAGGCCTATCAAACGTATGTCGCCCTCGAATCGGTGGCGAATCAACTGACCGGGTTGCGTCAAGCGCGCGTTCTGTTCTTGCCGACGTGGAAAAAAATCAAATCGAGCGTGCCGAAGGATGTTAAACTAACGAGCGTGATGATGAGCGAGGGTAATCAATTTCTGGTGAGCGGCCGCGCGGCATCTCTTGGATCGGTGGCGGCATTCGTGACGGCATTGGACAGCGCCGGCAATTTTGATTCATCTCAAACTCAAAACATCGCTTATCAGGAAGAAACGAAAGAGTATACTTTCACCTTGTCTTTCGCCTCGGTAATTCCCCCGCGGGCGGGAGCGTCATGACCCGGAGCGTCGTTAGTTTTCTCCTGTTGCTGGCCGCGGCGGTGTTTGGCGTGACCCTGCTGTTACCAAAAATGCGTCAAGTGCGCGCCCTAACATTAGAAAAGAACGCGTTGGTTTCGCTAGCGGAAACGCGGGCCCAACAGAAACGCAATTTGGATAGTTTGCAGGCAACATTTATCTCTCGCCGGGCCGAAATTTCTCAGATATTGGCCACTTTGCCCGATTCATCCAATCTGCCGGAATTGCTTGTTACCATCGAAGCCATGGGAAAAGAGAGCGGCGCGACATTCGAGTCGCTTGTTCCAAACACCGAGGCGCGAGACCACGTGATGCTTAACCTTACTGGCCGCGCTTCGCTGGCGTCATACGAGGCGCTGATGAACGCCGTGGCGGCCAATCATCGGCCCATGTCGGTCGAGAGTTATTCTCTCTCGGCCGGTAGCGACGTTAATTCGTTGACGTTTTCCGTGGCGCTGGCGGTACCGTTTCGCGCCGCCATTGACGCCGCCCCGCCAACCGAGGCGGCGCCGTGAAGCAATCGGATATGATTTCCGCAATAACTTTTGTTGTTTGCGTCGTTGGCTTGTTGGGCTACGTCGTGTATTACGCTTCGCCGCGCGAGCCGGGGAGCGTGGCCGAAGAAGCGAATGTGCCGTTTGGGACGATTGACACCGGCATTCTCGACAGTCGGCTGATTAAGGAAGTGCAGAGTTATCGGACATTTGGCCAACCACCGATTGTCGGCAATACTCCTTCCCAACGCGATAACCCCTTCGGGCCGTAATATTTCCCACGTTATGACACATTCTTCGCAGACAGCAACTTTGGCCAAGCCGTCAGTTCAGGGACGGGTTGATTTGGATAACGAAACTATCTCACTGGCTACCCTGCTGGAGTTGCCTCAAGAGACGGCGAGTGGTTATCGGGCGGTGTTGTTTCGCGAGCGGACAGACAAGAAAACGAAAGAGCGCGTTATATCGCTGGCGGTGGACGACCCGTCAAGCGAAGCGATTGGCCGATTGGTCGGTTTTCTCGAGCACAATAATAAAGTTAAGGTTGAATTATACGAGGCGTCTCGCGATGCCATTGACGCGCAGTTGGCGCGATATCTCGGAGCCGAAACATCGCCGGATGCCAACGAGAGTTCTTCAATCGCCTCGCGCCAGTCGGCGGTTGAATCGGTGGGCGAGCTGGAAGCGGTCGTCCAGTCGGCCGTTGTGCCCAACATTATCAACGCGATTATTTTCTTTGCTCGGTCGCGCAAAGCGTCCGATATTCACATCGAACCGATGGCTGAAACGGTTCAAGTGCGTTATCGTATCGACGGAAGCCTAACGACGGTGTTGGCGATTCCGCGCTATTTTCGCCACGCCTTGATTTCGCGGATCAAGATTCTCGCGGGGATGAAAATTGACGAACAGCGAATTCCCCAAGACGGGCGCTTTGAATTCGATCACCAGGGTCACAGCATTGACATTCGCGTCGCGACGTTACCGACGGTTCACGGCGAAAAAGTGGAAATGCGGCTCTTGGATAAAGATGCCGGGATTCTTACTCTGGAACAACTGGGCATTACCGGAAACAGTTACGACGCGGTCGTGCGGGCGATATCTAAACCGTACGGGATTATTTTTGCCACTGGCCCGACCGGCAGCGGCAAATCAACCACCCTTTACGCCATCTTGAATCGAATTGCCAAGCCCAACACCAACGTCGTTACTCTCGAAGATCCGGTGGAGTACGAAATTGCCGGCGCCAACCAAAGTCAGGTCAATCCCAATATCGGCTACACCTTTGCCGAGGGATTGCGGGCGGTGTTGCGCCAAGACCCGAATATTATCATGGTGGGCGAGGTGCGCGATCAGGAAACGGCTGGCATGGTGACCCACGCCGCTTTAACCGGCCACTTGGTGCTGACAACCCTTCACACCAACGACTCGGCCGGCGCCTTGCCTCGTTTGACTAACATGGGAGTAGAGCCCTATCTGCTCACATCGTCCATTAACGCCATCATCGCCCAAAGGTTGGCGCGCAAGTTGTGCATCGCCTGTCGCCAGCAGGTGGAATTGCCCCCGGCATTAATCGACAACGTTCGTTCCGAACTGGGACAACTGAAAAATTTTCCCCAACGAGATCAGTCAAGTTTCACTTTCTACCAAGCTGTCGGTTGCGGTGAGTGTACCGACGGCTATGCCGGCAGGATTGGATTGTTTGAAGTTCTCGTTCCCGACGAGACGATTGAACAACTTGCCCTGGTCAAACAGTCGGCCAGCGCCATCGCTCAAGCGGCCCGCGTCGCTGGCATGATCACCTTAAAACAAGACGGCATCCTCAAAGCCCTGAAGGGGATTACTTCAATCGACGAGGTCTTGCGCGTGACGACCGAAGAGTAACCGACAATGGCAAACCCCCAAGAATATTTTCGCGACCTAGTTGCCACCGCCCAGAACCAGCGGGCAAGCGACATTCATTTGATTAGCGATTCTCCGCCGATTATTCGCCGCGATGGCCGCTTGTATTCGGTTGGTCAGCCGTTGCATTCCCAGCACGTGGCCGAAATTTTAAGCGCCATTCTCCCGCCGGAGCGTTACGCCCAGCTGGTTCAAAAGCGCGAGCTGGACTTTTCTTTTGCCTATAACGGTTTGCGTGTCCGGGGCAACGCCTATTTCGAAAAGAATAATCCGGCAACGTCGTTGCGCCTGATTTCGCCCGAGGTGCCCACGCCGGACAATCTTGGGTTGCCCGAGGTTCTGTTGAATTTCACCAACACTTCTCAAGGCTTGGTCTTAATTACCGGTCCGACGGGACACGGCAAGTCTACCACCATGGCGGCCTTAGTTGAGCGGATTAATGCCAGTCAAACCAAGCACATCATTACTCTGGAAGACCCGATTGAGTTTGTGTTTAAGCCTCAAAAGTCGATTATTTCTCAGCGCGAAGTTGGGAGCGACACGCTTAGCTTTTCGGCTGGTCTGCGCGCCGCCTTGCGCGAAGATCCAGACATTATCATGGTGGGCGAAATGCGCGACCTCGAAACGATCGAAACCGCCCTCACTTTGGCGGAAACCGGGCATTTGGTGATGGCGACCATGCATACCAACTCGGCCGCTCAAACCGCCGATCGGATTATCGACGTCTTCCCCGGCCACAAGCAGCCCCAGATTCGTCTCCAGCTCGCCAGCGTGTTGGTCGGCGTTATTTCTCAGCGGCTTCTGCCGCGGATTGGTGGTGGGCGGGTGCTGGCGGCCGAGATTTTGGTGGCGACACCGGCGGTGCGTAATCTGATTCGCGAAGGCAATATCTTCCAAATCCCAAACGTCATTCAAACCAGCGCCGCCGACGGCATGGTGGGCTTGGACGGCAAGTTGTCCCAATTGGTTAGCCAAGGGATGATAACTCTCGATGAAGCCCTAATTTGGTCTCTCGACCCGAAAAGTCTCAAAATGCAACTGTACCATTAGCCCATGTCGTTTTCCAGTTTGTCGCTATTTGGCCGTGTCAGCCCGCGATCGCGGGCGAATTTGACGCGACAACTGGCGATTATTATTTCGAGCGGCTTGCCGGTGGCGACGGCGCTCCAAATGGTGTCCCAACAGACTGGGGAACCTCGGCTAAAGGCGGCCCTAATCGTGATGACCCGCGACGTGGAACAAGGTCAGGCGTTTTCCGCCGCCGCCGCCCGATTTCCCGAGTTGTTCAGCGAGGTGATGATCGCCATGTTACGGAGCGGCGAGGCCTCCGGCCAGCTGGAGACTGTCTTTCCCCAGATTGCCGAAATCGCCGAAAAACAGCTCGATCTCCTTACAAGACTGCGCAACGCCTTAATCTATCCGGCGTTCGTGGCAGTAGTGGTGGTTATCGTGGCGATTATTACCACCGTGGTGATCATCCCGCGACTTACCGAGGTGTTTGACGCCTTGGCGGGTGATTTGCCCTGGAGCACGCGTATTTTGATCGCTTCAAGCCGGATTGTTCTTAACTATTGGTACATAATTCTGGCGGTAGGTGGGGCGACGATCTTTTTTCTTCAGGCTTATTTGCGAACGGACGATGGGCGGGAGGTAATCTATCTGTTAGAGCGACAGGTGCCCCTCGTTCGGGACTATGCCGCGAACGTTCAATTGGTCCGATTTGCCATGATTTTCTCGATGTTAATCCGAGCCGGAGTAACTTTGCCCGAGGCCCTGCGCTTGGTTGGCACCACCGCGACCACTCCCGCCTGGTCGAGGGCTTTTGGCAATGTTCGCCGCGAGGTGGAGCGCGGTGTCGGGTTGGCGGCGGCGATGAGTCGTCATGACGTCTTCCCCAAGAATCTGACGCAAATGGTGGCCGTTGGCGAGCAAACCGGCACGCTGGTTAAAGTTTTGGAAACCCTTGCCGTGGCTTACGAGGAACAAATGAATAACGACCTCAAGGCATTAACCTCACTCCTCGAGCCAACGATAATTCTCATCGTCGCGATGGGCGTCGGTTTTGTGGTGATTTCGATTATTTTGCCGATTTATCGCGTGGCCCAATATTTGTGACTCACCGAGACCGATTGACAGACCAACAATAATTGCTACGATGAAAACATGACCAAACCGCTCCCTCGCTTTGCCGGCTTCACGCTAATTGAGTTATTGGCGGTGATTGCCATTATCGGCGTCCTTGCGACTGTGACGATTACCGGAATCTCCAGCGCCAGTAAGAGCGCTCGTGACGCGAGACGGAAGAGTGATTTGGCTTCCTACAAGCAGGCCTTAGTGCTTTATTACAGCGCTAATGGCACGTTCCCCGCCGCCAGTTCCGGGAGCGTTAACACGAACGACGCCAAAACTTTTTTGAGCGGCAAATTGCGTACTTACATGAAGAGTTTTCCCAACGATCCATTGGCGGGACGAAAGTATCACTATCGTACCGATAGCAACGACTTTGTGCTTTATGCCGTTCTCGAAGATAATAACGCCAAAACCGATCCGGGGGTTAACTGCGCTACGGCCACTGCCGACGGCGGCTCTTTCCGAATGCCTAACGGCGTTGGTCAAATTACCGGTACGCCGGCCGGCCGGTGCTTTGTTTTGGTTAATGATTAGAAACAGAGCGGCCTAGGTCCCATGATTTTAGAGCTAATCTGGTTCGGGGGCTTGGGTTTGGCCATGGGATCGTTTTTGACTTTGGTAGTCGAGCGATTCGATACCATCGAATCTATTTGGCGCGGGCGTTCCCACTGCAACTTCTGTAAAAAACCCTTGGGCTGGCGAGAGTTGGTGCCATTTCTGGGTTATTTTTTAATTCGAGGGCAGTGTCGCCAGTGCCAGCGAGCGATCCCGAAGATTTACCCCGTGTTCGAGTTGATCACGGCGGCGGTGTTTATGGTCACGCGGGCCGTGGCGACCAGTCCGACTAACTATGGTCTCTTGGCGTTAGAGCTAGGTGTGATGTCGGTATTGTTGGCTCTGGTGTTTTATGACTGGCTCAACCAAGCCTTTCCGAGCTGGTTTCTGGCCACGGCCGCCGTGATGGTGGTCGGCTTGGTGGTCTACCGACACTTGACGGGCCAAATACCGCCCAAAATTGGCTTCAATCCAGTTTTTAGTTGGCTGGCCCCGCCGGACAACTTTTGGTTCTCCCGCATTTTGGGGGCGTCTGTTGGCGCCGGATGGCTTGGACTACTGGCGTTTCCGTCCCGCGGTCGCTGGATGGGCTACGGCGACGTCATCCTAATTACTATTTTAGGTTTTTGGCTCGGCTACCCCGATATTATCATCTGCCTACTGCTGGCGTTTTACGCCGGGGCGTTAGCCGGTCTGGCGCTAATGGCAATAAAAAAAGTTCCGCGCGATCATCGGGTGGCGTTTGGGCCGTTTCTGATTTTTGCCGCAATTGCCACCGACATTTGGAGACCGTTTTTCTTTTCGATTATAATTAGGCTGTGGGGCGCGGCATAGATGGTGGCGTGACTGATTGTTGGCCGCGTCTCAAGCCGCCAAGGTAAGTGTGAATTTGAAACTATGGAGGGTTGATGCCAAAGCGTTGGCCGGGGAAAAAAAAGGCGGTTGTTCATCGAGCGTCGGGGAATTATTCTGGCCTGACGCTTCTTGAGCTGGTCGCGACGATGACAATTATCGGCACGATAGCGGCGTTGGGGTTGCCCAGTATGAGTCGGTTGGCGGGCGGTTGGTCGGTGCGCAACGCCCAAGAGCGCGTGGGCCAGCTGGCCACGCGGGCGGCGCAGTTAGCTCAAGCTCCGGAAGACACTTTAGGTCGGACGACGATTGCCTACGGTATCCTCGCCTTCAACGCCCGCGATGACTTGTCCCCGCACAATACCGTGGATGCTTCAGGGAACATCTTGGAGTGCAATGTTACCTTGTATGCCGGAAGACACAGGAGCTTTGTGGCAATCGTGGCCTACGATTACGACGCCGCTACGGGCAGTGTTAATTCAAGACTATTGGAGGGTTCAAAGCCGTGCGATATCAGACCACGAGATTTCTTCGTCCTGCCCGAGTCGGTGGACATTTATACTCCGCTGGGTCAGCCAGCCGCTTGGCTTTTGCCATTGGTAACGCCATCGGCCGCCACCCGTTGGGGCGCCACCGGTCACAAACTGCCCACGCCATATCCCAATCCTCTGGAGGAGGGTGTCGAGCGACTCCAACTATACGAGACGGCATCGCCCGACAATTGTCTGTCGATTAACCTGCCGACTCCTGACGGCGCGCGGACTTTCGAGGTGATTAATCGGACTGGCGTATGTCGATGAACCCCCGTTTGGGCTTTAGTATTATTGAAGTTTTAGCCGCGACGGTGATGGTGGCAACCTTAACTGGCGGGGTGTTGGCCGTGGTAACGGGTGTCACTCGCGCCACGGCCATGGCCGAACGACGGGTGGTGGCGGCTCAACTGGCTCGCGAGGGGATAGAAGCGGCGCGTCAAATTCGCGATCATAACATCACTCTTGACGCGGCGTGCGCCAGAAGCGATAACGCGTGCGCCAGCTGGGACGCCGGTATTTTAGGTCCTGACCAATCTAGCCAGTTTCGGGTGGTAACGGAGACCGATTTCGGCTTTCTGTTATCCGAACCGGCCAATGAGGGGGGGTGCCTAATGGCGGCGGCGATTGAGTTGAATCGCGTCATTTATTGTCGGCGGCTGTTTGTTGAGCTCACGGCGCCGTCGTCTGGAAGAGTTCGTGTTCGATCTCAAGTTGTTTGGCTCGGCGACAACCGAAACGTCTTTCAGTGGCCGCAGGCGACTTGCCGACCCGACAATCAGGCGACTGAATGGTGCCTCGAAAACACGGGCATTCTGACTGATTGGGCGGCGCCGTGAAACGACGACTTTCGGGGTACACCCTTATTGAGCTTCTGGCGGCGCTGGCGATTTTTTCTGGTCTGATGGTGGCGGTGTTGTCTGTGCTTCCGCCATTGGCAAAATCCAATCGGCAAAGTCGCGCCACCGCTGGCGGTGTGGCCGCGGCGCAAACGACGCTGGAAACCATGGCGCGGGCGATTGCGCGGTCCGAGGTGGTGGACGGCGTTTGGCAAGACAACCAATGTTATTATCTTCGCGGCTTTTACCTTATGAACGCTAACGATCAGCCAGTCATTTTGCCCGTTGGTCGGGTGGTGGTGGCGGCGGCGGATCGCGCTTTGGTAACTATGACGCGAGAAACCGCCTTCGACCCCGACCTTGGGGGGGAATATCCCCGCTGGATACGGCGTACGTACCGAATTGACCGCAAGGCGATGGTCGAGGAAACGCAAATTATGACCCAGCCGCCAACGGCCTGCCAGCAGGTCGGCGTGGCCACCAATTGGGGCAAAAAAACGTCTCGGTCGCTCACGGCTGCTGATGTTATTGTGCGGTCGTTTACAGTCAGAATGGCGCCGCCATTCCTGGGACAGGTAAAGCGGCGAAGTTCGTCAACGGGATATGTCTTTGAGCCGGTAGCTCGTTTGGCGCCGTTCGCCACCATTCGACTGACGGTAGGCATCAAACCATCGGCGGCGATTTTGGCCGAACCGATCACCCTGCAAACCACAATAACCCCTCTGGTAACATTAGGCGGGACAAATGACTTTTAAGGCTTCAGCCGTTCTGTTTATGGTCTTAATTGTCGCCGGAGTAACCGCTCTGGCGTTGGGGATGGCTCAATTATTGCCGGGCGACTTGCGACAAAGTTTGAGCGCCGAATCGGCCCTGCGGGCCGAAGAGGCGGCGCGTTCCGGGCTTGAGATTGGATTGCAACACCTCCGAACGGCGGGGAAGACTGAATGGCAGGCCAGTCGTGAGCCGGACAACGTTAACGGGGTGAATTGCGTCATAGTCAGAACCGCCGGGGAGTGTCGAGGGGTTGACCGATTGACTGGATTGGCCGACGATGTGACGCCAAACTTGGTTGATGACTTGGCGGACGACAAACTAACCGTCGAGCTGGCGGAATGGTTTCAGCCGTTGACGGGGAATTATCCAGGCGCGATGCTAGGCGATTATCTCGACGCCGCCACTAACGCTTTCCCGTGGGCGGCCAATCGCAATCCCCGTTTAGAGCGCGACGACACTCGCGTGCTGGCCGTGCCGTTATCGGCGAGTTTAGTGCTCTATTGGCAGCCCGAGCCGTCGTCTTGCCGGATGAGTGACGTCGCAATCAAAACGCAAGCGGTACTACTGGTGTCCCAATTCGATCAAGATGGTGTGGTTCTTAGCCGCGATATCAGTCACGCGACCACCGCAGACGTCCAAACTTACTCTTTTACAACTGATTCCCGGGCCGTTTATCTGACGGTGAGTTTTCTGGCGACACGTCCCGACGAACCAACTCTAAGTGGCTGTTTTGCTCGATACGCCCTTGCCCCGACCGCTGGGCGGCTCCCGCTTAACACCGGCGCGATGATCATCCGCTCGAAGGGTAAATATCTCGACACGACGCGGCAATGGCAACTCATTGTCGAGCGAGAGATTCCGACGGTGTTACCGATTTTTTCCTATGGTTTAGTTTGTCAAACGTGCGCAGGGTTATGATATCTCTGTTCAAACATCGGGGAAACAGCGAGTTGTCCCTGATGGCGTTTTGTTTTATACTGGCGTGGTAATGAATGCGCCATCTTCTTACGTCGTGTTCGCCGACGGTGGCTCGCGCGGCAACCCGGGTCCGGCGGCGTATGGATATGTTGTTTTCCATCCTGATGGCCGGGTCGTGGCCGAAAAAAGCTGTTATTTGGGCGTCCTGACCAACAATCAAGCGGAATATCGGGGAATCGTCGCCGCTCTCGAAGAACTGGCCAATCTGGAAGTTAATCAGCCGGTGATTTGCAAACTTGACAGCGAGTTGGTCGTCCGTCAGATTACCGGCGTTTACAAAACCAAAAACGCCGCTCTGCGTCCCTGGCTGGATCGCATTCGTATAGCAGTCCGATCGTTAGGTGTCGCAGTTCAATTTGTTCATGTGCCGCGGCGCGACAATCGTTACGCCGATAAATTAGTTAACGACGCTCTCGATGGCCAGGAAAGGATCGCCGGTGATTGACTTAGCCCGTGAGCTTCCGCAAATCGAAGCCGACATTCTGGAGTTTTGGCGCCGACGGAACATCCCCTCAAAAGTGATGGCGGCCCGACACGGTGGCCCGCCATTTGTGTTTTACGACGGCCCGCCGTTCGCCACCGGTCTGCCGCACTACGGCCACATTCTTCAGATGGCGATTAAAGACGCTGTTTTGCGCTATAAGACGATGGAGGGCTTTGCGGTGCCGAGGAAAATCGGTTGGGACACCCACGGCTTGCCGGTGGAATACGAGCTCGAAAAAGAATTAGGTCTCGCTGGGAAAGGAGCAATCGAGGCCTACGGTATTGACCGGTTTGTGACGGCGGCGCGGGCGATTGTCTTGCGTTACACCGATCAATGGCAAAAAACCATGGAACGGATGGGGCGGTTGGTTGACACCGCCAAACCATATACGACGATGGATAACGATTACATCGAGTCGGTCTGGTGGGGTTTTGCCACCCTCTACGATAAGGGGCTGATTTATCAAGATTATCGGGTCGGCCCGTACTGCCCAAGGTGCGGCACGGTCTTGTCTAATTTTGAAGTCAATTTGGGGTACAAAGAGACCGAGGCGGAAAGTATCACCATTAGTGTCCCGATTACCACGGCTGGCCGGTTTAAGGATGCTCGCCTTGTGGCGTGGACCACGACGCCCTGGACTTTGCCGGCCAATGTCGCTTTGGCCGTGGCGGCCGAGGCCTGGTATGTGGTGTGCGCGGCGGCGGGTCGTCGCTATATTATGGCCGAAGGACGAAAATCGGCTGTTCTGGACAATGCCGTGATCGAAGGGAAGTTTCGGGGGCATGAACTGGTTGGTCTCAATTACGCTCCAATTTATGACCTTGCCAACGACTCGACGGCGTATCGCGTCGTGGCCGGTCACCATGTTGATATTGACGAAGGCACCGGGATTGTCCATATCGCCCCGGCTTATGGCGAGGACGATGCCGAGCTGGCGAAAAATGCCGGTCTGCCCATGATCCAAACGGTTGAATCGGACGGCACAATTACTGTTGGACGGCACATTCCCGGCGAAGGAGAGTTTGTCAAACGGGCGGATAAGGCAATCATTGCCGACTTGAGCCAGCGGCAGTTGTTGGTTCAACAGTCAAAACTGCGCCACACCTATCCGTTTTGCTGGCGGTGCGACTCGCCCCTGTTGTATTATCCGGCCGCTTCGTGGTACCTTCGCGTCTCGGAATTAAAAGACACCTTGGTGGCAGAGAACGGCAAAATTAATTGGCAGCCGGAGCATCTCGGCACTGGCCGGTTTGGCCGCTGGCTTGAAGGCGCGCGCGATTGGGCCATCTCCCGCGAGCGTTATTGGGGCGCGCCGTTGCCGGTGTGGGAGTGCTCAAATAAGGCACACCCCCTCCCGGTGCGTCAAGTAATTGGCTCGCGGGCCGCGCTGGCCCAAGCGGCCGTCAATCCCAAAGATCTGCCGAGCGATCTCCATCGGCCGTATATTGACGCCGTCCGCTTGACTTGTCCCGACTGCCGGCAGCCAATGGAGCGCGTGCCGCAGGTGTTTGACTGTTGGTTCGAGAGCGGTTCGATGCCGTACGCCCAGCACCACTATCCTTTCGAATCAGACGAGCGATTTGACCCAAAATCGGGCCGCGGCTATCCGGCTGACTTCATTGCCGAAGCCCTCGACCAAACCCGCGGCTGGTTTTATACCCTTCACGTTCTTGGGGTGGCGCTGTTCCGGCAACGGGCATTCAACAACGTGGTGGTGAGCGGGTTGATTTTGGCGGCCGACGGCCGCAAATTGGCCAAGCGTCTCCGTAATTATACCGACCCGGAAGTTATGTTCGACCAGCAAGGTTCCGACGCTCTGCGACTGTTTTTCTTCACCAACACCGCTCTCGGCGAGGATTACCGTTTTTCCGATTCCGCCGTTCATGAAGGTCGCCGACGCTGGATCGCCCCCCTGTTGCATTGTCTCGCCTACTACCACATGAGTTTGTCGTCGCGAGATCAAAAGACGGAAACGGTGCCGGCCCATAGCGCCCTCGACGCGTGGATCAAAGCTCGGGTAGCCGAAGCACGCGCCTCAATCGCTCGGGCAATGTCGTCTTATGGCCATCATAGTCCGTTCGATCTCGTTGCCGCTTGTCGGACGTTCGGGCCGTTGGTTGAAGATCTGTCGACTTGGTATATTCGTCTCTCGCGTGGACGGCGCGACCCGGCGTTCACCGCCACCCTTCAAGATTGTTTTATCATGATGGCGCGCTCTTTTGCCCCGTTCTTGCCATTCCTGTCCGAGGCTGTCTACCAGAGCGTCAACAAAGACGGACTCGAATCGGTCCATTTGGAGCTGGCGCCGGACCTGTCTTCCTGGGAAAATGCGGCGATATTAGATGCGATGCGTCAAGCTCGCGGCATTGTCGCCGTCGGACGGGAGTTGCGCTCCGGGGCCGGAATCCCTCTCCGTCAGCCTCTTGATTGTGTGACGATTGTCAGTCCGACACCGATTGACTCGGCGATTTTAGGCCTGATTGGTCAGGAATTGCAGGTGACTCGGGTTGTTCCCGCTCGCCAGCTCGCGGACGGGTCGCTTAGGGGTAAAACAGGCAATATCGCGGTCGGACTAGACCCGACAATCACCCCGTCGCTTCGCGCTAAAGGCGCGGCCAACTTGGCGCGTCGGGCCATTCAAGACCTGCGCAAACAACTTCAATTACATCCCGACGATGTTGTCTCGGTGTATGTTACCGGCTTGACGAAGACGGCGCGCGACTGTCTTGCCCAGCAGCTTCACCACACGCGACTCCTTGCCGTCATGCCCGATGTCCCCGTTTTAGGCCAAACGCGGGCTACGGACAACGACGCCGTTTACGAGATTCAACTTTATCGCTCCAACGATGTCCCGTCTTAAGACGTTTGATTGGTCGTTCGTCGTCGTGCCTTTCATCCTGTCGGTTATCAGCGTTGCGACCATATATACGATTACTTACGCCGGCGTGGGCGCCCGCTTGGCCATCAGTCAAACCGTCTTCGTTGCCATTGGATTTGTTCTCATGGGCCTGTTCACTTTGATGGACTACCGCCGAGTAAAAATCATCGCCTGGCCGATGTTTGTCGTCGGCTTGATTTTGCTTCTCCCGCTCCTGCCGTTTTGGTCGAGCCGCCTGCCATTCGTGGTCTGTTCCTTCAACGCCTGTCGTTGGTTGGATTTTAAGATATTCCATTTTCAAACAGGCGAATCATTCAAGCTATTGGTGACGATTCTTTTTGCGGCTTTCCTGTCCGAGCGGGCGGGTCGGGCGGTATGGTGGCACGCCCTGATTTATCTGACGATTCTTGTAATACCGGTGGCAATGATTGCCGAACAACCCGATCTCGGAACGGCCGTGGTGGTGTTGGTGTGCGGCTTAACGGTGTTGCTTCTTAGCCGCTTTCCGTGGTGGTTGTGGGCCGGATTATTGACCCTAGCCCTGATTGTCGCGCCGGTTGGTTGGCAACGCCTTAAGAGTTACCAGCGTCAGCGGGTGGAAGTGTTTTTGAACCCCCGCCACGATTTGAGTAAAACGGGTTACAATGTCCGTCAAGCCGAAATCGCCGTGGGGAGTGGCGGACTGTTCGGTCGCGGCTTTGGGCAGGGGAGTCAAAGCCAGCTCAATTTTTTGCCAGTTGCCCACACAGATTTTATTTTTTCCGGTTACGCCGAAGCCACCGGTTATGTCGGTACGACGTTTCTCATCGGCGCCTATGTTTTCTTGGTTTGGCGCGCCCTGCGCGTTGCCGAGTTGGCGAAAGATGCCTTCGGACGTTATCTCGCCGTCGGTATCGCGGCGATGATCGGGGTTCAGGTTCTGGTCAATATCGGCATGAATATTCGGCTGGTGCCGGTGACGGGCATTCCGTTGCCGTTCATGTCTTACGGCGGCACGGCGCTGTTTGTCGCTATGCTGTCGGTGGGGCTGCTCCAAAGTATCGCTATTCGGCATAAAAAGATCAGTTTTGGTTGACGAGCGGCATGGATGTTGGTACAATTTACATGATTAAATGAGGTGGTGAATAATATGATTGCCGTGATTGAATCGGGCGGAAAGCAGTTCTGCGTCCAGCCGGGCGCGACCGTAAAAATCGATCGGATCGTCGCGCCAGCCGGGGAAACGATAACGTTTCCCGATCTTTTGGGCGGCGGCGTGATCACTGCCACCGTCGTGGAGTCGCGCCTTGCCCCGAAAGTGCGCGTCGCGAAATTTCGTCCCAAAACCCGCTATCGTCGTTGGCGGGGTCATCGCCAGCCCATAACCTTAATTCGGATTAGCGACCCAACGCCCGATACCTCGGCAAAGCGACAACCGACTCGGCGCGTTCCCCCCAAAACTGTCAAGGAGTTGAAGTAAATGCGGTTTGTTGCCACGGGATTGAATTTCGTAGTAAATTATCTTCAGACAGCTTATCGCGAGTTTCGCCAAGTAACTTGGCCGACCCGCGACGCGGTCATGCGCTACACGGTTTTAGTTGTCGTGGCGGTTGTTGTCAGCGTCCTGATTTTAATCGCGTTTGATTACGGCATGCAGCAGTTGTCCAATCGTTATATTCTGAAATAAAAGGAGCTTCATGGGTTCTTTTTTGACGGATCACGAATCTTTAGACCAATCAGACCAAGAATTGGTCACGGTTTCGTCATCGGAGAAACTGCTCAAACAAACTGGCCAGCGCGGATGGTACGCCATCCACACTAACACTGGCTACGAGGATCAGGTGGCCCAAAATCTGAAACAGCGAATAGAATCGTTCGAAATGCAGGCGAAAATTTTTAATGTCATCGTGCCAAAAGAAAAAGAGATCGAAATCAAAAATGGCAAGCGTCGCGTGGTGGAAAAAAAAATCTTCCCTAGCTATGTTTTGGTCGAGATGATCGTCACCGACGACTCGTGGTATGTCGTTCGCAATACCCCGAATGTGACGGGATTTATCGGTATGGGAGTTCGTCCGACGCCAATGTCGGGGCCGGAAATTGACCGAATTTTTAAGCGAATGGGGGTAGAAGAGCCAAAATACAAAGTTGAACTGGCGATCGACGACCTTGTGCGCATCAAGGACGGTCCGCTGAAGGGATTCGAAGGGAAAATTACTGAAGTTGATCAAGACAAGGGACGAGTGAAAGTCTTGGTCTCGATGTTTGGTCGAGAAACGCCCGTAACCCTCGACTTTCTCCAGGTTGTCAAACTGTAGGCGCGGGAAGGCGGAGAATATTTTATGGCAAAAGCGATCAAGCAAATTATTAAAGTTCAGGCTCCGGCTGGCCGAGCGGTGCCCGGCCAATCTCTTGGTCCCGTTCTTGGCGGGGCGGGAATTAATATTATGGAGTTTATCAGTCAGTTCAACGAACGCACCCGTGAAATGGGCGACACGGTCATCCCGGCCGTGATTACCGTATTTGAAGACAAAACGTGGCGCTTCGTAACTAAAACGCCACCGACTGCCGAGTTAATAAAAAAGTGTCTCGGCTTAGAGAAAGGGAGTTCTTCGGTCAAGAAACAGAAAATTGGTCGTCTCACCGCGGCTCAAGTGCGGGCGATCGCCGAAACCAAACTGCCCGATGTCAACGCCCGCTCGCTTGAGGCGACAGAGGCAATGGTGCGAGGCACCGCCCGTTCCATGGGCGTGGATGTCGAGTAAGCTGGCGGCTAAACCCAGCTCTTGAGCCACATATGTTGTCGGTAGAACCACTCGGGAATGGCGAGACCCATGAGCAAGGGGAGAAAATAAATAAAAAACAGTGTCGCGGCGAAAAGTACCGCCCAAGCCACGACGCGCCATTGCTTGTGCGGCAATAAATAGCGATCAAACATGATACCTAACAGGATCATGAGCGTCAAAGCCGGCACAAAATAGTGATAGATAAATTTCACTCGGCTGATAAACGCCCACGGCAAATATAACACCAGGTAGGTAATCGCCAGATAGACATAGGGCTGAAGGTTTCTGTCATGCCGCTTGGACGAAACAACCGACCGACCGATTAGGCCAAGGGTAAAAATCAGGGCCACCAGCCCGGTGGTCCAGGTGATAATGTTGCCTAGCTCCAAAATGCCAATCACCGATTTGCTCTCCGACAACAATTGGAAGTAAAGCCAAATCGGGCGAATCATGAACGCCCAGGTCCACCAGGCCGAGCCGTACGGGTGGGTCGCTTGGAGAGTGGCGTGATAATTGTAGGCGCTGGTGTGCCACCAAACAATATTTTGCCCCCGCAGAATGTCGGGAATAAATGTCGCCAGATAAACGCAGACCGGCAAAACCAGAACCCACCATTGCCGCCAGTTAAGCGATTTTCGCTCGAGACGGGGACTGATCCACGACCAAATCACGAAGATCGCCATGACGGCGCCGACGCCAACGCCAACCCACTTGACGCTAATGGCCGCGCCATAGGCAATGGCGGCGATGGCGAGTTGGGTTGTTGCTCGGTCCGGCCGCCGCCACCAGCGCCAAAAAAACCATAGACTGACGAGAGAAAACAGGGCGAGGTAGATGTTAATCAATCCAATGCGAGATTCTACCAGCGCCATTGGCTCAATGGCCGCGAAATAAAGGGCGATGATTCCGGCAGACGGTCGCGAAACCAGGTCGGTGGTGAAGGCGTAAATTACCCACAATAACAGCGTGCCGGCGAGGGCGTTCATAATCCGCCAACCGATTGGCGAATTGCCGAAAATGGCAATACCGCCGGCAATTATTAGCTTTCCGAGCGGCGGATGGGCGTCATAAAAATCTGTGCCGGAAAGATAGTCGTGGGCGAAGACAGGGAAGTATATTTCGTCGAACACTTTTTCGTTTGGATGAGTTAAGCCGACCAGGCGAATGGTTAAGGAAATGACCAGAATCGCCCAAGCGATTAAATGATACTTTTTCGTCCGGAACAACCGCGTGATCACACTCTGTATTTAAGCAATGATTGGTTAATTAAACAATGGACAGTTACAAAACCACCCCCGAGTGAACGGGGGTGGTTTTGTTCCCCTCCATTACTTCCTTGCCTCCATAAATGGATTTTTTCGTCCCGAGGTATTTTAACGGGGACGGGCCGTAGGTGTAACAGAGAGGGTTCTCGGCCTAAGACAACGCCGAAGGAGGGGCACAGCGTTTTCGCCCAAATGAGCGCTTAGGACCGAGAACTCTCTCTCTTACAATCCGGATTATAAGAGAAACATTTTAGGCTGTCAATACCTCAATGTGCGCGCGACAAATAAGGTACTGCATGTTAGGGGAATAATCACGAGCTTGTTACGCTTGAGACTACTAAGTATTCAACGAACCAGATTCTAGCATGTTATATCCGATTTGTCAAGGTACCGCCGAGAATAATCATGGTGTAATATAATTTTATGGAACTAGTCTTAGCCGCGGCGTTGTCGCGGGCAACCGGCTGGTACGACGAGAAGCTTCGTTTATTGGCCGCAGTTGTCGGTTCACTCGAAAAACTCCATCGTATGCCCGCTTCGGAGCGTAGTCATTTACTCCCACCGGCGGCTCACAGCGCTGTGCGTCAAGCCTGGTCGTCCCGCGAGCTAAAATTAACCGGCGATCTTTTACAGCAGTATGACATTAAGGGAGTATGTCTCCGGTCGCCTGATTATCCCCAACGATTGGGAGCCATCGATGACCCTCCCTATGTTTTGTACTATCGCGGAGATTTAGCGGTTTTGCATCGGCCAATGGTTGTGAGCTGCGTTGGAACTCGCGCGATGACGGTTTATGGCAAGCGAGTAGTTGTTGATTTAATAACCGGCTTGAGGGGACTCGAATGCTGCGTCGTTTCGGGTCTCGCCTTGGGCATTGACGGCCAGGTCCATCAATCAGCGCTGGCGTGTCAGGTGGCGACAGCGGCGGTGTTGGGCGGGGGACTGGATCGCTTTGAGCCCGTAACCAACGCCAGACTTGGGCGAAAAATCGCCGATCAGTATGTTGTCGTAAGCGAGTATCCGCCCGGGGTACGACCCCAAAAACATCATTTCTTATCTCGTAATCGTATTATCGCCGGGCTGTCCCAAGCAACAGTGGTAATAGAAGGCCGAGAAAACTCCGGCGCCCTGGTGACCGCCCGGGCCGCCGGGCGTTACGGCCGCGATGTCGGGGCGGTGCCCGGGGATATTTTTTTACCGGGGAGCCAAGGCCCTCATCAACTACTGGCCGACGGCGCGACGCCGGTAATTGGCCGTGACAGCTTTCTTTTGTTGTGCGGGTTGGAGCCGCGGTCACGCCCTGTTTCGGACTCGTCGAATCCGATAGTTAGCGTTTTACGCGCCGGGCCGTTAACCTTAGATAAACTTCACTCTACTCTAGACGTTGAATTGTCGGATCTCCAGCGACGGCTAACATTATTGGAGATGGACGGGGCGATAGGCACTACCGCCCAAGGTCAATACTACCTCGTGGATCCATGACATTACTTATCGCGCTAAATTACCGCCTCTCTTGCGGCATGGCTGTATCAAACGCGCGTGTTCTGGTATAAATTAGCTTATGGCAACCTCAAAATTAGTTCTTGTGGAATCGCCGGCCAAGGCCAAAACTATCCAACGCTTCTTGGCTGATGGCACATTGGTTAAAGCGACCTTTGGACATATCCGCGACTTGCCGAAAAGTCGTCTTGGGGTTGATGTTGCCGACAACTTTAAGCCCGAATACGTGATTCCGAAAAAAGCCGGCCCGATCGTCCGCGAGCTAAAAGCCTTAGCTCGACGGGCGCAATCAGTCTATTTAGCGACCGATCCGGACCGAGAAGGCGAGGCAATCGCTTGGCACGCCTCGCTGGCCCTGGACCTTCCGAAAGAAAAAATTCACCGTATCTTATTTCACGAAATTACCCCGGCGGCGATCACGCGTGCCCTGGAAAAGCCGTCAACCATCAACGAAGGATTAGTCCACGCCCAACAGGCGAGGCGGGTGCTAGACCGTCTCGTGGGCTATAGCTTGAGCCCGTTGCTCTGGAAAAAAATCTATCGCGGACTGTCCGCCGGCCGCGTCCAGTCGGTGGCGTTGCGATTGATTACCGATCGAGAGTCAGATATCGTAGCGTTTAAGGCAAAAGAATATTGGTCTATCTGGGCAGTCTTTACTACCGTTCGGCAGGCGTCATTTTCCGCCAAGCTGACGTCAATTGCCGGCAAAGACGTGTCCAAACAGCCCTCTCACGCCCAAATTGCTCCAGCCGAAAAGCTGGGCCCGAGCGACGGTTGGGTAATTCTTGATCGGGCGGTCGAGCAAAAGCAGCGTCACCCCAAGCCGCCGTTCACGACCTCGACACTCCAACAAGTAGCCGGCCGTCAACTTCGCTTCTCTGTTAAACAGACGATGATGTTGGCCCAAGCGTTGTACGAAGGCGTTGACATTGGCGGTGAAACGGCGGGGTTGATTACCTACATGCGAACCGATTCTTTTAACCTTGCCGCGACGGCGGTTGAAGAGGTGAGAAAACGCATCGTCAAGAGTTTTGGGGCGGAGTATCTTCCCGAGAGTCCGCGACGGTACAAAACAAAAAGCAAAGGGGCTCAAGAAGCCCACGAGGCGATCCGACCGACGAGTGTTAATTATCTCCCCGAGAATGTGAAGCGTTATTTAACGCCACAGCAATATAAGCTCTATGACTTGATCTGGCGGCGGACAATGGCTTGCCAAATGGCCTCGGCCGATCTGGAAGCCACGCGATTATCGGTGAGCTTAGAGCGAGATCACGCCGCCGTGGTGTACACCGCCCACGGAATTCGAGTCCTTTTTCCCGGTTTTACCCGGATTTATGAGGAAGAACGGGATGAAAGCTCTTCTCACGGCGAATCATCCGAGGGCGACGACTCAACCCAGATACTGCCGGAAGTGGCCATTGGCGATCCAGTTGTTCTGGATAAAATGGCACCGAAACAACACTTCACCCAACCGCCGCCACGATATACCGAAGCAAGCTTGGTACAAGAACTCGAACGGCTGGGAATCGGTCGACCGTCAACTTATGCCCCAACAATCAGCACGATCCAAGATCGGGGCTATGTAACCAAGGATCAAGGCAAGTTTATGCCTCAAGAGGTCGGCGGGATAGTCATCAAACTACTGCGGGAACATTTTCCCGACATCATTGATTATGATTTTACGGCTGGGATGGAGAAAGATCTCGACAAAATCGCCGCCGGTCAAAAAAAATGGGTTGAAGTAGTTCGAGCTTTCTACCAGCCATTCTCCGCGCTGGTCGAGAAGGCCCAGAAGACGGTTGATAAAAAATCGCTCGTCGAAACCGCCACCGATGAAAAATGTCCCGAGTGCGGTAAACAGTTGATGAACAAATTTGGTCGCTACGGTCGGTTTTTGGCCTGCACAGGATTTCCCGAATGCCGCTATACGCGCCCGGTGAATATGGACGAAAAAACGCGCGAAAAACAAGAGGCTCTGGTTGAGGGCCGACACTGTCCCAATGACAAGGGAGAACTGATTATCCGAACTGGTCGTTTCGGGAGCTTTATTGGCTGTATTAATTACCCGAAGTGCGATTATGTCGAAACAATTATAAAAGAGATCGGTGTGGTATGTCCCGACGACGGTGGGCAAATAATTGAGCGTCGCTCGCGACGAGGCAAGATATTTTGGGGGTGTAGCAACTACCCAAAATGTCATTTCGCATCGTGGGACAAGCCGCTGAATCAAACGTGCCCGACTTGTCACAAAATGATGGTTGAGCGTCGGGGCCAAGCCGTCTGCCGACAATGCGCTCAATCTCTCGGCGATACAGAGGCGCCAAAGAAGCGACGTTCTGTTCCCGTTGGTCGCCGACAACGGAGTCAGAAATGAGACCGAAACAATTCCTGCCCCAATCGGTCCAAAATCTTAGCCGCGCGCTGTGTCGTTTGCCGGGGATCGGCCCCAAAACGGCCAATCGGCTAACTTTCTACCTCCTTAACCGACCGACAGATGAGGTAGAGGAAATTGGCCGAGCTTTCAATCAACTAAAGCTCAACCTCAAAACATGCGGCGTTTGTTATACGATAAGTGAGTCCGATCCATGCCTTGTCTGCGCGGATGCCGAGCGCGACGGCGCGAAAATAATGATAGTAGAGGAGCCGCTCGATATGCTGGCGATGGAACGCACCGGCTTTGACGGCGTTTACCACGTTCTAGGCGGCGTGATTTCGCCAATTAATGGCGTTGGCCCGCGTGATTTAAAAATTGCCGAGCTCGTTTTACGCGCGACTAATAAGGTGGTTGTGGAAGTAATTCTCGCCACAGACCCCAGCCTAGAGGGGGAGGCGACGGCATCGTATATCACGGAAAGTTTGGGTGTTATCGATCGTAAGGATCTACACATATCGCGGCTGGCTCGCGGACTTCCGGTAGGCGGCGACTTGGAATACGCCGATGAAATGACCCTACGACGCGCTCTGGAAGGTCGCCAAAATTATCGAGTAAGTTAAGTATGCCGTCGCCAATCACGTTATTTAATACTCTGGGGCGGAGACCTGAAACGTTTCAGCCGATTAGTGACGAGGCAGTTCGAATATACGTCTGTGGCCCGACGGTGTATGACGATGTTCACATTGGGAATTTACGGACATATATATTTAACGATGTTCTCCGACGAACGCTCGAATACTTTGGTTGTCGAGTTATTCAGGCGATGAATATTACCGACGTTGGCCATCTGACCGACAATGCAATCGCCGAAGACAAGATGGAAACGACTGCTCGCCGAGCGGGACGTCATCCGCTCGAAATTGCAAAACTTCACACTGAACGATTTTTTGCCGATTTGACTAAGCTCAATATCCTCGCGCCACATAAGGTGCTTAGCGCTTCGGAAACAGTCGCGGACCAAATCGAACTTCTCCGAGAATTGGAAAGTAATGGTTTTACGTACCAAACGAGTTATGGAGTCTATTTTGATACGGCAAAATTTTCGACATATGGCCAACTGACTCGTCAGTCTCCCGACGAGATGCGCGTGGGGGCACGCTCCGAAGTCGTTGTCGATAGCGAAAAAAAACATCCGCGCGATTTTGCTCTGTGGTTATTTGTTGTTGGACGTCATGCCCGCCATACGATGCGCTGGCCGTCGCCGTGGGGTGAAGGATTCCCGGGATGGCACTTGGAATGCTCGGCAATCTCGCGACGGTTACTTGGTCAGCCGTTTGACATCCATACCGGAGGGGTTGATCTGATTGGGACTCATCATACCAACGAAATGGCCCAAAGCGAGGCGGCCTACAAAAGCCCGTTGGCTAATTTCTGGCTTCACGGCGAGCATTTGCTGGTAGACGGGGAGAAAATGAGTAAAAGTCGCGGCAATGTTTATGGACTGGATGATTTGAAAAAACGCGGATTTGATCCCTTGGATTATCGTTATCTCACCTTAACTGTCCATTATCGCAGTAGGCTGAATTTTACCTGGTCCGCCTTGGCCGCGGCGGCAAAAGCCCGAGACCATATTCGACGCGATTGTCTGAAGTTGCCGCAGCAGCCACCGGATCAGACCTCTGTTGCCAGCGTGGAAGCGGCGCTACGGGACGATTTGAACCTGCCCCAAGTTCTGGGAATTTTGCATCAGTCGCGCTCGGCGGCGGCGTGGCGGCGGTTCGAGCCGATATTAGCCCTTGGACTAACCGCGCCGGCGGCGCGCCCCGTTGCCCCATCGCCCAAAATCGCTCTGCTTCTCGAAGAAAGAAGTCTCGCCCGTGCCGCGGGAAAATGGGCACGAGCCGACGATATTCGCCGTCAATTGGAACAATTCGGCTATGCGATTATTGATACGCCCGACGGCAGTCGTCTGGAGGCCAAAGATTAGGTTGCGGTAATTTTTTACCGAACCTGTGACACATATACCCAATAGTTTTATATTTGACGCGGACGCTTCACTGCTAGAGTTTGCTTCGGTTAGAAGGACATTAACAAGGCACCGATGAGAGGAGACGGTTTTGAGACGATTGAACGTGGTTTGGACGACAGTCGTATTGGGGCTGTTGGTGATGACAGCGCCGAGTGCGGCCGGACCGTTTGTTGGGTCGAAAACGGTTCGACCCTTTGGACCGAACGGAAATGTCGCGGTCATGATTGATGGCCGGGACCTGGCGGTCGGACTCCAAGGGCCGCCCGGGGAGACGAAGGTTTATTTCGTCTCTTCGCCTTTGGAAATCCGGCCAACCGGCCACTATCCGGCCATGTATCTCCGCGAACGACGTCTCGGGTGGTTAGGTTGGATCACCGGTGTGGGCAGTCTGGCGGGGCCGTTTTTCCCTCCGAGGATAAGCGTAAGAAATAGCCAGTCGTAGCAGCAACAGCAACAGCAACAGCAGCAAACTTCACCAACGCCGCGACCGACTAGCCGGCCCACCCCAACGCCTCGGTTGTCACCTACGCCCAAACCAAGCCCAAGACCCCTGCCGCCGCCAACCCCGGGCCCGACTATGACGCCGACTCCCCAGCCGTCGGTCAACTTCACCTCGGGAGTGGTGGTGACGCAAAATATCACCACTGCGCCGCTAGAGCGCGTGTTCTTCGAAAAAGGCGTTCGCACAGTCATCACAGTGGTCGAGGCGAAAAGTTTACCTCCCGCCGGCGGGGAAAGTTTTGGCCTCGGCTTTGTTTTGAGCCTGATGAGCGCGTTGATCGTTACCACGCGGAAGTTGTTGGCGCGTCAGCGGCGTATTTTAGGGCGATTAACGCATTAACGACCGATTCAGTTTACCGCGGGGCGGAGCACCTTGGGGCGGTTCGCGACGACTGGGGTGTTATAATGCGGGCATGAGCCTTGAACGTCAGGAACGATTGGCGAGAATGCTCCAAATTGACGCGAAGCGAGCGCGCATTGTCGAACTTCAACGCCGGATGCAATCGGCCGATTTTTGGATTGATCACCGCGCCGCTTCGCGGCTGACTCAAGAGTTACGGAATTTGGAACAGGTTGTTGACCAGTTTACCCATGCCGAAACGCCCGAGGACTTCAATCGTCTGGAGGAATTGACCCTTTTGTCGGGTGAATACGACAGTCTGTCGGCGATAATGACGCTCACCGCCGGAAGCGGCGGCACCGAAGCTCAAGATTGGACCGAGATGATACTGCGGATGTATTTACGTTACGCCGATAAGCGACGCTTGACGCCACGCATCCTCGACATTTCCGAGGGAGAAGAGGCCGGTGTCAAGTCGGCGACGATTGAGTTTGACGGTCAATTCGCCTATGGCTACCTCAAAGTCGAGAACGGTGTCCATCGGTTGGTCCGAATGTCGCCGTTTAACGCCGACCATGCTCGGCACACTTCTTTCGCCCTTGTTCAAGTAATTCCCAAAATACCGCCGCGAGAAATCACTCTCGATCCAGACGATATTCGAGTGGATGTTTACCGCGCCAGTGGCAAGGGTGGTCAGGGAGTTAACACCACCGACTCGGCGGTGCGAATAACCCACCTGCCGACGGGGATAGTCGCGGCGGTCCAAAATGAACGGTCCCAGTTACAGAACAAAGAGACGGCTCTGGCGATTCTCCAGTCTCGGTTATATTTGCTTGAGCGGGAAAAATCCGCCGAGCGGATCGCCCTCATCAAGGGCGACTATCGCGAAGCCGCTTGGGGAAACCAAATTCGCAGCTATGTCTTGGCGCCGTATCAACTGGTAAAAGACCACCGCACGGGTTGCGAGTCGTCCGATCCCCAGGCCATCTTGGACGGCGAAATCCAAACTTTTATTGACGCTGGATTACGGCTTAGCGCGGAGACGGAGCAAGACAACCGCGGCGACTAGATCTCTTCCGGCCTCTTTGTTACTTTGTCGGAGCCGGTCTGGAGGTAGCGGTATAAATTCGATACAATAGACCGAGAGCAGAAAGGAAGCGACATGCTAGACAAAATGAAACAAATGAAGCAGCTCCTCGATATGCAAAGAAAAGCCAAAACAGTGCAAAAAGAGCTGCGCGACACGGAAATTGAAGCCGTGTCGGCCGACGGAAAAATTACCGTGGTGTTTAACGGCGAGCTAAAGTTGGTTGATTTACGAATCGCGGTCGATTATTTGGAGGGTAGAACACTCGACAACTTAGAGAAGAGTCTTAAAATCACTCTAACGGAGGGATTGAGCCGAGCCCAGCAAATCGCCGCCGAGCGAACGCGGGGAATGATGAAGGAGATGAACATCAATTTTCCGGGAGTTTAGTTTTGGGCCTGGCCATGGGTAACGAATCATGGTGATTGTTGTCGGGTTGGGCAATCCGGGCGAGGAGTATCTCGAAACACGACACAATTTCGGGTTCCGCGTGGTTGACCGGCTGGTCAAAAATTACGGCCTGGCTTGGCGCGAAATGCCCAAGCTCCGGGCGGCTGTCGCGCCCCTTAATTCGCACCGACATCGTTTTGGAGACGTCCTGTTTATCAAACCGCAGACATACATGAATCAATCCGGAGAAGCCGTGGGCGCCTTGAAACGTTTTTATCGGGTTGACCCGAAAAACATTTGGGTCATCACCGACGACTTGGATTTGCCTTTGGGGACGGTTCGGGTGCGGCATGCCGGCGAGGCTGGCGGTCATCGGGGTATGGAGTCGATTATCGAACAACTTGACTGTCGCGAATTTCCGCGCCTGCGGTTGGGGATTCGCGGCGGTAGCCGGCGACAGGATCGGGCGACCAATCAAGTTGATGCCAACATGTTCGTCCTGGAACGGTTTGCTCCCGCCGAAGTCAAACTCAAGGAGCAGGTCGAAGAGCTGGCGGCGACGATTGTTCAACAAGCCATTGAGCGGGGAGAATTACCGGCCCACACCTATCGAGTGGAAGGCTTGGACGGGCGACTCGACGGGACGGCCGAGAGGATATCTTGAATCGCGTTCCAAAGGAGGCTATACTGCGAGGTAAGAATCGCCCAGTCGCAACGGCGGTTTCAAAATTACCAGTCGGCGACATTAAGGAGCGTGATGTCACAATCGTCAGTTCGTCAATCTAAGACCGCTCTGCGGTTAAAGTTGCGCGCCAAACGCCAAGACCCTCAAGGGCGGTCGCGGCGTTACCGTCAGTTGGCCGCGACGATCAATTCGGCCGAATCCCACAATCTAGGCGAGGCAATCGCCCTGGCCAAATCTTCGGCGACCCTAAAGTTCGACAGTTCTATGGAGCTCCATATCCACTTTAAGCCGAAAAAAGGCAAAAAGGGCGCGAATGACGATGTTATGCGGGGATTCCTAAAATTGCCTCACGGGCTGGGAAAACCGCGCCGAGTAGTCGTCTTAGATGAAGCGATGATCGAGGAGATCGCCCAAACCGGCAAATTTGATTTTGATGTCGCCCTCGCCACCCCCGCCCTTATGCCCAAGCTGGCCCGAATTGCTAAAATGCTTGGAACGAAAGGAAAAATGCCCAGCCCTAAATCCGGCACGGTGACCGATCAACCACTGATTGTGAAAGGAGAAATAGACGCTGGAAGGGTGGAGTATCGTCAAGACGACGGCGGCAATATCCATCAGATGATCGGCAAGGCGTCTTGGCCCCTCGACCATCTAACGGAGAACGCCCAAGCGGTTATCAAAGCGGTACCGGCAAATCGTATTGCCTCGGTGTTTGTTACCTCTACCATGGGCCCAGCGGCCAAGGTCGAGGCGCTGTCGACTTAGAACCCTTGACTTTGTTCGGTCAGCGATGTACACTCGGTGCGTAATCCAAAGACCACAGGGGTTGTGAAACATAATCTTTTCCGGAGACAATCCGGGCGAGCACCTGTCGAGGAAGCATATCGCGCTAGTTGAAAAATGTTTTCCGTGTCTTGGAATAGAGACGGATTTTTTTGTCCTCAAACCATATTAGGAGTGATTGTGACCAGATCCGAAAAACAGGCCGTGGTGGCGGAGTTGATTGAGCAACTGGGCTCCATCGGAGCCACGGTGATCACGGGCTATCGTGGCACTTCGGTCGGGAAAATGGACGATCTGCGGCGGCGTCTCGACCAGTTGGGGATTCGTTTTAAGGTGGCCAAGAACAGCCTGCTTAAACGGGCGTTCGTGGAACTGGGTGTTGGGGTGGGGGACTCGGCGATTCTCGACGAACCAATCGCTCTGGCGTGGGGCAAAACCGACCCGGCGCTGCTTGCCAAAGCCATTTCGGACGCTGGCCGGGAAATCGAAACCATCGTTCCGCGCGGCGGAATCATTGACGGCGGTTTTGTTGACGCCGAGGTGGTTACAAGGTTAGCGATGCTGCCTTCGCGCCACCAACAGTATGGTCAAATAGTCGGAGGCTTGGCGAGTTTACCCATCCGCATGGCTCGGTCAATCGCCAATCCTATGGGGCAAGTCGTAGCTGTCTTGCGCCAAATCACCATCAGAAAGGAGGCCTAATGGCCCAGGCTGACAGCTTGAATGACCCCGATAACGACATGATCGAGCCCGACCAAAGTGAGCGGCCCATTCAGGGTGAGGATAACCCGTTGCTTGCCGCCGAGCGAGAGGCCCAAGAAGGCGCGGTAGCGGATCGTATTCCCGGTGTTCCCACTGACGATTGGCAAGCGCAGGCGTTAGAGCGTGGGCTGGAGTTCGGACGTGGCTCTCCCACTTCTCAAAGTGGCGACGATGGCGAGACCGATGTTGATTTGGGTATGCATATCGAGCCGGATACGCCGGTTGATCCGGATACAATTGACGACTGAAACAAGAAAGGATGATTATGGCCGAGAAAACGAAATTTGACGACATAATGGAGACAATCGAACAGATGACGGTGCTGGAGTTGGCGGATTTTGTTAAGGCTTTGGAAACTCGCTTTGGCGTCAGCGCTATGGCGCCAGTGGTCTCCGGTCCTATGACCGCCGGTGGCGCCGAAGCCGAGCCGTCCGAGGAGAAGACGAGTTTTACTGTTGTCTTAACTAATGCCGGCGACCAAAAAATCGCCGTCATCAAAGCGGTGCGCGAGATTCGCTCCGATCTTGGCCTGAAAGAAGCCAAAGATCTGGTGGACGCCGCCCCGAAAGAGGTGTTGGCGAACGTCAAGAAAGATGACGCCGAAGCCGCCAAGACTAAGCTTGAAACGGCCGGCGGCGCGGTTGAAGTTAAGTAGTCACCGTTGATTAAGATTGACTGGCGACAAAAGAGGGGAGAGCGAAAGGTACTTGGTTAGAAGGTCCGCGCTGGACTGACGTTCGTCGCCGGAGCGCCATTTTTGTCACGTGAAGCAAAACTATTTTCGGATCAATCATCGCGACGGCGACTCCGACGCTCGATCCGGCATACTGACATTGGCCCACGGAGAGGTGCCAACGCCGGTATTTATGCCGGTGGGAACTGCGGGGAGCGTCAAAGCCATCAGCAGTGAAGAACTGGGCGAGTTGGGAGCGACGATCATTCTCGGCAACGCTTATCATCTTCAATTGCGCCCGACAAGCGAGTATATATTAGAAAATTTTCGCTCCCTGCACCATTTTATGGGCTGGAACAAGCCGATTTTGACAGATAGCGGTGGGTATCAGGTCTTCAGTCTCGGATTAAAACGGTCGGCCGAGCCCGGGGTGGCGCCAAAATCGAGACTGGTTGAAATTAGTGAAATCGGCGCGACGTTCGCTTCGACGCATGACGGTCATCTCCACAAGTTTACGCCCGAATCGGTCATAGACATTCAAAGAAATCTGGGAAGCGATATTCTTATGCCGCTTGATGTCTGCACCGAATTTCCGGCTTCTCGAACAAGAACAATCGAAACAATGGCTCAAACGCACCGCTGGGCTCGGCGGGGAATTGATTACTGGCGAAAATCGGGCGGTAATTCAAACAGGGCCTATTTCGGGATTATTCAGGGAGGCGTTTACTCCGACCTGCGGGCCGAGTCGGCGCGATATATTAGCGAACTGCCGTTTGACGGTTTTGCCATCGGGGGCGTGTCAGTCGGGGAGGGGAAAGAAGCGATGGGGCAGGCAGTCGCGGCGGCGCTACCCCACATACCCGACAACAAGCCGCGCTATTTGATGGGAGTGGGGGAGCCGGCGGATATGATTCGGGCAGTAGCATTGGGGGTAGACATGTTCGATTGCGTCTTGCCCACGCGCTTAGGCCGACATGGCATTGCCTGGGTAGGACACGAAAGTGAGGGATTTTCCCGGCTTAACTTGCGCCAACGACGATGGTTTCGGGATACCGCGCCGCTCGACAGTCGGTGCCAGTGTCCGGCATGTCGTCATGGCTACAGCCGAGCCTATATTCATTATTTGGTTCGCGAACGGGAAATCCTTGGGCTGCGTCTGTTGTCACTCCATAATTTGGGCCATGTTTTGCGTCTTTTCGAGCGGATGCGCCAAGCGATTCGCGAGTCAAAGTTTATCGATCAGTTTGGCGACTATCTCTAGTCTAAACAGCCGTCGTTTTGGTGACAAGGGCAGTGTGCTAGGATGAGAGTATGCAGCCATCGGTCTACGGGGCGCCGGATAGCCCGTCGTCTAACCCGACAGTTCCGCAACCTCCCAGAGATATTGTCTCGGCTCCGCCTCTCGCGGATGCTAAAGTCGAGGGTGGGTCGCTGCCGGAGCTGATGCCGCCCGAACAAATCGCGACAACGGAAGTAAGGGCGCCAGTAGCTTCGGAGCCGCCTTTGGGCGTTGACGCCTCGCCATCCCCGACGGCGGAAACGATGGAGAGGCCGGTTATCGGCGATGCTCCCGACGGCGTCGCGCCGATACCTTCTGGTGGGTTTCTTGATGGAGTTAATCGGCAACGGTTGCCGCCTCCCGCCGACTCTGTCGGTTTCGGTCCGACGATTGCTCACGGATCCGAGCCAGAAGGGGAGCGGTTGTTGGGTCCCGGAGACTTACCCCACGCCCGTTTGGATGAGATCGAGGCGGAGCTGGGAAGAAAAGTGCCGCCGTGACCACCATGCTAAATCAATGGTTCTTGTTGGCGGTTGTGGTTTCTGTTGCTACGCTGGGAAAAATTGTTTGGGATGTCGTGGCGACGCGCCTTCGGCTAAAACGGGTTCTCGATCAGGGCCGAGACTACGTCATGCTCGAAATTCTCACCCCCAAGGAAATAATCAAGCAAGAAAACGAATCACCGCCCCAACTCAAAGAGATTATTTCGGTTATGGAGCAGTTTTTGACCAACCTTAGCGGCTACCACGTTGCCGGGGTGAAAGGGTGGTTCAGGCTCCAACCGGTGTTTAGTCTGGAAATTGTGGCGCGTCACGGCGAGATTCGCTTTTTTGTCGGCACGCCTCAAGAGTTCGAATCGGCGATCGAGAAACAGATTCTCGGGTACTATCCCGAGGCTCAAGTTTTTCGGAGCGAGAATTATCGGATCGTAGAACGCGGCTATGACCTGGCGGGGAGCCAATTGCGGTTGATTAAGCGGGCTATTTTTCCCATCCAAACATACAATGAAGTGGAATCCGATCCACTCCAGACGTTAACGAGCTCGTTGTCTAAAATGGGAACCGATTCGCGAGCGTTAATCCAAGTGTTAATTCAGCCAACCGACAACGGCTGGCGCTACAGCGTCGACCAGGCGATCCGACGGATTCAGGAAGGGCGCCATGTTGACGCCACGACTTCGCCGTGGTGGTTGCGGGCGATGCAATTTTTTACCAAAGGCCATGCCGACGAAACTAAAGTCGGTTCGTCAACGTACCTATCGCCGGCCCAGCAGGAGATTCAAAAAGTTCTCCAGTCGAAAGGGTCAAAGTTGGGGTTTAAAACGGTCATCAATGTTGTTACCGTGGCCCCAGATAAACAGGAGGCGCGGTTTCAACTCGCCAACATTTTATCGGCTTTTTCCCAGTACAACACGGCCCAGAGTAACGGATTTAAAGCCAAGCGGGTAAAAAAAATTCACGAGTTCCTGATCCACGTTCTCTTGCGCTCGCCCCTGGGCCGAGGAATGGTCTTAAACACCGCCGAAATCGCCTCGATCTATCATCCGCCCAATTTTAGCATCGATACCCCAGGCGTTGTTTGGCTTCTGGCAAGGTTCGCGCCGGCCCCTCCCAATCTGCCGTCGGACGGGTTACTTTTAGGAGAAAATGTTTTTCGCGGGCAGCGGCGGGCGGTGTATCTAAAAGACGGCGATCGTTTGCGCCATCTTTACGCTATCGGCATGACCGGAACTGGCAAGTCGACCTTTTTTGAGCACCTTGTGCTTCAAGATATTCGGGCGGGTCGCGGAGCGTGCTATATTGATCCGCACGGCGATGTCGTGGAAAGCGTCCTGCGAAAAATTCCCAAAGAACGCGCCGATGACGTGGTTTATTTTGATCCGGGCGACTTGAATCGACCGGTTGGTCTGAATCTTTTAGAGTGGCATAAGCCGGAAGAAAAAGACTTTTTAATCAATGAATTCTTACTCATGTTTTATAAGTTATTCGATCCTAATCGCACCGGCATGATCGGACCGCAGTTCGAACACTGGGCCAGAAACGCCGCCTTGACGGTGATGGCCAACCCGGACGGCGGCGGAACCCTGATCGAAATTCCGCGACTCTTTACCGACGACGCCTATCGCGAGGGGATGATCCGGCACGTTGACGATCCGGTGGTGCTCCGTTTTTGGAACGAGCAAATGGCGAAAACCGCCGACTTTCACAAGTCGGAAATGTTCAATTATTTCATTTCCAAGTTTGGTCGCTTTATGACCAACGAGCTGATGCGCAATATTATTGGCCAGCCGCAGTCGGGAATAAACTTCCGTGAGATTATGGACTCGGGTAAAATTCTGTTAATCAATCTTTCAAAAGGCAAGATCGGCGATCTTAACGCTTCGCTTCTCGGTATGATCGTGGTGGCGAAACTTAATTCCGCCGCCTTGGCGCGTCAAGATGTCCCGGAGGAATCGCGACGGGAATTTTATCTTTACGTCGACGAGTTCCATAATCTCGCCACCGACACCTTCGCGTCCATCCTATCGGAGGCCAGGAAGTACCGTCTAAGCCTGAACATTACCCATCAATATATCGCTCAATTGCCCGACGACGTCCGCAACGCCGTCTTTGGCAATGTCGGCACGCTCATCGCTTTTCGCATCGGCGTGGACGATGCCAAGTATGTCGCGCCCCAGTTTTTGCCGGTGTTTCACGAAACCGATCTGATGAATATTGAACGGTACAATGCTTATGTTAAGTTTGTGATTGATAATACGCCGGTGCGGCCGTTTAGTGTCAGCACATTGCGCGACGACTCCGTTCCAAACGATCAGCTTCGCGATGCCGTGGTGGCCTTATCTAATTTGAAGCACGGCCGTGACCGTCGCGAGGTTGACGCGCTGATTCGACAACGAGCCCAATTGAGTCACAGCGTCGGCGCTCTCGAGGCCGTGGGAGGAAAAGTTGAAGTGGCTTGAGACTACCGGCGGAGACTTACCTTCGGGGTCAAATTCTGGTATCGTCGAGGCGCTATGGTGATAACATTGGTGATCGCGTTGAGTGTCGGTTTGATTTTGGTTGGTGGCGGTTACGCGGTTTGGCGCAATATTCGAGCCATTCGTGAAACCAATCAAAAAATAGCCTGGGCGTCGCGTCGGCACTATACGCTCCTTAAGGTGATGGTGCCCCGCAATAACGAAAAAACGCCCTTCGCCGCCGAGCAGATGTTTGCCGCTCTCCACGGGATTTACCAGAAGGGAGCGGTCATGCAGGAGCATTTTAGTTTTGAGATTGCCGCCAATACCCACTCGATTAATTTTTTTATGCTTGTGCCGACACATTTGCGAGATTTTATTGAAGGCCAAGTTTACGCTCAATATCCGACGGTGGAAATAGATCCCGTGAGCGACTACGCCAAAATCGCCACGTCGGACATGTATGTCGTCGGGGCGGAAATCGCTCTAACCAAGCCGGATATTTTTCCTTTCCGAACATTCGTCAATTTTGACGTCGATCCCTTGGCCGGGATTACCGGCGTGTTGAGTAAAATGGGTGACGGGGAAACGTTGGCGATCCAAATAGTGGTGAGTCCGACGGACGGCTCGTGGGAAAAAGAGGGGACTGATTACGTCAAAAAAGTTAGGGCCGGCAAGCCGGTTGGATCACTCGAACCTTTGGGGGTCGCCATGACGAAAGCCGGAGTAACTTTCCTCCAAGACATTGCGAGCGATATGTGGAAAGCCACGACGACGACGGCGAAAAAAGACGACAAAAAAACCGACGATAAAGCCAAAAAAGAGGAGATTAGGCTGACCGGGCCGCAAGAAGTCGCCATGAAGGGCATAGAGTCCAAAATTACCAAGCTTGGTTACTGGGTCACGGTTCGCGTTCTGGCTATCACGGCCAACGAGCTATTGTCCAACGCGCGGGTGACAGCTGTAGCTGGGGCGTTCAAACAATTTAACCTCACTAATCTCAACAGTTTTGAGGTCGGTGAACTCCGTGGTGATCCGGAGTTCTTGCGGGCTTTTCGCTCGCGGAGTTTGAGCGCCCGGCCGTACCGTCTTAACGTCGAAGAAATCGCTTCGGTGGCCCATTTTCCCGATACGTCGGTTCAAACGCCTAACGTTAGTTGGGCCGGAAGCAAAAAAGGCGAGCCGCCCCAAAATTTACCGATTGAAAACGAAGTGGCAACTCGCGAGCTGACAACATTCGGTCTCACGAGCTTTCGCAATCGGCGGAGTAAATTCGGGATTAAACTCGAGGATCGCCTGCTGCATTTTTATATTATCGGCAAAACCGGCACAGGCAAATCGACCCTAATCGAAAACATGATCTACGACGACATCCGCGAAGGTCGGGGGGTGACGGTGATTGATCCTCACGGCGAGCTCATAGACCATATTCTTAACTTTGTCCCCGATGAACGGGTGAACGACGTGGTCTATTTTGCTCCCGATGATAGGGGTTATCCGTTGGCGTTTAATCTTTTAGAAAATGTTGAAGGCGATATGCGCAACATTGTCGCCTCCGGCTTGATGAGCATTTTTACCAAGTTGTGGGCCAACGTGTGGAGCGCGCGGATGGAGTACATCTTGCGCAACGCCATTTTGGCGGCCCTGGAGGTACCCAACGCCACGTTGCTGAGCATTATGCGGATTCTCAACGACGCCACTTACCGTAAATACGCCTTGTCCCACGTCTCCGATCCGGTGGTTAAGGACTTCTTTGTCAACGAGTTTGATCGCTACGACCCCAAGTTTCGCCAAGAAGCCATTGCCCCAATCCAAAACAAAGTCGGCCAATTTTTGTCTTCGTCGACCATCCGCAATATCGTCGGCCAGCCGCATTCGACCTTCAGTATTTCGGACATTATGACCCGAGGCAAGATTTTCTTGGTTGACCTGTCGGTAGGTAAAATCGGCGAGGATAATTCAAAACTGCTGGGTTCGATGATGATCACCAAAATTCAGTTGGCGGCCATGGAACGGGCCTGGGTCGCGCCGGAAAAGCGGAGCCACTACTTTCTCTATGTTGACGAGTTCCAAAACTTTGCCACCGAATCGTTTGCCACGGTCCTATCCGAAGCGCGTAAATATCGGCTGGGGTTAACTTTAGCCAATCAGTATGTCGCCCAAATTCCCGAAGTGGTCGCCGACGCCATCTTCGGCAATGTGGGCACAATGATCTCATTTCGCGTTGGGGCGGAGGACGCCGATCGATTGGTGAAACAGTATGAACCGGCGTTTGACGCCAATGACCTGATTAACCTCCCAAACCGCCAAATATATGTCAAAATGGCGATCGACGGCGTAACGTCGCAAGCCTTCTCGGCCCATACTTTGCCGCCCATGGGGATCGTTTCGGACAATACTAAGGCGATTATCGCCCAATCGCGGCAAAAATATGCTCGCGAACGAGGGGTTGTCGAAGAGGCGATTAACCAAGCGACTTTGACGGAGTTTCGGGCCCAGATTGATCAAGACCACGACCTTGTCCGCGAAACGCGTCCGCTTGTCTTGGGCGAGACGCTCTACAAAGAATTCTCCGCCAAAGGCGGGGAGCAGTGGTATTTTGGTCAGCCGCCCGAAGCGCTGGCTGACGAATTGATGAAACTGGCCGACGGCAAGTCAAGTGAGTCTGGACATCTCGGAGGCGACGATAAGGCGAGCGACGTCGGCAAGAATACGATCTCGCCCGATCCGTCCCAGGCAGCATCGAGCCTTGAGTCGCCAGAGAAGACGCTTATAAAACCCGACACGGAATCAAAAACGGCGATTGTGGCGTCGGCGGGGGATATCCCCGGGCGGCTTGCCAAGACTTTGAATGCTACGACCGCCTTAACCCAATCGGCCACGGATGACGCGGTCAATTTTTCCCCACATCGTCCGCGCCATGATCCACCCCACCCCGAAGGAGAGCAGGGGAGCGCCACGGCTGTCGCAACGACCCAGGAACGAAGCGCGGCGATCAGTCCGAGGGGGACGGTGAATCGCGGTCAACAGGCGGATGACTGGTTGCCGCTGGAAGAACTATAGCGCGATTGGTCGGGCGCTGTCTTAATATTGTGCGACGCTAAGTTTGGCCGCCGGCGTGGCATTTAGCCAAACAGCGCCCCCCCTCTTTTGTCGTTGGGTCGCAGCGGGAGGGGATAGGCGCGGAAAAAAATCGGCAAATTTTCTGGGCCGGTTTATTTTGATTTGACGATATTGATTGAACCAAGACCGGTTTGGCGTCGCCAAATATACATTGTACGACGCCCAGTTTGCCTGTGGCGGCAATGACGACGAGGATGTTCTCGAGGGGCGTCGGTAATTTATGCCGTCTCTCCCCCACCTTGGCGTCGTGGGGGTGTTTGGCCAATCAAGCGCTGTTTTTGGGTCGTCGGACGCGCCCGACGACGCGAAAACGGGCCAGAAAATCGCTTTGCGTCGCGCCTTGCCACCAGTCTAAAAGAGCCGTGGCGACGAAGATCGACGAATATGTCCCGATGGCGATGCCCACAAGAAGCACTAAGGCAAATGAACGCAGACTTCGGCCACCCAGCAACACCACCGCTAGGAGTGGCAGTAAGACTGTTAGTGATGTGTTAATGGAGCGGCTCATTGTTTGGGCGACGCTGGCGTTGACCACGGCGGTAAAATTGTGGCTCGGATAACGTTTAAGATTTTCTCGTACCCGGTCAAAAACAACAATCGTGTCGTGAACGGAAAATCCCATGACCGTTAACGCGGCGGTAACAAACTCGGTGTTCACTTCCCAGAGGGCGAAATGTCCCATGAGAGAATAAAATCCTAAAATAAATGCCACATCGTGGAGTAAGGCGACAACGGCAAAAATACCGAACTGCCAAGACGATAAGGGAGGCGGCACGCCTCGAAACGACACCGCCAGGTAGATAATAATCGCTAACGACGCCAACCCAATCGCCCACAGGGCCTTGCGAGTCGTATCGCTCCCGACTTGGGGATCGGTTGAGGCGAAACTTAACTCCTCTATCGGCGGGTCGGACTGTTTTAGGCGTCGCACAATATTAATATGTGTGTCGGACGCCAGGCTAAGGGTGCGCACAACCACTCGTCGCTCGCTGCCACTTCCCGCCGCCGCCTGAATTCGCGGGTCGGCCAGCCCTTCACTCTCGTAAGTTTTCCGAATTAAGTCATGGAGCTCTATCTCGTCGGGCAAAGATACGCCGTCTTGAGCCACTACGCGGTACTCGCTCAAACTGCCGCCCTTAAAATCCAGGCCGACTCTTAGCCGCCATATTCCCAAACTTACCAGTCCGGGCGCCAACAAGATTAAAGACAGGATGAACCATCCCCTTTTTCGCTCCATGATTTTAGGGATGGTATATTCTTTCACCATCGTCCGCTCCGACTCACCGACCATTTTTGTCTTGTCTCGGACTTGCCCGGGTCGACGGTGTCGGTCGGCGCGGTTGCTCCGGTTAGCCCAGGCAGGCCAATGACAAGATACAGCAAGGTTCGCGAGACGGTAATCGCCGTAAACAGCGACACTAAAATCCCAATAATCAGGGTGAGCGAAAAACCCTTGATTAAGCTCGAGGCGCCGAAATTGTACAGAATGAGGGCGGTGATGATTGAGGAAGCGTTAGAATCTCGGATGCTGGACCAAGCGCGGGCGAAGCCTTCGCTCAAGGCGACTCGGATCTCTTTTCCCAGGCGAGCTTCTTCTTTGAAACGTTCAAAGATCAGAATATTAGCATCAACGGCCATGCCAATCGAGAGAATAAAACCAGTAATCCCCGCGAGAGTTAAGGTTACTGGAACCATCTTGAATATCGCCAAGGTTATAAGGGTGTAGAGCGAGAGCGCCACCACGGCGACAATTCCCATCAGACGGTAGTAAAACATCATGAACAGGGCGACTAAAAGCAGTCCAAGACCGCCAGCGATCAAACTGCGCTCAATTGACTCCTGACCGAGACTGGCGCCGATCTCCTGCTGTTCGATCAGTTTTAGCGGCACTGGCAAGGCGCCAGCGTTCAATAATCGGACCGTTTGCTGGGCCTCTGGAAGGGTAAAACTGCCCGATATTTCGGCCTGTCCGCCGGTGATGGCTTGCCTGACGGTGGCAATCTGCATCGGAGCGTCGTCGAGATAAATCGCGATCGGCTTACCAACGTTACGGGTAGTGATTTCGCCGAACTTTCCCCCTCCCTCGGTGGTGAAAGAGAGATTGATGATCGGTTGACGATTGTTGGGATTAAACGACACTTGGCTTCCGTTCGGTCGCAGATCGGCGCCAGTAAGGTCCGTCTCGACGAAGTCCTGATTTTCGCCTATTTGTTCGCGGAAAGTCAGCTTGGCGGTCTCCCCTATCCGACTGATGGCGGCCGCGGCATCTTTTTGGCCGGGTAGTTCGATAATAAGCACTGCGTCGTTGGCCACCCGACTGGTTTGAATGATCGGTTCGGCCACGCCTAGCGGATTAACCCGTTTTTCCATGACGTCGCGGACGCCGCGGATCGCTTCGACTTGTTGGTCAGCGGCGATTTGGGATAAATCAAGTTTGTATTTTAAGTGGAGTCCGCCTTGAAGATCAAGACCTTGACTGATGGCGTAGCTCCGGCGCCAGCCGTAAAAACTGATCTCGCCGTTAGGTCGCACCACGGCGACGGCGAACAAGGCCAGGGCAATGATCAACACCAAGGTGGACCAAGGACGACGCAAATTAGCTTCTCCCGTTACAGGTAATTAATCCGGCCACGTTCGATCAGCTCTTCGAGAAGTTTTTTAATCTCGTGGGCTTTGTCTTTATGGCAGATGAGCATGACGTCCGGCGTGTCAACGATAATCACGTCCTTAAGTCCGGCGGTGGCGATCAGCTTGTTGTGTCCAAGAATCAACACATTCTCGGTGTCAACGCCAACATGGTCGCCTTTAATGACGCGGTTACTGCCGGTTTCTATTTTGAGTACTTCGTAGAGCGAGGCCCAATTTCCGACATCGCTCCAGCCCAAATCGGCCGGAATGACATGAAGGTGGGGGTAGCGCTCGGCGATGGCGTGATCGAATTGTTTTTCTGCAATGGTTTCATAAATCGCCTGGCGTTCCGCCGGTCGCCGTGAAGCCGAAAATCGCCGAATCTTCCCCATTAACTCCGGTTCATAGTCAGCGAATGATTGAAGTAGCCGATCGGTGTTGGCAACGAAGTAACCGCCATTCCAAAGGTAGCTGCCGGATCTAAGATATCGTTTGGCTTGAGCGAGATTGGGCTTCTCGACGAAACGCTTAGTTCTAAACGCCGGCAATGTCAGACCGTCTAGGTCGAGACGCCGAGCGCCCTGTTGGATATAACCGAGTCCGGTATGGGGATGGGTCGGTTGGATGCCGATGGTAACGATGGCTTTGTTGTCGATGGCCGCCACTTGGAAGGCGTTTTCTAGGGCGAGGATGAACTGGTCGGGTTTGGTAACAACGTGATCGGACGGCAAGATTGCCACTAAACTTTGAGGGTCGAGACGATGGATGTGGTCAGCCACGAACGCCATGGCCGCCGACGTATTGCGGGCCACCGGTTCAACGAGAATATTTTGGGGCGGCACAAGATCAAGCTGCTTGCGCGTCTCTTTCATAAATTGGGCTGTCGTTAAAATAAACAGTCGGTCGGGGGGAACTTTGGCCGCCACCCGATCAAAGGTGTCCTGGAGCAATGTTCGATTGCCGGTCAAAATATGGAACTGTTTCGGCATTTGCTGACGACTCATCGGCCAAAGCCGAGTTCCCGATCCGCCGGCCAGGATGGCGACATATGAGTGTTCAAGTTGTGGGAGCATGAATTATTTCCCTGTATATTTGGGCTATCGCCATTCTACCCGAAAGAGTCTCCCGAAGGCAACTCTTCCTGGACCGAAAGAAGCAATTCACCTGCTAGGCCGGGGTGGCCAATCTCTCGGCAATAATCGATTTGACAGCGCAGATGGCGGCGTCGGGATAGTCCTGAACATTCTCAATGACGTAATCGTACGATTGTCGGGCGATTCGCTCGTCGCGCCGAGCAGTTTTCATCCGTCGGGCGACTTCGCCGTCAGACATATGTCGCTGGGCAATCCTCTGGCGACGTTCCCGTTCGTCCGAAGTCAAGTATAACAGAAGTGAGTTGGGGTACCGCTTGGCAACCTTTAGCCCGCCTTCAACCGTCAGCTCGACAATCACCGGTCGAGATCTATTTAATGCCCCGTCCAAGTCGCTTTGGAGGAGGCCGTAATAGTGGCCCGCCAGCTTAATCCATTCCAAAAATTCGCGGCGAGCCCGATGGCGCTCAAAGTTTGCCTCGGTCGAAAAAATTCGACGGCTCAAAACCGAATCGTCGGGTCGGCGAGGCCGGGTGGTATGGGTAGGCACCCAAGTTAGTCCCAGTTCGTGGGCAAGGGCGTGGACGATTGTGCCCTTGCCACTGCCGACCGGTCCGGACACGACCACAACCAGGGGCTGGTCGGAAATCATAACCCTAGTTTATAAGATATTGCCCGACGCGACAAACTTCGGCGTTTCGAAGAAGACGGATTTTACGAGTAGCTGGCCGAGCGATGAAATTTTTCACACAGAACAGCCAAGGGCGGGCTGGCTTGGAAGCGATTGTGGTAGAAGTCGGCGACTTGGGGAACTGCAATCCGCTGGCCCGACTGGCCATCAATCGCGTATTCCAATTCAAACGGCGCGTGTTGCCCTTTGCGCGCCGCGTCCCACCATTGAGCGATTTGGGCCGTGTCGGCCACCACGAATCGCGAGCCAAACTCGGGGTCATAAATCCTGTCGGGCGGTTCGATATCGATGACAGTTTGTATTTCCAGCGTGCCTTGAGACGTTAAGGTTGCGCTAACATTTTCCAGCCTAGAATACCGGCCGGGTCGCCAAGCTGAATAATCGAACGTCAGCGATACGCCAGTGGGGGTGCTGTCGATTCCGAACCGAGTTTCGTAGGCGTCCCGAACGATCCTTTCATCCGAGGCACTTCCGGTTAACTCAAGGCACTTTCGTTTATATTTACGCCAGTCTCTCGAAGCTTTGGGGTCAAAAAACCCCACTGGCCAGTACGGCTCTATTTTGCCCGTGTTGGGGTTCACTCGGCACGGGATCGCCTCCTCGACGCTCGCTTGGACGATTCGCTGGGGAGTAGTGCTGGGACGAACGTAATCCACGAGCGAACTGTATGGGTTGCCATGGCCGCAGTAGACATTGAACGGGTCATTGTTAACGCGAATGGCGATCACATGTCGGCCATCGGGGGTAACAAACCGGTAGATGGCGCCACAGGCGACGCGAATATCCTTCAGGCGGAATTCGCGCGATTCCGAGGGCGATTTGGCGGCCAGGCTCGAGGAAACGGTGGAAAGGACTTGGGCCGCCTCGAGATTACGCTGATAATCCGGGCTGGCGGAAGGCAGCTCGTCTTCCCAACGAACTCGTCGTTCATCTTGGGGTAAAAATCTTTGTTGGCCAAATTCTGGCCATCGGACGGTTACCGCCGCGCCGTTTGGCGTCACTTGAATATCAACCGCGACAATCAACGCCGCCGCTCTTTGACGGAACTCCCGTATGGCAACCGGATCGCCGGCGCGCAAATGCTCTACCAATTGAGGCGGGATGGGTTCGAGCAATTCTCCTCGGGGATCGTCGTCTCCCGGCGGCTCGATTTCCGGTCCGATTCCGGTCGTGAGCTGTTCGGACATGATGTTATTATACATATCTGACGGCGAAAAGATGAAAACCTCCGCCTCCCATTACGACGGGAGGCGGAGGCAACGAGTCAAGTCAAGTCGTGGCCACTGGGGCGGCACGAACTGACCAGACCATTTTGAGATTCGGGGTTAAATCAGTGCGTAGCCCCTTGGGCGATACGCAATCATTTAACCTCTTAGGCGCCGCGCATGGCCTGCGCGGCGGCGATTGCCGCCAATGCCTTAGTCGTCAGCGGGTACCCAAAGACAATGGGCTGATCCCGCCACTTACCACTGGGGAGAATCTCGCCGTCAACGATGCCCCAACCGTTCGGCATGAACGATTGTCCTGTCCACAGGAGCTCCACCGAGCTTGTGTCCGGTTCGAACTCCACCAGGACCCGGTAAACGACATCACCGAACGTGACCGTCCAGTGGGTAGGCCCCACCGTCTCGGTCACGCGTACCGCCTCGTTCTCGAGGTACGTCCGCCCAAAGGCGGCGGCATATGCTTTCGCCCGATCGGGGAGAAGCGGGCGCTTCTCCATTCTCCAAGGGGCGGTGAACCGCTCGTCGCAACTGGCGGGGACGAATTCCTCGCACAGTTCCTTCCACGCCGTCTCTGACGGCGGAAGGTCTTCAACCAGTCCGGCCGGCGGCGTCAAGTGATCGCCGCGCGTTGGGTGGCCAGCGTCGAACTTGCCCAGCCAGGGCCATCGCCGCACAGCGGCGTTCACCAGTACGAATCCCGCTCCGAACCGGAGCTGGCCCCCCGGCTTTCCTTTTTTGAGCTGACCGGTTAGGTCAACCCGCTGGCCGGCGAGGAGGCGCGCGACGCGCCTCTCAAAATCCGGCGGGGCGATCCGCCCCTCCCCCCTTATGCGTGCCAGTTTGGCGTCGACTGGCACCATTGTCTCCCATGGGGGGAAGGCGATCGTCCGCGCTGCCCCGTCCCCCCACACCCGCATCGGCGGGGTGACGCGAATCGTGTCCATCACCTTATCATCCTTTCTCACACAACGCCGCCGGTTATGGCAAAGCGCCATTCCTTTGGTTAAAGTTACTCTACGCTATTACGGCTTATAAGTCAATACCCAAGGGTAAGGTTACCCTCGCCGGTTGGTCGATTGACCACGGCGGGAGACATTGAGCCTCATGGCGTTAGTCAGGGCCACAAGATCGAACTCTTGGGGAGGTACGGCCACGAACGTCAGGCGTTTGTGCCGCAGGGGGTGACGAAACGTCAGCGACTTAGCGTGAAGAAGTTGTCGGGACAAGCCCAGAACCTGACTTAGTCGCCGCGACGGCTTAGTGTGGTAAACCGAGTCGCCCAAAATCGGCCAGCCGCTATGTTTGGCGCTCACCCGCAGTTGGTGAGTGCGGCCAGTTATAGGCGAGAATTCAACCAGAGAAAGAGTGTCTTTATCCAAGGGACGCGACGCCAACACTCGGTAATCGGTTACGGCTTGACGCGCGCCAGTTTTGAGCGACCATGGCCGAGCCGCCATCTGTTGGCGGTGCTTGGGGTGTCGTCCTAGCCAGACGGTAATCGTGCCGCTGGGCTCTTTGGGCTGACCCCAAACCACGCCAAGGTAGACTTTTTTTACCGTGCGCTCTTTGAATTGGGTTTGGAGATCGCGCCAAACGTCCGGATTTTTTGCCAGCACCATCGCGCCGGAGGTGTCTTTGTCGAGGCGATGAACAATCCCCGGGCGATCTGCGTCCGGCCACGGCCAGTGAGCTACGTCGGGATAATTTTTGATCAGCCAGTCGGTAATCAATCCCCCGTTTTCCGGTGGCGCGCCGGCGCCGGCGTGGACAACCCAGTTCGGTGGTTTGTTAATCACCACCAGGCTGTCATCGTCGTAGATCACCGCCGGCCAGTCAATGGTCATGTTGCGCCGTCGGCGACGGATCGTTTAGGCGAGCAATTCGTCAAGTTTTCGCGCCATGACTTCTTTCGCTTGCGCCCCGATGAGCTGGCCTTGGACCTCGCCGTTTTTGAAAAAAATGTAGGTTGGCACGCTCATGACGTTGTACTGGTTGACTAAATTCTGATTGTCGGCGGCGTCGACGTCAATTTTGTTAATGACGATTTTATTGCCGTAGGTCTGCTCTATCGCCTCAAAAATGGGTTCCATGATTTTGCACGGGCCGCACCATGCCGCCCAGAAATCGTACAACTCAACCGTTGGTGTGTCTTTAGCCATCGAGCCTCCTTAATCTTTAGCGTGTTGAGATTGGTCGGGTTTGAAACGGACTCGCCGCCAATTTGCGCCCCACCGCCTCAAGAGCGAAAAATCCGCTGACGTATATAATGTCACCGAGCAAACTTAACCGCAGAAACGGCAATCCGGCAAGGTAAGCCTGAACTAACCCGGCGGATGTATGGCGATAGAACGGTGTCGCTGCCCAGACACCAAAATTAGTCACCAGGAAAAATATTCCCGCGCCAGCCAGGGTCAAGCCCATAACTTGGCTCGGGGCGGATTTGGCGGCGCGGTTGCCGAGCCAAGTGACGACCAACAGACTGCCGTAAACGTATGGCATCGTGGCGTGGAACCCCAAGAATATGTCGCTGATCAACATTGCCGCCACTACCGCGGCATAATTCCAAGGCGCGGTTAGACGCAGTCCGCCCCAGACCGCCAGGGCGCCGATCGGCGTCATATTGGGTGGGTGCGGTAAGAGACGCGCCACCGAGCCCGCCAAAACCAAGGCCGAGAACAGATTGCGACTCTGAAGACGATTAAATCTCGTTGGGGCGGTTGGCTTAAAACGTCTCATACCGCCATTCAATCGTCTGATCGCCGGTCGTCACCGCCTTATCCGCGCCTTCCACGCCCGTGGCGCCGTTAATGTAATAAATCCAAGCGGCGTTACCAGTGCCGTCAATGCCGTCGATCGTTTTCACATACGCTCCGAGCGAGCTGTCTACGGTGGCGACTTGGTGATCGCGCTGGAGCAACTCCAAAACGGTTTTGCCGGCTTCACCCGGGTAAGATATTGGGGCGACCTTGGCGGCGTTGTTGGCCGATGTGTTTTGGCCGTAGCGCGTCGGGTAACGCTTAGCCAATTGCCCAGCGCCGCTTCCCAAGCCGATTAACACCAGTAACCCGACGGCGATTACCACTATCCGACGTGTCTGTGTTGGCATGTGCGTCCTTTCTTGTCTGAGTTTTCTCTTGCTATATCACGGTGTCGTCGTTAACGCAATCCGGGGCGCGGCGACCTAAGAACAACCGGTGGTGGAGCCGCAGTTGGGACACTTGTAACAGGTGCCGTTGCGCAGGGTGATGGCGCCGCAGTCGGGGCAGGGCGGGGCGTCGCTGGGGTCACCCGGCCTAAAAGCTTCAGCCGTGTCCTCCAGGGACGCTCGCTCGGCTGACTGACTTGATTGTTCTTGAGTCTCGGGGCCGACGAGCGGTAATTGAGCTGTCCCGACGCTTTGCGCCTGAATACCGACCATCGCTTGAGATTCCTCGCTCAAGAAACGTTGACCGAGCCAGCGCGCGATATAGTCAATAATTGATTTGGCGATGCGAATGTTGGGGTTTTGGGTAAAACCGGCTGGTTCGAACCGCTGATGAGAAAATTTATTGACAACCACCTCCAGCGGCATACCGTACTGGAGGGCCAACGACGTCATGGTGGCGAACGAATCCAAAAGACCGTTGATCGTGCTACCGGTTTTGGCCATGCGGATAAAGATCTCTCCCGGATTACCGTCTTCATATAGTCCCACCGTCAAGTAGCCGTCGTGACCGGCAATCGAAAACTTGTGAGTAATCGCTTGACGTTCTCCCGGCAAGCGCCGTCGTTCGGCTTTATAGACCACCTTGACTGTTTCGACTAATTCCCTGCGAGATTTGGTTTCGGTTTTGGTCGCGCTGGTGGACAATGGCTGCGAGCTCTTGGAACCGTCGCGATAGATGGCGATCGCTTTAAGACCGAGTTTCCACGAGGCTAAGTAGACTTCGGCCACGTCGTCCACCGACGCGTCGTGAGGCATGTTGATGGTTTTGGAAATAGCCCCGGAAATAAACGGCTGGGTTATGGCCATCATTTTGACGTGTCCCATGGGGGCGATAAACCGCGTGCCGTATTTGCCACAACGGTTGGCGCAGTCGAAGACGGCGAGATGGTCGCTATTGAGTCTCGGGGCGCCTTCAATCGTCATGCGACCGCACACGACGTCGGTGGCGGCGTCGATTTGAGCTTGGTCGAAGCCGATCCGTTTAAGGAAGTCAAAATCTTCGGCAGTATATTCGTCTTCGGTGATTCCGAGCCGTGTCATCGCCGCCTTGCCAAGGGTAAAGATATTGAACGCGTGCTTGAGTTCAAAGGTAGTCTTCATCTGGGCTTCCACCGCGCCGATCTCTTCGTCGCGCAAATTCTTTTCTCGCAGGGCTTGGGGGTTAATGTGGGGAGTGTCGTTGAGAGTGCCGGTTCCGACGGCGTAGGTAACAATTTGGTTGATCGCCTCGGAAGAATATCCCAGTTGGGCCAAGGCGCGCGGCACGGCGCCGTTGATAATTTTGAAGAACCCGCCGCCGGCGAGCTTTTTGAATTTTACCAGGGCAAAATCCGGTTCAATGCCGGTGGTTTCGCAGTCCATCAGCAGGCCGATCGTTCCCGTTGGGGCGATGTTGGTCGCTTGGGCGTTGCGGAAACCCCAGCGCTCGCCCTCGGTGATCATGGCGTCGTGGGTCGAACGAGCGGCGCGCAGCAAATAGTCGGGGGCGAGAGCGTCGTTAAGGGCGTGGGCGGCGTCGCGGTGCCGTCGCATTACTGCTAAGAACGATTCGCGATTTTGGCTATACCCATCGAACGGGCCGATGCTGCGGGCAATCTCGGCCGAGGTTAGATACGCTTGGGCGTGTTCCAAGGCGGTAATGGCGCCCGCCCAAGTTCGGCCTTTGTCTGAATCGTAGGGAATGCCTTGAAGCATCAAGAGTGTCCCAAGGTTAGCGAAGCCGATGCCCAGCGGCCGGTATCGATGGCTGTTGGCGGCGATGGCTTCCGTTGGGTAGGCCGCGAAATCAACAATGATTTCCATGGCCGTCGTCATAATTCGCGTCACGTGGCGAAAGATGTCAACGTCGAACGTCCCGTCGTCTTTAAGATACTTAACCAAGTTGAGCGACGCCAAATTACACGCCGAGGCGTCGAGGAACATGTATTCGCTGCATGGATTGGAGGCGTAAATTCGATCGGAGTTGGGGCAAGTATGCCAGCTGTTGATCGTGGTGTCGAATTGCATCCCCGGGTCGGCAGACTCCCAGGCCGACTGGGTTACCTGGCGCATTAGGTCGCGCGCCGAGTATGTTTTGTGGACCGCGCCGGTTGTTCGCAGGCGCGTGCTCCATTCTCCATTGGTTTCCACGGCGCCCATAAACTCGTCGGTTACTCGCACGGAATTATTGGCATTTTGGCCGCTGACGGTGCGGTAGGCTTCGCTATTGAAATCGGCGGCAAAGTCGCCATGCTCGATGAGAATTTTTGCTTTGGCTTCTTCGCGAGTTTTCCACCAAATAAAATCTTCGATTTCCGGATGATCCATGTCGACAACGACCATTTTGGCCGCCCGCCGCGTTGTCCCGCCAGATTTTGTCGCCCCGGCCCCGGCGTCGAACACCCTAAGAAACGATATTAGGCCGGAGGAAAGCCCGCCACCAGACAGCCGTTCGTACCGGCTGCGCAACCGCGAAAAATTACTGCCGGTACCCGAGCCGTACTTAAACAGCCGCGCTTCATTCTTCAACGTTTCGAAGATCGACATCAGGTCGTCTTCGACCCGTTGAATAAAACAGGCCGAACATTGCGGGTGTTCATAAGCGTTGCTGGTTTCAACCGCCTTACCGGCGGCTTCGTCCCAATGGAATAAACCGGTCGAGCCAAGGATGCCGTATTCGTGAAATAGACCAACATTAAACCACACCGGCGAATTAAAAGCGGCCATTTGTCGGACTAGAATATGGGTCAGTTCGGCTTCGAACGAATCGGCGTCGGCCTTGGCGGCAAAATAACCGCCTGCCGCTTCGCCCGCGCGGCGCAATGTTCTGGCCACGCGGGTAATTACTTGCTTGGCGCTGGTTTCGCCCCCAGTTTCGGAGCTTAAGGGCGGTAATCCCATCTTGCGAAAATACTTAAACGCGATGATATCGGTAGCCAGTTGCGACCATGCCTTGGGGACTTCGACGTTTTTGAGCTCGTGGATGGTTTGTCCTTTTTCGTCGCGGATCACGCTGGTGCGGCGATCCCACTCAACCTCGTCGAACGGATGAACGTTTGGTTTGGTCAAGACTCGCTCGAACGTCAAACCGCGACGTAAGCCGGCGGCGTTTGGCGCGGCCGGTTGTTTGGCCGCTATCGGCTTGATCGAAATTTCAACCTTAGGCAATTGGTACGATATCACCTCCGACGATTGGTCCGACGATTTTCTGGCCATCGTGCCCTCCTTTTTCGAGATTATTGTTGTTTGAGCATGTCCACAACGACGGCAAAGGAGTTAATGTCGGCAAATTCGCTATAAACCGACGCGAACCGCACATATGCCACCTGATCGCGCCCTGAAAGCTCTGCCATGACGCGTTCGCCGATTGATTTTGAAGTTGTCTCGAGATCGTTGGTATCGAATACGGCACACTCGATTCCATCTACCACGGCTTCAATCTCGGCCTTGCTGATCGGCCGTTTTTCGCACGCCCGCTCAATGCCGGTGGTGAGCTTGTCTCGGCTAAACGGTTCACGCCGGCCGTCTTTTTTGACTACCATCAACCGCGGCCGTTCAACTCGCTCGTAGGTGGTGAAGCGGTAAGCGCAGGCTTGGCACTGGCGCCGCCGGCGAATCGATTTAGCCGCAGTTCTCGAATCAATCACGTCGCTATCCGCGCTGCCGCACTTGGGACAAACCACTCCGCCTCCTCTCCCCCATTTCGGGTTGAACAAGATTTAGTGTACATCTCTTAATGTAGAGACCTATATGTTGTGTGTCAATACTGTATATGTTGTGCGTCAATAGTCTTTCGCGCGGCCCTGATCGCCTGATGGCAGCTGGTTTTTTGCTTGGCCTAACAGGCAAAAATCGCGGTGTGAACTTCGACGCACCCGACGGTTACTTGTAAGCTCAACCGCCCCCCGAGGCGATTGGCGACAAGAAGTTCGTAATGTCCGGCCGTGGTTAATTTAATTTGGCCGTCAGTGTCGAGGTCGCGGCCCAATTTTGACGCCGGAGGGATTTTATCATTGAGTTTTACCCGCATGACGGAGCTTTTGGCGCGCGGTTCCAAAATCACTCGGGCGGTGGCGGCGTCGCATTGGATCGTCATCACTCCCTTGGGTCCAAAAAGGGTGACCGATGTTGCTTTGAGGAGACATTGGCCGGTTAATTCCATGACCGTCTCGGCCCGGTTTTCCTCTTGCCGATAGTGGCCAAGGCGGTTGAGGTTATGGAGTTGACGGGCACGGTAAGGACCAGATTCGTAGCCGCACTCCCACACTCTCCCGGGTATGCAGTCCGCGCTGTGGCGATGTATCGGCGTCATTCCGCCAGCTGTCGCGCCAACCGCCTGCTGGATGGCGGCTTCAAAATCTGGGGCCAACTGGCCGTCAAAATTAACTTTAGCAATTAAACCGTCTGGCTCGACCAAGTACAGGGCGCTCTCGGTGTGGTGAAAGAAATTAGTCTGATTGTCGCCGTGGCGATCAAACAGCACCGGCCAGCCGATATCGGCTTGCTTGAGATGACGCTCCAAGACGACCGGGTCAAGTTCGAACTTGTAGCGAGGAGTATATACGCCAACGACCTCTAGTCCCATGTCGCGGTAGCGCTCCCACCACGATCGCACTAGCGGCAAAACCACCGGCCAGTCGGGATTGTCGGCAGTCCAAAACAGTATCAGCCGAACGCCGTTTTGACTGCCGCTCGGTCGCGGGGCGTTGAACCAGTTCTGACCCAAGAGCGCCGGGGCGTAAATCAGGTTTTGACTAAGCAGTGCCATCACCGTTTATTATACGCTTTCACTCTCCTTCGGGAAAAGACCGAATTGGCGTGTCCGTTGGCCCGGCCGTTATTCTTAGGCGGTTAACGTTGCTTGCTGTTGCTCACCAGCGAATCAGTTTGCTTCTCGCTGGAGTGGGACGAAGTTTTAGGGCGATCGAGTTGATACAGTGTCGCTGGCCGGTCGGCGGCGGGCCGTCGGGAAAGACGTGGCCTAAATGCGAGCCGCAACGGCCGCAAAGGACTTCCGTACGATTCAGGCCGCCGCTGGTGTCTTGTACTAGCTCAACTCGATCCAGCGCCAACGGTTGCCAAAAGCTCGGCCAACCGGTGCCGGAATCGAATTTTGTTTTTGAATCGTAAATGTCCAAACCGCAGGCGGCGCAGCGGTAAATTCCGGGCGTTTTAGTGTGCCAGTACGCCCCGCTGAACGCCGATTCGGTCCCCCGCTCCCGCAGAACTAGAAATTCTTGAGGGGTTAGAATGGCGCGCCATTCGTCTTCGGTCTTAATAATTTTTTGGTTCACGTCGCTTCCGTGTTCGTCAAGCGCCAGTATCGCCGCCAATCCGTTCCTAGGCAACTGGAGACCAGCAGTGTTACGCTTATCGCCATGACTACGACTAGTAACGCTTGACGCGCCGCCGCGTGGCGATAAGGGATGACCGCGAGCTGCTCCGGGGCCACAAGGGTAAACTCCAAAATGTTTTTGGGCGCGCTATTTTTACTTTTGTCCAGAAGGGTTACGGTGTGTTTGCCCACGTCCAACTGGTTGACTGGCAAGGCGAATGTCCACTGACCACCATCGTCGGCTGTTATTGGATAATCCTGCGATTGGCTGTGAATCGTCAGAATGATCGTGCTGCCTGCCGCGGCGCGGCCGCTGATGATGACTTCTTGATTCTGGGCCAGAACAAGTGACCGCCGGGCGGTTTCCGGCACACTTTCGCCTTCAACTCGCAGGGCGTCAATGGCGGGCGTGGGGTACGGCGTGGGCGGCTCGGGCGAGGGAGTGGTTTTTTTGGCCCGCGGCGTGGGGGTGGCGGTGGCTTTGGGACTGGCCGTAACTTTGGGACTGGCCGTGGCGGTTACGGCGCCAATCGGCGTCGGACTAATTGTAGAAGTCGCGGTTGGCGAGGCGGTTGGTTGGGTTTTGGCGGTGGCCTGAACGGTGTTGCTTTTCCCCACCCCGGTAGTCGGATTGGTGGCCGCCAAATCGTCGTAGGCGTGAACATAATAACTATAGGTTGAGTTGGCGGTTACGGTTTGGTCGCTGTAGGTTGTGGCGCTGTTGGCCACCGAAGCGATGTTGACGCCGTCGCGATAAATGTCGTAGCGTAACGTGCCCTGACAGCCGGCGTTGACCGCTTCGCTCCAAACTAAGGAAACTGTCGTGGGCGAGGTCGTGCCAACAGATAGAATAGGGGCGCTGGGCGACGAGTCGTCTATGCCGATTGCCGAGCCGCTAATGGCTACCACTTGGTGGCTGGCGCTATGTCCTTCGACCCATAGCTTGCCGGTCTGGGTGCCGTTGTTGGGCGTTGTCCAGGTATACGAGCCGTTGGCTGACAAGCTGTGGGTGCCAGTGATCAAGCCGACGGGGTCGGTTTGGTAGTTGGGGGTTTGACCGTCGGTGCGGTAATAGAGCGCCACGTGGTCAACATCCGTGGCCGACCATTGAAGCGTAACCACGCTATTGGCGGCGACGCATTCCTTGCCGGTTAATTTGGAAAAGCTGACCGATGCCGCTTGGGCGACTGGAGACACCGCAAAAACAAACCCCAATGTCAGTCCCAACAATCTCCAAACCGACTTTGGCCAAAACTTAATGGTCATAATCCTCCGAAATAACCACAACGCCACGGTTCAGTCTATTGGCCTAAAACACCGTCCCGCCACGGTGGCGAGGTATACGGCGCCAAGAGGTTGAACTGTCAGTACCATACCACAGTTAGCGATCGCGTAGCTTTGCGGTTATTTTGTTTTGGGCAGTAACTTTTCCAGCGGCCCCAAAAACGGTTTGCCGGCAAGTATTTTGTAGACGTTCTCCAAAAAATCACCCCCGGCGTAGCCGATAATGAACGCTAAAGCCGAGTTTAATTCGCTGATGCCGTATACCGTAATCCCCGAGCCGTTTATCGCCCAGGTAACCGACATGCCAACGCCGGCCGACAGCCCCACAACGATCAGGAAATAGCGCCAGTTAAACGGCACGTTCTTGTATGAAAATTGATATTTCATGTAACCGACCAAACCGCGCACGATCCCGCCCAGCGCCCCATAGATCAGTAAAAAGCCCATATGTCCTCCTGTGAGTTTATGGTAACAAACCGCGGGGCGATCGGCTAGCGTCGGCAACGCCCGCCTTGGTTGAACGATTTTTATCACACGTCGCTGGTCTCGTAGCTTGGGCGGGAGCGGTTTGGGCAAAGGTGATAGACACAAGTCGCCACTGTCCGGCCGGTTCGGCAGTTCCTTGGCAAATATGACTATCCACCGCGGATAAACCGGCCGGACGCTAACGACTTTGTCTGTGTACTTTATCTCAAACTTGCAATGAAATATAAGATTGCACAAATCTCACGACACGAACCGGTTAAATTTTTCATCGCAACAGCTCACTAACGCTATAGGGAACAATTAAATGAGCGGAGGGCGGCCATGCCGCCCTCCCAAACCACTGTCGCTCTTTGGCCGATTCATCATCGGCCCGGCGGCGAAACGCCGGGAAACTTTGCGGTCTTGGCTGTGAACGCTTGGAGAGATGCCATCACTCTCCTTACGCCAGCCTTCCCGCTCATCGGGGTTTTCCAACCCCGCGGGGGGAGGGTGCGACTATACTGCCCCGCAGTAGTCGCACTCTCCGAAGAGGGCGTTTGCGTTATGGGCCACATAGTGGCCCATCTCGCACCACCCACACGCCCCGAAGTCAACGGTCGTGTGACCGTCGTCCTCGACGAAGTGGGTGGCTCCCTCCCCTTTCCCTACGAGATCTCCCGTGATCCCGTAGGGATTCTCCCCCTTCGAGAGGATTTTATCGTAATCCTCCGGGGAGATCACTACGATCTTCGCCATGTTTTTCACCTCCTTTCGGCCCCGTCAGACTCGCTCGGCACACTATTGCGCCAGAGCGGTCGTAGTGGGGCGGGTGAAGATGGCTCGACCGAGCAGTGGACTCCGGTTGCCCGGAGACCGGCACGCCGTCGTCGCGCGCCGGTAGCTAAACTGTTCTTTCCTTGCGGAAAGCAAAGAATGTCTGACCACTCCATTGCTGGCCGCAAAGTTTTTTGTCTTTATCGTCACCCAACTCGCGTCGC
>CAYJRF010000001.1:102242-107410 GCA_964372935.1 uncultured Candidatus Saccharibacteria bacterium
ACTCCATTGCTGGCCGCAAAGTTTTTTGTCTTTATCGTCACCCAACTCGCGTCGCCCAACCACGACCAAAATATGTTATATTGAACCCATGTCCGTGCCGTCTTCGATGCAGTCTCGCCTTTGGTCGAAGTCAACCGCCGACCTTGATTTGGCGCGCGACCAATCTTACATTATTACCCAACTTCTCATCTATGGCACCTTGAGCGACCTGGAGTGGCTCAAACGCCATTATCCGCTCAAGGCTATTCGCGACGTCTATGCTCAACTAAAGCCAGAGCGATTGCCCCCCGAGGCGAAAGTGTTTCTCGACTTATTTTTAGGCATGACATGATCGCTGTCCTTGATCCGTCCCGCGAAATCGTGTTTAACAAACTGTCTTGGCTGGGGCGCGTTGGCCACTTAGGCGGCGGGACGGCAATCGCCCTCCAATTAGCTCATCGTCGTTCGTTTGATTTTGACATCATGAGCGACAAACTAATCACACCCTCGGCTCTCCCCCAATTTGAAGAGCATTTTTCCGTTGTGACACCGCTTGTCAACACCTCCCGCGAACTGACCGTGAGCGTTGAGGCGGTTAAATGCAGCCTCATCTATTTTCCTTACCCACCGCTTGAACCCTTAGTTGACGGCTTTCCATTGCCTCTGGTGTCACTGGCGGATAGTGCCGGCAACAAAGCCTATGCTTTGGGTCGCCGCGGCACTTATCGCGACTACGTTGACCTTTACGCTTTGCTTCAACACGGCTTAACCCTCCCGCGGATTATTCAAAACGCCCGACAGCGCTTTGGCGAGGCGTTCAACGAACGTCTCTTTCTCCAGCAACTCATGTATAGTCAAGACCTTGACAACTTTACGGTTGACTGGCTTTGGCCCGAACGGTCGCCCGAAGCGATTGATGCCTTTCTTAAGTCCAGAGTTGAAGCCTATTTGCGTTGACGATTCTTTGCGGAAAGCAAGAAATCTTTCGACTCCATTACTGGCCGCAAGAATAGCGCTACCACCAAAATTATCAGCGAAAGAAAGGGAAGGACGGCGTCGCGCGCGTCCCTCCCCTCGCAGATACCCCGGGCGCCCTCTTGGGCCCCCGGCCGATGTCCGGCGCATGGCGGTTTCTCGGGCAAGCATATCATCTTTGCCGGAGGCCTACCATCTATTGGCCTTGGTCGGTCGAGGGGCGACGAAAGTCGCCCGCCCGGGTAAGGAGTGAGCGGGAGTTGAACCCGCGCTTATCTTGGGCCTCGTTTAGAAAGCCTCAAGATAAGGACACCCTGTCCTCGCTCCAACTTTCCCGCCAATCGACGGGAAAGGCGAAGGACGTAACGGATGGCAACGGACAACCGTCCGCCGCGATTCGCCACGCCTTGTTCTCCGCCATCTACCGATTCCGCCGGACGGCAGTATCGATGATCGTTCAGTTCCAGCCGAACAATCGCTAACCGGTAGATGGCGAAAAACAGTTTCATTACCTCCGCCTCGGCCAAGCCGAAGCAAAGGGATGAAGGGGACCCGGAACGCTCGCAAACGCCCGAGTCCCCGTCTAAAGCCCGCTCACTTTCGATCCCCTCCCTCCCGCGGGCAACAAGAAGGGGGGAAGAATAAGTCGCACGACCTTCGGACGGCATTGCTGCCTTCAACCGGCAAGGGCCGGTTCGCGCGGGCCGGCCGACGCCCGCGCGCGTTTCTGAATCACCTCCCTTCTAGCTCCCTTACTTCGGGAGTGATACCCGTGGCGTGTTACTAGCCACGGGCTAGAGAGAGTGCGCGCCTGCCGCACTCTCTATGAGGAGTTGCGCCATACGCCGGTGGCTCTGGGTTAGATCAGCCGGCAGCGCGAACTCCTCTTGGAGACGTGGCGGTCCGCGATTTAAGCGGTTTTAAGCGGTGGCCGCCATCCCGTCTCTCATGCTACCGACACTGGCTGTCGTCGGCAGAAAGAGAGACGCGAGATTTTTTAGAATGATCACAAATCGGCTTTGGTGGGAACGACGTACAACTTCAACCACTCACGATCCTGCTTGCAATCCAAAGTATTATTCCTTCCCACAAAAGCCGATTGGAACCTCATCTCAGCCGTCGTTCACTTAAAAACGATGGATGAGAGAGATTCGGTTGTTAATGTGGTCATCCCAGACGTAGACTGCCGACGCGGTCTGGATGATTGTGTCTCCGCAAGGAGAGTTCTGTTCCTACCGTCCTACACATCTGCCGACAGCGTAGAAACAGTCACTCCTCCCGAGAATGCTTCCAAGGCCAGCGACGTTCGCGCTCCGTTTGACAGTCATCGGCAAGCGATGAGTCTGTGGTTGTAAACAGAGGCTTTGACTGACATTGGATCAATGATGTATCCGGTCTAGGCTGAGTAGGACGATAGATTGTTGACTCCATAGGAGCAGAGCAATCGTTTCGTTAGTTCCTACTACAGCCGTCCACCAGAATCTCAAGGTGCATTCCTCCTTATGGAAGGAATCGGCTGACTAATATCTTGTCTCGGTACTACCGACGACTGGGACCAAACATCAATCAGCTCGACTCCGGCTTATACGACTTGTGGCGTCTCGCGCAAGACTCGCCAGTTTTAGTAGTAGTTCTCGCTCTGGCTTGAGAGAAAAACGACCCGTGGCAGCGCCAGGCGCTTTAATATAGTTAATATAGTACTGCAATATAGTATTGCGACTAAATTAAGCAACTGGCCGTATGCTGCCGACATACTCGCAACGAGTCATTCCACCTTATCACACGTATAAGCGTTCTATTTTTATTTAATGTTCGCGTCAGCGACGAGTTCGGTATTTACCCCATCTCATCGTGACAGCTCGTAATATAGCATATTTCGTATATTTTGTCAAGCACCCTGCGCGGTTTTTGTAATGCTTAACAGTCGTCAGCGACTTTTTTGCTGGAACTTCGAACGAGTCAAGAACAGCATGGTTAAAGTAAGAAATACAGTGCTTGTCCTCGCTTCTTTCCTCTAGAAAAAGCAAGAGGAGCTGGGGAGAGCACCCCGAGGTATTTTTCTCTCAGGGTGCTCAATTGGCCGATTAATCGGCCACGTCCTCCTCGGCGGTCACTTCTTCCTCCCGCGCACACCACGCCGCCCCGTGGTGGCACAGGCCGCATATGGGGCAGGCCGCGGCGCTGTTATCAGCGCCGCAATCTGGGCAAAGCGCCTTCTCCATCTCCATTTGTTGTCCCCTTTCTAGCTAGGGAAGTGGAGAGGGGAAACTATTTCCCCTTGAAAATATTTTTCACTATTTCACAAGGACAAACAATTTAAGGCACCACGTTATACCGCGAAGTCAGCCGTCTAGTTATTATTGTAGAAAAGTGCTGTTGATGCCGCTTAGCTCACTGGCCTTACCGCATCGTTATGACAGTATTATTGCACATAAGTATCTACTAGTCAAGAGCGGAGAGAAATTATTCTTTAATCTGTTGCCAGCGGGAAAGTTTTGCCGCTTCGCTGGTTGAAGAAAAAAAAGGAGGCGGACGCGTTGTCGTGCAGCCCGCCTCCACGCCTTCGCAGTGGCGGTCAAGGCGACCGGCATTTCCCACGTCTGTCCCATCCCGATCCTCGGCGCGGTATGTCGCCGACCGACCAGATGGTCGGACATCGCCTTTCTGGGCGGGCGCGGACGCCGGTGTTTCCGCGCGGGAAACTTTTTTGGGGTCATGGCCTCCGGGGCGTTAACCGGTATTTACCCCTTTGGTCGTGACATCTCGCATGATAGCAATGTCTAGTATATTAGTCAAGCGTTTGAGGCAGGCGCTATTCGCGTCCGTCTCTCTTATCGTACCCGCGCGAAAAATTTCGGGGCGAGTTCTCTCTAAATGGGAAAGACTGTTTTTAATGCAGTATCCTTCAAGAGATTATTGCGTGGCTTTGAATGTGGAGAGGAATTGTTGAACGTCAGCATCGGTGATCTTTTTCACTTCGTCGTAAGCAAAACGGACAATGTAGCTCTTATTATCTTGTTTAGTCACTGCGGCTAGGGTTGTTCGGTTGTCGCCCAATTCTCCAGGATTATTTTCGGTGTGCGTATAACTCTTCCATGTTAGACCCGAAATTTCCGCACTGGCACCAGAAATACCTTTTTCGATTTCAGCTATACGTGTCGCATCCGATGAACTCTCAAGATAAATGCTTTTATGGTTCGTCTGGATATGAGCCGCGTCTAACTCAATTTCAATCGGATATCGAGTTGCTCGTAGATCCCATTCATTTGCGTACCTAAAGCTAAATCCGTATTTGCTAGCATCGTAAGACTGCCAGCTCGCAGTTTTATCCGCAGTTGCAGTCGTAGCTGGCGTGGGGGTAGGTGCGGTTGTAGGTTGAGTTGTTAGTGTTGTTCGAGCAGTATATGTTGGCGTGACGGCCGTATTACCGGCGCTCTTATTACTCGTTACTCGCGAAATAATAGCCCAATCCGCCAAACACGATAGCGGACGCCAATATGGCGAGCGATAGGGGCAAGACAAGCGATTTCTGCGGCTCCATATAGACTCCTCGCAACTTAATTCAGACTACCTTTGCTTACTGACCACTTTTACGAGTTCAGCAGCGCTGTGAACCTCGCTAGGATAAACGTTATATACGTAATTCTTTACGGTTACTGTCGCAACCCCTGTTGCTCCAACCGTTGAGGTTAATTGAGATTTAGCTAAATCAATATTTGTAAAGCAGAAATATGCGTCTTTATCTCCACTGCCTAACGGGAAAGTCTTTAGGGAGGCTAGATCAAGGTTGATGATACAAATTTCATTTGAGCCGCCAATGCCTGCTTCGTTATTCACGTATTTGTAGGTACCAGTTAGTGTGGTCTCACCAGTAAAGGCAATCTTGGCATTATCATTTGATAACTTTCCACCCGACGCATTTAGCCCATCTATATCAGTTTGTCCTTTGATATACGGATCAACAGACTTTATGGTTAAGTCTCCGATCTCATCGCCTACTTTAGCTTTCATGATATCAAAAATGTTGCTTGTCGAAGTTGTTGTAGTCGTGGTTGCCACTGGAGTGGGAGTTGCCGTGAATTGAGTCGTGGCTACCGTTGTTGGGACAGTATATGTTGGCGTGACGGCCGTATTACCGGCGCTCTTATTACTCGCGAAATAATAGCCCAATCCGCCAAACACGATAGCGGACGCCAATATGGCGAGCGATAGAG
>CAYJRF010000002.1:0-93926 GCA_964372935.1 uncultured Candidatus Saccharibacteria bacterium
TAAGGTTATTTAAACCATAAAAGCACCAGGTTTTAACCTGATGCTCTGGTGGTGGACCTGAGGGGAGTCGAACCCCTGTCCAAAAGGGAGTAACCGGTCGCCCTACACGTTTGTCTTGCTTTTAGCTTAGCTTTGCTCGTCAAACAAGCGAACGACCGCAAAGCGCGGTGCCGTATCTTAACCGAGCTATGACACAACCTCACTCGGAGCAGTTCGTTGGGTTATGCCTTGTTTGCATCACGAATCACAATGCAAGAAGACAGCTTGCGCTTACGCGTAAGCGGGGGCAAAAGTTGCCGGAGCGAACAAGTTCGCCACCGTCGCTTTTACCCTGTTGAATGCGTTTGCATTTGTTGCGGCAGGTTTAAGAGGTGCCACTCTACGTGCGCGTCGAGTTCCTCGATTCCTTCTGTCGAAGCCAGTACAGGCCCATGAAGTTGTTAACACTGCGGGATAGTCAATACTACATTGAGCTTAGCACGGAGAGCCGTTCGAGTCAACGGCCTTGCAAATATGCTCAATATGGGGTAGAATGTGCGGGCAAGAAAGGAGGTAATGTGGAGATCTGTTACGAAGAGTGTGGACCTAATCCAAGGCACGACGGGCTGGTGGAGGGAGCGATTGCCCATGCAGCTCGACTGGGCATTCCGCTTCGCGCCGTGCGGCGTCCGGACGGCCCCAAGCTCGACATGACCGACCCGCGCAACCGAGCGAAGGTCGAGCGGTATTTGCGCGGCGGACCCCGCCCGACCTAACGAACCTTCCCGTTCGTGCCCGTGGCCGCCCGTCTGGCGGCCACTTTTTATAACTTATTGGGCTGAATACCGCTATTTTTGCCAATCATCTCATGAATGCCCGACTGGTTTAACAAACCAGTCTCCGGGCCGATATGGGCCACGACGGAGGTTGAGTTAGCGTTGCCCCACCGCATGGCTTCGGGCACATCCTTGCCTTCGGCCATGGCCACGGTAAACGCCGTGCCGAAAGCGTCGCCAGCGCCGGTGCGCTCAATTTGCGGCCCATCGTAAATCGCGATGTGGTAAATATTCTCACCATCGTAACAATAGGCGCCCTGGCGCCCATCGGTTATGACCACGATCTTGGGACCGAGCTTTTTGAGTTGATGGAGCAGGTCAGAAATGGGTGATTGGTCGCGTACGGAGAGGAGGTGCGCCGCCTCCTCACGATTCAAAAAAATAATGGCGCTGGCGGCCAGCGACGGTTTTAGAAATTCTAAGCCTTTTTTGAGTTGATGGGTTCCTGGGTTATAAGCCAACTCGGAGTGGCTCTCCCGCGCCAGGCGCACAACTTGTTCGTAGACCGGTTCAAAACCCTCGCCCATGCTGGTCAGGTAAAGCCAGCGCGGCGGTTGAGTAATATTCCAAACGTACTGGCGGGGAACATGATGGACCAAAATCGTCCGCTCGCTTTGAAAATTTATCACCACCGAGTAGTTGGAAGCCTGATTTTTTGCCACGGTAATGTGCTCGGCGCTCACGCCGTCTTGGCGCAACACGTCAAGGATTTTTTGGCCGGTGTCGTCGTCGCCCACGGTGCTAAAAAAAGCGCTCGACAGGCCAAGGCGTCTGGCGCCAACGGCGGCGTTAGCGGCATTGCCGCCAATAATGAAGTCAAGCTGACTAACGGCGATTTTATCGGCGTAATTAAGGCACAGCTTGCAATTTTCGTTGTCCAGCTCGCACATCACGCTGGCGTCGTCAATGCGGGCGAACACGTCAAGAGTAGCGTCGCCGATAGCGATAAAGTCATACATTGTTGAGCTCCTTAATTATTACAACCATAGCGGATCATTCGTTCGGGCGCAAATATTCTCTTAACGGAAAGCCCAGACGGAATTTGTTCCCCGCGCTGTTTGGAGGCAGTAACCGTCGCTTGACAATATGTAAAGTATTCTTTACATTTAGGGTGTGACAGAAATAACCCTCACAAATATCCATTTGCGACTGCGCCAAGTGCGCCGCGAACGGCAAATAAGTCAAGAAGAGCTGGCCCGTCGGCTCGGCATTTCCCGTCAAGCGGTCATTGCCTTGGAGCAAGGCGTGTCGCTGCCGTCGCTGCCGGTTATTTTGGCTCTCATCAAAGTGCTCGATTTGCCGTTCGATAATTTGTTCGGTGATTCATGGACGCCGTTTCGTCCATTTTCTCGCCACGCCGCCGACACCTCTACCCGCCTGGCGGCGTATCGTCATCCGCTCGCCGGAGATCAAATACCAATCTGCCTCATCGAAGATGACAGTTGTTTTACCATCGCCGCCGAGTTGCCCGGAGTAACGGAAGACGACATAACCATCGACACCAGTCAGCAACATGTCATGATTATGGCAGTGAAAAAACCGAGCGATTTAAGCGAAATAGCCTGCCCTCACGTCGAGGAGATTACTTACGGCCCGGTGATGAGGATCATCTCGTTACCTTTTCCTGTCGATACCGCGGGGGCCAGAGCCGAGCTAAGCCGGGGCGTGCTTACGTTAAAATTGCCCAAGTTAATGCCCCAGACTCACCGGCGTGTCCCGATTGAGCCGGTATCCGACGCGGAGACTAGATAGTGGACCCGAATAAGTTTACCACCAAAGCTCAACGGGCGCTGGAGAAAGCGTTTCAGGCCGCCGGCCAATTCGGCCAAGCCGCCGATGTGGTTCACTTAGCCTTGGCCTTGCTCGAACAAACCGATGGCACGACGCGAACGATTTTAGAAAAACTAGAACAGCCGATTGATAAGATAAGCCATGATTTGGAAACGGCGCGACGTCTTTTGCCCGGCCAAACCGCGCCGGTAAGCGGCGTCGGTCAGATGTTGATAACTCAAGACCTGGGCCGTGTCTTGCATCAGGCCAGAATCGAGGCCGAAGCGATGACAGATGAATTCGTGTCAACCGAGCATCTCCTAATTGCTCTGTCGGAAGTTAAAACGGCCGTTCAAGCAGTCATGTCCCAATATGGCGTTGATCGAGAGGCGATCCTAAAAACGTTGGCGGCGATTCGGGGCGGTGAGCGTATTACCGACCAAAATCCCGAAGATAAGTATCAAGCATTGGAAAAATACGGTCGCGATCTGACACAGTTGGCGCGGTTAAATAAACTCGACCCGGTCATTGGCCGAGACGAAGAGATTCGTCGGGTGATGCAGGTGTTGTCGCGCCGAACTAAAAACAATCCTGTGCTCATCGGCGAGTCGGGGGTGGGGAAAACGGCTATTGTCGAGGGCTTGTCGCAACGGATCGTTTCCGGCGACGTCCCAAACTCGCTTAAAAACAAAGCGGTGATTGCTCTGGACCTTGGAGCCATGATCGCCGGTTCAAAATTGCGCGGCGAGTTTGAGGATCGGCTGAAAGCGGTGCTTCACGAAATGAATCGTTCTAACGGCCAAATAATTTTATTTATTGACGAACTCCACACCTTAATCGGCGCCGGCGCCGCCGAGGGCGCGGTAGACGCCGCTAATCTCCTCAAACCGGCTCTGGCGCGCGGAGAGCTTCACGCCGTGGGGGCGACTACCCTTAAAGAATATCAAAAGTATATCGAAAAAGACGCCGCCTTGGAGCGTCGGTTTCAGCCGGTACTGGTTCGGGAGCCATCAGTCGAGGATACGATTGCCATTTTGCGGGGGCTGAAAGAAAAATACGAACTCCACCATGGGGTGCGAGTGAACGACAGCGCCATTGTCGCGGCGGCCAACCTGTCCAATCGCTATATCACCGATCGTTTTTTGCCCGATAAGGCGGTGGACTGCATAGACGAGGCCACCAGCGCCATGCGCTTGGAAATAGACTCAATGCCGACAGAAATCGATCAAACCAAGCGTCGCATCATGCGTTTGGAAATTGAACGAGAAGCCCTAAAAAACGAAAGCGAAGCCACGGCCCAAAAGCGCCGACACGAATTGGAAAAAGAATTGGCCGATTGCAAAGAAACCATGGTCAAGTTTGAAGGGCGCTGGAAAAAAGAAAAAGAACTGCTCGATCAGATTCATCAGTTATCGGAAGAGTCGGAGCAAGCCAAAACCGAATCGGCCAGTTTTGAACGTCACGGCGAGCTAGGCAAGGTGGCCGAAATTCAGTACAAACGTTTGCCCGATATCGCTAAGCGGTTAAAGACGGCCCAGGCGAAACTGGAGGCGATTCCGCCTCGGGATCGAATGCTGGTTGACGCCATAACCGAGGAGCAAATCGCTGAAGTGGTGGCGCGGTGGACGGGCATTCCGGTGGCGAAGATGCTTCAAAGCGAACAGCGCAAATTATTCGAACTGGAAGACGAGTTGGGAAAGCGGGTTGTTGGTCAGCGAGAGGCGTTGCGGGCGGTGGCCAACGCCATCCGGCGCAATCGAACCGGTATTGGCGATCCGGCTCGTCCGATTGGCTCGTTCATTTTTCTTGGTCCCACTGGCGTGGGCAAAACCGAAACGGCTAAAGCTTTGGCGGCGACGATGTTTGACTCCGAATCGTCGATGGTTCGGGTGGATATGTCGGAATATCGCGAGCCGCATTCGGTGGCCAAGATGATTGGCTCGCCCCCGGGATATGTTGGCTATGAAGAAGGCGGCCAACTGACAGAACAAGTCCGACGCAAACCGTACTCGGTAGTGCTGTTCGACGAGATCGAAAAAGCCCATCCCGAGGTGTTTAACATGCTGTTGCAAATCCTCGACGACGGTCGGCTGACCGACGCCAAAGGCCGGGTGGTAAACTTTTCCAACACCCTGATTATTATGACGAGCAATATTGGCAGCTCGGCTATCAGCGAATATACTGAACGCGGGAACACAAAACGTATCGGATATATATCGCCTCAAACCACGCCCGCCGACTCCCAGCGGCAAATGGAAGAGACCGTGTTGGGCGATCTGCGCGAGAGTTTTCGGCCGGAGTTTTTGAATCGTGTTGACGAAATTATTATTTTTCACGCCTTAACGCGAGAGGATATCGCCCAGATTGTTGATCTGCAAGTGCGGCGGGTAGTCGAACGTCTGGCTGATCAGGATATCGAGTTAGTCGTTAAGCCGGCGGCGCGCGACCTATTGGCTCAAAAAGGTTTCGACCCAAAATACGGCGCTCGGCCTCTAAAACGAGTTATCCAGACCGAATTGCTTGATCGCGTGGCTTTGGCCATGCTTGGCGACCACAAAATTTCCACCATGGCCATTGACGTTAAAAACGGCGAGATCGTGGCTGACGCCGCAGTTGCCGAGGTAACAGTAGGCGTCTAATTAGGCGTCGTGATATATTGTTGGGTGGTTGTTTGGGGCGATTAGCTCAGTGATAGAGCGCTTCGTTGACATCGAAGAGGCCAGTGGTTTGATCCCACTATCGCCCACCAGGGAAAAACTTTGCCGGTTTGTCCGATTGAAGACAGTCAGAAAAAAATGAAGGGATGGAGTTTATGCCAAAAAGCGCATTGGGGTCGGGGGTGGGTGACGGGGCAGTCTTGATGACATGACGAATCGCAAGCTGGTTTTTGATATCGAAACTGTGGGGCATGATTTTGGGTCGTTTGACCCGACCACACAAGCCGTTCTCACGAACTGGATCGAAAAACAGGCCGAAGGCGACACCGCCAAGTACAAAATTCTCTTGGAAAATTTAAAAAACGAACTTGGTTTTTCGCCGTTAACCGGCGAAATCGTCGCCTTGGGAGTCTTGGACTGCGAGACTCGCCATGGGGCGGTATATTTTCAGACCGCCGGTCACCCTATGGAGCCAGTCGAGGAGAGCGGGATTAAATATCAGCCCATGGACGAGCCGGCAATGCTCCAAAAATTCTGGGAGATTGCCAGAGAATGCGCCGAGTTCATTAGTTTTAACGGTCGGGCGTTCGACGCTCCGTGGCTTTTGGCTCGTTCGGCCAAACACAAAATTAAGCCGACGCGCGACCTGATGGAAGGCCGGTATCTTTACCAGCAAAAAAATTGCCGTCATCTTGACCTGCAAGATCAGTTGTCTTACTACGGAGCCACGCGGCGCCCGGGGAGTTTGCACTTATGGTGTCGGCTGTTTAACATTGACAGTCCCAAAGCCGAAGGCGTTGACGGCAGTCAAGTGACCGCCATGTACAAGGACGGAAAATATTTCGAGATCGCGCGGTATAACGCCGCCGACTTGCGGGCCACGAAAGAGCTCTACGATTATTGGAATACTTACCTGCGATTTTAAGGTTGGCTTATGGCCAGAGTCTTGGACGGGCGTGAGCCGAAAAGAAAGTTGACGGGCCGAAGAGAAAGTGTTTAACTAAGCCCAGAGACTGGCTTAGAGGAGAACGAGGATCATGGAACACGTCGGAGGAAGAATACCTCGGGTGATGGCGACGGTGGTTTTTATCCACCGAAAACCACTCTCCCCGGGAAGGTGGGAACATGTCGAGCGGTGGGAAGTATTCGTGGGGGACCTGATTGAGAATTATGGCACGAGGATTGTGCTGCGCGACGAGATGGGATTCGTGCACACTCTGTCTAGTGTGGGCCAATGGTCAGGAGAGGGAAACGAAGAATTTTATGAGCGCATGGAGCGGGTTAAATACCTCGATCCTGAATGACTCCGCTCGGTGGCCGTTGCCGAGCGGGTTTTTTATGGCAAGGCGGACAGGATGACGGTTACCGTCGGCGCTTGACGGCTAAAAGCGATAAGCTCGGTAGTGGCCAGATAGCCAGCGGCGGTGATTGAAGCGACGTAACTGCCGGTGGAAATAGTCCCAATATAGACTCCCGATCGGTCGGAAACAGACAACGCGGAATGACTTTCGGTTTCTACCGACGTTAGGGCGATTTGGGCGTTGGCCACGGCCGCGCCGTTTTGATCTATCAGAACCATTTTGGCGGTGATTGGCGAGGATTTTGGCGCGGATACGACGTCGGCGCGAATGCCGGACTGAATCGCCGTGGCTCCGACATAGGCGAACCCGAGGAGAAATAACGCCGCAACAGCGCTAGTCCAGTAGCGTTTTGTCATGCGAATATTTTACTTTCTTTTTTCCATTCTTCAAAAATCACCGACAGGGCGGCGGCGATTGGCACGGCAATCATCACCCCAATGATACCGAGCAATTTCCCGCCGATTAAGAGGGAAAAAATAATTACCACCGGACTAAGTCCCAAGGCCCTGCTCATTATTTTCGGGACCAAAAACTGATTTTCAAATTGCTGGATTAGAATATAAATTGCCAGGGCAATAAAGCCGTGAAGAGGTCCAAGCAGGCTAAAAGCTAGAAAAACCCCAGGGGCTGCGCCTATAACCGGACCGATGAACGGAAACACCTCCATAATACCGGCCCACAGTCCGAGCAACAGAGCGTAAGGCACACCCAAAATCCCCATAGCAATAGCCGTGAGAATGCCGATAGTAATCATGAGCGTTAGCTGGCCGCGCAGCCAATTGCCCATCTTGGCACGAATACGGTCCATAATCATCGTAACTCTTGGTCGGCGCGAGTGAGGGACAAGACTGGCGATAAACTGGAGAAAATTGCGTTCTTCCAACAAAAGATAGGACGACGTAATCATAATCGTAACCGCGGCGATAATATCGCCCAAAAAACCGAGAGTTCTGCTGTAAACCATACCAAAACTGCCCTTAAATTCGCCCAAGAAATCTACCAATACCCGTAAGCTGTGGCCGGCCAAAAAAAGCTGCACGCCGTTGCGTACCCGTTGGATAGCCGTGTCGGGGGTAAATCCGTTGGCGGCAAGAACCGTGTTAAGGTAATTTAAAAAACCGTCCAGCTGATTAATTACCGGCGGGAGAATCACCGCGGCGATAATGACAATCGCGATAATAATGGACAGATAGAGCAAGAAAATCGCCAGGGTGCGGGAGATATGTTTTTCCCATGACTTAACAATTGGCGAGAGCGCCACGACCACCGCTACGACGACGAGAAACAGCACCAGCACGTCGCGCAGTTGGTACAAAAGTAACAGGCCGAATAAAGTTAGCAATACTCGTCCAATCGTACGATATGAAATGGTGACAGCAACGTCCTCGACGGGAGGCATGACTTTAAGTATAGAGCAGTTTGGCCAAAACGCAATTATGGTTACCCGCCTTGGGGTCTCGACATTCGTTGTGTCTTGCTTCTCCGCCGCATGGGGTGATGCTTGGATTCGCGCCGTCGTAGTCGAAGGCATTCGGAAACCTATTGGCCGTCGAGCCAAGCAAGGCGGCGTCTATCGTGGCAATTTCCAACTTGGTACGCCCGGTCGGATTCGAACCGACAACCTGCCCCTTAGGACGGGGCTGCTCTGTCCGTTGAGCTACGGGCGTATAGGCGATCGGCCGTTGGCCGACGCGGCAACAGAACGCGGGTCGAATAATTGCTGGATTCGGGTAATCGCCCGGGCGCGGTTGGTGGAGTCATCGACGTCGATAAGGGTGGCGTTGAATACCACCGGCCCGCCAGTGGCGACCTGATATTTCGCGCGTTCCTCGGTTTTTGCGGCCGCAAGATAATTTTCCAGCTTCGCCCCCAAACTTGAATTGAGCGGCCCAACCATGCCGACGTCGGTTTGAAAGGCCGTGCCTTGGGGCAAAAGGCGTTCGTCGGCGGTGGCAACGTGAGTGTGGGTACCCAAGAAAATTGTGACGCGTCCGTCGAGGGAATAGGCGAGGATGGCTTTTTCGCTCGTGGCCTCGGCGTGAAAATCCACTAGGCGAATATCGGCGGCGGTGTTGGCCAGAATTTCCTCGATTACCGGTCCATAATCCACGGCTTCGGCCCGCATGAACGCCCGCCCGATAAGGTTGATGAGCTGAATCTTCTTGCCGTTGCGATTAAGGGTGGCGACTCCTCGGCCGGGCGAGGGATCGGGAAAGTTAGCCGGTCTAATCACCCGCGTTTCCGCCTGATCCAGATAAGGCACAAACTCTCGTTTGGCATAGACATGGTTGCCGCTGGTAAAATAATCAATCCCGGCCTCAATCATCTCGGCGTAGCGGGCGTAAGTCAGTCCCAGCCCGCCAGCCAAGTTCTCGCCGTTGGCCAGTACTAAATCAACTTCATGGCGCGCCTTTATTGCCGGCAAGACAGCTTTGACCGCCGCGCGACCGGGACGACCAACAATGTCGCCGATAAAGAGGATTTTCATAACGACATTATATGCTAGATCGAAGCGATTCTCCAGAAGATTTTGATCAACCAGCTAGGGGGGTAGACAAAACGACTGGAATATATTATAATATCGGCTATGGAACTTAAAAATTGGTGGGATTCCGAAGGGTTGTTTGAAGGGTTGTTTCTTGAAGACAACCCCCCCGCGGCAAGTCAAGGCGCCGTGGTCGTGGCTTGCGGCATGACCCAGCCATGCTTGCCAGCGAGGCGGGCCGCCGAGCTGTATCGGACCGATTGCGCCAGCCACGTCGTTATGACTGGAGCCGCCAACACCAATGGCGGTTGTCCTGAAGGTGAGGCAATGGCGGCTGTCGCATGTGGGATGGGGGTGCCGTTTGAACGGATGTTGGTAGACACTACCGCCACCAACACCCGCGAGAACGCCAAACGAGCATGGGAACTGGTCGTTGGCGCCGGTCTCGCGCCCAGGCGCGTCCTGATCGTCTGCGCTCCGTGGCACGCGCGGCGGGCGCTAATGACGTTCGCGGCGGTGTTGCCCCGAGGCGCGACGGTTTACGCCCTCCCTTATCCCTATCGCGGGATTACTCGCAAAAATTGGGATCAGACGCCGGAGGGACGACAGGCAGTTAATGGCGAGATGACACGGATCGGGATTTATCTTGCCAAGGGGGACATCGTTAAAATTCGCCCAGCAAAAGGCGGCGGTTGGCAGGCGGTCCCGACCAACGCTGTAACTCTTGCTTCGCAGTCGCGAGGCGTCGTGCCGACCGGCCGTCGGTGACGGCCGGTTTTTTTATTTGGCGATTTCGGCGGCGCGGGTTTCGCGGATCACGTTGACTTTAATCGTCCCGGGATACTGGAGGGTTTCCTCGATTTTTTTGGCAATGTCGCGCGCCAGCTTGTAGGCCCCCAAATCGTCAATCTCCGCCGGTTTGACGATCACCCGAACCTCGCGGCCGGCCTGGATGGCGAACGATTTCTCCACCCCCTTAAAGTCGTTGGTAATGTTTTCGAGCTCGGTTAGTCTCTTGATGTAGGCTTCCAAACTTTCCCGTCGCGCCCCGGGCCGCGAACCACTAATGGCGTCGGCGACCTTAACCAGAATGGCTTCCACCGTCTTCCCTTCAACATCTTCGTGGTGGGCTTCGATGGCGTGAACCACCTCTGGGCTTTGGCCGTATTTTCGGGCGATATCGACTGAAAGTTGGAGATGACCGCCCGGAGACTCTTGGCTCATGGCCTTACCGATGTCGTGGAGGAGTCCGGCTCGTTTTAAGATATCAATGTTGGCGCCTAATTCCTGACCGAACAAGGCGGCGATATGGGCGACCTCGATTGAGTGTTTGAGAACATTTTGGCCGTAGGACGTCCGAAACTTTAACCGGCCGAGAATTTTTACAAGATCGGGGTGCAGGGGCGGTAGACCGAGTTCTTGAACCGCCGCCTCGCCGGCCTCTTTGACTTGGTTGGTGATTTCTGACTTGGCCTTAGCAACCGTTTCTTCGATGCGGGTGGGATTAATCCGCCCGTCGCTCACCAACATTTCCAGGGCCATTTTGGCCACGGCGCGGCGCACGGGATCAAAACTAGACACACCGACCGAGTCGGCGGTTTCGTCAATAATTAAATCAACACCAGTGGCTTTTTCGAACGCCTGAACGTTGCGTCCTTCTTTGCCGATTATCCGGCCCTTCATATCCTCGTTGGGTAGTGTTACCGGCGACACGGCTGTTTCGGCCACTTGGTCGGTGGCGAGTCGATTAATCGCCGTGGCGATAATCATTTTTGCCGTCCGATCGGCGTCTTCCTTCATGGCCTCTTGGCGGATCCGAATTTCGCGCAAAATGTCGGCTTGATACTGTTTCTCGACGGCGTCTAATAATTGCTGACGGGCCTCTTCTTTCGATAGTTTGGCGATTCGTTCCGTTTCTCTCTCCTGTTCTTGTTTGAGCCGTTCAAACTCGCTCTTGAGCGACTTGAGCGACTCCTCCTGATCGGTGAGACGTTTTTTGTCGGCGTCAAACTGCTCGGCGCGTTTGTCGAGCGACTGTTCCCGATCACGAATTTTAGCGTCGAGATCTTTGAGGTATCGTTCTTTTTCCGCCGACTCTTGGGCGGCTTTCTCTTTTATTTTGCTGGCCTCGTTCTTGGCCTCGAGGACTAATGTTTTATGTTTGGTCTCAAGTTCTTGGTTTGTTTGGCGAGACCGAAACCACCCAATAGCGTAGCCGCCCGCACCACCCCCAAGCAGTGCCAAGACAGCCGCGGTCAAAATATTCATGGTAATTTCCTTTCATCATATAAGTCAAAATGGGTAAGTCGCGTCGCTGTTCATTATAGCCAAGCGCTGGTCTTTTTGCAAAATCGGTGGGGCGCGGTGGCGGTTAGTCCTCGTGGAAACTCAACGTTAGAGCGATCCGTCGCTGGACAAATCGATCAAATAATGCTACGGTGCGACTACCTTAAGATGTCGAGGCGATTGCCCCGAATTTTGGGGAGGAAAGTCCGGACACCACAGAGTAGCGAAGTCCGACGGCGAGTCGGACCGGGGGTGACCCCAGGGAAAGTGCAACAGAAAATACACAGCCCAAGCGGGCGAAAGTCCGACGGCAATGGTGAAAACGTGATCTTAGGGCGGTTGAGCGCCAGGATTCCAGATTGGCAACAAACTGGACGGTAAGAGCGCACGGCTCGGGCGGCGACGTTCGAGTTGGAAAACCCTTCGTGGTGCAAGTCTGCTGGACCGCGCTTCGCTTTTTCGGTTTAACTCGTCTCCGACGAGGAGAATTGTCCAACGCTGACTCGGCGGGCGAAGCCGGAGCAGACGCTAAGATAGATAATCGTCCCAGACAGAATCCGGCTTATCGACATCTTAAGTCCCGAAACGCCCCGCTTGTCGGGGCGTTTCGGGACTGAGACATAGACGCTCAGCGTTCCGCAAGTGCTAACTATCCGATAAACAGTCTAACATCCGGCTGCTAAATCGGCTGGGAGTCCGATGCCCGATTGTTTCTCGGGAAGTATTCTCCGATGGAAGTGAAAATGTTATAGTGCGAGGTGGCTGTCATCGATGGGGGATAGTGCAACGGCAACACGCCTGCCTTTGGAGCAGGAGATTCAGGTTCGAATCCTGATCCCCCAGCCAAGTAGGACAAGTTGGCAAGGTTGCCTCGCGGCTTCGCCGCTTGGCAACTTCTGATGTTTGTACCATTTAGCTGTCCCTCCTGAATGAAATCCGAACTTTTTATCAAACGAATTCTGACCAAAGAAGGCGGCGGGGCTGGCCTCTATTTTTTGCAAGAACACGGCGGAATTTCCCCCCTCGGCGTATTTTTGCGAGAACGGACGGAATTTTTGGCGGCGATAGAATTATGAAATCTTGCCCTTGCCCCACTCTCCCAACGAGCAGGCAAGTTGGCGGAACTCCCTAAATTAGTATATGACAATTTGGAATATAACGAAATGGAATATTATCCATATAAGTATAAATATGACCCAAGCTATTTACTCCAAAGACCACAAATATATCGTTGAACAACTAAAAAAGGCCCGCAAAGCGTCCGGTTTAGATCAAATCAAAGTGGCTAAACTGCTCGGCAAGACACAATCTCATGTCTCCAAAGTTGAAGCCGGACAGAGGCGTATTGATATTGTTGCATTGAAAGAATTTGCTCGGATTTACAAAAAACCGATGGATTATTTTCTAATATAATATGAATTTAGCCACCCTCAAAAATGAACTTCAGGGCGTCAAGAAACTCGGTTTTGTGCCAACCCATCGGGTTGGCGATACCGGTATAGGCAAAACATTGGAAGATTTACTAAACATTAAAGAAAATAATATCCCACTCCACGATATTTCGGGTGTTGCCGAACTGAAAGCATATCGGCGAAGTGCAAAGTCAATGCTTACTCTCTTTACTCTTGAGCCACATCCGAAAGGTGGCGATAGAGACCGAATCTTGCTTGATAACTTTGGCTATTCAAAACGAGACAGCAGCAGATCAAAAGAATTACACTCGACATTATTGTGTAAAAGGTACAATAATCAATCTCTTAAACTTTCTATCGCTGGAGACAAAATTCGCGTTCAAGGTAAAGGGAAGCGCCTCAATATCTACTGGGATGTTGAGTCGGTACAAAAGAAATTTGGCGATAAATTACCCGCCTTAGTGTATGTTCTTGCGGATACGAAAGGAATCAAGGGCAAGGAACATTTTCATTTCAACGAGGCGTATTTATTGAGCGGTTTTGATTTTGAATTATTTAAGAAAATGGTAAGGAAAGATCATATCGTAGTTGATTTTCGTATGTACTACCGTCCAAACGGAAGCGTGAGAAACCACGGAACCGGTTTTAGAGTGAAAATCAATAAGCTCTATAATTGTTTTCGAGATAAAGTGCGGCTGATTTAGTTTTTACGTAGGACAACGATACTTTCCCTGTTCATTGTTTCTTCAAGTACGCCAGCAATGTTTGTTGGAGAATTTTTGATAGGCATTCTTTTTCCGGGGATATTGCGGACAAAAATATCTTCGCAAGTAAAACCTATTTTTTCTGCCAACTCGGCGATAATAAAATCAGTGGGAATGCGGACTTGTTTTACTAGCCGGTTGCCGATAACAAGACAAAAATACTTTTTTGGTTTTAGCATTTCATGCGCTCTTTTGAGGCAATCGTTCAGGCCGATATAAAAACTTAAAACATCTTTAGCTCGGCTTTCGTCTTGTTTTGCGATTTTATCTAGCGAGTCATTGAGATAATCTGACGAGAGAACAAGGGATAATGTTTTTGTAGCTCTACCACCGAGCAATTCATTATCAACGCCGGAAGCTTTGTTAGGATCGTCAAAAACATCAATCCATTGCGAAGATAAACGAGAGAATTGTCCGTATGCGACAGTTGTTCTACTGTCGCCATACGGCGGCGAAGTGACAATGCAATCGATAGAGTTCTCTTTTATGCCATTTTTCCTTGATGAATCGCCGTAGATAATTTTTGTCCATACACCTCTTTTTGCCTCTTTATAAAACTCGCCCACTCCCGCGATATTTGCCTCCGCTTTTTTTCGGAAAATACCAAAAACATCAGGATCGTGCTTTTCTAGTTTCTCTCCTTTGATTCTGACTAACTTAAATTCACCCGTTTTGGTATTTGAAGCGTAGCGCACAGTTTCGCTGAACGAAACTATAAAATAATTTCGTATATCCTCGTCCTTTATTTTTAAAATTGCCCTTTTGATTTTTGCTAATTGAATGATAACTTTTTCTTTAAACCAAAAATCAATGTTATTAAAAATCGGTTTTTTTATTTCTGTTTCTTTAATTTTTTCGATTTCGGAAAGAAGTTTAAAATATTCATTCGTAAGTGTAGAGGGATTGATTGGTGTTGTCTTAGCTTTCGCTAGAAAGATTGCCAAAGGATTTAAATCGATGCCAAAAGCATTTCTGCCCAAAAGTCTACTTTCGATTAACGCGGAACCAGACCCGCAAAAAATATCGCAGATCGTTTCTCCGGCTTGGCTATAATTTTCTAAAAGTCGTCTTGCGACTTGCGGAATAAACATTGCTGGATATGTATGTATTCCATGAGTATATGTTTTGGTATTTTCGCCCCTATAATCCCATGAGTAATCTATGCGGCGAGTGTATTTTTCGTTTGATTGTTCTTTCTCAATTTGCGATTCAAGGTTGCGGATTATTTTTACAACAACGCCACGAATTTCTACCTCATCGCGATAAATAGGAAAAAGCGTCGGATTTGCCGGTTGAAGCCTAAATTTATTTTTTTCTCGATATAGTTTTTTGAGCGTTGCTTGGTTGTCGTCAATAATAGCAACTACTGTTTGCCCGTTATCCGCCGCCTCTTGTTTTCGTATAACAACAATATCGCCGTCAAAAATACCTTCGTCAATCATACTATTACCTTGCACGCGCAAGGCATAATGTTTACCCTGTTTGCTTATTTCGTCTTTGGTGATGGTGATTGTTTCGTCCGGCACTTCAATTGCTTCAATTGGTTGTCCGGCGGCGATTGCCCCCACAATCGGTATTTCTATCGTTTGCTTTTTATCAAAAGTTGAAACGGCACGCGGCTGGTTAAATTCCTTTTTGAGCTGCCCCGCTTCTTGTAGTTTTCTTAGGTAATAATGGGCAGTGGAAACAGAAGCAAGTCGAAATTTACGCTTGATTTCTTCAAGAGAGGGAGCGTAGTCGTGTTTGGTTTGATATTTTTTTACAAAATCGAGGACTTTCTTTTGCTTTTTCGTTATCATAATGCTATTATAGAAGATAATTAGAAAGCATACAAATTGAAGTTATACACATACAATAAAAAGTGCTATCCTTAAAATATGCCAGAGACTCAACGAGAGGCTTCTGCGAGAAATGCTTTAGTGAACAAGGTGATAATTTGATGATGGGATAATTCGCCGCCGAAAATTTCGTCCGTCCGAGCGAGGGCATGGCGGAAGGCGGGGCGGCTTCCCTAGTCAAGATTCGTTTGGTAAAAGTTTGGATTTTGTTCAGGAGGGACAGCCAGATTATTTTTATCGTTCAGTCAACACGCGCAAAGGGGTATGTATCGGCCAGACCGCAACGACGGTTTGGCGCTGTAGGGCGACAATTGGGCGGTTGACTTGTGTCGGGGTTCGGTCTGGAGCATAGTGGCGGTATGACGATTGGTTGGCTGATTGGGCTTGGGGTGGTTTTAGCGGGCGTTGTCGCGGCGATTGGGGCGGCGGTTTTTTGGTCTCTCAAACGTCAGCACCATGTCTTGGAAGCGCAATTTTCGGCTCACGCTCAAACGGCGCTGGGCGAGATGATGAAAAATATTGTCGGTTTGGCGCGCGAGCAACTGGGAGCCGAGAAGCGGGAGATCAGCCAAACCATCGCTCGCGATCTTCAAACTCAATCAGAAACCTTTAAGGAAATCACCCGCTCGCTCAAGGGGGAAATAGACGAGCGACAACGGGAGATTCGGCAATTGGAAGAGGATCGGAATCGCAAGTTTGGCCAGATTAGCCAAGCGTTGACCGACTACAAGGCCTTAACGGAGGAATTGCGCGGCTCGACCGAGCAGTTAAAAAAAGTTCTCTCGAACAATCAATTGCGCGGCAGCTGGGGGGAAATTCAGGCCGAAAAAATCCTTGAGGCCGCCGGCATGATTGCCGGCCAGCACTACGCCAAGCAGACGCCGATTGCCGACGAGCCGAACCTTCGCCCGGACTTTACCCTGTACTTGCCTAACCGCATGGAGTTGTACGTTGACGTCAAATTTCCCCTGAATTCCCTCCAGTCGGCCATGGCGACGGACGACAAGGCCGAGGCCGATCGGTGGTTAAAACAGTTTGGCGACGATTTAAAGGTTCGAATGAAAGAAGTCGCCAAGTATGTGGTCAACCGATCTCAAAGCGTGGACTATGTGATCTTGTTTGTGCCGTCGGAAAGCGTGTTTGAAATCATTAACCGGCGCTTTAGCGGTCTGATTGACGCGTCGTTCGGCCAGCGAATTATCTTGGCCTCGCCGCACTCATTTTTCGCCATTGTTCGGACAATCCAAGAGTCGTACACTCATTTTTATTACGAGCAAAACCTGAAAGAAATTCTCAAACATCTCCAAGATTTACTCGATAATTTTGGGCGCTTCCAGACCGAGTTTGGCGATGTGGGACGGGCGCTGGCAGCGACGCAAGACAAGTACCAACGCCTTACCAGCACCCGTTACCAACAAATTGCCAAAGCGACGGCAAAAATTAATCAGTATCAGCTTGACAGCGGCGCCGACGATCCGACTTTATTGCCATCCAGCGCCGACGCCAACGAGGAGGAAAACTAGAGGAGTTGTTGAAACGAGACAGGTTTGTTATCCTAGGCCTATGCGTCAAGTTAATAAATTGTTTTCGTGGCTGGTGTTGGCGGTCTTTGTCTGTTTGGCCACGCCCGCCCTGGCCCTTACAACCAAATCAGGCGCCGAAAACGGCCGATGGCCCGGCGCGGAAGACGCCATCACGATTGATGACGCCATCAGTGATGACGCCGTGATCACCGGCGGCTCGGTTCGGATTCGCGCTCCTATTAGCGGTGAGACCGTCGTGATCGGTTCAAGTATCGAAACCGATCAAAAGCCGGCCCGCAGTCTGGTGGTGGCTGGCGCTACCGTGAGGGTCAACGAAGGAGTGGGCTATAATCTCGTGGCCGCCGGCTCCGATGTAACAATTCGTGGCGATATTGAACACGATGCTTACGTTGCTGGCAGCCTGGTAACGATCAAGGATGCTCATATTAAGGGAACACTAAGAGTGGCGGCCGACGAATTACGGCTCGGCGGCCAGATTGACGGTGATGTGATTGTGACCGCGCGCGCGGCAACAAGCGACGCCGCCATTGGCGGTAGCCTGCGCGGCCCAATAGAGTCGCTAACGTTTACCGGCGGTTCGATTAATGGGAGTCTCACCTACCTTGCGTCGCATGACGCCATTGGGCTCGATAAGGTTAAAATTACCGGAAATGTGGAGCGCTCGGTCCAAAAATCCGACACGCGACAATTGTTTGAAAAGTGGTTGCAGAGCTTACTGACTAATTTTGTGGCCGCCGCCGCGGTATTGTTGCTCCTATCGCGATCGCTTCGGGAGGTGGAGACAATGGTCGACAAACGCTGGGGTCGAATGGCGATAACCGGTTTTCTGGGTTTGGCGATCGTGCCATTAGCCTCTCTCCTGCTGGCGGCTACGCTCATTGGTCTGCCCTTGGCGGTGATACTATTCGGTTTGTATTGCCTGACTCTTTTCGTGGGCGTGATGATGGCTCAAATTTTATTGGGACGGTATATTATCAGACTAACTAAGCGACCGGTGTCGTGGTGGCCTGGGTTGATTGTTGGTGTGGTTGCCACGTCATCGTTGGCCCTTTTGCCGTCAGTTATCGGAAGCGTGTTTCGATCCGGCTTGCTGATCGGCTTAGTTTTGCCTTGCTTTGGCGCCCTGATCGGGCTCTGGCAGATGGCGATAAAGAAGGAACAAGCGGGATAGTTTGAGCATGGACGTTTCGGTGGCGATTATCGGCTCCGGTCCGGCCGGGTTGACGGCGGCTATTTACAGCGGTCGGGCGATGTTAAAAACTGTCGTGATCGCCGGATTGGAATATGGCGGCCAGTTGATGACAACGTCCGAGGTAGAAAACTTTCCCGGGTTTCCCGACGGAGTTCAGGGGCCGGATTTAATGGCAAAAATGAGACGGCAAGCGGAACGTTACGGGGCGGTGATAATGGAGCAAAATGCCCAAAAACTAGACATTAGCCGCCGTCCGTTCAGGATTATGACAGCCGTTACGGGAGTGAGCGCTCAAGTGGTCATCCTAGCTATGGGGGCCACGCCGCGGGAGTTAGGTTTGCCCAGTGAACGTCGTTTGCGGGGACATGGCGTGTCCACTTGCGCGACTTGCGACGGATTTTTTTTTCGCGGCAAAACTGTCGTGGTAGTCGGCGGCGGCGATAGCGCCATGGAGGAGGCGGAGTTTTTGACTCGTTTCGCGACAAAGGTTTATGTTATTCACCGTCGCGAAGAGCTTCGCGCGAGTAAAATCATGCAAAAGAAAGCCCAAGATAACCCCAAAATTGAATTTATTCTCAACGCTCAAGTCACGGAGATTCTAGGCGACGCTAAAGTAACCGGTGTGCGACTTGACGGCGGTCATGGTAGCGACATAACGGAGCTCTCGACGGACGGCGTGTTCGTGGCGATCGGACACGAGCCCAATTCAGCTTTTCTTAAAGGGCAGATCGATCTGGACGCGCGCGGTTATGTCATGGCCCAAAACAGCGTTACGTCTGTGCCGGGGGTTTTTGTTGCCGGCGATCTTCACGACCACAAGTATCGGCAAGCGGTAACAGCCGCGGGGATGGGTTGTATCGCCGCCCTCGAGGCTGAACGGTATTTAACCTATACTCATTCCGGCTAACCGCTTTAGTTTGTCAACGTTAGCTTGGTCCGGGCCGTGGCCTTCGATACCCGGCACTTCCAAAATAAACGGCACTTCTTCCAGTTGCGGCAAGTGGAGCAATTGGCAAAACGGCGCCTCGCCAATCGTGCCGTAGCCGATATTCTCGTGACGGTCAACACGAGAATTAAAAGGAGTTTTAGAGTCATTGCAATGAATGGCCGCCAGGCGCTCTAAACCAATCACACGGTTGAACTCCTCGATGACCTCATGTGCCGGACGATTAACAAGGTCGTAACCGGAGGCGTAGGCGTGGGCGGTGTCGAAGCACACCCCCAAACGTTTTACCGGCGATACGCCGTCGAGCAAAGCGGCCACTTCTTCAAACGTGTCGCCAATGCAATTACCTTGGCCGGCGTTGGTTTCGATAATCAGGCGAGAGAGCGGATCACTCCTTTGGAGGATAGTAGCGAGCGCCGATTTAACTTGAGACTGAACGTTGGCGAAGGTTCGAGTTTTGGCGCTGCCAACGTGGAATATTACGCCACTGCCGTCCATGGCGGCGTTAAGATTAAGGGCGGCCACGAGGGACGACTCTGATTTTTGGACTAATTCGGGATTATCCGAAGCTAGATTGATCAAATAGACGCTGTGGAAAAAAATATGGGTGATGTTGGCGAAACGACACTCTTGGCCAAATGCTCGCGCCTCGTCAAGAGTGGCTTTGGGGGGATTCCAATTGCCGGGAGCGCTGGCGAAAATCTGAATCGCCGACACGCCCAGGGCTTTGGCCCGAGGTATTACCTTTATGAGTCCGCCGGCGGCGCTCACATGGGCTCCGATAATCATTCTCCTACTATAAACCTGTTAATCGTTCGGCGCAACGACATATGTTGGCTGGGGACATGGGTGACAAATCTTCCGTGTCTCTCCTAGTCTAGACGGCGAGCCAAGAATGGGGTATTATTTTCGCAAGGAGGAATGCTCATGAAACGACATTGGGCTGGAAACGAGCCGTCTGCGGTTACCCGCTCACTGGCTTGCGAGCCAGTGAGCAAACAGCTCTCGCCGGACGATAGTGGTAGAGACATCTCCGAGCTGCACTTTGGGAAGCGAATCACCGATCGGCTGCAGAAAGCCGGTGTATTGAAGTTTGCTGACGCCGCGAAAGCGTACGACAATGGGCTTTTGCGGGCAATATTCCGCGAGGCGCTGACGGTAAATAATAATCCTCCCAACGAGGAGAAGATCGAGTTTCAGCTGGGACAGTTCAGGACCAAGATGTACCTGTACGCGGGTATAAGGTTCATATACGGCTTTCAGCCGCTGCCGCCGACGTAAGTCGGCGGCAGACTAATTTTGGAGAAAATTTTTCCGGCGACGCCGACGGTGAAACGACAAGCCAAAACGGTGGACTTCGTCGCGGATGGCCGTGAGGAGGAGGAGACTGGGGGCGTCGTGGGGAATAATCAGCGGTCGCGACTGATTTGGCAAGTAGAGCTGTTCGTTTTTTTTCGCTAAGGCAACGACAGGAAAGTGTCGTCCCGCTAGCTTGAAAGCGTCTTGGGCGGCGGAAAGTTGACCTTTGCCGCCATCAACTAAAATTAAATCCGGTTGGACGCGCCTGGAGTTTTGGATCCGGCGAAAGACTATGTCTCGCATGGCGGCAAAATCATTCTGTCCGCTTTGGGACTTGATAATATATTGCCGATACTCGTTCTTGGCCGGCTGTCCGTCAATAAACGCCACTGACGCCCCGACTGCCTCGCTTGACCCAAGGTTAGAAACGTCGAACGCTTCGATACGGTGGAGCGGGTGCGGAAGCCCGAGCAATTCCGCCAAGTTAGTCAAACCATTTTCACGACGACGCTGCCCAAAAGCTTCGAGACGAAGCTGATAGCGCGCGTTTTCCATGGCAAGGTCGGCTTTCGCGCGCCATTTGCCGCGCAACGGGACGCGGATGGTTACTCGTTTACCCCGAGAATGACTTAAATAGCGGCTTATTTCGAGGACTGATTTTGGCAGCTGCGGCACAACTATCTCGGCTGGGACGATCGCTGGGTGGCTGTATAAAAATTCCAATATCGCCCCGAGTCTCTCGGAGACAGAGATGTTACGCGGGTCGTCGAAGATAAATTGGCGTGGCGCCGTGGTTGATCCGTCTCGCTCAAAAAACTGGAAAACGGCAATGACCGATCCGGCGTGAGCTATACCGATGTAATCGCGATCAACGCCAGACGGCAAGAATAAATTTTGCGGTTGACGCCACGATCTAAAAGCCATCAGGCGATCGCGCAGAATTGCCGCCAGTTCAAAATTATGGCTTCCGGCGGCGGAAGTCATGGCTGTTCGTAGCCGTTTTTCCACGCTCGGCGGCGGTGAATTTAAGAACGAGACGGCTTGGTCAACCCGCGCGCGGTAGTCGCCTGGATTATCCGCGCCATCCGGCGGCGCGCCTATTTGGGCTGGCACCTGGGATCGAGCGGCGTATGACCGGGGACCGGTTGTCCTGATGCCGTACATAATTTGGAGAATATTCAGGATTATTTTGAGGTGGTTGGCCGAAGAATAAGGGCCAAAATAACGCGCGCCGTCGTTCTTAACCCTTCGAGTAATAGTGAATATCGGGATGTTGTCGGCGGAAATGCGGATAAACGGAAATGTCTTGTCGTCTCGGAGCTGGAGATTATATTTGGGTTTGAGCGATTTAATCAAGCGATTTTCCAGGAGTCTCGCTTCCAGTTCCGATTGGACTTCGACTACCTCGACGCGGGCAATGTCCTGGGTCATGCGCGTAACCCACGGAGAGGGCGACGATTGACGAAAGTATGTCCTGACGCGTAAAGCGAGGTTTTTTGCTTTACCGACGTAAAGCAATCGACCGTGAGCGTCAAGGAATTGATAAACCCCGGGACGCGACGGCAAGTGCTCCAGAGCGTTAGATAACGCCGGTTCGGTGGCCATAAGCTTACGGAGCAATGACAGCCGAACGGAGCGGCGAGGCGGTTTGGGTGTGCCGACGCAAATAGGAGCCAGTGTAGGACGTCGGCACATTCATGACTTCTTCGGGTGTGCCCTTAGCCACGACTCGCCCGCCGGCGTCGCCTCCCTCCGGTCCCAGATCAATCAGCCAGTCGGCGCATTTGATAACGTCGAGATTGTGCTCAATAATGACGACAGTATTGCCTCGGTCAACCAAGCGGTTTAATACCTCTAAGAGTTTTTTGATATCGGCGAAGTGGAGTCCGGTTGTTGGCTCGTCCAGAAGATAAAGAGTTTTGCCGTGAGTCCGTTTACCAAGTTCCGCGGCCAACTTAACTCTTTGGGCTTCGCCTCCAGAGAGAGTCGTGGCGCTCTGTCCCAGCCGAACATAGCCCAGGCCGACGGACTGAAGAGTTATCAGAGTATCGTGAAGACCGGGAATATGGGTAAAAAAGTCTGTCGCTTCGTTAACTGTCATGATGAGAATTTGGGCGATTGACCGGCCCTTGTAACTCACCTCCAACGTTTCTCGATTATAGCGCGATCCGCGACACACCTCGCAAACAATTTCGACGTTGGCCATGAAATGCATTTCGATCCGCATGACTCCGTCGCCGCGGCAATGATCGCACCGGCCGCCGTCAACATTAAAGCTAAACCGACCGGGCTTATAACCGCGCGCCCGAGCCTCGGGCGTGCGAGCGAAAATTTCGCGAATGTAGTCAAATGCCTTGGTGTAGGTGGCGGGATTGCTTCGCGGCGTTCGACCGATGGGCGACTGGTCAATGGCGATCACTCGTTCGATCAACTCGGCGCCGGTTATGTCCTGATGCCGACCAACCGTGTGGCTGGTTCGATTGAGAATGTTGGTTAGCCCGCGGAGAAGAATATCATTTAACAGGGTGGACTTCCCGCTGCCGGAAACTCCGGTCACGCAAGTGATCAATCCCAGCGGCAATGAAACAGTAATATTTTTAAGGTTGTGTTCCCGCGCCCCGCGGACAACAATGGCCGCTTTCGTCGGTTGTCTGCGCCGCGGCGGAATGGCAATAGTTTTGTCATGTCGCAAATAACTCGCGGTAAGTGAATTTTGATTTTTCAAAAACTCGTTCGTCGGCCCGGCGGCAGTAATATAACCGCCATGTTCGCCCGCGCCCGGTCCGATTTCGACGGCGTAATCGGACGCTCGGATGGTCTCTTCGTCGTGCTCAACCACGATAATGGTATTACCTCGATTTCTCAAAGCGTGAAGGGTGTCAATGAGACGGGCATTATCACGCTGATGCAAGCCGATTGTTGGCTCGTCTAACACGTACAGTACGCCAGTAAGGGCTGAACCGATTTGGCTGGCCAAACGGATTCTTTGAGCTTCGCCTCCCGACAATGACGCGGAATTTCGCCCGAGGGTAATATATTCCAATCCCACTTTGACTAAAAATTCTAGTCGGCTGATTATTTCCATTATCACTTGCAGGCCGACATGCATGTCGCGATCGCTCACCCGAATGCCCTTAAACCACGCCCAAGCTTCGCCAATCGTTAGCTCATTTAATTGGGCAATATTTTTGTTCTGGATCGTGACGGAGAGCGAAGCGGCCTTTAAGCGTTGGCCGTGGCACTTCGAACATATTTTTGCCGCCATGTATCGTTCAATGTCCCGACGGACAAGGTCGCTTTGAGATTCATGGTAGCGTTTTTCGAGATGGGGCATTAAACCATGGAATTTAATATTGAAATGTTTTGGGCCGTTGGATGACTGGTATGTTGCCGGAATCAAAACGGGCTCTTTTGTCCCCCGCAACATGAGGTCTAGTTTGTTCTTGGCGATTTTTGCCAGCGGCTCGGTTTCCGATATACTCAAGTGCTTAGCGACAGACAAGATAAATGAGCCGTAATAATTGTGGCGTTTGAAATGCCACGGCATGATTGCGCCGTCGTTAAGTGACTTACTATCATCCGGAATAAGAAGTTGACGGTCCAACTCCCGGACAAATCCCAAGCCGTCGCAGGTCTCGCACGCCCCGAATGGGCTATTGAACGAAAAGGATCGTGGTGTTAATTCATCGAGAGACGTTCCGTCGTCCGGACAGGCCAATTGCTGGCTGGCAATGGTTTCAACTTCGGTTGATTCATTGACTATCGTGACTAAACCTTTCGACAACTTGACGGCCTGTTCCACGGCTTCGTGAACCCGGCTGGTCAGGACGTGTCCAATGGTGACGCGGTCTACCACGACGTCGATGGTGTGGGCTTTATACCGATCAAGTTCCACCCGGTCGGCCAAGCTGTGAATTTCCCCGTTGACCCGAACGCGGGCAAACCCGCCCTGATACAGGTCTAGGAGTAATTGGTGATACTCGCCTTTGCGTCCGCGGACTATTGGGGCGAGAATACTGACGCGTGAGTTTTCGGGCAGTCGTACAATCGAGTCAACAATTTGTTCAATTGGCTGCCGAGTGATAACTCGTCCGCATTCCGAGCAATGAGGTACGCCGATCCGCGCGAACAGTAATCGTAGATAGTCGTGGATTTCTGTGATCGTGCCGACAGTTGACCGGGGATTATGACTGGTCAATTTTTGATCAATCGAAATTGCCGGTGAAAGTCCTTCAATGCTTTCGACATCCGGTTTTTCCATCTGACCCAAAAACTGACGAGCATAACTGGAGAGACTTTCCATGTATCGTCGTTGGCCTTCGGCGTAAATAGTGTCGAAGGCTAACGACGATTTGCCGCTGCCCGACAGGCCGGTAAAAGCGATGAGTTGATTTCGCGGCAAGTCGAGGTCGATATTTTTTAAGTTATGCTCGCGGGCGCCGCGGATGCTGATATAGTCATAATTAGCCATTGAGCCATGACATTATAGCACGGTTTCTGGCGTTGCTTTGGCGAGACGCGATCCAGTCGATATGCTATAGTCTGCCCATGAGGCATATTTCTCCCAGTAAAGATCCGGGGAATTTTCGCTTTGGTCATCTTGCCGGCGGGGCGCCGATTTATTATCGCCAGTGTGACCAGCAGTTTGGTGGTCCGAAATTGGCTTTTAGCGCGGTTATTGTCGCCGGTGGCCGAGACGACCCCCCAGACAGGGCCGGGACGGCTCACTTTTTTGAACACATGCCATTTCGCGGGACGCGAGACTATCCGTCGTTGCGCGACTTGACGCACGATGTTGAGGCCAATGGCGGATATATTAACGCCTTTACGAGCGACGAGTCGACGGGATACGAAATTGTTGTCCCGCACAATATGATCCAAGAAGGCATTCATCGAGTGGCCGAAATGCTTCGTCGTCCACTTCTGCGCCAACGGGATATTGGTCTGGAGCGGCGCGTGATAATAGAAGAATTAAAAAGTCGCCAAGCCAATGTTTCTTTTTACGCTCGCCAAACAATGTTTCGAGAATTACTTGGCGATCATCCGATTACTTCCGCGGTCATCGGGACGGAGAGTGCTCTGCGCCGAATTACCCAGGCCGATTTGGGGCGTTTCCACCGTCAATATTACGGCCGAGACAACATCGTCCTCTTTGCTACCGGATCATTTCACGAAGCTCAATTGCTCGAGTTGTGCGAACGTTATTTTGGTGATCTTCCCTCCACGACGCGTCCGAAACGCGATCTAACGCCACCGATCGCCCCGCGACAAAACTACCAAAGGACAGTTTCGCCCCAAAGGTATAATCGCTCGGTATACTCTTTGGCGAGAGTTTTGCCGCCGGTTGATCTTCGGGCCAGAATCATGTTGGAGATGTTTGCCGATATGTTGGCTCGCGGGGCAAACAGTCCCCTTAACGTCGAAATTCGGGAGCGGCGTGGCTTGGCCTATAGCGTGAGCGCCGGCCTAAGCTGGTGGAAAGATTTGGGAGTGTTGAAGTATTCAGTCGCGACGCAATATCATCAAATGGCTGAGATAGACCGGATAATTTGGGGTGAAAATGAAAAAGTTTTCAGCCACGCTGCCCGTTTTGAGGAAGTTAAGCTGATGACCCGCCAAGCGGCCCTTTTTCGCGAATACACTTTAGGCTCGCTGATTGATACGGCCATCGATAATTACTTGGCGATGGATCGGATTGTAACCTTGAACGAATTTCTCGAAATCATCGACAGTATCACTCTTCGACAGTTGGCCGATTTTGTTCGTCCCATTCTTGACCGACGATATTTTTTTAATTTGCGCGTTGACTGTGAAAACCGTCGCCGGGCAAAAGCCCTAACCCAGAATACTTGACAGACGTTGACGTTGGAGCTTTTTTAAGACGATTAATTCGTCTCGCAGGAGAGCGGCAAGCTCAAATTGCAAGTCATGCGCCGCCGCTGACATTTCGCGATTTTTTTGTTTGATCAAGTTTTCGAGTTGACCTTTGGCCATCTCTCGCTCGACGATGTCGAGATTACTTGAAGACGGTTCGGCGATTGTCGAATCAACCAAAGAGGTGATCGCCCGTTCAATCGTTTTAGGCGTAATACCGTGGGTGGCGTTGTAAGCCACTTGGAGTTGCCGTCGTCGGTCGGTTTCGGCGATTGCCGCTTGAAGCGAGCGAGTGATAACGTCGGCGTAGAGAACGACTTTGCCGTCAATATTGCGCGCCGCTCGCCCGATAGTTTGAATCAGCGCCTGCTGAGAACGTAAAAATCCTTCCTTGTCGGCGTCGAGAACGGCGACAAGGGAAACTTCCGGTAGGTCCAAGCCTTCGCGCAGTAAGTTCACGCCGACCAGGACATCGAAAACCCCCTGGCGCAAATCGCGAATAATTCCGATTCGGTCTAGGGTGTCGATATCGGAATGTAAATAGCGCACTTTAACGCCTTGACCAACAAGATATTCCGTGAGATCTTCGGCCATTTTTTTTGTTAATGTTGTGACCAAAGTCCGTTCGCCTTTGGCTATCCGCTCCGTGACCTGGCCCATTAGATGATTAATTTGGTTATGTGTCGGATGGATAAGAAGCTGGGGGTCAACAAGTCCGGTTGGACGGATAATTTGTTCCACGACCTGGTTAGAATGAGTTAGTTCGTAATTTCCGGGCGTGGCGGAAACAAATATCACCTGACCAATAGCCCGCTCAAATTCCTCAAACATCAGAGGGCGGTTGTCGCTGGCCGACGGCAGGCGAAATCCGTACTCGATTAAGGCGTTTTTCCGCGCGAAATCGCCGGCGTACATGCCGGTAATTTGCGGCACGGTCACGTGCGATTCGTCGATGAAGCACAAAAAATCACTCGGAAAGTAGTTCAACAAAGTCGCCGGCGGCACACCCGGAGCTCGACCGTCAAGATGGCGGGAATAATTTTCGATCCCGGAACAATAGCCAACCTCGCGCAACATTTCCAAATCATACTGTGTCCGGCGTTCGAGCCGCTCGGCTTCCAAGAGTTTGCCTTGCTTTTTGAATCGCCGTAACTGTTGGGCCAGCTCTGTTTCGATGGCGTCGAACGCTCTCGACCGGTCCGGGGCGTCGAGCATAAAATGTTTCGCCGGAAAAACAACAAGATCGGACAGCTGGTCGCTTTGACCCATGGTCACGGGATCGTGGGCGGAGATGGCGTCAATTTTATCCCCAAGAAGTTCTATCCGATAGACAATTTCTTGACTCATCGGCATGATTTCGATGACGTCTCCCTTCGCCCGGAAGGTTCCGCGGGTCAACTGAAGATCATTACGGGCGAACTGCAATTCGGTCAGCCGTCTCAAAATCGGTTCTTTGCCCGGGGAGTCGCCCAATTTTAGGTTGAAAGTATACCGATCGTATGATTCCGGCTTACCGATGCCGTAAATGCAAGACACCGATGCTACCACAACAACGTCTCGGCGAGTAAGCAAAGACTGGGTCGCGGCATGTCTTAAGCGATCAATTTCCGCGTTAATCTGGGCCTCTTTTTCGATATAGGTGTCGGTGTTGGGGATATAGGCTTCCGGCTGGTAATAGTCGTAGTACGACACAAAATATTCCACCGCGTTGCCGGGGAAAAATTGTCTAAACTCGGAGGCTAATTGCGCCGCGAGCGTTTTATTGTGAGCCATGACGAGTGTTGGGCGCTGGACGCGGCTGATCACGTGCGCCATGGAAAAAGTTTTCCCCGAAGCGGTGACGCCTAGGAGAGTTTGAGCCTTGAGTCCGGCGTCCAAGCCGGTGGCCAGCTGTTCAATGGCTTTGGGCTGATCACCGGCCGGAGTGAACGGAGCGACTAAGTCAAATTCTTTCACGAACCAAATAATACCATATCGCCATCGGCGGTCGCGTTGCTCCCAGTTCTGACGTCGTGATACACTGGCATTGGAGGAGTGGCATGGCTGGTCTTTTTGGGGAATGGTTTTATCTTGAAGCGCCGCGATTGTACTGGCGGTTTATCGCTCAATTGACGCGAGCATTGTATGAGTATTTTTCCATCTCTCGGCACTTCTTCACCCTGTTTGAACCGTGGAGACATGACGCGGTGTCTCTAAGTCGTCTGCCGCTCAACATGTGGGGACGGGCGTTGCTCAATAACTTTGTTTCGCGGATGATTGGCTTTATCTTGCGTTCTGGCGTAATCATCCTCGGCGCGGTCACAATCGCCGTGGCGGATTTATTGCTGGTTCTGGGTTTAATCGCCTGGCTGGGTCTGCCGGTGATCCTCACGGCCCAGATTATTTATGGGCTGATTCTAATCGGGGGAGGCTATGGTTAAAGACTGGCGTCGTCTCGCGGCTTGGGAGCTGTGGCTGGCCCGTTGGCGAATGGCGGCATGGTTCATGCATGCTTTCTTGGTGCTTTTGTTGATCGGGGCCGTGATTAGCCTGTCGGTTGAGGGACTAAGTCGCGCGGTTTTAGGTCTGTTTTTGATCACGTTACCCATCGGCATCGTCATTGATCTAATGCATTTAGCTCTGAAACAGAAACGTCGTCAGATTGAGGAAAATTCCGCTGCCTTAGGTAGTCCGATTACCTACGCCACGGTGATGCTGCTTGAACGGAGTCAACGTCGCGAGCGATACCTCTGGTACTATTTGCTTCGAGAAACAAGCGTAACGTTCGTGGTCCGTAGATTGGGAGTGACGCGGCTGATATTGGAACAGCAATTGCCCAGGCCACCCGAGTACTCGACGTGGTTGGCATCGGCCAGTCAACTCGCCAAGTCGCAAACTGTTCCGATGGCTCCGAAACATTTGTTTGAAGTTCTTCAGACCGATGTTCGGCTGGCGGCCGTTTGGCAAGGCCTTGGCATCACCGACCGAGAACGCGCCGAAGTCTGGGCTTGGTTTGACCGTCTCCGCGTCGCCCAGTGGCACGCCGAGCTTGGTTTTGCCGATAAAATCAGTTTGGCCGGCGGCATTGGCCGAGATTGGACGGCCGGCTACACCCGAACGCTGGAAGAGTACGCCGTCAATCTCTCGTCAGAAATCGGTCATGGCCATCGGGAGGTGCCGGTAGTTGGTCATCTCGATGAACAGCGAAAGATTATCGAATACCTCTGCCGCGAGCGCGCTCACAATGTCGTCTTGGTTGGCGACGAAGGCATCGGCCGCCATCGGTTGGTTTACAATTTGGCGGGGAAGTTTGCCAGCGGCGACGTTCCGCTCAATTTAAAATATAAACATGTCTATCTTCTTGACACAGGCAAACTGATCAGCGGCGGCACCTCGCAAGAGGTTGAGGGGCGCGTTACCAGCGTGTTGCAAGAAGCGGCCACCGTCGGCAACGTTATCCTCGTCATACCGGATTTGGAATTGTTGGTCAGTCAGACCGATGGCGAAACCTTGGGGACGGTTGACGCTTCACCAATTCTAACCGAGTTTCTCCAATCTTCAGCGGTTCAAATAGTCGCCATTACGACGCCAGACGCGTATTATCGCTTCGTGAAACCGAATCCCGCTTTAGAGTCCAATCTTCTGACGATTGAAATCAAAGAAATTGGTCCGAGCGAGGCTCTGGTGGTGATGGAAGACGAAGTTGGAGGTTACGAAAACCGGTCCGGTCGAATCTTTACCTATCAAGCTCTGGCAAAGATTATCGAGATTGCCGAGCGGCATGTTCACGACAAGCCCTATCCGGAAAAAGCCATCGAGTTGATGGACGCCGTGGCCGGCAATAGCCTGTCTTCGGGACAAAGACTCATTTTCGGGGCGGATGTGGAACGAATTATCGGCGAAAAGCTAAAAATCCCGATCGGAACAGTGTCTGCGACCGAACGGGCAACTTTGGAGAATCTTGAGAACATGATTAAAAGTCGCATCGTCGGTCAAGACGAAGCCGTGCGAGTGGTCGCCAATGCCTTGCGCCGCGCCAGAACCGGCCTTCATTCCGGCAAACGACCGATCGGCAGCTTTTTGTTTTTGGGCCCGACCGGCGTCGGCAAGACCGAAATGGCCAAAACGATTGCCGCTATTTATTACCAAGACGAGCGGGCATTTATCCGTCTCGACATGTCGGAGTATCAAACAGCCGATTCGATTGATAACCTTATCGGTTCGCGAACGACCACGGGCAATCTCACCACCGCCGTGACCGACCAGCCTTTCAGCGTGGTGCTTTTGGACGAAATAGAAAAGGCCGATGTGGGTATTCGGAATCTCTTCTTGCAAATTCTTGACGATGGTCGTATTACCGACGGTTTTGGACACAAAGTTGATTTTACTAACTCGATGGTCATCGCCACCTCTAACGCCGGCGCCCAGTTCATTCGGGAAGCGGTCGAACATGGCGTCATCGACGCCAAATTCAAACCGCAACTGCTCGATTATTTGCAAACCAGCGCTATCTTTTCGCCCGAGTGGCTCAATCGTTTCGACAGTGTCGTGGTCTTTCTGCCCCTGTCGTCGCCAGAAATTCGCCAAGTGGCGCGGCTTCAAGTGGCCGAGCTGGTGGGGCGTCTTAAAACTCACAACATTAATTTAACCATCGCCGATGACGTCTACGACGTCCTGGTGGCTCACGGTTACGATCCCCAATTCGGCGCTCGGCCGATGCGCCGAGCTATTCAAGACATTGTGGAAACGGCCTTGGCGAAAGATCTTCTTGCCGACACCACTTCGGGAATCAAAAATATCGCTCTCACCAAAGCGACTCTCGAGCAATTACTGGCGTCTCCGTCGGCGAGCGGCGGCGGCGGATGACTGGAGACAGACAATATGATTATCTGCCTCTTGACAACAGGTGTAAGCCTGTGAAACATTAGGCAAGGTATTAGATTAACCTGAAGCAACCAAGGAAGGAGGTGAAGTTTCGTGGCCTATAGCGTAGTTTCTAAAAAGAGCGGTAAGACATATTATCTCCACTCTAAACTCGTTACTCTTCGCGGCGGACGTCAGCAAACGATCTACTATTTTGCGACCGATGTCCGTCCGGAGTCGTTGAACGTGGTGCCAGCCGGTTATGAGGTTATGGAAAACGCCCGTACCGGTTTGCCAATGTTGCGCAAGAGTCAAACATAGGACAGTAGCCTCGATCCGAGGACGGGCGTTGTCTCCGCCGTCCCCAATGGGCCGCGCAAGACTTATGTTTGGCGGTCTTTTTGGGGTATAATAACGACACCAATGTATAAAAAGAGCGATCTCTTACTCACCGTCCTTCACGTGCCGATGGATGTATTGGCAATTGTGGCGGCGTTTATTATCAGTTATTGGTTGCGAGGCGCCGGAAGCGAAATATATAAACTGCCCTTTGACGAGTACTTGGCTATGGTTTACCAGTCGGTGCCGATTTGGGTGGCTATTTTTGTCCTCCAAGGTCTCTACACCCGTCGGTATCAATTCGGGACTCTCCGAAATATTTCCCGTCTGGCGATCACTGTTTTGGCCGCCTGGGCGTCGTTCATGGTCTTTCTTGTTTTTACCAAATCGGAACAGACACTCGTCTTTCCTCGTTTGATGCTGATCTACATTCTAATATTGGGCTTTTTGTTCGTGTTCGCTGGCCGAGTAATACTGCGCCTGGGGCAATATGTCGCCCGAACGTTGGGGGTTGGACGGCGGCGAATGGTGGTGATGGGGAAAAGTAAATCGGCCAAATCGCTTGAGTTGGCGCTTCAAAATACCCGCGACCCGGGGATTCAGTTTATCAAACGTCTCAATCTCCTTGCTCCTAAGGAACTGTTGCGGCAGATCAAACGTCATCAAGTTGACGAGTTAATTATTGCCGACACCACCATATCGGAGAATCAAACTTTGGAGTACATTATTTCCGTCCAAAATGTTGGGGTGGTCTGCCACTTGGCGCCCAACATGTTTGAAGTCCAGGCCAGCAATGTCCTCTTCGACACTATCGCCGGCACCCCGCTGGTCACTTTTCGGCAAACCCCGCTGGATGGCTGGGGTCGGATCGTCAAGCGGCTGCTGGACATTGGCCTGTCGTTTTTTGTCTTGATCGTCCTTAGTCCGGTGTTGCTTATAGTCGCCGCGGCTATTAAGCTAACCGACCCCGGGCCGGTTTTTTACCGCCACTCGCGCATCTCACGCGGGGGAAAAAAATTTCAGGTGTATAAGTTTCGCACCATGCTGGCGCGATACTGCGCCGGCCCGGGTTTTAGCGGACAGAGCGAGCTTGAGATATATCGAGATTTGGGTCGTCAGGATCTGGTGGCGGAATTTCTTCGCGATCATAAAGTCAAGGACGATCCGCGCGTCTCCTCTATCGGTAAATTTCTCCGCAAAACCAGTCTGGACGAACTGCCACAGTTGGTCAACGTCCTTGGGGGCGAGTTAAGTCTTGTTGGGCCTCGGCCGATCGTTGAGGCGGAATTAGCCCGTTACGGTCGGTGGGCGTCATATCTGTTGTCGATTAAACCCGGGCTGACGGGTTTATGGCAAATTAGCGGCCGAAACGATATTTCGTACGACGAGCGAGTTCGACTCGATTCTCACTACGTTCAGAATTGGTCTCTCGGCCAGGACTTCATCATCATGATTAAAACCGCGTGGGGTCTGTTTGGCGGACGAGGCCACGGCTATTGAGCCTGTCTATGCCATCACTCCTCCAAGACTGTAAAATCGCTCTTGTCCACGATAAGCTAACGGTTCGCGGCGGCGCGGAAAATGCTTTGTTAGAGCTCCATCGTCTATTCCCTAAGGCGCCGATTTATACCCCGTTATACCGTCCGGAGTCGTTTCCGGAATTTCGAGACGCGCGGGTGATTACTTCGTCGCTGAATCGTTTTAGATATCTTCGGCGGCATCATCAACTTGCCTTGCCGCTTCTGCCGTACTTTACGGAACAATTAGATGTGTCGGATTACGATATTGTCGTCTCGTCGTCAACCTCTAACGCCCACGGCGTTCTCACTCGGCCGGAAACTTTCCACGTCTGTTATTGCCACACTCCGATGCGCTGGGGATGGTTGCCAAGTCTCGATCCTCGAGCGAGCGGATCCCTGTTGCGTCGTCTGTCGGCTCACTATCTTCGTCTGTGGGATTTTGTTGCCTCTCAACGGGTAGATTACTGGATCGCCAACTCGCAGGCCACGGCGGCGCGAATCGAGAAGTTTTATCGTCGCCAATCAGCCGTCGTCCCGCCGCCAGTAGAGATGGCTTTTCGCGGCCAAGATACCACTGTTGGCGACTACTATCTCTCGGTCGGACGGCTGGTGGCGCAAAAACGCGTCGATATTTTGGTTCAAGCCGCCAAAGAGGCGGGGTTAAAGTTAAAAATCGCCGGCGACGGACCGGAACGCCGTCGGCTGGAGAAACTGGCGCGGGGGACCCAAGGGATCGAATTTCTCGGTTATGTCGACACTGATCAGCGCAACGAACTTTATCGCCACTGCCGAGCTTTTTTATTCGCGAGCGAAGAAGATGCCGGGATTGTCCCCATCGAAGCCATGAGCTACGGCAAGCCGGTGATTGCTTATGGTCGCGGCGGCGCCGCTGAAACGGTGATTAACGGCCAAACGGGAGTTCATTTTTACCCTCAAACCGCGGCCGGCTTGCGAGACGGGGTGAAAAGATTCGAACGACTCAAGTTTTCCAGCTTGGCGATCGCTCGTCACGCCGCCAAATTTTCCCCGGAAGTATTTCGCGCCAATATGGCAAGGGAAATTACCGGCGCGTGGGACGACTTCCGCGCTCGTAAAATGTCCGACAACAAAAATAGGGCTAGGGAGTGATTGCGGTCCAACGACTGCCTTGTGATAACCTGCCGAATCTGTTACTCTGGAAAAAATAAGGAGACTGATGTCCGAACGGAAATATCTTCATAATCTGGTGGAGACGTATTGGCGTTATTGGGTTTTCGCTCTCGCCGTTGGCTTGGTCGTCGGCGCCGCGGCGGTTTCGAGGCTTCGTCCGACTTATGACGGCGTGACAACTTTTAGTCTGACAAAACCGACTCAAACCCGCCCGGATCAAGGGGCATTTTATACCTACGACGGCTATTACATCGAGCAGACGGCGATTTTGGCCCGCAACAACTTAGTCGCCTGGATGAAGTCACCCAGCACAATCAGTCAAGTTTACGAACAAGCCAAAATTACCCCGCCGAACCTGACGATCAAAAACAGTAGTCAAATTGTGATGAGCAAAGATACCGGCGCCAACAATAGTTTGATCGTGGCATTGCGCTCGGACAATCCAGACAAAGCCAAGGCTCTGGTTAGCGCTTTGGTCGAGATAGTAAAGCGCCAATATCAACCGTTGGTGGCGGTGGAAGTCACCGCAACCGATCCGCTGATGCTAACCAACGCTCCGCCCAGAACGGTCACGTTTATTGGCGTGGCCATGGGGGTGGTTTTTGCCGTTTTTTCTATCACTGTCCTGACGCACTATTTTCGTTCGGAAATATAAGGCAAGCCAATAGGTAATGGCTCAAAATCTAAACAATTATAGCGCCGAAAACATCACCGTCCTCGAAGGACTGGAACCAGTCAGAAAACGACCCGGGATGTATATCGGGGGCACGGGTGTGGAAGGTCTGCACCATCTTATATGGGAAGTACTCGATAATTCGGTTGACGAGGCTTTGGCGGGGTTTGCGACAAAAATTGACATTGGGTTTCATGCCGACGGCTCGGTAAGTGTCGAGGATAATGGCCGCGGAATCCCGGTGGATTTGCATCCCCAGACCAAAAAATCAGCCCTCGAAACTGTCTTAACCGTTCTCCACGCCGGGGGGAAATTTGGCGAAGGCGGGGGGTATAAAGTTTCGGGTGGATTGCACGGCGTAGGGGTATCGGCGGTCAACGCCCTGTCAGCCAAACTGATCGCCGAAGTGTACAAGGACGGCCAGATTTATCGTCAGACGTTTACCCGCGGCAATCCCACCGGTCCGGTCGAGGCCATCGGTCCGACTGACAAACGCGGGACCAAGATTACCTTTTTTGCCGACGAGACGATTTTTCCCATCGTCGAGTATCACTGGCCGACGGTTCTCGACCGCTGTCGCCAACAAGCCTACTTGACGCGCGGATTATTTATTCACCTTTCGGATGAGCGTCAGAGCGCCACGCCCACGGAGTATAATTTTTGTTTCGAAGCCGGAATCGAAGCCTATGTTCGTCATCTCAATAAAAATAAAACGGCAATATTTAATCCGCCGATGAATCTGGAACGAGACTATGATGATTGCACTGTGGCAGTGTCGCTGGTATACACCACCGACTTTAATGAGCACGTTTATACCTTCGCTAACAATATTTTAACCATTGACGGTGGCGCTCATCTGACGGGATTTCGCGCCGCCTTAACGCGGGCGATAAACGATTACGCCAAGAAAACCAACTTGGTCAAAGACGGCAACGGCGGTCTCACGGGTGAGGATACCCGCGAAGGTTTAACCGCGGTGGTATCAGTCAAACTGGCCAATCCGCAATTTGAGGGCCAAACGAAAGGCAAACTCGGCAACCCGGAAATTCGCCCCGCGGTGGAAAACGCCGTCTACGAATCAATGGGCGATTGGCTCAATGAGCACCCTCTCGAAGCGAAGAAAATTATTGAGAAAGTCGCGCTTGCGGCGCGAGCTCGGGCCGCCGCCCGGGCCGCGCGCGATACCATTATCCGTAAGGGAGCTTTGGAAGGCATGACCTTACCGGGCAAGCTGGCCGATTGCACCGAAAAAAATCCCGCCAAGTCGGAACTCTTTATTGTGGAAGGCGATAGCGCCGGCGGTTCGGCCAAAGCCGGTCGCGAACGCACTTTCCAAGCAATTTTGCCTTTGCGCGGCAAAATCCTCAATGTCGAGCGGGCTCGCTTGGACCGGATGCTGACTTCGGAAGAAATTAAGGCCATGATCATCGCTTTGGGAGTGGGGATTGGCGAAGACATCAATCTTGACAAGCTTCGCTATCATCGGATAATCCTGATGTGCGACGCCGATGTTGACGGCGCCCATATCCGAACTCTGTTGCTAACGTTTTTTTACCGCCACTTCCCGATCCTAATTTCTAATGGCTATATTTACGTGGCCCAGCCGCCGCTTTATCTCCTGAAGCGCGGGAAGGAAGCACGCTATGCCTATAGTGATGGTGAGCGCGACGCGATTCTCAACGATTGGGGCGTGGTTGAAGCCGGGTCTGACGCCCCGGTCGTTACCAACGAATCGCTCGAAACAGACGAAGCCGAATTGTCCGCTCCAGAAACAACCGCCACCGCCGGCCGCGCTCCAAGTCAACGGGTGGTGATTCAACGCTATAAAGGTTTGGGCGAAATGAACGCCGAAGACTTATGGGAAACGACTATGAACCCAGAAAATCGCATTCTGCTTCAGGTAACAATTGATGATGTCGAACGCGCCGATGGGGTTTTTTCGATGCTTATGGGCGACGAAGTCGCGCCGCGCAAACGGTTTATTCAAGCCCACGCCGCCAAGGTGCGCAATCTCGACGTCTAATTGACCTTGCCTGCCATGGAACCAGCCAAGACCGATAATTACTCGACAGGTGACGATCAAATCAAGACCGAGTTTGGATTAATTCAACCTCAGGGATTGGTTCACGAGATGGAAGACTCGTACTTGAGTTACGCCATGTCGGTGATCGTGGCGCGGGCTCTGCCCGATGTCCGCGATGGGCTCAAACCGGTCCATCGCCGCATCCTTTACGCCATGTGGGAAAGCGGTTTGCGCTCCACGGCCAAATTCTCCAAGTGCGCCAAGATCGTGGGCGAGGTTATGGGAAAATATCATCCCCACGGCGACATGGCGATTTACGATTCCCTTGTGCGGTTGGCCCAACCGTGGAATATGCGCAATGTTCTCATCCAAAGTCAAGGTAACTTTGGCTCGGTGGACGGCGACTCCCCGGCGGCCATGCGTTACACCGAATCGAAGCTTCATCGTCTGGCCGACGAGATGGTGATGGATATCGATAAAGAGACCGTCAGTTTTAGGCCGAATTACGACGGCTCCCAACGCGAACCAACGGTTTTACCGGCGCGCCTGCCCAATCTTCTCCTCAACGGGGCCCAGGGTATTGCCGTCGGCATGGCCACGAACATACCCACTCACAACCTGGGCGAATTAGTCGACGCCATTGTCCATTTGATTAATCATCCCGACACCGATATTGACGGCCTAATGGAGTACATCAAGGGCCCGGATTTTCCGACTGGCGCCGCCGTGTACAACTTAGCCGACATTAAGCAGGCCTATGCCACTGGCCGAGGGCGAATAATGATGCGCGCCGAAGCGGAAATTGAAGAGAAAAAAAGCGGCCATCGCATTGTTGTCAGCCAATTGCCGTATCAAGTAAACAAGGCCGGACTGATCGAAAAAATTGCCGACTTGGTGAAAGAGAAACGTCTTGAAGGCATTAGTGATATCCGCGACGAGTCGGATCGTAAAGCCAACGTTCGGATTGTCGTGGAGCTCAAAGCCAACGCCTATCCGAAAAAAGTTCTCAATCGCCTGTTCGATTTGACACCCATGCAAACGGCCTTCCATGTTAATATGCTCGCGCTTAGAGACGGCATTCAGCCGGAAGTTATGAACCTAAAACAGATCCTGACCTATTTTGTGGCCCACCGGCGTGAAGTCGTGCGTCGCCGCGCCACGCACGAACTGCGGAGAGCGCGGGAGCGGGCCCACGTGCTGGAAGGTTTGCGCATTGCCTTGGAAAATATTGATGCGATCATTGCCACTATTCGTGGCTCACGAGATCGTGATGAAGCTCGGACGGAGTTAGTGGCTCGGTTTAAGTTGAGCGACATTCAAGCCAACGCGATTCTCGACATGCGTCTGTCGCAACTGGCGGCCCTGGAGCGTCAAAAGATAGAAGATGAGTACGCCGCTGTCTCAACCGAAATAGGCGAGCTGGAAGCGGTTTTAGCCGATGAGAACAAAATCCTGACGATTGTCAAAACCGAACTGGCGGAAATAAAGGACAAATTTAGCGATCCGCGCCGGACAAAAGTTCATCCTCGAGCCCTGGACGATTTTTCGGCCCTCGATCTGATTCCCGATGAGCCGGTGATCGTTGTTCTGACGCGCGGCAATTACATCAAACGTCTCCCCATCAGCACTTACCACGTCCAAAATCGCGGCGGTAAGGGTGTTGTCGGCATGACGACCAAGGAAGAAGATGAGATTGATTACATGCTTACCGCTTCAACTCACGACGACGTCTTTTTGTTCACCAATACCGGCCGAGTTTTTCAAACCAAGGTTTATGAAATTCCGTCGGCATCGCGCCTCGCCAAAGGCACACCCTTGGTGAACATTGTCCAAATGTCAAACAGCGACCGAGTTACCGCCATGATGACGCGTACCCATAACGACACGACTAAGCAATACTTTATTTTCTCAACAAAGCGGGGGCAAATAAAGCGCAGCCTCATCGCCGCCTACAAATCGGTCCGAAAAAGCGGTATCGTCGCCATGCGCTTAAACAAGGGGGACGAGCTTAAGTGGGTTCAAAGAACTACCGGGAAAGATAATATTTTCCAAGCCACGGCTAAGGGGCAAGCCATCTCTTACCTAGAGGAAGAAATTCGGCCAGTTGGTCGAGGCGCTGGCGGTGTCAGAGGTTTGACCCTTCGCACCAACGACGAGGTTATTGCCATGGATGTTATCGCCGCCGAGATTAAACCCACTCCGGACCTCCTCATCGTCTTGGAAAATGGCTACGGTAAACGAACCAGTTTTGATCATTTCCGAACCCAGCACCGCGGAGGATTAGGCCTGAAATGCGCCAATGTTACCGACAGAACCGGCGATGTTGTTGGGATTGAAGTTGTCGCCAACCCGGCCGACGACGCTCTCTTAATCTCCAAACAAGGCGTCGTCATCCGAACGCCCATCGGCGCCATTCGTCGTCTCGGCCGAGACACTCAAGGAGTAACATTAATGAGGATGGAAGAAGGCGACAGTGTCGCGTCAATGACGGTCCTGCCTCGGGAAGTTGACGAAACCTTAAATCAGGCACCAGACACGGCCTAGCTCCGCGCCTAAGGCGATTAATCATTCGAATCAGTCCACCGTCGCTGTTATCGAGGTTTGTTTGTCGGGGCGATTACTGGTACAATTGGGTCTATGGCAAAAGGCCGAAAGCCGTTTATCAGTCGAAAAAGACGCAAAGAAATTGAAGTTGAGCGCACGCGCCGCGAAGCCCTTTTTGTGGCTCAAGAGCGCGATCGTCAAGATCGGCAGGAGACTGTCGGACAACCAAAAGAAAAACTGCCGGTAAGTTTGCCTGTTTCAACGACAGTTGGCGAATTAGCCAACCTGTTGGGCTTACCTGTCGTAAGAGTAATAAGTCAATTGATGCGCAATGGCGTCATGGCCGCGGTGAGCGACTGGCTGGATTACGATACTATGGCGATTGTCGCCGACGAATTAGGATTTGTCCCCACGACTTCAACCACCGAGGCGCCATTGAGGGCGAAAGTCGTTCTCGACGATCAAACCGGGCCGAGCGAGACGCGCCCGCCAGTTGTCGCCATAATGGGTCACGTTGATCATGGCAAAACCAGTTTACTCGACGCTATCCGACAAGCGAGCGTTGCGAGCACTGAACACGGCGGCATCACACAGCACATTGGAGCCTACCAGACCACCGTAACGTATGAGGGGAAAGAGCGCGCCGTGACGTTTTTGGACACGCCCGGCCACGAAGCCTTTAGCGCTTTGCGTGCCCATGGCGCCCAAGTAACGGATATTGTGGTTTTGGTTGTCGCCGCCGACGACGGGGTTAAACCCCAAACCGTCGAGGCAATTGACCACGCCAAGACCGCAAACGTGCCGATCATCGTCGCCATGACGAAAGTTGATTTACCGACCAAGAACGTTGATCGAGTGAAACAGCAACTGACAGAACATGGTTTGATTCCCGAGGATTGGGGCGGCCAAACGGCCGTTGCCGAAGTTTCGACAGTCGATCGTCAGGGCATTCAAAATCTCCTTGAGTTTATTATTCTGACCGCCGATCTGAAAAACTATCGGGCTAATCCCGCGGCTCCGGGTCAGGGGGTCGTTGTTGAGTCGCACCAGGAGATTGGTTTAGGGCCGATGGCGACTCTTTTGGTTCAAAATGGAACGTTAAAACTCGGCGATACGGTTGTCATGCCCCAAACCTATGGTCGCGTTCGCATCATGTTTGATTATCAAGGAAAGAGAGTTAGTCAGGCCTCTCCTTCAACGCCGGTAAAAGTGGCCGGTTTGACTGACATTCCGGAATTTGGCGATGCCTTCGCGGTGGTCGCAAGTGAAAAAGCGGCCCGCGAATTGGTCGGCCAGACTGAAGCCGGAGAGAAACGTCGACCGGCGGGCGATATCACCCAAGCGATTGCCGAAGGTCGGGCGAACATTCTGCCGATAGTTCTTAAGGCCGACACCCAAGGTTCCATTGAAGGACTAAAAACTGCCTTGCGTGATATTGCCGTCCCGGGGGCAAAGTTGGCCATAATCTCTCATGGAGTGGGTGACATTACTCTTAACGACGTTCAGCTGGCGGTAGCGGCTCGCGGCGTGATATTTGGTTTTCATGTCAGCGCGCCGCCAGCGGTCAAAAAAGTCGCCGCCACCGAAGGGGTATTGATAGCGACTTTTCTGATTATCTATGACTTGGTTGGCAAAATTGAGCTGATCCTCAAGGGTCGTGTCAAGCGCTCTATCGTGATGGTCGAGCAAGGCCGGGTCAAGATTAAAAAAATCTTTCGAACAACCCATGACGATCAAATCGTCGGAGGCGAGATCGCCCAGGGCGTCGTGACGGTCAACGCCGAGGCAACAATCATGCGCGAGGCCACAGAGGTCGGCAAAGGGAAGATCACCCGCCTTCAAAAGGGACCGGAATCGCTTCAAGAGCTCGAGGCGATTCAAGATTGTGGTCTTTCGGTCCGAACCGGAACAAAAATTCTGGCCGGCGATGTGATTATCGTCTCGGTCGAAGAAGAGGTTGTCGCCGGTATCTAGGGAGGGTTGACACGCCAGCGGGTAAGGCTTAAGGTGTCCCCATGCGCCTCCACGGCAAACGCTGGTTGGATTTGGTGCGGTATGTTCGCTGGGTGGCTCGCCAATTACGGGCCGCACCAAGACATCGCCATCAGCTCGGACGTTGGTATGAGGTTAATCGAGAGTACCTTCGTGTCCATCAGACACTGGTGATTTTGACCCTATTTATTGTCGGGAACAACGTTTTGGTTGTTCGGGCCGAGTCCTCGGTGCCTCACCTACCGACAGACGTGATCGTCAGCGATCCGTACGTTATCGCCGACACCGTGCGCCTAATCGACGCCTATACCCCCAATATTGACGAAGATCCCGACGCTATCGCTCAAAATCTTGAAGCGCGCGTCAACGGAGAGTTTATTTCGACCAACCCTTTAATTGCGACTTTGCCCGAGCAGACCGACGAGCCCACGCCAGCGCCTGTGTCTCCGGCAACGTCGCCAACTGAAACGGCACCCCGTGAGCATGATGTTAAGTACATCGTCCGGATCGGCGATACGATCGGCGGCATTGGGACAAAATTTAGCTTAAAAATCGTTACGATCGAAATTAAGAACAACTTGAGCGATGTTGACGCTATTAAACCCGGGCAAGAGTTAATTATTCCCGCGGCCGATTTGTCCGCCAAAGCGATCGCTGCCGCCGCTAATCGCGCGCGGGCGAGCGCCGAGTTGGCGAATCGGAAGTCAACCGTTGGCAAAGTTACCTCGGCCAGCGCTAGTGGCGGTTACGGCCTGATTGTCCCCATCAAACACAACGGGATTAGTCGCGGGTTGGTTGGTGGTCACACCGGGATTGATTATCGGGCCGATGTTGACGCAGCGGTGGTGGCGGCGGCTGATGGCGTGGTGGTGGAAGCTGATTCATCTGGTTGGAACGGCGGCTACGGCAAAACAATTTTGATTTCACACGGGGAGAACAAAATTACCCGTTACGGTCATTTGGATCGCGTTTTAGTCAGCGCGGGACAACGTGTCGGTGGGGGTGATCTCATTGGCTACTCCGGCAACACCGGTCGCTCGACCGGACCGCATCTCCATTTTGAGCTTCGCGTTAATGGTCGTCCGGTCAATCCGTTTTAACGAGAGGCTTTTCTCGGCTAACAATCAAGCGATTCGCTTCTGACGGCGACCGATCCCTGTCGTCATTGTCTGGTTTAACGACAGGTGGTGATATATAATTCGATTATGTTCTACGATGAAATCGAGCTGGCGTTAAAATCGGGCAAGGGCGGTAACGGCGCGGTGTCGTTTCGGCGCGAAAAATATGTCCCCAAAGGGGGACCGGACGGCGGCGACGGCGGCGACGGCGGTCGAGTGGTAATAGTCGGCGAACCCCAGCTGACCGATTTAAGCCACTTGGCCTCGGCGCGGGAACTGCGCGCCGAAGACGGCCAGCCGGGAAGCAGTAAAAAAATGGACGGCCGACGCGGGTCGGATCTAAAAATAACCGTGCCATTGGGTACGATAATTTACCGCCATGGGGATTCGTGGCGGCGTTTAACCGAGATCATCGCCCCCGGCCAGGCGTTTGTCTGTCTGAAAGGGGGACAAGGCGGGCAAGGCAATGTTCACTTCGCCACTCCCTCACATCAATATCCAAAATACGCCCAGCCCGGCTCTTCGGGCTCTCGAGCCGAATTTAAGTTGGAACTTCGTTTAATCGCCGATGTCGGAATTATCGGTTTGCCGAACGCCGGTAAATCAACTTTGATCAGCGTCATCAGTCAGGCTAAGCCGCGGATTGCCGATTATCCGTTTACCACGCTAAGTCCCGTTCTGGGCACCGCCGAGATCGACCATCATCGTCTGATATTTGCCGACATCCCGGGACTTATCGTTGGTTCTTCCCTTGGCAAAGGGCTCGGAGATCGTTTTTTACGTCATATTCAGCGCACGCGGGTGCTACTCCATTTAATTGACTCCCTAGAACCGGATTATGTTCGATCGTACCTTACTGTGCGTTCGGAACTTGAGCAATTTGATGCTAAGTTAACTGTTAAACCGGAGCTAGTCTGCCTGACGAAAATCGATCTCCTGCCAGCCGACGGTCGGCCAGAGGTCGAGCGTCGGTTAACGGCGCTCAAAGGGGTGATAAAATCACCACCCAGCAAGCTCTTTCGCCCTACCGCCATATCGGCGGTCTTGGGCACGCGCGTCCAGGAGCTACTGCGAGCCACCGCCAATTTGGCTTTCGCTCTACCGGAGAGTGAGCTTGCGCGATCAAAGGCGGTTCCGGACAATTCCGGGTGATGTTGACAAGAGAGAATTTCTCTGTTACTATTTAGTCACAATCTCTAATCGGGAAATAAGGCGGCGTGAGTTTTCAACCACCATCAATCGCATAGGGGCGAGATGCAATCTCCAATTGTTTGGGGGTTGTTGCGTTGTGTCCGTCTTATCCGGTCAGTCGGTTAGACATCGGTGTTCGCCTAAATTTCTTTTTGTCAGTTCGATTAACTCGCCAAATTAAAGGAGAGTCATGATTGAGCGCAAGTATTTTACCGCGTTTCCGCCGACAGTCCCCTTGCCACCGTTAACCGAGATTCAAACCCGATCTTGGCAATGGTTGTTTCGAGAAGGTATTAAGGAGTTGTTTGACGAAATCGGCCCGATCCACGACTTTACCGGAAAAAGTCTTGAGTTGGAGTTTACTTCTTACAGTCTCGCCGAGCCGAAATGGAGCGAAGAGGAGGCCGTAGCCCGAAATTTGACCTACAAGGCTTCGCTCAAGGCTCATGTGCGTCTTCGCAACAAGATAAACCAAAGCGTTAAGGAAACGGAAGTATTTTTAGGCGATTTCCCCCTTCAGACCCGTCGCGGAACATTCATAATCAACGGCGTGGAGCGGGTTGTTATTTCTCAGATTATTCGCTCGAACGGCGTATTATTTATGGCGGAAGAAACCGCCGGACGGAAACTTTTTGGGGCAAAAATAATTCCCAACCGCGGCGCTTGGTTGGAATTCGAGACATCGAGCCGAGACATTATTTCAGTCAAAATAGACCGAAAACGCAAAATCCCCGCGACATCGTTTTTGCGCTCTCTTGGCATGGAGACCGATGTTATCCGCGCCACTTTCGCCGAAGTAGATACCAACCCGGAACATAAGTATCTCGACGCGACCTTTGCTCGTGACCAGTCGCGCACGCGGGAAGAAGCAATGATTGAAGTTTACAAGCGGATTCGTCCCGGCGACTTGGCGACAGCCGATACGGCCCGGACTTTTGTGGAAAATTTATTTCTAAACGCTAAACGTTACAGTCTCGGCAAGGTCGGTCGCTATAAAATGAACCAGCGCCTCGATTTGGATATTGCCAACACTCAAGAAAACCAAGTTTTACGCCTCGAGGATGTTGTGGCGGTGATCAAAGAAATTATTCGGCTCAATAATCTTGTAGGGGCCGAGGAAGATGATGTTGATCATCTTAAAAATCGCCGCGTTAGAGCCGTGGGCGAGCTTATTCAGTCTCGGTTGCGCATTGGTTTTTCGCGAGTTGAACGGATTGCCAAGGATCGAATGTCGGTCCTTGAAACAGAGGAAATTACGCCGTCGCAGTTAATTAATTCCCGACCGATTGCCGCCGTATTGCAGGAATTTTTCGCTTCTAGCCAGTTGTCGCAATTCATGACCCAGACTAATCCTCTGGCGGAAATTGAGCATATGCGTTGCATTACCGCCACCGGTCCCGGGGGCCTGGCGCGCGAGCGCGCCGGGTTCGACGTCCGAGACGTTCACCCGTCGCATTATGGGCGAATTTGCCCGATTGAAACGCCCGAAGGACCCAATATCGGGCTGGTGAGTTATCTTTCGACCTACGCCCGCGTTAACGAATTCGGATTTATCGAAACTCCTTATCGTAAAGTTCACCAGAGACCCAACAAACCGCCGGTGGTGACCGAAGAGGTGGTTTATCTGTCGGCCGGCGAGGAAGAAAAATATATCATCGCTCCAGCTTCCAGCCCGATTAATGACAAGGGAGAACTCGTGGGAGATTCGATTATTGTGCGAAAATTTGGCGAGCCAGATTACGAAAAAATTTCTCGGGTCAACTTTATTGACATTTCGGCTCGTCAGACGGTGTCGATTTCGACGGCGTTAATTCCATTCGTCGAACACGACGACGCGGTTCGATCCAACATGGGTTCCAATATGGAAAAGCAGGCCGTCCCGCTGATCTGTCCCCAAACGCCGATTATCGGTACTGGCATGGAGGACGCGATTCAACAGACCGGTCATTTGCTCACGGCAACGGCTGCCGGCACGGTGGTGAAAGTTGATGGGGCGAAGATTCAGATTGAAGAAATCGGGGGCGAGAAACACGTATACAAGCTGCAAAATTTTGTCCGTTCCAATCAGGCAACCTGTATCCATCATCGGCCGGCGGTAGCGATTGGAGAACGGGTAAAAAAAGGTCAAGTCTTGGCGGATTCTTACGCGACCGAAGCCGGCCAGTTGGCTCTGGGCCGTAATGTCTTGGTCGCCTTCATGAGTTATGGCGGATATAATTACGAAGACGCGATCATTGTGTCGGAGCGTTTGGTGCGCACCGACGCATTTACTTCCATCCACATCGAAAAATATTCCATTGAATTTCGTGAAACAAAGCTTGGTCCGGAATTGCTGACGCGCGATATTCCCAATGTTGGCGAAGAAGCTCTTAGCAATCTAGACGATCGAGGAATTATTCGCATCGGCGCCGAAGTTAGCGCCGGCGATATCCTGGTTGGCCGAATTACGCCAAAAGGCGAAACCGAGCTTTCCGCCGAGGAAAAACTCCTCCGAGCCATTTTTGGCGATAAGGCCAAAGACGTGAAAGACACCGGACTGCGTTTGCCTCACGGCGAGCGGGGAAAAATCGTCGAGGTAAAAGTGTTCACGAAAGACGCTGGCGACGAGTTGCCGGCCAGTGTCTATCAGTCCGTGGAAATCGCCGTCGCCCAGACGCGCAAGCTTTCGGTGGGCGATAAGTTGGCGGGGCGTCATGGTAACAAGGGAGTAATTTCGGTTATTTTACCCGAAGAAGACATGCCCTATTTGGTTGACGGGCGGACAGTCGACATCATACTCAATCCACTGGGGGTAATCTCCCGAATGAATTTGGGACAGATTCTCGAGACTCATTTGGGCTGGGCGGCGGAGAAGCTCGGGTACTATGTGGCCAGTCCGGTGTTTGACGGCGTCAGTTACGAACTCATCACCCAGGAATTGGCAAAAGCCGGTCTTCCCACCAACGGAAAAATTCAACTCTACGACGGCAAAACCGGTGAGACGTTCGACCAGAAAACTACCGTGGGGGTCAACTACATCATGAAGCTAATCCATTTAGTCGACGACAAAATGCACGCTCGTTCAATCGGGCCATACTCGATGGTGACCCAGCAACCCTTGGGCGGCAAGGCCCAGTTTGGCGGTCAGCGCTTCGGCGAGATGGAGGTTTGGGCCCTGGAGGGTTATGGCGCGGCGCATACTCTCCAAGAAATGCTCACCATTAAGTCCGACGACGTTGTTGGACGGGCGCGCGCTTACGAAGCGATTATCAAAGGTGAGGAAATTCAAAAACCGTCGATTCCAGCTTCGTTCTATGTTCTAGTGCGAGAACTTCAGAGTCTTGGATTGAACATTGATCTCATTGGCGCCGATGGGAGCGTCACAGCGCCCCAAGAAGTCATCGCCGAGGAACCCAAGACCAAGTTGCTAAGCGAGGACACCGACGAACGAGAGATTGAGTCCGTAAATGACCAAGCGGTGGCGACGCGAAGCGACAGCCAAGCGCCAGTTGAGAAGCCTACCGGCGAACCGTTAATCGTGAGGAAGGAGAGCTGATGGATCGTTCTGCTCTTTCAACCAAAAATCCCCGAATGTCCGAGTCGACTCAACGACCGACTGATTTTTCGGCGATTCGAATTTCCATCGCCAGTCCGGAGGATATTTTGGAATGGTCGTTCGGTGAAGTAACCAAACCGGAAACAATCAACTATCGAACCCAAAAACCGGAGCGCGATGGTCTGTTTGACGAGCGTATTTTTGGTCCCACTAAAGACTGGGAATGCTATTGCGGCAAATATAAGAAGATTCGCTACAAAGGGGTGATCTGCGATCGTTGCGGGGTGGAGGTAACGCGAGCCTCGGTGAGACGCGAACGCATGGGACACATCAAACTTGCCGCGCCGGTAACCCATATTTGGTATGTTCGCGGCGTCCCGTCAATTTTAGGTCTGGTGCTCGACCTGTCTATTACTGATCTGGAACGCATAATTTACTTTGCCGGATTTATTATTGTCGAGGTGAACGAAGCGATTCGCCGACAAAGTTTGGAAGATCTCGAGAGAGATTATAAAGAGTTAAAAAGCCGACTGTTGAAAGACAATCCGATGCCCCAATCGCCGGAAATTATCCAGCTAGACGCTCAATATAAAGCCACCAAATCGGAAATCGAAAATTTGCAGGTAAAAAAAGTTATTCACGAGACGAAATATCACGAGATTTCGCTCAAGTATGGTCAAATTGTGCGGGTCGGCATTGGCGCGGAAGCGGTGGCCGATTTACTGGAAAGTTTTGATCTCAGCGCCGAGCTTAGCCGGTTGAAACTTCAAGTGGAGACGGCCCAAGGGGCAACATTGCGACGGGTGCTAAAACGACTTAACTTACTTACGAATATGAGCAACGCCAATATCGCTGTGACCTCGCTGATCATGGCCATTTTGCCGGTGATTCCGCCTGATTTACGGCCGATGGTCCAGCTAGATGGCGGACGATTTGCCACCAGTGATCTCAATGATCTCTACCGGCGGGTATTGAATCGCAATAACCGACTCAAGCGGCTCTTGGCCCAAGGGGCGCCGGAAGTTATTGTTCGGAACGAAAAAAGGATGTTGCAGGAAGCCGTAGACGCCCTGATCGATAATTCGGCGCGGCGCGGAAGGGGTGTGGCGACTGGCACGGCCCAGCGAAAATTGCGCTCCCTCTCCGATATGTTGCGGGGAAAACAAGGTCGCTTTCGCCAGAATTTGTTAGGCAAGCGGGTGGACTACTCGGGACGTTCCGTAATCGTCGTCGGACCGAACCTTAAACTCGATGAATGCGGGCTCCCAAAAACGATGGCCTTAGAGTTGTTTAAACCGTTCGTCATTTCTAAGTTGATCACCGAAGGGCACGTTCATAACGTGCGCAACGCCACGCGGTTGATCGAACGCGGCACGCCCGAAGTCTGGGAAATTTTGGAGCGAATCACCGATCAACAATACGTGCTGTTAAACCGCGCTCCAACCTTGCATCGCTTGGGTATTCAAGCGTTCCATCCCGTGTTGATTGAGGGTAAAGCCATTCAACTCCACCCGCTGGTGTGTCAGGCATTTAACGCCGACTTCGACGGAGACCAAATGGCAGTTCACGTGCCCCTGTCGACTCAAGCGCGCAGTGAAGCGGAAAATATTATGCAGTCAACCCGTAACCTTCTTAAACCGGCGTCCGGCGAGCCGATTGTGGCGCCAAGGTTGGACATGGTGTTTGGTTGCGCGTACTTAACGTCGGTTGAAGCCGGCGGAAAAGGCGAAGGCATGATCTTTGCCTCGCCAAACGAGGCGATTGTCGCCCGTCAGCTTGGTCGAGTGTCACTGCGTTCTATCGTCAAAGTCATGATAGGGGAAGAGGTAGTCGAAACTACGGTAGGTCGGTTGATTTTTAATGAGGCCATGCCACCGGAGCTCGGCTACCGAAACGAAGACATGGATGCCAAAAAATTGAAGGCGATCGTTGCCTATGTTTATAACAATTTGGGAATCTCGGCGACTGCCCAGCTGGCCGACAGATTGAAAACCCTGGGGTTTGTCTACGCCGAAAATTCCGGCATGACAGTCTCGATGTCCGACATTGTCGTTCCGGCTAAAAAGGATGAGCTTATCGCCGAAGCCCAGCGTCAGCAGTTGCGCATTACTCAACAGTATCGGCAAGGGTTGATCGCCACCCGCGAGCGCATCCTGAAAACGGTGGATTTGTGGCAGGACTTGAGAGACGTTCTGACGAAAGAAATGAAGAACGAGTTTGAAGCACACAATCCAATTGCCATGATGGTGAATTCCGGGGCTAGAGGTAATTACACCCAGTTGAGCCAGATTGGTTGTATGAAAGGACTGGTTGTCAATCCCGCCGGCGAATATATCGAAATTCCCATCATCCACAATTACAAAGAGGGTTTGTCGGTTTTTGAGTATTTTATTTCTACTCACGCCACCCGGAAAGGGCGCTCGGACATCGCCTTGCGGACGTCGGACGCCGGCTACCTGACGCGTCGGCTGGTAGACGTGGCTCAAGACGTGATTATTAACGAGGAAGATTGCGGTTCAACCCGAGGGATCGTTTTCACTCGAGCCGAGTCCGACGAACTGGCGATCAATTACGCCGAACGTCTCTTGGGGCGGGTGGTTCTGAAACGGATTATTCTGCCCGGGTCTAAGACGCCTTTTTTGAACGTCAACGACACGATCGACGAGGCCGCCGCCGCTCGGCTTTTTGAGGCCAACGTTGAGTCTGTCACGGTCCGTTCGCCACTTTATTGTCTCGACCGTTCTGGACTTTGCCGCTCCTGCTACGGCCTGGATCTGGGGACCGGTCGTAACGTTCGTCAAGGCGAGTCGGTGGGAATAATGGCGGCTCAAGCCATTGGCGAGCCGGGGACGCAGTTGACCATGCGGACGTTTCATTTGGGCGGAGTCAGCGGGACAGATATCACGACCGGATTGCCGCGCGTCGAAGAGTTGTTCGAGGCGCGCATGCCACAAGAACCAGCAATTCTGGCCGAAATCGGCGGGCGCGTCAGTTTGAGCGAGTCGCGCGATATTCGCACCATCACCATTAGCTCCGACGTTATGGATCGAGAAGAAATTTCTGTCCCAGACCCATATGAGATAATCGTTGCCGGCGGAGATATTGTCAAGCCGAAGCAAGTCGTTGGTACCGCCACTGAACGTAAAGCGTTGCGTTCGACTATCGGTGGTCGAGTGACCATCAAAGGACGGAAGGTGATCGTTGATGCTCTCGAAGCGATTAAGCGTGATTACGCCGTATCGACAGCCGTGACGCTTTTAGTCCAAGACGGCAGTGATGTTAGCGCTGGGACTCAACTGACCGAAGGCCATCTTGACCTGGGTCAGTCGCTGGAATTGCGCGGTCTCGAAGCGACCCAAAAGTATATTATCCACAGCGTCCAGGAAGTTTACGCCGCTCAAGGACAAAGCATTAACGATAAGCATATCGAAATCATCGTCCGACGAATGTTCTCAAAAGTCCGTGTCATCGACGCGCCCGACAACGCCTATCTAATTGGTCAGCTTTATGACGCGCTGGAACTGGAAACTCTCAACGCGACGCGACTAAAAAAGAAACAGCCGGCCATCCAAGCGACGCCGACAGTTCTTGGCATTACCCGCATCGCCCTCAAAACGGAATCGTTCCTGTCCGCCGCCAGTTTTCAGGAGACATCAAGTGTTCTCATCGACGCCGCCGTCCGCGGGGCGATTGACCCGCTTCACGGTCTGAAAGAAAATGTTATCATCGGCAAGCTCATTCCCGCCGGAACGGGCCACGCCGGCTGGCACAATAGCGACAAGGTTAAACCAAAGTCCGCCTCCAAGGGTAAATCGCGCAAGTCTTGAGCTTGTTGACGACATCGGCTATAATTCCAAGTATGCCGACAATCCTTCAGCTCATTCGTAAGCCGCGACGCAAGGTCGCGCGCAAATCCGATTCTCCGGCTCTTCATCGATCACTCAATACTTTACGTAATCAGGTCCGGACGATCCGCGACGGCCGACCGTTCGTGCGCGGGGTGTGCGTTCGCGTCACTACCATGACACCTAAGAAACCAAATTCCGCCCTGCGGAAAATCGCCCGCGTTCGGTTGTCCACCGGTCAAGAAGTCACCGCCTACATTCCCGGCGAACGCCACAATCTCCAAGAACACGCCGTGGTCTTGATTCGCGGAGGCAGGGTGAAGGATCTGCCCGGGGTGCGCTATCACATTGTCCGAGGCAAGTTCGATCTTGCCGGAGTTCAAAATCGTCGTCAGGGACGCTCGCGCTATGGCGCTAAAGCCGTCAGCGACGCTAAAAAGTAGTTAGGCGAATACTATGCGCGGAGCAAAACCAGTTAAGCGACGAATCATTGCGGTCGATCCGAAATACCATAGCTTGACGATCGCCAAATTTATCAACAAGGTAATGCTGAAAGGTAAAAAAAATACCGCTCGGGGATTAGTCTATCGCGGTTTGGACGCCTTGGAGCAGTCGACTCATCGTCCCGCGGCCGAGGCATTTGATGTCGCGATCAATAATGCCGCCCCGAATGTCGAGGTAAAATCAAAACGGATTGGCGGAGCAACCTATCAAGTGCCAACGGAAGTCCGTCCCGACCGGCGAATTACTTTGGCAATGCGCTGGGTTATTCAAGCGGCGCGCAACCGCCAAGGGAAGCCGATGGATGTTCTCTTAGGAGAAGAGCTTCTGGAAGCGTATAACGCCACCGGCGTGGCCGTTCGCAAACGCGAAGAGACCCACCGTATGGCCGAAGCTAACAAAGCTTTTGCCCATTTCGCGCGGTTTTAAGTGTTCGCGTCGCGGCAATGCGAATTCAATTTTATCTCCTTAACCGGACGTACATTGCCGAGGATGTCACGACCGGCTTAGTCACTTACGGCTCAAATCAGGATGAGGCTCGAGGGCGTTTGGAAGTGTTAGTTAGCCGGTACTGGGAGGAAAAACGCGTCGTCGTGCCGATCGTCAAAATCGAGTCCGACGCCCCTCGTCCGGAGACGCAATCGGCGCCAAAACGACAATCGTAACGCCACGGCGTTCGGTTGGCGAGATATTTTCCGAATCTAGGAGTTGTTATGCCACGAGAAGACAATCTTGATCAGACCCGTAACATTGGCGTAATCGCTCATATTGACGCGGGCAAAACGACCGTCACCGAGCGGATTCTCTACTACACCGGAAAAACGTATAAAATCGGCGAGGTTCATGAGGGGGCGGCCGTGATGGACTGGATGGCTCAAGAGCGCGAGCGGGGCATCACCATTACCGCCGCGGCCACGACAGCGTTTTGGACGCCGACGGATGACCCCAAAGGAAAGTATCGTCTCAATATTATCGACACTCCCGGCCATATTGATTTTACCATCGAGGTCCAACGCTCGCTTCGTGTCTTGGACGGAGCGGTCGTGGTGTTTGACGCTGTCGCCGGAGTGGAACCCCAATCCGAAACCGTTTGGCACCAAGCGGATAAGCTTGATGTCCCGAGAATTTGTTTTATCAACAAAATTGATCGTCTGGGCGCCGATTTTACCCAAGCCGTAGCATCGATTAAATCGCGTCTTCACGCCCCGGCGATCGCCGCCCAGTTGCCCATCGGCAACGAAGACAATTTTCGAGGAGTCGTCGATTTATTGAGTCGCCAGGCTGTTTTCTGGTCTGATCCGCTGGGAGACAAACTTGATTACGGTCCGATACCGGACGATCTCGCCACAGCGGTTGAGACGGCGAGACACCAGCTGATTGAAAAAATCGCCGAAACCGATGACACCTTGCTCGAAGCGTACCTGGGCGGTGAAGAGCTGGAGTTGAGTCAATTACGCGCCGCTCTGCGCCGCGCCGTGATTGCCATAAAACTCTTTCCGGTATTTGTCGGCAGCGCCTTGAAAAACAAAGGCATCCAAACGCTTCTCGATGCCATCGTTCACTATTTGCCGTCGCCATTGGATATCCTACCCCAAACGGGAATAAACCCTAAAACCGGGAAAAATGTTAGCCGCGTGGTATCCGATGACACGCCTCTAGCGGCTTTGGCGTTCAAGATTGCCGCCGATCCGTTCGTGGGCGTTTTGACGTTTATTCGGGTTTACTCGGGAATATTACGTTCGGGATCGTACGTTTATAACGCCACCAAGGACGAACGGGAGCGAGTGGGCCGAATTGTCCGTCTACACGCCAATCACCGTGAAGACGTGACAGCAGTTTATGCCGGGGAAATAGCCGCGGCGATCGGTCTGAAAAGCGCCACCACCGGCGACACGCTGTGTGACGAAGCCAACCCCGTTGTCCTAGAGTCTATCGTCGCGCCAGAGCCGGTAATTTTTATGGCTATCGAACCAAAAACCAAATCCGACCAAGAAAAAATGGGCTTAGCCCTCCAGAAATTAGTCCAAGAAGATCCCACGTTTCGTGTTTCCACCAACCCCGAAACCGGTCAAACGATTATCGGCGGCATGGGAGAACTGCACTTGGATATTATTGTTGATCGCATGAAGCGGGAGTACGGCGTTGGAACCAACGTGGGCCAACCCCAGGTCGCCTATAAGGAAACAATCCGTCGCGCGGCTCGCGGGGAGGGGAAATATATTCGCCAGACCGGCGGGCGAGGTCAGTACGGTCATGCCGTCATCGCCGTTCAACCTCTGGCTCGAGGCGACGGCGTTACCTTTGTTAATAAAGTCGTGGGCGGAGCGATTCCCAAGGAATTCATTCCGGCGGTCGAGAAAGGTATCCGCGACGCCCTTGGCCGCGGCATCGTCGCCGGTTTTCCCATGACTGACCTAGAAGCAACCCTGACCGACGGCAGTTTTCACGAAGTCGACTCGTCGGAAATGGCGTTTCAAATCGCCGGCTCAATGGCGATTCAATCGGCCGCCAAAGCCGCCGACGCCGTCGTTCTGGAACCAATCATGAAAGTTGAAGTCATTACGCCGGAGGATTTTATGGGCACAATTATGGGCGACTTGAACGGCAAGCGGGGCCAGATCGAACAGATGGCGGAACGAGTGTCCGGCGTCAAGGCCATTGACGCTTTTGTGCCGCTGGCGGAAATGTTCGGCTACTCCACCACCTTACGGTCAATGTCCCAAGGCCGCGCCAGCTATACCATGGAGTTTAATCATTACGCCGAAGTTCCCAATCATATCGCTCAAAAATTGGTGAAATAAAAAATCCGGAGCCAACGATGTGGCTCCGGTGGGAGGCAGCGGCCCTCCCTCTCCCTATGGAGGGGGACTGGACCGTCTCCCCGGCGGCGGCTGGTTTTTGGCAATGAAGACCCGCCGTAGGTCCCCAACGGCCGCTTCGAGCGCCCGATAGGCGCGGTTATCCGGCCCGTCGGCGCGATAGTCGCCGCCGAGGCGGCTGAAAAACCCGCCGCTCTCGCCGCGGACGGCGACATCGCGCGCCGAGCCGACGGCCTTATAGACCGCCAGGACGACTCCGTCCTCGCGGCGCCGCACACTCGCGGCCAGGCCGAAATGGGTCATTTCGCTGGACCAGTCGGCCTGCCGCCAGCTGTTCCAGCCGCCCAAAAAAAGCGAGGCGGCGCTGGAGCTGGAAAGCTCGATTGCCTCCAGCTCGATTACGTAGCGGGCCACTTTGATGGTGGCCCTACGCGCCAACGTCTCGGGAGCCACCTCCGGATTGCTCCGTAAGTACTCCCGATCTTCGCTCTCGTCGCGGATTCCCGCGACGTCGAGCGACACTACCGCCCCGACCCGTTCGTCGGTTAGGGCGCTCCGAACGGCCGACACCAGCCAGTTGGCGTTGCCAACATAGCTATAGCTGTCCGGCGACAGCCGCAGTTCTATGGTTTGGCCGGCGAAGTCAAACGCCGGCTGGGCGGCGTTGTATTTCGCCAACGCCCCCGACACATATTCGCGCTGCCGCCGATCGGCGCTGCGGCCAACGAAGCCGCTGCCCAAAGCCGCCGCCGCGGCGCCGAGGTTAATCGGGCCGTCGTGGCGAGCCCCGCCGCTCGCCCGCTCGAGCAACGAGCGGCCGAGCGACTTGGCGAGATCGCCCAAATTTTGGGCCCGCGCCGCCGTCGGCGCAAGCGCCAGCAACGCCACCAACGATAAAAACCGCAACCGCACTTGTGGCCTCCTTTCTCGATAACAAGTGTGGTAGAACTATACTATAAAAGGTATGATTTGTCAATACCTCTTGCCGGTGTTCGGCATATAACCGGAAAACGACCTTAAAGCCCAACCCCTGTTGCGTCGGATAGTCAAGCGATGTATAATTACGGCTGATGATGCGACCTTAATTGAGCCGACACATCAGGTGGGTGGCCGTCACGCCATCGCTAAACTAAGAAAGGAGCTCCATGGCCGAAAAATTTGACCGTTCGAAACCGCATGTTAACGTGGGCACTATTGGCCATGTTGATCACGGTAAAACCACCCTGACGGCGGCGATTACCGCCGTGCTCGCCAAGGAAGGTCACGCCCAAAAGCTGGGGGTTGATCAGATTGATAACGCCCCGGAAGAGAAGCAGCGCGGCATCACTATTTCCTCTTATCACGTGGAGTATGAGTCGGCCAATCGCCATTACGCCCATGTTGACTGTCCCGGACACGCCGACTACGTCAAAAATATGATCACCGGAGCCGCTCAAATGGACGGCGCCATCTTGGTTGTCTCGGCCGCCGATGGGCCAATGCCCCAGACCCGAGAGCACATTTTGCTTGCCAAGCAGGTTGGAGTGCCCCATATCGTTGTTTTCTTGAACAAAGTTGATCAGGTTTCTGATCCGGAACTACTCGATTTGGTTGAGGAGGAAGTTCGCGACCTGCTCAAAAAATACGAGTTTCCCAGCGATAAGACGCCGATTATCCGCGGCTCAGCCCTGAAGGCTCTCGAAGGAGATGCGACAGCCGAGGCGCAGATTAAAGAGCTTGTCGACGCCCTAGACACCTATATTCCGTTACCGCCGCGCGAGGTTGATAAACCTTTCCTGTTACCGGTGGAAGACGTTTTTTCGATCAAAGGTCGGGGAACGGTTGCCACCGGTCGGATCGAGCGTGGCCAAGTGAAAGTTGGCGAGGAAATCGAAATAATTGGTTTGCGACCAACGAAAAAGACCGTTGTCACCGGAGTGGAAATGTTCCGAAAACTCCTTGACTCCGGTCAAGCCGGCGACAATGTCGGGTTGCTTTTGCGCGGAATTGAACGAACCGATATTGAACGCGGTCAGGTTATTGCCAAACCCGGTTCAATCACGCCCCACACCGAATTCGAAGCCGAGGTGTACATTCTGACCAAAGAAGAGGGCGGCCGTCATACGCCGTTTCAGAAGGGATACAAGCCGCAATTCTACATTCGGACAACCGACGTTACGGGCGAGGTTAAACTGCCGGAGGGCACCGAGCTGGTTATGCCCGGCGATACCATCAATTTCCAAGTCGTCCTTATTCAGCCGATCGCCATCGAGGCCCAAATGCGCTTCGCTGTTCGCGAGGGCGGTCGAACAGTCGGGGCGGGAGTGGTAACCAAAGTTATCAAGTAAACCGTCCTAACCAAAACGCCGTTGAGAGCGCGTCTGTTTTAAGGTTAAGCGCGACAACTTACCGGTCACAGGAGTCGCACATTATGGCTAAGAAGTCAGAACAAAAAATTCGTATTAGGCTCAAAGCGTACGATTATCGTTTGATCGATAAAACAGCCCGAACCATTCTGGACACGGCCGAACGTACCGGCGCGGTGGTCAGCGGTCCGATTCCCTTGCCAACGGAACGAAAGTTAACCACCGTTAACCGTTCGACGTTTATTCATAAAGACAGTCGCGAGCAGTTTGAGATGCGGATACATAAACGCCTGATTGATGTCTACGATCCCACGCCCAAGACAATCGAAAATCTCACAACTCTCGATTTGCCGGCTGGCGTTGACATCGAAATAAAAATGTAGCCTCGCGCGTCGTCATTTTGGCCCATCAACCCGTTTCTCTAACTGTTTTTTGGCGCTATTTTCGACCCTATAAGTGGTTGATATTAGCAACGTTTACATTTCTGATCGCCAGCCGAATCGCCACCACCGCCGAGCCGCTTTACTTAAAACGGATTATTGATGCTCTCACCGATCACCTCTCGCTGTCCGCAGTCTTGGCGATTTTGGTCTGGTACTACGCCATTCGAATGTTGGCGATTGTTTTTGAATATTTGCGAGACGTTATTTTTTCTCCGGTAATCATGGGTGTTTCCAGGGATTTGGAAGTGGCCGTGTTCGATTACTTGTTAAAATTGCCGGTGCATTATCACGCCGACCAACGAGCCGGCGCCGCGGTTCGGTCAATCGCTCGCGGAGCGCGCGCCATCACTTTTATGCTCGATTTCTCGGTGTCGCAATTTTTGCCGCCGATTTTCGAGCTGTTGTTTGTCACCGGACTACTCCTCAAGCTCTATTCGTGGTATTTCGGCGTCATCACTCTCCTGACTCTGGTATTTTACGCCTGGTTTACAATTTGGAGCACGGAAAGGCGCCAAAAATATCGGATAGAGGGCAATCAACACGACGATCTGGCCGGAGGCATTCTGGTTGATTCCGTGACGAATATGGACACGGTGAAATATTTTAACAACGAGATGACCCAATTTAATAAATTTGTCTCAATCAAACGACGATGGTTCGATTTGATGGTGCGCAATAATCGTCTCTTTGCTCTTATTTTCGGTACTCAAGGAATGATATTGCTCGCCGGGCTGGGGTTGATTCTGTATTTGGCCATTCGTCAGGTGACTCAAAACGTCATGACGGTCGGCGACTTAGTTCTGGTGACGATTTACATCGCCCGTCTGTCGGCGCCAATCACCACCTTGGGCTTTGTCTACGGTCAATTTAAGAACAGTTTTGCCGACCTTTACGCCATGAACGACATTTTTCATCAGCCGATAGAGATCGAGGAGCCGATCAACCCCACGCCATTACCCAATCCCCAGGGTCGCGTGGTGTTTGATCGTGTTACTTTTAGCTACCTTGGCCGAGAGCCAGTTTTGCGGAATATCTCCTTGCGAATCGAACCGGGTCAAAGCATTGCCTTTGTGGGTGAGAGTGGCGCTGGAAAATCAACAATTTCTCGCCTGTTGTTCCGGCTCTACGACACTACTTCGGGCGAAATTTTAATTGACGGCGTGCCGTTGCGTCAAATTGATCGGGAAACGCGGGGACGCGTCCAGAGCATTGTCCCGCAGGAGCCGGCCTTGTTCAACGACACCATCGCCAACAACATTAAATTCGGTCAGCCATCGGCGACCATGGACATGGTTATGGATGCCGCCAAAGCGGCTCAAATCCACGACTTTGTCCTGACTCTTCCCAAGGGGTACGACACCGTGGTGGGCGAGCGGGGCGTCAAAATCAGCGGCGGCGAAAAACAGCGCGTCGCCATCGCGCGCGCCATCATCAGAAACCCGAAAATACTTCTCTTTGACGAAGCCACCAGCAGTCTCGATTCGAAAAGCGAAAAGGCCGTTATGAGCACCATCCACAATGTCGCGAAAGGGCGAACAACCATCACCATTGCCCATCGGCTGTCAACGATCATCGACGCCGATGTTATTTATGTCCTCCGTCGCGGAAGAATCGCTGAATCCGGAACGCACGAACAGCTCTTAGCTAAAGGAGGTGTCTACAACAGCTTGTGGCAAATTCAGTCGCGCGCTCCAACGCGTCAACCGCTGTTGCCGGAAAGTCGTTCTCGCGCCGAAACTCTTGTTGACCAAGAAAGATGAAAACGGTATGATAATTGGGTAGCTTCATTCTCTGAAGTATGTTTGGGTGGTGGAAAAGGCAGGAATTATGATACAAGTCGCTCTGGCTGAAAAGTTAGGCATGACTCATATATACGACAATCTGCATCGTCATGTGCCGGTGACGGTATTGAGGGTGTTACCCCAAGCAATTACCGGCTGGCGACAACCAGAAAAAGACGGGATCGCTGCCGTCCAGATTGGGGCGACCGGACGCAAACGCGTCGCGAAACCGCAACGAGATGAGCTGAAAGCTCTTAATATTGATCTGCCGATTGCCCATCGCGCCGAAATACGTCTGGCCAAGGCCACTCCCGAGCCGGTCCAAATTGGCGCCAAGATTGACGCCGCCGTTTTTGCTATCGGCCAAAAAGTCACGATTACCGGCACGAGCAAAGGCAAGGGCTTTGCCGGAACGATTAAACGTCACGGTTTTCATCGAGGCCCGTCGACCCACGGATCAAAAAATGTCCGTCAACCGGGTTCTATCGGCAGCGGCTATCCCCAGCGGGTCATTGCCGGTCAGCGGATGGCCGGTCATATGGGCCACGTTACGGTTACCACCAAAGGCCATACGATTATGGCGATTAATTTAACCGATCAGACGGTGGCGGTTTCCGGGGCCGTGCCCGGGGCGTATCGCAATCGGGTATTGGTAAAGTCTGAAACATAAAAATATGGCAAAAACTCTAACACTGCCCATATATGACTTGTCGGGCCAAACGATCGGCCAGACTGACTTGGATCCAACGGTTTTCGCCCAACCCTTGAACCAGACTTTGGTTCATCAGGCTATTGTCGCCATTCTGGCCAACCGCCGCCACCCGATTGCCGATACCAAAGATCGCCGCGAAGTCGCCGGTTCAGGCAAAAAACCGTGGCGTCAAAAAGGGACCGGCCGAGCGCGTCACGGTTCGGTTCGTTCGCCGATTTGGCGCGGCGGGGGCATCACCTTTGGACCGACCGCCGAGCGAAATTTTTCTCAACGCTTGCCACTCAAAATGCGCCACGCCGCTTGGCGGGCTGTTTTATCGCACAAAGCGACGACGGGAAGTATTATCGTCGTGAACGAATTGTCCCAACTCGACGGAAAGACTAAAACTTGGGTCAAATTGAGCCGCAATTTACCCGTCAGCCCTTCGAAGCGATTGATTGTTGACGCGCGTCGCAGTGAGACGGCCTCGCGGTCGATCCATAATCTGCCGACTGATCATTACGCCGCCTTGAACCAGATTTCTCTTTACGATCTGATGCGTTTTCCGACGGTGATATTTGTCAAACCGGCCCTTGACGACATCGTCAAGCGACTCGCAAAAATTAAAACCGAGGTAAAATCATGAGTCGCTTGTTAATTACGCCTCTCGTAACCGAAAAGTCGCTATCCCAAGCGGCCAATGGGGTTTACAACTTTATCGTGCCTCGCCTTGCCCAAAAGCCCCAGATCGTGGCCCATGTTACCAAACAGTTCGGCGTTCACGTCGTGCGGATCGCCACGTCAAAATTACCGGCCGAACGGGTTCGCTTTAAATCTCGGCCGGGTGAGCGGCCCGGTTACAAGCGGGCAATAATCCGCCTGGCGGCGGGCGAGACAATCGCCGGATTCAACTTCCCCCAAAAAGATGACACGCCCGAGCCAGCGACTCCAACAGCGCCGTCGGCGGTAAAACCGGTGACTCGCGGCGCGGTAACCGTGCGTCGTCGTTCCGGAGCGAAAAAAGCTTAGGCGCTAGCATGGCCAGTTCCCGTCACGCGATTAAAATTGTTAAACCGACCACGGCGGCACGACGCGGCCTGTCGTATTTAACGCGGACAGAAATCACCAAAAATAAACCCGAGAAATCGCTTGTCGTTCCTCTAAAAAAACACGCTGGCCGAGATCGTTTGGGACATATCAGCGTCCGTCATCGGGGCGGCGGGGCCAAGAGACGCTACCGCCTAATTGATTTTTCCGGCTTAACGGTTCTGGGTCAGCCGGCGACGGTCAAGGCGATAGAGTACGACCCCAATCGTAGCGCGAATCTCGCCTTGATTGAGTATCCTTCGGGGAAGAAGTCTTACGTTCTGGCGGCGAAAGATCTGGCGGTTGGAGCCGTCACCGTGACTGATCGCCAAGCGGCAATCGCGGTCGGAAATCGGTTGCCGTTGGCTCAAATTCCTACCGGCACGCCCATTTATAATTTAGAGTTAACCCCGGGTCGAGGCGGGCAGCTGGTTCGGTCCGCCGGCACGACGGCAACGATATTGGCGAAGGAAGATAAATATGCCCAGGTTCGGCTACCAAGCGGCGAGATTCGGATGATTCATCTCAAATCGCTGGCGACAATTGGTCAAGTATCTAACGTTGCCCATAACACTGTTCGCATTGCCAAAGCCGGACGGCGCCGATGGATGGGACGGCGGCCAACAGTTCGGGGAAAAGCGATGAATCCGGTTGATCATCCTCACGGCGGGGGCGAAGGCAATCAGCCGATTGGTCTCCGTTATCCCAAATCGCCCACGGGCCGACTGGCGATCGGGGGCAAGACTCGACGCAACAAGCGCGGAGCGAAATTCATTCTCCATCGGACGTGATGAACGGTTGATTAAGGCGTCAACATCAGATATAATATAAACTTGGAGTAGCCATTATGAGCCGATCTCTCAAAAAGGGTCCGTACATCAACGAAAGCATTGCCAAAAAATTGGCTCAGCTTGGCACGGAAAAAAAACCGATCAAAACTTGGGCGCGGGACTGCACCATCTTTCCGGAAATGGTCGGACAAACTTTTCTGGTGCATAACGGCAAACAACATATTTCGGTATTTATTGTCGAAGACATGGTGGGGCACAAACTTGGAGAATTTTCTCCAACCCGCAAGTTCCGCCACCATAGCGGCAAGATGGCGCGACAAACTGCCCCCGGAGCAAAACCGTCGTGACGACTATCCGACAAAAGTTTGTCCATATGGCGCCCCGTAAACTTCGTCTGGTGGCCGACACCGTGCGGGGAAAAACGGCTGTCGCCGCGAGCGGTATCTTAGCCGTTATGCCCCGCGCCGCAGTTAAACCTATCGGCCATGCGATCAAATCGGCGGTGTCGGCGGCTCAACAGCAAACCGGCTCGAAGACAGGCGATTGGTTGATCAAAATTCTGACGGTTGACGAAGGTCCGGCCATGAAACGCCGCCGGATGATTTCGCGCGGACGCGCCACGCCGGTCGAACATCGGATGAGCCATATTACCGTGTCGGTTGAACCAGTCAAAGTTGAGGTTAAGGACAAATAATGGGACATAAAGTTCACCCCAAAAGCGCTCGTCTGCCGCTAGCGCAGAATTGGGACTCCAAGTGGTTTGACGAAAATCACATGGCGGACTACGTCGTTGAGGACGCCCGGATACGGGCGACGATTACCAAAAAACTTAGTCCGCAGGCCGGTATTGACCGAGTGGTTATTGAGCGGACGCGCCAGGCGATCAGCGTCAACATTTTTACCGGTCGTCCGGGAGTAATTATTGGCCGCGCCGGCACCGGTATCAACGACTTGCGCCAAACTATTGCCCGAGAAGTTTATCACCGCCAGCCGGTGAAAGATGTCAAACTGCTGGTTACTCAAGTTAAAATTCCCGAGCTTTCGGCCGCCTTTGTGGCTCAAAATATCGGCCAACAGATTACCCGCCGGATAAATTTTCGTCGCGCGGCCAAGCAAGCGATTGAACGGACCATCCAGAGAGGCGCCAAAGGTATTAAAGTATCTGTGGCCGGACGTCTTGGCGGGGCGGAAATCGCCCGAACCGAGAAGTTTATTGAAGGTAAAATACCGCTATCCGAATTGCGCTCCAACATTGGTTACGCCGTGTATCACGCCCCGACTAGCTATGGCGTCGTGGGGATAAAAGTTTGGATTTACCTCGGCGACTTGGCCGCCAGAGAAGATGGAGACGGATAATGTTGGCGCCACGCAAACTGAAGCATCGCAAGGAGTTTCGCGGAAAGCGCGGCGGGTTGGCCTATCGCGGCGTGGACATCGCCTTTGGTCAATATGCCATCAAGGCCATGGATCGGGCGTGGGTGACGGCGCGTCAGATCGAAGCGGCTCGACGAGCGATGACACGATACATCAAGCGCGGCGGGCAGGTGTGGATTCGAATTTTTCCCGACAAGCCCGTGACCCAAATGCCTTCGGAGGTTACCATGGGCGGCGGCAAGGGCGCGCCAAGCCATTTCGTGGCCGTGGTTCACCCGGGACGGATTATGTTTGAAATGGCCGGCGTGCCGAGCGACGTGGCGCGCGAAGCGATGCGTTTAGCCCGCAACAAGCTTCCCATCAAAACGAAGTTTATTATCAAGGACGAGGCCTGACATGAAACGACGCGACCAACTATCTCAATTTAACGCCGTATCACTGGCCGACTTACAGCGCGAAGTGATTTCCCTTCAATCGGCGCTGCAAACTGAACGCGTCAGTTTGGCATTTGAGAAAACTAAACAAGTTAGAAACATGCGCGCGCTCCGCCGTCAGTTGGCGCGGGCGTTGACAATCGCCCATGGCCGTTTACGCCAAGAGCCCGCCGGCAACGATTCCAAACAAGAGACGAGGCAGTGATGGCAAAATTACTTAAAGGTGTGGTGGTGAGTGTGGGCCAACAAAGCTCGGCGCGAGTGCGCGTCGATCGCATGGTTGTCCACCCGAAATATGGCAAACGCTACCGTTCATCAAAAAAATTCACCGTTCACGATCCGGATAATCGTCTTCGCCCCAACGACCTGGTGACCATTAAAGAAATTCGACCGATGAGCAAGACAAAACGTTGGGCCGTAGTGGCGACTCAAGCGGCGCCGACACCAACAAGTACCGTTACCGAGTCAATATCATGACCCAGCACTGCACTCGCTATGTCGTGGCCGACAATACCGGCGCCAGAGAGGTGATGCATATCCGCACGTTACGGGGCGGCAAGCTCGACGCGGCGACGCTCGGCGATGTGATAGTTGGCACGGTCAAAAAATCCATTCCTCGCGGCGCCGTGGCCAAAAAGAGCCTGGTGAAAGGGATTATCGTTCGGACGACCAAACCGTATCGACGACCAGACGGGAGCGTCGTCCGGTTTGACGATAATGCCATCGTCCTGATAAACCCCGATAATCGACCGATTGGCACTCGGGTGTTCGGTCCAATCGCCCGCGAAATTCGCGATCGAGGATTTCGGGAAATCGTTTCTCTCGCGCCCGAAGTTGTTTAACAGCCAACTCCAACTCGACACTCCTCTGTATAACAGGTATAATAACAACGGACACACCATGAAACTCAAGAAGGGCGATCCAGTAATTATTATCGCCGGCAAAGATCGCGGCAAAACCGGAAAAATAGAATCAATTTTTCCGCGGGTTAATCGTGTTGTCATTGCCGGACTCAACTTGACGAAAAAACATGTCAAAGCGTCGACGCGTCATCCGCAAGGCGGGGTGGTGGAATTCGCCCGGCCGATTAACGTCAGTAATGTCATGATGATCGATCCGAGCGCCAACAAACCGACACGACTCGGTTACGGCGTGAAAGCGGGCCAGAAAATCCGCTTGAGCCGACTAAGCGGCCAAGCCATTGGAAGCGAGTCATGACGCGACTGCTCGACCTTTATCGTTCCGATATTCGGCCTAAGATGGCCGCCTCGAGCCAGCGGCTCCAGCCACTGGCTGTGCCCAAGTTAACCAAAATCGTTATTAATGTCAGCCTGGGCGACTTGAAGAGCAATGACTCGCTCAAAACGTCCGTCGCCGAAACATTGGGAAAAATCACCGGCCAGAAGCCCCTCCCGACACGGGCTAAGACGTCAATTGCCGGGTTCAAAGTTCGTCGCGGCGATCTGGCGGGCTATCGAGTTACACTGCGCGGAGCGCGGATGTATGATTTTCTTGACCGCTTAATCACCTACGTGTTGCCGCGATTGCGCGATTTTCACGGCGTCTCGCGGCAGGGATTTGATCGACAGGGCAACTTTTCTCTTGGACTCCGCGAGTACACGATATTTCCCGAAGTGTCTTACGAAACAGCCCGAGAAGCCTGGGGACTGGAAGTAACCCTGGTGACAACTGGCCAATCACCCGCCATGACAGCCGAACTTTTGGAAGAACTCGGACTACCGCTAGCCAAAGACAGCCGCGAAGCGAGGATATAATGGCAAAAAAAAGTTTGATTGTTAAGGCGCTCCGAAAGCCGAAATATTCCACACGATTGGTGTTGCGATGCCAATTGTGCGGTCGCCCGCGGGGTTATTTGCGAACTTACGGCGTTTGCCGCATTTGTTTTCGCGAGCTCGCCCTCAAAGGTCAGATTCCCGGCATCACCAAATCTTCTTGGTAAATATATGCTTCACGATCCCATTGCCGACATGTTTATCCGTATCCGCAACGCGCTCATGACCCACAAAGCCAATGTGGTAATTCCGGCTTCGAAAGTTAAGGCCGCCGTGGCCGCGGTCCTAAGAGAAGGCGGATTTATCGGCGACGTTCAACACAAGCCGGGCACTCCCGGGGCAAACTTAGAAATCGCTCTGCGCTATAACGGTAAGGATCCGGCTATTAGTCACTTAAAACGGTTTTCCCGACCTGGACTGCGTCGCTATGCGTCGGCAACACGGTTGCCTCGCCCGCTCTCCGGTCATGGGTTGGTGATTGTTTCGACTTCGCGGGGGATTATGAGCGGAGCCCAGGCCCAAAAAGCCGGTTTAGGTGGCGAAGTTATTGCCACCGTTTGGTGAGTTAAAATGTCCCGAATCGGCCGTAAACCTATTGTTATTCCCGAAGGCGTTGCCGTTGATATTAGTAACCGGCAAGTCGCGGTTAGCGGTCCCAAAGGCCAATTAGACCTGACGTTACTTCCAAGGATCGAGGCGACGATTAGCGCCGATCACATCGCCGTGACCCGACGCGGTAACGACCCCGAAGCTCGGGCTTTCCACGGTCTGATCCGCCAGTTGATTGCCAACGCCGTCACCGGAGTCTGTCAAGGTTTCACCAAACGATTGGAAATGCATGGCATTGGTTATCGCGCTCAAACTGACGGTCAAAAATTGACTCTCAATGTTGGATTCACTCATCCGGTCATAGTCGAAGCGCCGTCCGGCGTAACCTTCGCTGTCGAAAAAAATACCCTTATCACCGTGAGTGGCTATGATAAGCAACAAGTCGGGCAAGCGGCCGCGGATGTTCGGGCGATCAAAAAACCCGAGCCGTACAAAGGCAAGGGGATTCGTTACGTTGGCGAACACGTGCGTCGCAAGGCTGGCAAAGCGGCCAAGGCCGGAAAATAATGAACCAAGTTACTCGCGCTAAACGTCATCGCGCCTTACGCCACAAGGTATCCGGCACCGGTATGCGACCACGGGTAAGCGTCTATCGCAGTTTGCGCCGACTTTATGTTCAGGTAATTGACGACGCTTTGGGCCGAACGCTCTTTGGGGTGATTGACGCTCCCGCCGTTGGTCAAAGCCAACTCGAGCGCGCTTCCCAGCTCGGAGTAACCGTTGGCCAATGGCTCCTGAAACACAACTTCCAACAGGCCGTGTTTGATCGAGGCGGATTTAAGTATCATGGGCGGGTTAAAACGGTCGCCGACGGGATCCGAAAAGCCGGCATAACGATATAGAAAGGTCGTATGGCAAAAAAAATCCCCGATCCGGAAATAATAATCTCTCAACCAACCGCCGACACCACGATTGCCGCTGTAACGCCGATGGTCGAAATTCCCGAGGAGAAGATTGAGACAGTGGCGCCTCAGCTTGAAGAACGAGTCATGGCGATTGATCGCGTTTCGCGCACCAAGAAAGGTGGCCGTCGGTTGCGTTTTCGGGCTACGGTGGTCGTTGGGGACCGACAAGGTAACGTCGGCATCGGGGTGGGAAAGTCGAGCGAAATCAGCAACGCGGTGACAAAGGCGGCGGCAAAGGCGAAAAAAGGTCTGATTGCCGTTCCGATTGTCCGCCATACCATTCCCCACGAAGTGACGGCCAAGTTTGACACCGCCAAAGTCCTCCTCAAACCGGCCGCGATTGGCACGTCTATTAAAGCTGGCGGGGCTGTCCGGCCGATTTTGGAGTTGGCCGGAATTGAAAATATCATCGGCAAATGTCTAACACGCACGACGAATAAACTCAACAACGCTTATGCCACCCTTTCAGCGCTACAGTCCCTGAAAGACATCAAAACCGTCGCGCCGCGCTATTACACTAAGCGGAAACAGCCGGCGGTGCCGACTCCGGAGGAAGAGAAACCAGCCCGACGTTCTAAAGCGCCTCGCGCCTTTGGAGATGACCATGCTACTCCATAACTTAGCTTCATCCCGCCCGCGACAAAAGCGCTCCCGCGTCGGGCGGGGAATAGCCGCCGGTCAAGGTAAAACGGCGGGACGCGGCACTAAGGGCCAAAAATCGCGCGCCGGCTATAATTTGCCTCGGAAATTTGAAGGCGGCCAAACGCCCCTGACCCTCCGGTTGCCAAAAGCGAGGGGGTTTAAGCGCGCCCGGCCGGCCATCCAAATCGTTGATCGGGCGAAAATTAACCATGCCTACCAGAGCGGCGAGACCGTTTCGCCCAGCACGCTTGTGGCGAAAGGACTGATTGGGACCACGACCCGGCCAGTCAAAATCCTGGGACGCGAGGCAGTCATTCCGGATGTGATATTTGAAGACGTGCGCCAGTCGAGGCTATCTCACAGAGATGATTGACGTCGTAGTCCGTTTGTGGCAATTGCGCGACCTGCGCCAAAAAATACTTGTTACCTTGTTTTTGCTTGGCGTGGCGCGGATATTGGTGTTCGTGCCCCTACCGCTAATCCAAACCACCGCCTTAAAAGAGCTTTTCAATCAAAACAATTTTCTTGGCTTTTTGAATATCTTTTCCGGCGGTGGTTTGGAAAGGTTTTCCGTTATCACCATGGGGGTCGGCCCGTACATTACAGCGTCAATTATCATGCAACTCCTGGGCGTGGCCGTGCCGTCACTGGAACAACTCCAGAAAGAAGGCGAGTACGGACGAAAAAAAATCAATCAATATACTCGTTATCTCACCTTGCCGCTCGCGGTCATCCAAGCATACGGCGTATTGATTTTACTCAAACAGAGCGGCGTTATCCTGGCTTGGACGCCGGTAACGTTGATGGTCACGCTAATTACCATGGCGGCCGGCACGATATTTGTGATGTGGCTGGGAGAAAATATCAGCGAGCGTGGCGTCGGCAACGGCATTTCCCTCATTATTACCATGGGGATTATCGGCGCCATGCCGTTGCAAATTCAGAATATTATAACCGCGATGCAAACCAATCCGTCGTTAACTCGAGCGTTTGGACTGATAGTGATCACGCTGGCTAGTTTGGTATTTGTGATTATTATCAATGAGGCCAAGCGCCTAGTGCCGGTGTCTTACGCTCGGCGACTGCGCACCGACGGCGCGTTTGGCGCCGTCCCAAGCTTTCTGCCAATAAAAATCAATACTGCCGGGGTGATTCCGATTATCTTCGGTATCGCTCTGTTGACTATGCCGGCTTTCTTGGGACAATTTTTTAGCCAGGCGCGCAGCCCGTGGCTTGTCGAGACAGCCAAATGGCTCAATGAGACATTTCAACCAAACACGATGGTCTACAATTCGTTCTATTTTGCCTTGGTATTATTTTTTACTTACTTTTACACCTATCTTATATTCAAACCGGATCAGGTGGCCGAAAACCTTCAAAAACAGAGCGGCTATATTCCCGGGGTACGACCTGGCACCGAAACAGCCAAGTACATTCAGCTAATCTTAAATCGCATCACCCTCCTTGGCGCCCTCTTTTTGGCGATTATCGCTATCTTGCCGGCGCTGCTGGAAAAACAGTACCCCTCCCAGGGCCTGCTTCTTCAAGGCACCAGCTTGCTGATCGTAATTTCTGTTATACTTGAGACGGCGCGACAGATTCAATCGCAGTTTATGATGCGAACCTATGATATTTACGCGCGCTAGAAAGGCGTTGGAGTGACTTCACGTATCGGAACGATGATTATGGTGCTGACAACTGTTGGCGCTGTGGCGTTCGCCGCTTATCTGTATGTCAATAAGCTCAACGCTACCTCGATTTCGCCATCCACGGCGACCCCGGGGCCTGAAATCACCCCGACGATCACGAAAACCGCCAACGCGTCGCCACTTTCGAGCGCGACGGAGCCAAGTCCCAGTCCATCGTTAACCCCCAAGACCGTCGCAAGAAATTTTTCCGCCAGCCAAAGTCTTTCCCAGCCAAATGAGGTTCAGACTATTGGGGAAGGCGGCAGCCTCTTTGCCGTCGCCAGTGATTATCGGATTAAAGTATCGGAACTGGCGAAGCTAAACGGGATTGCCAACCCAGACATTGTTACCGTCGGCCAAACGGTTATTGTCCCCGATGACGTTAATAGCGATCAATACCTGCTTCTGTATGTTCTCAACGTCAGTCGTTTGGAAAAAGAGAAACAGAAAGTGGCCGACGGCGGATCGAGCCTGTACAGCGACCCGATAACGGCCGCTCAAACCGACACCAAGGGACTGTACGGACTAACAGCCGACATCCCATACAGCAAATCGAACGAAACCGACCTGTCGGTAACCCTCGGTTCCAGTGACAACGATAAAATTGTCACCATTAACATGGAAAAGCATGAGTCGGGATTCTGGCTCGTTAAAAAAGTGACAATTAAGTTAACGACACCCAGCCCATGACGTATTTTTTCCTCGGGCCGCCAGCTTCGGGCAAAGGGACACAGGCAGGGTTGTTAGCCAGCGCCTTAGTTATTCCGGCCTTTAGCGTTGGAGCCCTGCTCCGAGAACAGAGTCGTCAACGGCCGGATATCGCGGCCATTCTGGCGCGTGGCGGAGTAGTTCCGGCGCGAGTAGTTCTCGACATATTTCACCGATTGCATGGTCAATATCCCAATAACTTGATTATTGACGGCGCCTGTCGCACCGCCGATCAAGTTGACGCGGTGGCCCAAATCTGGGATCACGAACAGGCGGTATTTCTGTTTCTTGATCTTGACGAAGCCGCAATATACGAGCGGATTCGCGGACGACTGGACACCTCGGACAATCCCCGAAGTGACGATATCCCCGTGGTGATTGAGCAACGTCTCGCCGAATATCGCCACCATAATCAAGCGATTCTTGACCGGTTGGCTGATTACCGCATGACGGTCTGCCACTTTGACGCCAGCCAGACGCCCGACCAAATTCATGCCGCGATTTTGGATCGATTGGCGTCTCTGCCGCGACACGACACCGTAATCCATCCAGAGAAAATTGATGCGCCTAAGTCCCAAGAGTCCCTCTGAACTCGAGGCGATGCGCGCCTCGGGAAAAATTCTTAACACCGTACTCGCCGCCGCGTCTCGTTGTATCGCTCCCAACTTAAAACTTACCGATCTCGACGCTGAAATTGATCGTCTGATCCGTCAAGCCCACGCCCGGCCATCTTTCTTGGGTTATAAAAATTATCCGGCATCATCGTGCTTATCGGTCAATTCGGTTGTCGTTCACGGCATTCCGGATGATTATCGTCTCCTCCAAGGGGACATTGTGGGAGTTGATGTGGGAGTATTATTCGATGGCTACCATACCGACGCCGCTTTTACCCAGGGAGTGGGCGCTATAACATCCGACGCCACACGACTGCTGAAAGTAACTCAAGCCGCCCTGGCCGTCGCTCTCGAGGCGGCGATTGCCGGCAATAAGGTGCGCGACATCGGCGATACCATCGAGGCCTATGTCCGCCAACAGGGAGAGTACGGCATCATCCGCGATTTAAGCGGCCATGGTGTCGGGCAAAATTTGTGGGAACAGCCCTCGATTCCAAATTATGTCAACTCAATGTCCGCCGAACTGATTAACGGCCTCACCTTGGCGATTGAGCCGATGATCAGTCTAGGAGACTGGCGAGTGGCCATCGACCCCGACGGTTGGACCATCCGCACGCGCGACGGTAGCTTGGCGGCCCAATTCGAAACCACGATTATCATTGACGATAATTCGCCGGAAATTCTTGTGGACTGGCCACTCCAAAACCGCACCAAGAGTCAAGAATAAAAATGATCTCATAAAAAATCAGCCAGTGTGACATGCGCTTTCGTAAAAAAAGGAGTTATATGATCGAAAATGCCGGTCGACGTCAAGACGATTATTGCGGGATTTGGTCAAAGCAATTCGCTGACGTTGCCGTGATGGAATCCGCACCCAACACCGCCTCATCACCACCAGACAAAGAGCCATCAGCCCGAGATGACGCAAGTCAACCGAACCCGGACAATCTCAATTGATCATTGATGCTGTGGCTCAACCATTCGCCAATCGTTGCCGGCGCGACATTTGACGCTCCTGAAAGAGTATGTTAAAATGACAGGGTAGCATGGAGAAAGATGTCATTGAATTCGACGGCGTCGTTGTTGGTGTTCTTCCGGATATGAATTTCAAAGTTGATCTCGACAACAACGCGGTGGTACGCGGGTACCTAGCCGGTAGCATGAAGCGCAATAAAATCCGGGTCCTTCTGGGCGACCGAGTTAGAATGGAGTTCTCAATCTACGACATGACCAAAGGTCGCGTCACGAGACGCCTGGCTCCGATAGACAAGACTTTACCGAGGAGAGAGAATGAAAGTCCGTCCGTCAGTTAAAACAATCTGCTCCAGTTGTCAGGTGGTTAAGCGAGGCGGCGTTAACCGCGTTATTTGTCGTGTTAACCCGCGTCATAAGCAACGGCAGGGATAGACCGGTTAAGTCATGGTGCGGATTGCCGGAGTTAATATCAACGAGAAAAAGCGACTCGCGGTCGCCTTGACCGGTATTTATGGTGTCGGTCCAACCACGGCACGCAAGATTCTCTTCGCCTGCAACTTGACGAGCAACCCCCGCGCCAAAGACCTTACCGACCAAGAGACTGAACGCGTCCGGGCCTATGTCGACAAAGCGCTCAAAGTTGAAAGCGACGCGAAGATTATCGTGACTCGAAACATCAAACGCTTGCGAGAAATCAACGCCTATCGCGGTCTGCGCCATGCCGCCGGCCTGCCGGTGCGAGGACAACGTACGAAAACCAACGCCCGCACCCGCAAAGGTCCGCGTCACACCATGGGTTCGGGACGCAAAAAATCCGCCGCCAAAACCTAATTTTAATCACCAAAACCAAACATCATGGCTCAACCAACTCGTCGAAAAAAAACCGTCAGCCTCGTCCCCAAAGGTCGAGTGTACGTCCAATCAACTTTTAACAACACCCTCCTCTCGCTAACGGATAATTTGGGAAATGTTATCGGCTGGGAAACGGCCGGACATGCCGGTTTTAAGGGGACCCGCAAGTCTACGCCCTACGCCGCCCAAGTGGCCATGCGTTCAATTATCGAAAAAGCCGTCGCGGTTAAAATGGAAGAAGTCGAGGTCTATGTTAAAGGCGTTGGCTCCGGTCGCGAATCGGCAGTGCGCGGATTGCAAGGCAGCGGACTCACGGTAACTCAAATCAAGGACGTTACGCCGATTCCTCATGGTGGTGTCCGACCGAAAAAGCCGCGTCGCGTTTAGGTCAAAAATATATGTCCCCAGACATCGCTCCAAAACTAACCGCCTACTCATCCAGTCAGCCCACGACACCGGCTGGTGGCCCGCAACGTCGGCCTGGCATGGGACCGCGAGGCCGTAAAAAAAGTGATTATGGCCACCAATTGGCGGAAAAGCAAAAAGCGCGGAAAGAATATAATCTCCGTGAAGCCCAGTTCCGCAACTATTTTAAGCGCTCGCTCAAATCATCGGTTGAAACTGGCCAGGCTCTTTTTACCGCTCTTGAGCGTCGACTAGACAACGTCGTCTATCGTTCCGGGTTGGCCAAAACGCGCCGAATGGGACGGCAGATGGTCACCCACGGTCACATTGAAGTTAATAATCGCCGGCTCACGATTCCCAGTTACCAACTCAAACCGAAAGACTATGTGGCACTTCGCGCGTCAGCGAACTTTGAGTATAATCCGGATGCCGTTGTACCGAACTGGCTAAGCGTCTCAATAGAAAAGTCGTCCGCCACGGTCGATCGGTTGCCTAAGGCGGATGACTTGGCAAGCGACCTCAATACTCAATTGATTATTGAGTACTACAGCCGATAACAAACATTCCGAATGAATTCCCATCCGCAACGCGGGGCTGTAATGGGAAGATGACGGAAAGGAGAAACAATGACCCATATTCTCTCTGACACGGAACTGCTGACGATTAAACTAATTGCCGAACAAGACAACCAAGCAACATTCGAAATTGAGCCTCTGTCTCCGGGTTTTGGGGTGACAATCGGTAATTCCCTGCGTCGAATTCTTTTGAGTTCACTTAATGGCGCCGCAATTACTTCGGTTCGCGTTGATGGCATTACTCACGAGTTCACGACTATCCCGGGGATGCGCGAAGACGTCGTCAGTCTAATTATCAACCTTAAGCGATTGCGGATGCGTTTGCATGGGACCGAACCCGTCAGTTTGATCTTGCAAAAAAAAGGCGCGGGAACAATCACCGCGGCAGATTTCAAACCCAACCCGGCAGTGGAATTCATTACGCTTGATCAGCCTATTGCCAATCTAGACCGTGGCGCCAATCTAAGTATGGAGGTCGAAGTACAGACTGGGCGCGGGTACAGCCCGGTGGAAGCACGGCGAGACGATAAACTGCCCCTCGGAACAATCGCTATCGATAGTATTTTTTCTCCCGTAACGAGAGTTACCTACGAGATCGAGCACACTCGAGTAGGCAAACTGACCAATTACGACAAGCTCATTATGGTAATTTCTACCGACGGCTCTATCGCGCCCCAATCGGCGCTCCAAACGGCGGCCAAAATTGCGGTTGAGCACTTCGCAATCATTGGTGGCATTGATACCCAAACGCCGACGGAGCCGGACGTGATTGACTCGCCAGCCGATGGATTAGGCCCTAACTCACCGAACCCAGATGACGATCAAGCGCCATCACCGAAGCGAAGAAGTCGAGTTAAAGACAGCACCAAGGCTTTAACATGACAAGACGCTCATTAGGACGCAAAAGCGACATCAGACGTCAACTTCTGCGCAATCTTGCCATATCGGTCATCCTTTACGAATCAGTCAAGACCACCGCCGCCAAGGCAAAAAGCGTTGCGCCAATTATCGATAGGCTGATTCGACTGGCCCAACGTCAGGATTCACTTACGGCCAATCGCACCCTGCGAGCCATTTTAAACCACGAAAAAGCGGCCATAAAAATTCAACGCGAGCTCGTCAGTCGATACGGTCAACAGACCTCAGGCTTCGTTCGGCTAGTAAGTATTCCTCGACGATTGGGTGACCGCGCTGCCATGATGGTCATTCAACTAACCCGAAATATCGACGCTTTGAGCGAACCGGTGTCGCCATCTCCCGCCGCGTTAGCCAAGCCGGTGGCTTCAGCCGAGAAATTGAAGGCGCGATGAACAAACTTCTTAATCGTAACGCCAACACCGGCGACACGGTGAACATTTCCGCCCAAGGAATGATTCTGGGACGGTTAGCGACTAGAGTGGCTAATATTTTGCGCGGTAAGGACTCGGTCTATTTTCAACCTCACTTGCTTTCCGGCCGACGAGTAGTAATTACTCATGCCGACAAAATTGTCGTTACCGGTAAAAAGTTGAGCCAGAAAATGTTCTATCGCCACAGCGGTTATCTCGGACATTTGCGCTCCGCCACCCTTCGCGACGAGCTCCAAACCCATCCCGCCGAAGTTATTCGGCATGCCGTCTCGGGGATGCTGCCGAATAATCGTCTCCGTCAACATTGGTTGGCTAATTTGACTATTAAGGACGGGGAGTGATCACGGCTCGTAACATCGCCAAGTCGGTCTATAGCGCCAGTGTCGGTCGCCGAAAAACCGCCGTCGCGACTGTTCGGCTCACCCAAGGATCCGGTCAGTTCACAATTAACAATGCCACGGCAACCCCAATCGCCGCATGGCTTGAACCGATCACATTAGTCGGAATGAACGGCAATTTTGATCTTTCGGTCGTAGTTCGCGGCGGCGGTATGGTCAGCCAAGGTGAGGCCATCACCTTGGGAATTGCTCGCGCCCTGTGCGCGTTTGACGAGACCTTAAAGCCAACGTTGCGCAAGGCGGGAATGTTAACGGTGAACGCGCGCGTTAAAGAGCGCAAAAAGCCCGGCTTAAAGCGCGCCCGCAAAGCGCCCCAGTGGTCTAAGCGTTAGAACCGGATATCTCTTTAATTCGATCTATCGGCTGTAATCTTCGCCACCCTATCGCAAAAAACGCTCGCGAGGGTCTACTCCATCGCAATTAGCACGGAAGGTAGTTACCAAGGATCGCCTTTAGGCGGCGCGATTGAACGGACGTCATTGCCGCCAGACTGCCAATTGTGGCGATTGCCAGAGCTATTCCCAATGGGCTAATCCCCGCCGGGGGCAGATTTTGTTTCTGACTTGTATCGACGTTTTGGGTCCGTTTGACACCGGCTGACGTTGACGGAATAAGTATATTTTGGGTTATGAGCACCGGCGATGGGGTGACACTCGCTGTCGTAGGCGTAACAGATGGCGTCGGCTTAGGGGTTGGAGTCGGGGTAGGCGAAGGTGAGGGCGTGGCCGCGGCAGTCGCATTAAACGCCAGAATGTTACTGACACTAGTTTCGGCCAATAAATTACCGGCCGGATTACAAAATGTTATCGGGTCGCCCAATGTGCAATAGGTGGCTCGTGTACCAGAATTAATAATGGTTAATCTTTGAGCCAGGGCGCGCGATCCGGCTATTGTCGTGACGGCGCAAGCCAAAGATAGGACAACAATTAGGCGTTTCATGGTGAACCGTTCGTTGATCATTACGGGCATAATATCGCAATATAACTTATTAGTCAACTGAATAATGAGGTTTTGAAATTTTACTTAGTTACCCAAGTCCCAGCGTAGCGATTTGACGAGCGTTAACGCCATGTGCTACGGTTGATTCGCTAGAAAGCGCGTTCTCTAGTCTGCCGGAAATAAACCCAGAATTGATGTCGCCAAGTGCCCGACACTGAAGCTCTGTTAGTCGAACGTCGTTTAATTGCCCAGTCAACGTACGAGCTGTCGTTTGATGTCTCGGGTTGTGGTTATGTTTTTCGACCGGGACAATACGCCGACTTCACGCTATCGTCCCACAAAAAATTGCCCGCCGAAGAGACGACCCGAACATTTTCTTTCGTTAATCCGTTTCAAGATAATAATTTGCTTACTATTGCCTATCGCTACCGACCTTCGCCTTATAAACGCCGCTTGACGACGCTCCCGCTTGGGTCGAAAATTACGATTACTTCGGCGATCGGCGCGTTCGACTTTCCGGCCGACCACAACCAGCCGGTGGTATGTATCGCCGGCGGCATCGGCATCGTGCCATTTATGAGTCTAATCGCCGACTCGATTAATCGATTACCGCGACCTATAATACTCTTTTATAGCAACCAAACATTAGCCCGCGCGGCCTACTTAAACCGTCTTGTGCCCTGGCATGAGACCAGTCGACTGAAACTGATCATGGCAATCACCCGTCAACAATGTTCCGAGGCAACGATCTTATCGCGTCGCCTCGAGCGAAAGAGCCTTATTGCCCACGCGCCAAACTACGCTAAGGCGATTTTCTACATCGCCGGTCCGCCCCATATGACCGCCGACATGACCGAACTGGTAGCCAATCTCGGTGTGCCCCTGCCGCATATTCACGTAGAGGCCTTCAGCGGCTATTGACGCCCGGCGGCTAAAGCAATAACTTGTGTTGACAACGGCAAAGACGGAGGTCATACTTGAAGAGCGCAATAAGGAGGGTTTATTGTACTGACTTATTGCCATTAAGTCAGGCTGGGCATCGGTTGTCGCCAAGCGAGAGCGGTACCCTCGCGCTACGATCTTGCGTTATACGACAAGCCGTGTCGCCCGACTGACGGTACGTTGGATAGGAGGTGACTGCCAACGTAGCAGTCCCTCGGGGAAACGTTGATCACGTTGCCAGTGATTTAGTCAGCGACGGTTCGACGTTGCTTGGTACCCCACCAAGAACAAAAACGTCTGGCGGTCCAGCGAATGCGACGGGATTACGTTGAAAACCGTCGTCTATCGCGCCCAGACGCCCGCGCGGCGGCCGAGCCTCATTGATGACTCGGCTGTTTTTGTGCTTATTTTCGCTTACCGTAAACTAAACGCCTTCGTGCGCATCCAATCTGCCGTGGTCATGTTCCCGATATTCGGACCGACAACATCCTTAATCGTTTCGATTGCCATCGCCTCGGTGATATCGTTGCCGCGCTGTTTTTGAGCGTATATCTTTTCGTTGAAGGCCTTAAAAAAGTTGGCGTCGGCTCGATATAGTTGATACCACCCGAAGCCGCACAACTGGTAATCTCGAGCAACATTCGGGCCGGTGTAGAATAGGGCGGCATCGCGCGGCACGATATTCGGGTCATGGAGATAATCGTCAGTGGAGATTCTGATGTAGAGAGGCGAGAAGGGGACAATTTTTTTTTGGGAGATTAAACGCGCCATCACCGCATCGGTCGCGGCCACAGTAATGCCTTCCTCAAATGCCGGCGGGTCCAGAACCGCCAAGCCGTGAAAGGCGTGAATAATCTCGTGAATCACGGCATTGACCTCGTCAAAATTGCTGGAATCAAAATCTTTCAGTTTGATCGTCAAGACCAATCCCTGTTTACTGTTGACAATATCTATCTCGGCGGCAGCGTTGGGAAGGGCTAAGGCGTTGACGAAACTAATCGTCACCGAATTAAGAAGATACGGCCGGCTGTAAATCTCTTCGATGACATCGTAGGCATTGGTTACCAGATCCTTGACGGCGTTTTTTTTAGTTTCGACATTCGATAACGTGCTCGACTCGACTTGAAAGTTAAACAGCGGTGGCCGAACTCGTAATTTTGTCAGTTCAGAGGCGTTCGCGCTCAGTTGCGACAATTGCTCTTTAATTTTTTTGTCCGAGGCGGCAAGCTCGCGGTCTTTCGTTTCGAGATCCTGATTGGCCTGCGACAATTGAGACTGTTTTACCGTCAGCTCGGCCGCGCTATCGGCTAATTCCCGCTGTTTTGCCGCCAGTTCTCGGTCAGCTTCTGTGATTTGTTGTTTGAGGCTATGAGAAACAGTTATTTCGGTCTTTAACTCGGTATCAATATACTGAATCTCGAAAAAGTTCTTCATCCGTTCAATCGCAAAGACCGACGCTAACCCAATCACCCCTGATACTAGGCTGGCGATTACCCCGAAATACACCATGCCGGTCAACTGGTTGAAACAAGGTTTGGACCAAAACTGACCCATGTTGTTACCCTACCACGCCGTCGTCGCCTATCGCTAGACTTCAAACGGCGATTAGACAGTTCGCCTTAGAGCGAAGACGCTCACGCTCTCGTTTGGTAGTGGCGTAACGGCCCATTTTTTGCTACCATAAATGGCGGTGAATCAGATTCGACGCCAACAACTCAACGCTCACATCAAACGTCTCGTTAGCGAAGCCCTGCGCGAAATTAATCACGAGGAGTTTCACCACGCCGTCGTAACCGATCTAATGCTTAGCAACGACAATAAATCGGCTCGGGTCTGGGTGGCGGGATCGGATCGGTTGATTGCGCGCATCAACGCCGTCGCTCGACGGGAAATTCAGCGCTACGTTACTAAACGACTGGCGCGACGAACCGTGCCACGCCTAGAATTTATTCCCGAGACAGACACTCTGAACCGCGTCGATGTTCTGCTCGACCAACTAGAGAAGGAGCCCAAAAGTCATGACACCTCCCCAAAGATTTAGCGCCGTTAGCCTGTCGGTGAGCGCCTTCGTGACATGGGTGTTTATTGTTACCCAGATTACTCCCCAGCCAAGCGACGGACTACTGATGACAACCTTCTTCGGCTCGTTTATTGTCTGGCTGGGCAGTCTTCTAACGTTCGCCGGCTACAAAATTCGCCTCGCAAGGAGCAACCGCGAGATCATATATGCCCATATCATGCCATCGATCAGACAAGGCTTCTTAATATCGGCAACCGTGGCAACGGTGCTGTTTATCCAATTCCTGGGAGTTGTTAGTACGTGGGATGTCGTCTTGGTTATTCTGGTCGCAACATGCGTCGAGATAGCCGCCCAACGACCCAAGTCCTTTTCCGGAACAAAACATGCGTAAAGGCGTTCTCCATCCGGTTTCGCAGATCATTCGAGTGGCTGTTTCGGCCCTGGGGGATTTAGGCTTCGATATCGTGGACGATCCGGAAGTCGACACGCCCTGGTATAACTTTGACGGCCTGCGCATGGGACAAAACCACCCGGCTCGGCAAGGGCACGATACTTTTTGGCTTGACGACCACCGACTACTTCGCACCCATACGACGAATATGCAACTTCATGTCAGCGAGCGCCGCAAGCCTCCATATCGGGTGATTACGTTCGGGCCATGCTATCGCAACGACGCCACCGACGCCACCCACGACATTCGCTTTACCCATCTCGACGGTTTGGCGATAGAAGAGGACATTTCGCTTTCTAATCTTCTTTCAATCCTGGATACGTTTATCCGACGTATTTTCGACAACACGACGCGCTACCGTTTTCGACTCCATAATTTTCCATTCACGGAACCAAGTTTGGAAGTTGATGTATGGCATAATGAACGCTGGATCGAATTATTAGGAGCCGGTATGGTTCATCCGGAAGTCATCGTTAACATGGGTCTTGACCCGAAAACATGGCGCGGACTGGCGTTCGGCATCGGACTTGAGCGCGTCTCCATGATCAAGTGGGGGATAGAGGATATCCGATTACTTCATGCCAACCGCGTGCCGTTTCTGGGTCAATTTCGAGGCCGACCTTGAAATATGTGTATTCGTGGCTACGCGAATTCTACCCCGCCCTACCGAAATTAGGCGACATTGAGCGCCGCCTAATTTGGCTCGGGCATGACGTTGAAAACATTGAGCGATTATTATATCTCGGTCTCGTCGTGGGCGAAATTCGTCGTCTGGAACCGCACCCGAATGCCGATCGTTTAGTGCTCCTCGACGTTTTCGACGGCCAAACCAGCCATTCAATCGTCTGCGGCGACACTAGCGTTTCTGTTGGACAAAAAGTAATCTACGCCCCACCGGGGACATCACTGCCGTGTGGCGTCACCATCAAAAAAGCTTTGGTTCGAGGCGTTAGTTCCGACGGCATGGCGTGCGCCGCTGACGAACTGGGGATCGCCCCCGCGCGAGGCAGTCTCTATCCCTTGCCGCCCGAAGCCGCCATTGGCAAGCCCGTAGCCGCCTACTTGCCAGAGGATGGGGTAATTTCTCTCGACATCACCCCAAATCGCGGCGATGTCCTGAGCCATTTTGGCCTGGCGCGAGATTTGTTGGCGCTGGTGGAACGCCGCCGGCTGGTGGCCAAGTTTAGTCGGGTTGACTACGCCACGGATCCACAATCTCCCCTGACGATTAGCGACTTACACCGCGACGCCCCCATTTTATCGCTCGGTTCGGCGACGTATGCCTCCGAGAACGCAGTGACGTCAGCCTTTGTCGCCAGCCGACTTAATCTGGCCGGGAGCAAAACGATTAACTTACCGACCGACATCGCCAATTATCTCATGCTGGCTTACGGCTTGCCGATTCATGCCTATGATCGATCAAAGCTGTCGGTTGAGCCGCAGTTCGCGATCCGTCGCGCCAAAGACGGCGAAACGGTTCGAGGCTTAAACGACACCGACTACACTCTGACCCCGCAGGCCTTGGTCGTAACGGACGGCGATCGCGCCGTCGCGATTGCCGGTATCATGGGCGACGACACAACAAAAACCAGCCGCCATACCCAAGAAGTTGTTTTTGAGTGCGCCTATTTTCAGCCCAAGGCGATCGATATCGCGGCTCGCGGCCTAAATTTGCTGACCGAAAGCGCCGCCCGTTTTTCGCGCGGAGTTGATTGGGTATTGGCGGACGATATTGTCCGAGAAGCCCAAGCGATGATCCAAAGCCTGGCCGGGGCGACGGTTTTTCCGCCGGTAAAAAAGGTTGTTTTATGTCCCCAAACCCCCGTGGTTGAGGCTGAAGTCGCAACCATCGGTAAAATTTTAGGCCGCTCAATAACCCAAGAGGAAATGACTCATCTTTTGACCGCCGTGGGCGTCGCTGTTACGACCACGGCCCGCGGGGTATTAAAGCTCCAGTCTCCCAGTTGGCGCTACGATTTGAATCTACCGATTGACTACGCCGAGGAAACGGCGCGGATGATTGGCCTGGAAGAGTGGCAAAAAAAGCCCTTGACGGCCACCGTGCCGCAATGGAAACGCTCTAAATACTGGCGTCAAGAGCAACTAAAGGACGTTCTGGTTAATCTAGGCGCCTTGGAAATTGCCACCTACCCGTTCGTCAATCGGCAAGAGGTGGCACTCTTTGGCCTAAACCAAAATTATCGGCTTGTCTCGACTGTCTTTGACACGGAAAGTTGGTTAAGATCGTCTCTCTTGCCGGGAATGTGTCGCGCTCTGGGCGATAATCCCGAAACTCCCAGTCTTTTTTTGTTCGAAATCGCCAAAGTCTTTGGGCCGCTGGAAGTTCCAAAGGTGGCGATCATCGCCAGCGGGCCGAATGAAACCGAGCTCGACGATTGGTGGAAACATCTGTTTGAACGTCTTAACCTGCCGGTATCGTCATGGATGAGCCGCGCCCAACCGTTACGTCAAGATGTCCTCGCTTACTACAAGATCCGTAAGCCGTTCGCGACCACCCTGCAAGTTGGCCTTGACGAGTTATTGACGGCAAAATCGGGAACGGTGAGCGCGACTATTCCCGATTTGGATAGTGTCGTCTACACTCCATTGTCAAAATATCAGACCAGTCGCCGAGACATCGCCTTGGTGGTTAGTCGTCAAACCAACCCCGTCGAAATTGCCGAAGCGATTGGAAAACTCACATCGACAATCGTGGGAGTGGAGTTATTCGATCAGTACACCGACAAAGAAAAACTGGGAGCCAATCGCCAGTCTCTGGCCTATCGAATCGTCTATCAGGCCGCCGATCATACCCTTACCGCCGAGGAGATTCAAGCTTGTCATCGGCAAGTCGAAGAATTTGTCCAGAACAATTTCGGAGCGACGCTCCGTTGATGGTCGAGCCAACACGCCTCAACAAAATACTTGCCCATCTCGGTTGGGGATCGCGACGCGAGATTGACCGATTGATCTTGGCCGGCCGAGTCAAAGTAAATCATCGTTTGGCCACCCCGGGAGATCGCGTCCTGCCGCAAGACATCTTGTCTGTGGACGGACGCGCCGTCGAGCGGCTGGCACTCGCGCCGACCGTTTTGGCTTTCAACAAGCCACCGGGCGTCACCTCGACTCGCCGCGACAGGCATGCCGCCGTCACCGTCATGGACTATCTGCCCAAAAACTATCAGCACCTTTATCCGGTCGGTCGGCTCGATCGCGATAGCCGCGGGTTGATACTCCTAACTAATATCGGAGACTTCGCCCGATGGTTAACTCATCCGTCGTCGTCCCAAACAAAAGAGTACGATGTGGCTTTTCGTGCCCGAATCTCAAAGAGTCGCGCCGCATTTACGAACGATTGCCGACGCTTGACACATGAAATAATTCTTCCCGAAGTTCAGACTCGTCCGGTCAGGGTCAAAAAAAAATATTTCCATATTACCGGCCAAGTTGGGACAGCGACGATAGTGTTAACCGAGGGAAAAAAACGACAAATTCGACGCCTCTTAGCGCAACTGGGCTACGTTGTCAGCGATTTGTGTCGGACCGCCATCGGTGCCATCACCCTCGGACATCTTCCCGAAGGACAGTATCGACTCGTCAGTCCGGAATTACTGGCTAAAACATGGCGAAACTAGCATGAATAAATCGATTCTGTCCTGGTTGGCTGTCGCCCTCGCCGTTTTCGGGGTTATCGTCATTGGCAATGCTGCTCTTGCCTGGCGTTCGCGCCAGTCGCCGCCCTCGCCGCCCTCCGTGCCTTTGGAGGCAAACCGCGCCGCCAGCGACATCGCATCGGTAGCCAGGACCTTAGATAGGCCGACTGTAGACACCCGGCCGTTACGGAACAATCCGCCCGACGTATTGGCAAAGTCGTACATCGTGATCGACGCCTCGAACAAATACCCCCTGACGACGCGCGATCCGGATACGCTGGCGCCAATAGCGTCAATTACGAAAATTATGACTGCCATGGTCGTTCTTCAAACTTTGCCTTTGGATAAAGTCGTCACCGTCTCGGCCGACGCGGCAACGATTACCGGCTCGGAAATTCAACTTCTCACTGGCGAAACGATTACGGTTCGCAATCTTCTCTACGCCTTGTTAATAAATTCCGCCAATGACGCCGCGATGGCGCTGGCCCAAGCCAACACCACGCCGAACGATTTTGTCGCGCGCATGAATCAAACCGCCCGCGATTTGGGGCTGACCAACACCATATTCAAAGACCCGGCGGGTCTGGACGACAGCGGTCATTCCACACCGCGAGACATTGCTCTGCTCATGTCCTACGCCATGAGCAATCCAATTTTCCGAGACATCGCCGCAACGCCCCGCTACACTATCACTTCCGTTAACGGACGATATAATCACGTCTTAAAAACTTCCAATCGTCTTATTGACCCCGAAGATCCGCTCTACTACCCCAACGCCATGGGCGGTAAAACCGGCTTTACCTACGTTGCCGGCCACTGTTTGGTCGCGGTTGCCGACGTCAATGGCAAGCGTTACGTCGCCGTCATTCTTAACACCAACAATCAGGCTCTTGATGCAAGCGCCCGGGAAGCTCGGAAACTTCTAGTCTGGTCGGCACAATAGTCCATTAACTTATATGCTCATCGCAAACGAGATGATCACTTGATTAGGAAAAACTTGACGATCGTTAGCAAGATGTTAGTATGCGGCTATGATTCCGTCCGAGTTGTCGCTATTCCACCAAGTTTTGGTTCAAATAGAAAACATTCCGAAAGCGACAAAGGACGATATTCGCGCCTTGGGACGACCGCGCCAAACTTTGGGAGCGCTGGGACGACTCGAAGGCATGGGCTATGTCAAACGGGTCGAAAACGAACGCCGGAGCTACTTTCACCTTACGCCCGCCGGCGATGAGTACTTGGCCAACCTCCTAGTCCGTGTTCCCGATCAATCGAGGCAATGGGATGAAAAATGGCGAATTTTTGTCTTTGACCTACCCGACACCGACACCAAACGAACATCCCGTCAATTACTCCGTCATCGCCTATTGGCCCTGGGCGCTCGGATGCTCAACAGCAACGTTTGGATCGCCGCCCACCGTATAGTCGTCGATCAATTCACCCAAGTCGTTGATCGTCAGTACGGTAACATGCCGATATACATATTCGAGGCCAAAACGGTTAACCAGCGGTTGATTGACATTGGTCGACTGTGGAACTTAAAACGCCTCGCGCGGGAATATGACAAATTATTCAAACACTTCGCCATCGTCTACCATCAACTGCCGCACCGTCGAGACAGTTCGTTCATCGCCAAGTGCCTTATCCTCCAATTGGCTCTCGTTGCTCGGCAAGATCCCCAGTTACCGTCGCGATTCCTGACCGATCCGTGGATTGGCAACGAGGCCGCTCAATGGCACGAAAAGCTGCGAACTTTTTGTTCCTAACGGATAAAATTATTTTGCCATCCGAAGGCGCTCGGCGCCAAAAGATGCGCCCTAATTCGGTTCCACGCCGGGGCGCGCCGCCATTGGCTCGGGTCGATGAGCCAGTTGACAGGCGCCAACGGGTGTGATTAATTGGAACAACAGAAAGGAGTATATATGACTGTACGTGATTGGTCGGATACGACGAACGCCGCTCTCCAGGACGCCTGGACGCGGATCGTCAATTATCTGCCGAATTTGATTGGGGCGATTGTGATTATCGTTATCGGTGTTCTTGTGGCAAACATTATTAAGTGGATCATCGCGCGACTCGTTGACGCGTCGCGTCTTCAGTCCGCCTTCGACAGTCTGTCGTTCACCCAGGCCTTGAAGCGAGCCAAGGTGTCCACCGACTTGCCGGAGATGATCGGTCAGTTCGCGAAATGGCTCACCATTGTCCTGTTCCTATTACCAGCCGCTTCGATCTTGGGTTTGTCGCAGATCAGCAATATCCTCAACAATATCATCCTGTACCTTCCCAACATCGGTAGCGCTGTCATCATCATCTTTCTTGGAGCGCTGTTCGCTACCTTTATTGGCAACATCGTCCGGGCCACGGCGGCCGGATTGGGAGCGGACATGTCCGGCGGATTGGCTACCCTTAGCCGCTATCTTATCCTGATCTTCGCCGGTTTGACGGCATTGTCTCAGTTGGGTATCGCCTTGCCGGTGATAAATATTCTCTTGACAGGATTCGTGGCCGCCGCTGCCATTGCCATCGGTTTAGCGTTTGGTCTGGGAGGCAAGGACGCTGCGGCGGACCTCGTGGCCAAAATTCGCCGCGACTTCAGCCAGTGATCGCAGATTAGAGAATCGAAAAAACTCCAGCCCGGTGCTGGAGTTTTTGGGTTAGGCGGCCGCCACCGGTTTGGCGTAAGCTTTGAGGGCCATGGCGGCCGCGGCTTGTTCGGCAGTCTGTTTTGAGTTGCCGGTGGCCTCGGCCAGTTGGCGTTGTGCCAAGAAAACGCCTACCAGAAAAACTTTGGCGTGATCCGGCCCGCTTTCGCCTAAAACATCGTAATGCGGCGTAACACCTTCTCGCGCTTGGGTGATTTCCTGAAGTCGGCTTTTGGGATCAACGTGAAGTTCGTGGGCAAGGATCTGTTCTAACTTGACGCAAACGCGAGCTTCAATAAAATCTCGCGCCGTTTCCAGACCGGTATCTTGATAAATTGCCCCAAGAAGGGCCTCGAACATGTTCGCCAGCAAAATCTGACGCGCCTTACCCCCGGCTTTTTCTTCGCCGCGCGAAAGCAGAAGGTACTCACCTAATTTCATCTCTCCGCATATTTCGGCCAAATGTTGGCCTCGAACTAGAGCGCTGCGCCAGTTAGTTAACTCGCCTTCCGGCTGGGAATAATTATTGTAGAGATATTCCGTTACAACTAATTCCAGAACCGCGTCGCCCAAAAACTCCAATCGCTCATTGTGTCCTAAATGCCACCCCGTATTCTCGTTGATATACGAGCGATGGATGAAAACCTGACGGAGGAGATCGCGATTCTTAAACTTGATGGCGATAGTCGTTTCGATCGCCGCGAGCTGTTTGTCGGTAAGCATGACTTTAGACTTTATCGCCAGTCGCGTCTTCGTTATTGGCCTGATCGTGGCCGTAACGCGGGCTCTGCCGATAGACAGCTCCCAAAACTCCATTGACAAAACGCGACGTGTTATCTCCACCAAAAGTCTTCGCCAGCTCAACCGCCTCGTTAATCGCCACTTTTGCCGGCACGTCCGGCGAATAGAGCAGCTCGTGGATTGCCAGTCGCAAAATAGATTTATCTACCACCGAAATTTGATTGAGCGGCCACTCCGGGGCGTATTGCTCGATTAACCGATCAATCTCGGCCCGTTCCTTAACCACCCCGCTAATCAGATTGCGGACAAACGCGGCATCGTCGTTGCCGTGATCTGTCGCTTGGAGATTCGCCGCGAGCATATCATCCACCGAACCGTCGGGATGAAAGTCCCACTCATAGAGAGTTTGCATCGCCAGTGTACGCGACAAGTGCCTATTCATGATCGGACTGGTTTTTTTTCGCCGGCGTTTTTATTAACTGTCGCCCGCGGTAAAACCCGCAGTGACCGCAAACAGTATGCGACGATATTAACACCCCGCAGTTTGAGCAGGCGACACCGCGATTGATTTTGAGAGACAAATGACCGCGACGGCGGCCGGATCGCGAGGCGGAAAGTTTTTTCTTTGGTACTGGCATGAGACGACCTTATTGGGATTTGGCTAACTAAGCTTAAAATTCACCTTGACGCGTTACGGTCATAATTGTATCACAAAATTGACTATTTTTCGCGGCACGAATACGGTCGATACCATATTGCCTTGGTCGAGTCGGCTCTTGACGGCTCCGAGCGTTCGAGCTTTGGCCACGACATCCGGCTGGTTAGCCTCCTTAGGCACAACTAAAGTCGCCCGCAGTTTGCCGTTAATTTGGACCGCATAAGTTACCGTCGGCGACTCGTCTTGAAACGCCGCGTCAGGCCAAGGTTGGCGAAAAATTGATTGAGGATGGCCGAAACGCTCCCAAACCTCTTCGGCAAAATGGGGGAAAAATGGCGCCAGCAAACGACAGAGAATTTCGCCATCGGCGCGAGTTGGTCCATCCGGAAGAGAATTGAAGGCGATCATTAACGCGCTAATAGCCCGATTAAACTCTCGTCGTTTAATGAAGCCGGTAACCGCTCCCACCGACTGTTTTACGGCTTGGGAAACATCTTGACTATCGCGGACATTTATTAGGCCGGTCCAAGCGCGACCCAGAAACCGCGTGATGCCGCTAATACCCTGATCTCGCCACTCAACATCCTGATCGGCTGGTCCCATGAACAAGATGTACCCGCGAAGAGCGTCCGCGCCGTGGCGTTTAACCATAACGTCGGGATTGACAACGTTGCCCTTGGACTTCGACATCTTATGCCCGCGATAATAAACCATGCCATTGCCAAAAAAAGTTTCGAACGGTTCGGAATACGGCACCAGTCCAAGACGAAACATCGCCCGCATAATAAATCTCGCGTACAGGAGATGGAGAATAGAATGCTCGACGCCGCCGACATAAAAATCCACCGGTAACCAGCGCTTGACCTGTTCACTGTTCCACGCCGCTCGGCGATTGGCGGGATCGGTAAAGCGCAAATAATACCAGCTCGAATCGACGAACGTGTCGAGGGTGTCGGTTTCTCGCTTGGCCGAACCGCCGCAGTTGGGACATTTGACGTCGGAAAACGTGGGATGGTGGGCGAGAAGCGAACCGCCCCTCGGTAGAAACTCCATGTCCTCGGGCAAAAGCACCGGTAAATCGGTTTCCCTGACCGGTTGCTGACCGCACTTGTCGCAATAAATAATCGGGATCGGCGTTCCCCAATACCGCTGACGCGACACCAGCCAATCGCGCAAACGATAACTAACAGCCGCTCGGCCCCGTCCAGCCGTCTCCAGATCTGTCGTTATCCGGGTCATGGCCACCTGGCTCGATAATCCATTATAACGACCCGAGTTAACCACCACACCAAGACCGGTAAACGCTCGGCCCTCGTCTGCCTCCCCGGCGGTCGGCCGAATAACGAAGCGGATCGGCAAGCGGTTACGCCGCGCGAATTCAAAATCGCGCTCATCGTGGGCCGGTACTCCCATAACCGCGCCCGTCCCCGCCGTGGCAATCACGTAGTCGGCAATCCACACGGCTATTTTTTCGCCCGTAATCGGATGACGAGCGTAAGCGCCAGTAAAAACGCCCGCTTTCTCGCGCTCCGTTGTTTGACGCTCAATGTCCGATTTTTGGGCCGAGGCAACAAGGTAGCGTTTCACTTCGTCCTTGGCCTCGGGAGTCGTGATTGCCTCAACCGCGGGATGTTCTGGAGCCAGAACAAGATAGGTTACACCCATAAGGGTATCGGAACGAGTCGTGAATACGGCAATGTTGCCTTGGTCATCCGGCAGGCCAAACTTTATCTCTGTGCCGATTTTTCGGCCGATCCAATTAATCTGGGCTGTCTTGACCCGCTCCGGCCAGTCCAGACCATCAAAATCAAGCAACTCCTCGGCAAAATCGGTGATTTTCAAATACCACTGCGGCAGGTTTTTTTTCGCCACCGCGGTATGGCAACGCTCACATTGGCCAGCGATCACTTGCTCGTTGGCCAAAACTGTTTGACAGCCCGGGCACCAATTAACCAACCCGGCATGACGATAGGCCAAACCGTGCTGATAGAGTTGCAGAAACAACCATTGGGTCCAGCGGTAATACGACGGATCGCTCGTGTTGAGGTATGTTGACCAATCATACATTTTGCCCATGTCGTTTATTTGGCGCGTAAAATTATTGATTGACCGACGGGTGTACACCGCCGGCGGCGTGCCATCCTTGATGGCGGCATTTTCGGCTGGCAGACCGAAAGCGTCAAAACCAACCGGCGACAGAACATGACGGCCGGTCATGGTTTGATACCGCGCCCAAACGTCGGCAATAGTGTACGGCCGCCAATGCCCCATGTGCAGCCCCTCGCTAGAGGGGTAGGCGATCATGTCCAGGACATAATACGGGTCGGCGCCGGACTCAACAACAAAACTGCCCCGCTCGCGCGACCAACGCGCCCGCCATTTGGCTTCAATTTTATGAGGTAGATAATCGTCGGCCATATGGTTGAATCATACCTCCGCCGAAGATGAATTTCAACAAAAAAAGATCGCCCGTCAGGACGATCAGGACACGAGGACTCGTTCCTAGTTATAGACTCTGACGGAACGGTCCGGGTAAGACGAGCGGACGAGGCCGACAGCTGCGAGCATTTCCGCCAGCTCTGCTGGCAGGGCTTCATCGCCCACGTATTCCACGACATTCTCCACCGCCATCAGTAGCCCGTCATACAGCATGCTGGCGACAAGCTCGTCAGTGGTATGGCCATTTACCGCTGCGATGAAGACCAAAATGGTGAAAAGATCGGCAAGTGGGCTCCCTAGCGTGGCCCGAGCCTGCACATCTATTTTCCGCTCGTGTCGTCCTAGTCGCCGCCCTGCCCGGATGACGCTGATGGCCTCGTTTAAGGCGTCCAAAACCGCCTGTCGCCGGTCTAACCATGGACAAAATGTCATACCCCCCTCCAGTCATACGAAGACACTACCATTATGACGCAATCGACCGCCCAGTTCAAACAACTTTTGCTCGGAAAGATAATAGGGTATATTGCGACCATGGAACCGGCTCTTATTTCCGACCATCTTGCGTGTCTGCAAAAAAGTTGGCGGGAATTAATCAGCGCTCTGGCCAATCAAGCGCGCCGGGGACGCGCGCCAGTCGAGCCGGCGATGGTTATTTTGAAAGACTATCTCCGCCAAACCGGTAAATTCGTCCGCCCGGCCCTTTTTTTGTTTGGTTACAGTTTGACTCGACGGCAGAAACCGCCCCAAGCGGTTGTTCGACTGGCCTTGAGCTTGGAGCTCATTCACAACTACCTGTTAATTCAAGACGACATTATGGATCAAGGCGACACGCGTCGTGGCCGGCCCAGTCTCCACCGGGCTTTTAAAATATACCACGCCAAGGAGCGTTTGCTGGGAGAAAGTCAACGCTACGGCGAAAGTTTGGCCATGCTGATGAGCGATGTGGTTTTTAGTTGGGCCGAGCGACTTTGGGCCGAGGCGATTGCCACCGACTTGATTAGTCCCGCGTCATGGCGCGATTTGGACGCCCTCAAACAGGAAGTGTATTTTGGACAATACCTTGATCTTACTGTCGCGGCCAGCCAATCATTCCCGAGCATGAAAACTTTGATTCAAATAATGGAATATAAAACCGGTCGTTACTCGATATTTCGGCCGCTCCAGCTGGGCGCACTGGCCGGCGGTGGCGCCGCCGCCCCGGACTGGTGGCTACCGGCCGCGGTCGCCTTGGGAATCGCCTATCAAATCGTTGACGATATTTTGGGGACATTTGGCGACGATAATATTACCGGCAAATCAGCCGCGTCCGATATCGCGGAACGGAAACGGACTGTTTTGGTTCGGTTCGCCCACCAGTCGGCGACAGACAGCGACAAACAGACTTTGCGACGATACTATTTAGACCATGACCCCATCATGCCGCTCGAAACGATTCGCGACATATTTCGCCGTACCGCCGCCGAGTCCCAGGCCAGAGAGCTGGCGGACGGTTACGCTCGCCAAGCCGACGCCCTTATTGCCGCCGCGCCGATTGATAACAAGTCTAAAAACCGCCTTCACGAATTCTCGTCCTTTGTAATCGAACGCGCCAAATAACCAAAACTTCAACAGCGGCCCAGTTATTCGACTAAAAATGCATATGTTCGATCATTAAGTTATAATAATCTTGGTTTACGCCTTACTCGACCACCATCGGTTCTCGACCCATAAACCGTGGACCTACGCCCGCTCTTGCCAAAACGACAATCACACCTGAGAGAGGGGGTTGACACGCCCTCCACGGCGTGCTAGGCTAGAAAAGTGTTCGCACTCGTTTACGCGCCAGAACTCGCGAGTGTGAACAGCCCCCACCCACTCTGGCTCCGTATTCGTACCAACGAAGCCAGAGTGGGCATTATTTTTTTCAACACCACTAATGTTGTCTCGTCGCCCGTGGGGTGTGAACACGAATGGCGACGCGCCGGCTCCAGCCACGGGGTTAACGTGGCGGTGAATCGCGACCAGTATTACCCTCCATTCACCTGGGACGGCTGTCGCGCGGTTGACTAAAAAACTTTGTGAAATGTCCGCGTTGTTTTTCTTTGACTAGTTTTGGGGCGACAGAACGAATACTTTACTCCATGCCTGACGCCTGACGCATGGTGGAACTTTTTTTAATTCGGCGCGGTTTCTGGCGGTTCGGGATCGGGTTGCCTGACAGGCGCTTCGGGATTGAGAAGATTATCGGGAGTGATTATTTCCTCAAGAGGAACCTTGATAATGGGAATTTCTTCAACCAAATCAGGGTTGTGGTCGTGATTAGGAACTTCGTGATTCATCATTATGCTATCTTTCGGCTGCTTGTTTCCGGCTGGCTTTCAAATATTCGACTGACATTCCAAATAACATTATCTTCCACGCGATGTAATCGGCCGGTTAAAGGATCGACATTCAGCCCATCTCCAAAACCGTAAACGTCCACCCACAGCGGCCGATACGGAACGTCCCCCCACTGGTGAGCGAGTGCCTGACAGAACTGGAGATACCGAGCTTTTTCAGATCGCGGATCGGCGTCTTGATGATGATGGACCTGCGCAATATCGATACCAAAATCTCTTCCCGAATGAGTTTTCAATTGGATAAAGTGGCACGTCGGATCGCCATCTCTAAGAGCTAATAGATCAGTCTTGCGCCTAACGTCAATTTCCGGCGGCATGGGGTAAAGGTTAACTCCCAAGGCTCGCAACACTTGGCCAAGGGTAATATTGCCAACAATGCCAGCGTATCGATTCAACGCTTCTTGTTCCCCAAATTTTCGGGTTATAAGGTTACAGAAGGTCGCTCTAAACTGCTTGATTTCTGGCCGCTGGCCTAAACGATCCAGGCGTTGAATCATCAGCATAGTCGCGGTCTGATACCGAGCGCTTAATTCAGCCAATTGTCTTTGGTGATCACGCCACTGACCACGACGTTCAATAAGACTGGTGCGGGTGTCGGGATCAAGGTCGCGCCGCCAAAGGCCATCGTTGATTTGCCCGATAACCAAAGCGGCATGGTCCAACTGTTCCCAATATTGCAAAACTTTACCCATGCGCGTCCAGGCATAAATGGTGTTGCGTTCCAGCGAGTTTTGACCAGCCCGTTTCGTTTCTGGATCAACGTAATACCGAGAGGTGGCTTCTAGGACGTCAGCAAATTGATCCCAATCAGGCCAGCCAATAAGGTGTTCATTATTTAATCGACCGAGATCGCCTGATAATTGTTCAAAGACTTCATGGCGTAAATAAACATCTCGAGGGTTGACTGCTTCCGGATTTAAACGCCTGGAAGGTAAGACGATTGGCACTGTTGATGGTGGGAGATATTCGGCTTCAGGATTATTGAGCATACTTTAAGACTAGAGTATTATCCGACAGCTGACAAATTTTGGCCGATAAACACCCTCCTCTCCCGCTATCACAGACGAGACGCGAGGAGGGGGTAAACGACGATCCTCTGATCGTCATCAGTCTTACCCGAAAATTTTTGAATCGCCAATACTTTAACCAATATGTCGCCCTCGCTTATATCAAAATCAGCTAAACGCAATTCCACCTTTTCCTTGCCGGAAACGATATGAACGCATACATAAAATTGACATTAGTAAGAAAGTACTACATACTTACTTTAAAAATGGAGGTTTTCATGCCGAAGAATTTAGTTCGTCCAACTAGTAAGGGACAAGTCACTATTCCTAAATCAATTCGTAATAAGCTCAAGATTGATTCTGAGACATTTTTATATGTGAGTTTAGAGAATGATAAGATTGTCATTCAACCGGTCTCTATCAAAGCAACAGAAGGTTTGCGCGACTACGCTGACGAGCAAGTGGAAGAATTTCTAGAAGAAGACAAACTCGGTGAAACAGATCGAACCTTTTTAGATCGAATCTTACGAACGTCTAAATACTAATGCCCCGAAATCCCACGCTCTTCTTAGATACGAGTGTTATTCTTGCTGCGGTTTTTAGTAGTCGCGGCGGATCGGCCGGTATTTTAGATTTAGTTCGAAAAAACTTCCTTAAAATCATTATTACGGAAGCGGTCGTTATAGAAGCTCATCGTAAAATTCAAAAGAAGTATGGCGTAAAAGAGTTAGCAACGTTAGAGAAGGTCCTAACGGGATTTCAAGCGTCAATCAAGTCAACCCCGCCAAAAGCCGAATGGAAGAAATTCGATAAATACATTACCGATCAGGACGACCGCCATATTCTAGCCAGTGCTGATATATACACGGTCGACTATTTAGTTACGTTAGACAAAAAGCATTTCTTTACGGAGGAAATTGGTCGAGTACCGTCTAAATTTAAAATCCACACTCCGCATACGTTTCTGACTGATTTCCGAGAATTTCTAGAGGGTGATTAAGCTCTGTGATAGTGTAAAAATTGGATACTCGCTACTGTTTAATCCCATTATATTATCGGGGGATTCACATGGGGGACCACCTTCTTTGTGGATTGCTGCCATGAATTATTCTTCTGTCTGCTTAACACTTTCTTCAATATCACAGTAACACTTTTGGGGTCGTTCGCAACCGTCTGAACGCTTAGCTTGAGCGAGAACACACTATCAATTTTGGTGGACCATAGCGGGCTCGAACCGCTGACCTCGTGCATGCCATGCACGCGC
>CAYJRF010000003.1:0-71743 GCA_964372935.1 uncultured Candidatus Saccharibacteria bacterium
AAAACACGACATTTCTATTTTGGTACATTCACGACATTTCTAAATTGCGTTGACATTTATTAGGGAGTTCCTTAACCTTTTCCGCGCAGGGAGGGAGGGGCAAGGAAAAGAATCTGCCCGCCAAAAATCCCGTCCGTCCGAGCCCGGACGCGGCGGAAGGGGAGTGGGAGGAAAATTTCGCCGCGCCCGAGCGTTCCGCCGGAGCGGAGGCGGTCAGTTCCGTTCAAAGTAAGTTCGCGCAAAGTGTATAATTACAGCGCTAAAGCCAAGTTCTGGTGCCGAAGAGAGGACTCGAACCTCCACGGGATTGCTCCCACAGCGCTCTGAACGCTGCGTGTCTGCCATTCCACCACTTCGGCGCTACTTAACCTTTTTGGACTTAATATACCACCGCCAGACGAGTTGAAAGCGGTTAGTTCCGTCCTCGATTGTACCATATGTTACCCCTCTGATTCGCTTATTGACCCAAAACTCAAATTTTTCTTGGTTGACAATTTTCTGATAGGCCTTCTGGGTTAAGCTCGTTTCAATCTGCCCATTAAGGGCAGCCCGTTTGACGGGGTCCGGTTCGCGCCGAGCTGTTTCTAACAAGCCGTCAAGGTCTCGGTCTTTAACGCCGCCAATATTCAACCCCGGCGACGCGACTTGACTTGAGTGCCAAAAAGGATAGTAGTCGCGGTCAACGCCATAGTTGATTCCGATGAGCAGGAGGTCAAAATCTCGCTTCTGAATTTCTTCTTTTTGCAACGTCAAACTGTTTTTCTTTTGGACGTCAAGAGTGATGTGCTTGGAAGCCACGGCCTTGGCAAGGGCGTCGGTCAAATCGCTGGCAATACCGGATTGGCTCGTTACGAGAGTATATTTTACTTCCGGACCGTCCGATTCGGCAATCACTCTTTGGCGGTCTTCGACTTTCTTAAAAACAGGCCGAGTGGTATTAAAAAGCAAAATGTAATAGCGCGGAAGCTCAACGGTGTATTCCTGAAACGCGCGGGGCACGGTTTCGGAGAAGTCTGCCGTTCCTTGGATTTCACCTTCCTTAGCCGCTTTCATCAATTGGGCGTTGGTGGAGAATGTTCTAAGAACAAATTTGGGAATAAACGGCTCGCCTAAAACAAACTCGGGGTTTGATCGCAACACCACGCCTTGGTCGTCTCGCTTCACGATCTTATAGGGACCGAACGGGAAGATTGCCGCCGTGGTGGTGGCCAGAAACAAGCTTAGCGGTTCTTGCAAGCGAAAAACGAGCGTTTTGCCGTCCGGCGCGGCAATGTCTATGCCCTGCCAATTAGTTTTACTTGACTGAATGGTGGCGAGCAAACCGGCGGCGTCATAGCCGGAACGCAAACGGAAGGTGTATGTTTTATTGTCGTTCGACACCTCCCAAGACTCGGCCAGCGCCGGCTTGATCGAATTGTCATTGTCTCGATACGTTAAGCCCAGATTCGTTAATCGAGCCACGATCCGCTCCACCTTGGTTGGGCTATCGGCAATCACCCCCTCGGTATACGTCCCCGACTGAATCGGGACCTCGTGCTTTCTCTGGCTTCGATCGTAAAAATAGCCAAAAAGACCCAGCAACAGGACGATCAACGCCACAATCGCCGCGATCTTTTCTGGCCGCGTCAACGAAATTATCGGGTGATGCCTGGGGATATAACTTGGCGCTGGCATTGGGTTATGACGCGCCGCTTTGCCTCAAACTGTAAATAATGACGGCAAAAAATCCCAACGCTAAAACAATCGTGGCGTAAAATAGCCACTTTTCCACCCCACGACGGCTCCGATAAACGTTGCCTTCGCTACCGAAAGCGCCCCCTAAACCGGTGCCCTGCTGCTGGATCAGGATCGAACCGCTCAACAACACCGCGAGAATAACTTGACTTGCGGTGATTAAATTCATCCGACCTTCTTTCTTTGATCTTTGATCGCGTGGAGGCGTGGGCGGGGATCGAACCCGCGAATAGGAGTTTTGCAGACTCCCGCCTTACCGCTTGGCTACCACGCCGGATTTTTAGGGTTAACACTAGGGTCCTAAGCCACGCTGACGCTCCGCCTCTCTGGCTGGAGCGGGAGAGGGGACTTGAACCCCCGACCTCTTCCTTGGCAAGGAAGCGTTCTACCGCTGAACTACTCCCGCATAACCGAAGATATATGGGCGTTGCCGCTCGCGCCCAACAACTTCGCCCTATCGCGTCGGGGATAAAACCCAGAGCCAGCGTACCAAACTCTCCCCCTTGTGTAAAGGAGGCCGAGTGGGTAGTATAGAGCTAAAATATGAAAGGATAGTCTATGGCATTCTCGCGCCGCGCCGCCAAAAGCGACATTCGCAATATTTCCCCCGCCAGCCTGGCTCCTTCCCGCGGCGCGCCGGTGGCTACGGGGGTGGAGTCGGCTCCGGCGATTGGAACATCACCGAGGATCGTGGCCACCCACGACTTAAAACGCGAGCTGATGCGCATTACCGTTTACAGCCTTCCCTTGTTAGGAGTCCTAGTCATCGCCACTTACCTGGAGGCGCGACACGGTTGGGTGGTGCCACTAGCCCAGCGCGTACTCAAACTTGGCGCCTAATCTGTACTGTTAGCCATGGCTCTGGCCCACGTCCGCACGATTGGTCGAGTTGGCATCAGTTGTTTTCCAATCACGGTGGAGGTGGATGTCAGCCCAGGCATGCCGGCGTTCAATATTGTTGGCTTGGCCGACACCATCGTCCAAGAGTCTAAAGAACGGATCCGAGCGGCAATTAAGAACAGCGACGCCACGTTTCCTCTGGCCCGAATTACCGTCAACTTGGCTCCAGCCGATTTGAAGAAAGACGGCGTTGGGTTCGACCTGCCAATCGCCGTGGGTATTTTGGCGGCCGACGGCCAAATTCCGTTGCCGGACAGGGCAACTTACTTCTATGGCGAGCTTGGGTTGCAAGGCGAACTTAAGCTAACCCGTGGCAGTCTGGCGTTTGCCCGTCACGCAGACGGGGCCAAGCGCGGTTATCTGCCCGCCGCCAACGCTCTCGAGGTCGGGTTGGTGGCAAACTGCTCGCGCTTTTTTGGCATTGTCCACCTGGAAAACCTGATTCAGGTTCTTAAAGGCGAGGCCGCCGTCCCGGCCGTTGCCCCCAATGACGCCCCTTATCCCATGCCAGATGTTACGGCCGACTTTGGCGACATTTATGGCCAAATCGCCGCCAAACGAGCCTTAACCATCGCCGCCGCCGGTCACCATAATATCCTGATGACCGGGCCGCCCGGTTCCGGCAAAACCTTGTTGGCTCGGGCCCTGCCCGGCATCATGCCGCCGCTCAACCGCGACGAACTTTTAGAAACGACCCAAATTTACAGCGTCGCCGGCCTGCTCACCGAACAGTCGCCCCTGGTGCTCACCCGACCGTTTCGTTCGCCGCACCATAGCGCCAGTCTCGCGGCGATTGTGGGCGGCGGTAACCCGCCCGGGCCGGGCGAAATAACTTTGGCCCACAATGGCGTCCTTTTTTTGGACGAATTGGCGGAATTTCCCCGCAGTGTGATCGAATCGTTACGCCAACCATTAGAAGACCGCGTGATTACCGTGGCCAGATCCGGCTACACCGCCCATTTTCCCGCGCACTGTCTCTTGGTGGCGGCGATCAACCCGTGTCCATGCGGATACAAAGACGACCCGCACCATGAGTGCCGCTGCGCGCCGCAACAAATTCTCCAGTATCAAAAAAAATTGTCCGGGCCGATGATGGATCGAATTGATCTTCACGTGGTTGTCCCGCCGGTGCCGGTGGGGGAGTTAATCAAACCAGCGGCATCGGACAGCAGCGCAAAAATCCGTCCACAAGTTGTGGCCGCCCGCGAGCGCCAGCATATTCGGTTCATCGGTCGCGGTCTTGGGTCCAACAGCCAAATGTCCGCGAAGGCGATAGCAAAATACTGTCTGCTCGAGCCCCCGGCTCGCGACCTCATCGAGCGAGCGATTAACAAGCTCCAACTGTCGGCGCGCGGCTATCACAAAGTTCTTAAAGTCGCCCGCACCATAGCCGATTTGACTGGAGAGGAGGCCATTTCGACCAATGCGGTGGCCGAAGCGCTTCAGTATCGTCCGATTTTAGACTGATTTACCCGCCGCGATTGCCCGACCGATTGCCCCAATAATCTCTTCCGAAGAGGCGTGGCGAGCCGACGTCATCCGTCGAAACCAGCCGCGTTGGCGGCGCATCAATTGACGAAAAGCGTGGATCATTCGCGGCTCCAGCTCATTTTTCGGCCATTGGCCGTCAAGCATGGCCAACACCAAACGATAAGACAAGCCAAGACCGCCCAGCCACGATTTATTAATGCCGCTGTCGAGCAGTAGGCGAGTTTCGTCCACCAGCCCGGCGGCTAATCGTTCGCGGACCATGGCCGACGCAAAATCTCGTTGAGTCTCCCAAGGATGATCCAAAATGTAAACAGCCGTGTTTGAAGTCAGGGGGCTATTAGTCGAAGCGTTGTCCGGTTCTATGGCAACTCGTTCCAGAGCGCGTATGAGGCGTCTTTTGTTTCGCCAGTCCGTTGTTGCCATCCGCGCGCCACTGGCCTTGACCCGCCCTTGCAGTTGGGCGATGGTCAGATTATCCCCTAACGCTCGCCATTCAACATCCGGTTTAACCGTGGGCTGATAACCTTCCGCCAGGGCTTGAAGGTAGAGCCCGGTGCCGCCAACAACTAAAGGCACCTTATCACTCTGCCAACATGCAAGTATCAACCGACGAGCTTGGCTTAAATAATCCGCCAAAGAAAAGTTGCCATTGGGTTCGGCAATATCAATCAGAAACTGCGGCACGCCGTCGGCAAACCAAACTGGCTCTGGCTGTCCGGTAAGAGTTGATTCAAAACCCGGGCAACCCACCTTGGCGGTTCCAACGTTGAGCAACCGATATATTTGTCGCGAATCGGCCGACAGAATAGCCAGGCGCGGCTGAAGTTTGGCCAGCGTGAGAGCGAGCTTGGTTTTTCCACTACCCGTCGCCCCGCCCAAAAAAATAAGTGGTCGCGTGTTTGTCATCTATACTATTATAGCATTCAGACGTTACCGCGAGGCAGAACTGGCTTATGGAAGCCGGAATTGACTGGTATAATTCAAGAACCATCCTGGCCGAGGTGGCGGAACGGTAGACGCACTAGCCCTAGGAGCTAGCGGGGCAACCCGTGGAGGTTCGAATCCTCTCCTCGGCACCAAAGAAACGATTGAAGAGAGATTGGAAAGAAATTCTCCGAGCGGTTTTCTTCGTTTCAACTTAGTTATTCTAGACATTTAAGCTAAGGTGATACTGGCATCAAGTCCGCTTGTCGGGCTTAAGTAGTCCCTTTACAATAGAAATACACTGGAGGATGGCGATATGAATAGTCGAAACTTCAGGCGAATGCTGGAGAACCGATGGTCTCGTAACCGGTTTGTCTGTGTCGGACTCGACAGCGAGTTCGACAGGATTCCCGAATCCGTACGAAGGAGAATCAGTATCGCCGATATCATCGTCGCGTTCAATCGCGCAATCGTGGCAGCGACGGCGGACCTTGTGTGCGCCTACAAGCCGAACATTGCGTTTTACGAGGCGCACGGCGCGGCGGGCATTGCCGCACTTCAGCAGACCATCGCCGACATCCACGCCGTCGCGCCGGACGTTCCGGTGATTCTCGACGCCAAGCGCGCCGACATCGGTAACACCAACGCTGGCTATGTGGATGCGGCGTTTGGCTTTCTGCGTGCGGACGCTATCACAGTGCATCCGTATCTCGGAGCCGAAGCGCTTCAGCCATTCCTCGCGCGAGAGGAGAAAGGCATCTTCGTACTCTGCCGCACGTCCAATCCGGGCGCGGGCGAGTTTCAAGGCTTGTCCGTAAACGGCGAGCCGCTCTATCGCCATGTCGCCCGTCGTGTGGCAAACGAGTGGAACAAGAACGGCAACTGCGCCCTCGTCGTCGGCGCAACGTATCCCGATGAACTCCGCAAAGTCCGCGAACTCGTCGGCGATATGCCGATTCTCATTCCAGGCATCGGGGCGCAGGGCGGCGATGTTGAGAAGACCGTTATCGCGGGTCAAGACAGGCACGGACGCGGCATGATTATCAACTCCTCGCGCGGCATCATCTTCGCCTCGAACGGCGCGGACTTTGCCCAAGCGGCTCGCCGCGAAACAGAGAAGCTCGGCGAGCTTATCAACCGGTACCGACAGAATGAGACGAAGTCATGACCGAGCCAGAAGTTCAGCGAGTTCTCGGCCAAGTCGGCGCGGTCATTACCAACAGCCATTTCGTCTACACGTCCGGCAAGCACGGCCCGGGGTACGTTAACAAGGATGCGGTCAATCCGCACCCGGCGGTAATGTCCCGCCTCTGCCACGCAATCGCCGAGCGGTTTGCCGACGACAGCGCGGGGGTCGTCATCGCTCCGGCCATCGGCGGCGCGATCCTCGCCCAGTGGACGGCGTATCATCTCTCCGAGATGTTCGACCGCGAGGTGTTGGCAGTCTACGCCGAGAAGTCCGACGACGGAAACGCCTTCGTCATCAAGCGCGGCTACCACAAACTCGTCGCGGGCAAGAGAGTTCTGGTGGTGGATGACATTCTCACCACCGGCGGCTCGGCCAAAGGGGTGGTCGCGGCCGTACGATTATACAACGGTTATGTCGTTGGTCTCGGGGTTCTCTGCAATCGCGGAGGCATTGCGCCGCCGGAAGTGGGGGGCGTTCCGAAGCTCGAGGCTCTCGTCTCCCTCACGCTCGACGCCTGGGACGCGGCAGAGTGTCCGCTCTGCGCCCGAAACGTGCCAATCAACACAGACGTCGGCCATGGACGCGAATTCCTCGCCCGTGGGGGAAGATAAATCTCCCACCGCACAGTCCCAACGATTAGAGTCGCCATCGCGGAGTGGCGGCTCATTTTTTTTCGGCAATTCGCCCTTCATCTAGCTCTGACAATTAGAGTGCGCCAGCTGACCAAAGACATAATTTACAACCTTTCACTTTGTCACCGCCGGCATGGTCCGCGAAAAATGCCTCCAACGAGACGCGCCCGATCACTCGCAAGATCCCGATGTCTGGTTTTGTTGGACTATTTTGGCTAAAATAAACTCGCGTTCCTCTTTGGAACCGTAGCTCAGTTGGCAGAGCGCTTCATTCACACTGAAGAGGCCAGAGGTTCAAGTCCTCTCGGTTCCACCAATAATTGAATTATATCGTTACCAGCGGACGCAGTTTGGCGAGGGTTTTGGCGCCGATGCCGTTCACTTTTGTCAGTTCGTCAACCGATTTAAACTGTTTGCCCGCGCGATAGTCCATAATCGCTTGGGCTTTGGTCGGGCCGATTGATGGAAGAGATTCCAGTTCGCTTTGGCTCGCCGTGTTAAGGTTGATTTTTTGGGTTATCGGCGCCGCTACGGCAGACGCTTGAACAGCCGGTGATCCGGCTGCGGACGACTTTTGCGCCTCGTCCGCAGAGACTGCCGACGGCGAGCTTGTCGAGGCCACGCCTTGAGAAGCGGTTACGCGCCGGTCAACGTAGTAAAAAACGGCGTCGCTCACCCCAAAAGCGATTAACCCGATCCCCAGAACTTGCCGCCAAGACGAGCGGAGAAACTTTTGCCACAACATATTCACCAAGAATATATCATGAGTCGGGTGGATCGCAAGTTATTCCGGATGACTGGAACGCCAGAATCTTTCACACGCTTGCCGAAATTCCGGCAAATCAATCAGTTCCCCCGCCACCTTTTGGGCAATTTCGACTTGACGCACATCCCGCAGGTCGGCAAACCGAAGTCGCGGCAAGCCAGACTGGGATTCGCCCGCCAGCTCCCCCGGCCCGCGCGTGTCAAGGTCCTGCTGGGCCAACGCAAAGCCGTCATCGGTGGCTTCCAGCAACTTGAGACGAGCGTGATCTCTTTGACTGTCGACGGTGGGAAAGAGCAAACAATAACTCTGACAGTCGCTCCGCCCAACCCGCCCGCGCAATTGATGAAGCTGGGCCAAGCCGAAGCGTTCGGCATTTTCGACCACCATGATGGTCGCGCCGGGGACATCCACCCCAACTTCGACCACGGTGGTGCTCACCAAGATGTCAATTTCTCTTCGGCGGAACGCATCCATGGTGGTTTTTTTTTCATTCGAAGCCATTTTACCGTGAAGCATTGCCACCCGACGGCGCGGGAAGACCGATTGGATAGTTTTATGCCAAGTGGTAACCGCCTTAGTTTCTTCTATCGTTTGAAACAGCGACCCAAAAACGATCCCTTCATCCAATTCCACCGGCTCGACTGCCGGACAAATAACATACACTTGTCTTCCGCGCGACACATGAGTATCGATAAAGGCGTAAGCCCGAGAGCGATTTTTTTCCGCCACAACCCGTGTAATTATTGGTTTACGACCGAGTGGCTTAGTGCGAATAACGGAAATATCCAAATTGCCGTAGAGCGCCAAGGCCAGCGTGCGGGGAATTGGAGTGGCGGTCATACTCAAAAGATGGACGGCGCCGCGCTGGCGCAGTCGCCCTCGTTGATTGACGCCGAAGCGGTGTTGCTCGTCTATAATCAGCAAGCCAAGCGGTGGGAGATCGAGGGAGTCGGCGAGTAGCGCGTGGGTGCCGATTATTAGGGCCATTGCCGCGAGCTGACCGGACGAGGCTTTTTTTATCCCGTGGTCGTTAATCACCCGCTGCGTCCGCGTCCACAAGCCAATCGGCCGATCTAAAATCGTCTTTCCAAGCAGTTTTGAAGCCGTGAGGAAATGCTGCCGCGCCAGAAGCTCGGTTGGCGCCAGCCAAACAACCGCCTTGCCAGCCGTCATGGTCTGAATGGCCGCCGCGAGAGCCACGACTGTCTTGCCGCTCCCGACATCGCCCTGAATCAAGCGATTCATCGGTTGGGGTCGGGCCAGATCGTGGTTAATCGCTTCAATCGTTCGCTCTTGATCGTCGGTTAAAATAAACGGCAGCGACGCGCGCCAAGACGCCAGGGCTGCGGGATTCGGCGGCAGGCGGTCTATCGTCGTTTTGTCCCACGTGCGACGATTAATCAGGGAAGGGGCCAAGAGGAGGAGGATTTCATCAAACCCCCATCGCCGCCGAGCCGTCTCAACCGCCGCAAGATTTTCGGGAAAGTGGAGATTATTCAGAGCTTGAGTAAGACTGCACAATTGGTGATCAACCAAAATATTCGGCGGCAGAAAGTCAGACATCTCGGCTATCAGCGGTTGAAGTTGGCCCATGAGAGCGCGGATTCGCCCGGTGGTTACGCCACCGATCGCCGGATAAACGGGCAGTATGGCCGGTTTGGCCAGTAGTGAAGGCGCCATCATGACCCGTTCGCCCGCGCCCAGTCGGCGGCAACGGCCGTAAAGCAACAGTGTCGCGCCGACATAAATTCGGTTGGCCAGAAATCGCGGATGGAACCACATGGCGCCGATAGTATCGGTCTCGTCGCCAATTGTCGCCCGCAAGTATGGCGTGCCGGAGCGCTGGCTTCGTCCGAGCTGAACTGTTAAGACTTTGACCCGGACCACGCCGATGACGTCCGGTCGCAACCGAGCCAACGGCACGACCGTGGTGGCGTCAAGCCAGCCGCGCGGCAAGAAGTAGCTCAAATCTTCCAGAGTGAAGACGAGGCGCGATTCAAAGACACGAGCCGTCTTCTCTCCCATGCCCCTAAGCACGCGAATGGAATCGGCCAGGCGCCACGTCATCTCAACTATTCGCCCAAATGGCGCAACAACCAGGCTAAACGATCTTCCGGGCTCGTAAGAGTGCCGGGGATTTTCGGCAAAACGTCCGCGATTTCGGCGTTAGTGTAACCAAGCGACTGCAAGGCGACTACCACGTCTTGATCGCCGGGGACATCAACGGGCGTTGGCGCGGCAGTCCGATCACGCAGTTCCACCACGATTTTATCGGCCAGCTTCTTGCCCACGCCGGTAACGAGACTTAGTTTATTGACATCACCAAAATTAATAATGGCGCGCAAGTCTGGCGAGGCGTAAAAGCCGATAATCGCCAATGCCAGCTTTGGCCCCACCCCGGAAACGCGGCGCAACAACTCAAAAATCTCCAGCGTTTCCAGCTCCAGAAAACCGAATAATTCGTAGGCGTCCTCTCTAATGGCTTCGCTGACGTACAGTTGGCAATCCTCGCCCGAGCGCATCGAGGCCAAGATGTTTAGCGGCACGCGCAGGCCGTATCCAACTCCCGCCACTTCCAAAACCACCTGCTGGCGGATTTTTGCCCGGATGCGACCGCGTAAATAGCGAATCATAGTTGCTGTCCCATTCAAACAGGCGCCACCCAACCTGTCAATTAATTTCCGTTGAGCGGGCCGCGGCTAGTCGCGCGGCGGTCAAGTGATAGCCGGTGATCGCGATGGCGATAGCATCGATGGCGTCGTCGAACCCGCCGATTTTCGTCACCCCGAGCTGTTTTTCCACCATGAATTTGATCTGAATCTTATCGGCGCGCCCATAGCCAGCCACGGCCATCTTAACCTGGAGCGGTGTGCAGGGCTGGATGTCGAGATGATGTCTGGCGCCACACAAAATCACCACGCCGCGAGCTTCGCTCACCTGCATCGCTGTCGTAATGTTGCGGTTAAATATCAGGGTTTCAACTGCCACGACGTTGGGACGGTGGCGGGTTATTAACCCGGTAACCCCAGCCTCCAATTCCACGTAACGCTCGGGTAACGGCATGGCGCTGGGAAAGTTAAAACTCCCGCAGATCTCGAGGAGCGGCGTTGGCCCGAACGCAACCACGGCGTAGCCGCACCGTCCAGTGCCCGGATCAATCCCCAAAACGGTGATTTTCCCTCCCCGTCCGCCCGGCTAACATGGCGGGCTAAAATCAAAATTGGTATAGACGTTCACCACGTCGTCCAAATCCTCGAGTTGTTGGACAAGGGAGCTAAAAGATCGCGCCTCGGTGGCGTCAAGCGACACGGCGACGCGCGGTTCCATGGTCAAATCCAGGTCGGTCACCGTCAAGCCCGCGGCCGTTAATGTCCGGGCCACCGCCGCCAGTTCCTTTGGTTCGGTTAAGACGGTCATGACGCCGTCGGGATTAACGACATAATCCGCCGCGCCACTGTCCAGAATCGCCAGTTCCGTCGCTTCCGGCGTTGGACCGAGTGCTGTCATCACGCCGCGTTGGGTGAAAAGATGGCTCACCGCACCCGGTTCGGCCAGTTTGGCGTTCGCCCGATTAAGAACGGATTTGATCGCGGCTAAGGCGCGAAGGCGGTTGTCGGTGGTTACGTCTATAAGGAGAGCGGCGCCAGCCGGCCCGTAAGCTTCGTAGCGAAGCGATTCAAGAGTAGCGCCCGCCAGCTCGCCCGTGCCACGCCCAATCGCCCGATCAACATTGTCTTTCGGCATGTTGGCGGCTTTGGCTTGTTCGATGGCCAAGCGCAATCGAAAATTGGTCGCCGGATCGCCGCCGCCGTCTCGAGCCGCCACCGTAACCGCGTTACTCAATTTAGTAAACACCGCGCTCCGCTTGGCGTCCGTTACCCCCTTTTGTCGTTTAATTTGGGCCCACTTGCTGTGTCCGGACATGGCACAGTCATTCTACTACAATGTCGACCACGAGAGTAACCGCCAAGGTTATCGCCGAGCCGAGGAAGGGCGCTCCGCCGTAACTGTCAGTCGGTCGCCTTGAACCGTGGCGGTAACAGTGCCGTTTTGATCGGTGCGATAGGTCGTAATCCCGCCCTCGGCCAACTTGGCCACCGCGCTAGGGGCGGGATGGCCGTACCGGTTGCCGGCGCCAACTTCGATCACGGCATATTTAGGATTGACGGCCTGTAGAAAATTAACGGCCAAGCCGGTTTTGGATCCGTGATGGGGCACTTTCAGGACATCGGCCTGAAGTGGCAGGCCGGCGTTAAGAATAGCTTGTTCCTGACCCTCGTCGAGATCGCCAGTCAAAAGAAAACAGTAGGTTAAGTAGCACGCCCGCACGACGATCGTGGCGTCGTGCTGATCGTCGGGCCGCGCTCCGACCATGGATTGAGTCGGATGAAGCACCGTCAGTGATACTTCGTCAATGACAACGCTATCGCCCTGCTTGACAATTTTCGTCGGTATTCCGAGCGTGTTAATGTTACCGAGCAACTTGAGGTACTCGTTGGTGGTATGGATCGCCCCGGACAGCCACATTTGGCGCACGGTGTAGCGCTCCATGACAGCGTTTAGGCCAGTAATATGATCGGCGTGGTTATGAGTCGCGATTACCAAGGCAAAGTCGTGGGCAAAAAATGGCATAGCCGCGCCGAGACGGGTCAGAATGGCGCTGTCGGGACCGCCGTCAATCAGGATCCGTTCTCGGTGAGGCGTGGTGATCAAAATTGCGTCGCCTTGGCCAACGTCCAAAAAACGAACCGTCACTTTCGGGACTTGGTCGCTGGCTTGAGGGATTAGACCAGCCGAGACGACGACAATCGCCGCCAACGCCAGCAATCCCAAACCGAATTTAATCAATCGGGACACGCCGCCTCCAATCGGTATAGAGCCAGACAAGAATCACCCCATACGCCCCCAACATAATCGACAGGGGAAACTTTCCCAGGGTTAAGGCCGCGAACGGCAAATCGCTCGCCCATTGAATTGGTTTGACCATGGCAACAAGCACCGGATAAGCCAACCACGACACCAGTCGACCCAACGTTACGGAAATTATCGCCGCAACCGCCAGCATGGCGCTTAGTCCCATTGCCAGAGGAGCCAGCGCCAGAACGGCGGCGTTGACCGGCAATGACACGACGGAAAAGATTCCGAACTGACGAAGCAGGAGCGGCAAAACCATTATCTCGGCCGCCAGGGTTTCGCCCAATGACGGTCCAATCACTAACAGGCGCTTCGCCCAAGGCTCTAAGAGGGGTTGGACAAAAACAATTCCGGCAAATGCCAAAAAAGACAGTTGCCAACCCAAATTGTACATCAGCCCCAAGGGAGTGACCGCCGCCAAAATTGCCGCTCCCACCAAAAGGAGTGGCAGGCGGTGAGTCAGTCGGCCCGAAGCCACCGCCAAGAGCGACAGAGCCGCCACGATCGCCGCCCGCAGAATTGACGGGCTGGCGCCAGCCAAAAGAATGTAGCCAGCCAAACTGCCCACCGCGCCCCATAGACCGATCTGCGGCGAAAATCGGCTCCCCAGGCGTCGCACCAGCAACGCCACAATCGTCAGATTATAACCCGACACCGCCACGAGATGGGTTGTGCCCGTGCGTTGGAGGTCTTGCTTAAAATCAGCATCGAATTCATCATGAGCCCCAGTTAACAAACCAACCGCTAGACTGGCGTAGGGCTCGGGCAGACTGGCGCCGATACCGCGTTGCACCTTGGCTCGCACGGCGTCGAGCCCCATCGGACCGCTTAGCCAAGACACGTCGCCGACTTCGGTGGCCGTGCCCAGAATATTATAGCCCGCGTTCGCCCGCCGAATATTGGGCTGAACCACCATTTTGATCAACACTCGACTGCCCGGAGCGAATCCCCAGTCGTAGGTTAGGAGACGGACATCGGCTCCGCGGTGCGGCCCAGCGAGTAACCTTAAAATGACCCGCTCACGGGGCGCCTGGCTAAAACGCACCGACTCGACACGCGTTGGTCCGGCGTAGTCAAGATCGGCCGGCAGGGTCAACTCGGCGGCGGCGCCAGCCGCCAGGATTAAACCGGCCAGCCCCGCTATCGCCGCCCCCAGAATCAATCCCGAAAGACGTTTAACGATTAACGCTAGACCCAGAGCGGCCATCGCTCCGCCCCACCAGTAATGTCCCACCGGTTGGGAGATAAGCGAACCGCCGGCAATGCCAACCAAAAACGACGCGCTCCACACAATTAACCGAAAGCGTTTCGGAAAATGTCGGGACTCGACCATACCCAGACCATACCACTGCAATTGGCGGAAAAAAACTTTCGCCTTGCTTCGCTGACGTTTTTCCGGTATAACATAGGCCATGAATCAAGAAAAAATCGTCAAGAAGGTTTCAAAAACTAACCCGCGCCTTCAAGAACTCGAAAATCAATTGAAGCGCGTCGGGGCGGATTTTGACAATTACCGTAAACGCGTCAACGAAGAAAACCAGTCGATTTCCAGCCTCTCTCGAGCCCAAGCCCTGCTGGCGTTGACACCGGTGCTGGATAATTTTCGCCGCGCCACCAACCATCTGCCAGCGGAATTAAAAGATAACAACTGGGTCACTGGCGTGCTCTATATCGAAAAACAACTGGAACAAATTATGACCGACTTTGGTCTAATTCGCATTCCGACCATTGGGCAAAAATTTGACCCCAGCGTGCACGAAGCTGTCGGCTATGAACCGACCCCCACCATCGAGGCCAATTGCATCACCACCGAGATCGAGAGTGGTTACACCTTGAACGGCCGCTTACTCAAACCGGCGAAAGTCAAAGTTAGTTCGGGCCCGATCCCAAAGAACGAGTAGACCCGACGCAGTTTGAGCGACGCTGGGCGAGACGGTTTTTTTCGTGACTTGACAAAAATGTAAAGTTTACTTTACAATAGGAGAAAACTAAGTCGCATTCACGGAGGAAGCATATGGGAAAAATTATCGGCATTGATTTGGGAACTACTAATTCGGTCGGGGCGATGATGGAGGGCGGCAAATCGAAGGTTATTCCAACCGCCGAAGGCGGAAATATTACGCCGTCCATGGTGGCGGTGAATAAGGCCGGCGAGCGATTAGTCGGTGTTCTGGCTAAGCGCCAGAGCATTACTAACCCCGAAAACACCGTCTATTCGGTTAAACGTCTCATCGGTCGTCAGTTCGAAGACGCCGAGGTTCAGCACGACCAAAAGATTCTGCCGTACAAAATCGAAAAAGCCGGCGATAAGGTTAAAGTGGCGATGGGCGACAAAAGCTACAGCCCCGAGGAAATTTCGGCTTTTATTCTCCAAAAGATCAAGGCCGATGCCGAGGCGTATTGGAGCGAAAAGATCGCCGACGCCGTGATTACCGTGCCGGCATATTTTAACGACGCCCAACGCCAGGCCACCAAGGACGCCGGGACAATCGCCGGCCTGAATGTCTTGCGCATCATCAATGAGCCAACCGCCGCCGCGCTGGCCTACGGTCTCGACAAGGCCGACAAAAAAGATCGCAAAGTGGCCGTGTTTGACTTTGGCGGCGGCACGTTCGATATTACGATTTTGGATATCGGGGTGGTCGAAGGCGAGTCCAGTTTCGAGGTATTGTCAACCAATGGCGATACCCATTTGGGAGGCGACGATGTTGACCGCAAAGTCATGGAGTGGATTATGGCGGAATTCAAGACCGAAGAGGGCATTGACCTTTCCCTTGACAAAATTGCTCTTCAGCGCATTAAGGAGGCCGCCGAAAAAGCAAAGATCGAGCTGTCGCAAAGTTTGGAGACAGAGATCAACCTCCCCTTCATCACCGCAGATAATACCGGTCCGAAACATCTCGTCAAAAAATTATCGCGCGCCAAGCTCGAAGAGCTGACTCGCCCGCTCATTGAGCGTGCCAAGCCGATTTGCGAACAAGCCACCCGCGACGCCAAAGTGACCGTCAAAGACATTGACGAGGTTCTTTTAGTGGGCGGTATGACCCGTATGCCCATGATTCAGACAATGGTGAAAGACATCTTTGGCCGCGAAGCGTCGCGGGGCGTTAATCCCGACGAAGTCGTGGCGATTGGCGCGGCGATTCAAGGCGGTGTTTTGGGGGGCGAGGTAAAAGATATTCTCTTGCTGGACGTCACACCGTTAACTTTAGGCCTGGAGGTCGAAGGCGGCCTCATGGCGCCGCTGATTGAGCGCAACACCACCATCCCCACCAACAAAACCCAGGTGTTTTCCACCGCCGCGGACAGCCAGCCGAGTGTGGAGATTCACGTTTTACAGGGTGAGCGGTCTATGGCGTCCGATAACAAGACTCTTGGTCGCTTCATGCTCGACGGCATACCGGCGGCGCCGCGCGGCGTACCCCAAGTTGAAGTCACTTTTGATCTCGATGCCAACGGCATCCTCAAAGTTACCGCCAAAGACAAGGCCACCGGTAAGGCTCAAGACATTACCATTACCGCCTCCGGCACCCTGTCAAAAGACGAGATTGAACGAATGAAAACCGAAGCCGAGGCTCACCGGGCCGATGACGACAAAAAACGGGCGCTGGTTGAAACTCGGAATCTCGCGGAACGGATCGTCTACATGAGCGAAAAAACCCTCAAAGACGCCGGAGATAAAACCAAGGACGAGGACAAACGCGCCGTCGAGGACGCCATCACCGCCCTTAAATTGGCCATGCGAAGCGACAACGCCGACGAAATTAAAGCCAAAACCGACCAGCTGAGCGCGGCGGCGCAGAAGGTCGGAGCCCAGATGTACGAGGACGCCAAAGAGCCGAAGTCGCCCGAAGCCAACCCAGCCGACGAGACCGGCCAAGAACCGGCGGTTTCGGACGATAAAAAATAGGGCTTTAAGATAAACTATTATCCGCCAGCAATTCAATGGCGTTGCCCTCGCGCGGCGTCTTTGGGTTGTCCGGCGTTCTACCGGCCGTAGCATGAACGATTATTACGACATTCTGGGAGTAAAACGGCAAGCGTCGCCAGACGAGATTAAACGAGCGTATCGGAAGCTTGCCCATCAATACCACCCCGACAAGGCCGGGGGCGAACGAGCCGAGATGGAAAAGAAGTTCAAAGAGATTAACGAAGCCTACCGCGTTCTTTCCGACGCCGGTAAACGGTCTCGGTACGACCAGTTCGGCCGCGCTGGAGTTGGCGAGGAGAGCGCCAATCCATTTTCCGGTCGAGGCGGGTTTGGCGGTGTCCAATTCGATTTTGGCGGCGGTTCGTTTTTTGGGCGTGGCGTTGGGGGATTCGAAACCGTCATCGAAGACCTGATGGGTTCGGCCTTTGCCAACGTCAACGCCGAAGTCAAAATTTCTTTGACCCAAGCCGTTCTCGGCGATAATATTCAACTGCGCACCGGCGACGGTCAAACGATTGACCTGCGCCTCCCCCCGGGCACGGCCGATGGCCAAACCTTCGTGTTCCGAGGCAAAGGCAACCGCCATCGTCGAGGCTGGGGCAATTTGAGCGTCGTTGTCCGCGTGGTTCTGCCTCGCCGCTTAACGCGAGAACAACGCGAACTATTCGAAAAACTGCGCGCCACCGGACTATAGCGAAGTCTTGCGTCGGTTCCTCTTTTTCCTCTATGCTGTAAGAGAGCTACGGACAGCTGTCTCTGCCGCGAATCACCCCTTGACGTTCGAGTAAGCAGGCGGGGCGGCACCATAACGGAGGGAGATGATTTTACTCCAATCAGCCCCATCTTGGGACTTGGTAGTTACCCTTGCATTCGTGATCGGTGTCACTTATGGGTTTATCATGTTACGGGATCGGGTTTTGGTTACCTTGCTTTCGCTCTACGCCGGCACCCTGGTCGCCAACCACCTCTACGAGCCGGTGCAGCGGTTTTTTAGCGGCGACGTGGCAATTCTCAATAAATTATGGGTCGAAAGCTCGGTGTCGCCATTCGCCATTAAGCTCACCCTATTTGGTCTGATTATTCTGGTGGTTGGCGCAAAAAGCGGCCTGGCCGGACGACGCAGCAGTTTTAGCTTCTTTGAACTGATCGCCTACAGTTTTTTTAACGTCGCCATCGGCCTGTCGAGCGTGTTCTCGTTTATGGGTGCCGATCAGCTTAAAACTTATGTCGAATCGTCCAAACTGATCGCACTGATCGTTTCGAACCAAACGTTGTGGTACGTCGCCCCGCTGGTAATTTTAGCCATCATGGGGGTTTCGCCGCGCGCTCGTTACACCGAAGATTACTAAAGCGTTGTCCGCCTCGGGTGTTTCCGCTATAATTAACCCACCGCGCCACCGCGGGCCTGTAGCTCAGAGGTAGAGCAGGGGCCTTTTAAGCCTCGTGTCGTGGGTTCGATTCCCACCAGGCCCTCCAGCGAATTAACGGGTTAAATGCCCGTTTTTTCGTTCCCTGGATAGTGACGGGGGGGTTGAACTTGACTAGTATTACAGATTAAGCTCTCGTTGGACACTCGTGGCTTAACAACGCAGAAACGAGGTGAGACATGATACTCCGTGGCACGGAGTATGGAAGCTGCTTTTGCGCCCCCGGGGCTCGCGGATTTTTTGGAGAGGGCTACCCCTTCCACCGGTACTGGGAATTGTTGCGCATGACGTGGTCAAGGACGACTTTCGTGGCCAAAACCACGACGCTCGATCCTCGGCTGGGCAATATGCCGCTCGGCGATGACCGCATTACACCGAAGGAATTAATCCCGAGATGCATCGTAGTTAAACCGCTTTCCGGCCACGTCCTGAATGCGGTTGGGCTAAGCGGACCGGGCGCGAAAGCCCTTTTTGACACCGGCCGCTGGCAGAAATGGCAAGAGCCGTTTATGCTTTCTTTCATGTCGGTGGCTCCAGGCATGGCTGAACGGCTGGAGGAGCTACGGGGTTACGTTCGGCTGGCTTCGGACTATCTGCGGCGCTTCCAAGCGCCGGTCGCGCTCCAGCTAAACTTTGCCTGCCCCAACGCAGGCCTTCACTTGGAGGAGCTCGGCGGAGAAATCACCCAGGCCCTGGATATTGCGGCGGCCTTAAATGTGCCGCTAATACCGAACTTTAACCCGATGATCCCGATAAAGCTGATGTGCGAAGTCGCTAGCCATCCGGCCTGCGATGCCCTCTGGGTCGCTAACACGATTCCTTGGGGCACGCCGGGCATTGACTGGGTCAAGCTCTTCGGTAGCCGAGAATCGCCGCTGACAAGGCGTGGCTTGCCGTCGCCTGGCGGACTATCCGGTCCGGCCTGTTTGCCGTTCGTCCTCAAACGACTTCAGGAGGCTACGGAAGCCGGAGTTAAAAAACCAATCATCGCCGGCAATGGCATCCAGTCGGTTGACGCCGTTCGCCGCGTCCGGAAAGCCGGCGCCGCCGGCGTCGCGATCGGCGTAGTCGGCATCGTCCGCCCCTGGCGGATGAAAGCCATAATTGATGAAAGCCATAATTAACATGGCCGCCTAACGGCGACAAAATCGCCTTCACCCCGGCTTCTATCGCGCTGATGGAAGCCGTTTTTCTTTCAGCAAAGCATATTTTATTGAATATATATTTAGAACCAAGTTATTAAGCACCCTGCTCATCGCTGGAGGTTCGCCGTAATTCGCCAACAGTCCCTCCAGACGAAAAGCGGCATTGCGGCGGTCGTCGTTTTCGTTGGGGTGGTGAAAATTAAGCGGCGTCGCGGCCAACGCCGCAATTAGGCAAACCACTGCTTTTTCGGTCGGAAAGCGGCCTGAAGCAATTGCTTGTCGAATTGCGATGGCGATTCACCCCGAGAAATGGGTGGCGTTGACGGACATAAAAATGATGTTAGAATGTAATGGAGGATAGATTATGACAACAGGCAAAAATTCGTCTCCACCAACCGATGACAACGGCGCCGCCCCCAACACAACCAAACCGGCGAATAGTTATAAACTAAGTTGGATAAAGTGGCTATTGCTGTATCTGATTGCCGGTTTGCTGGTATATGTCGCTATTTATTACGCCTTTGCCGGTCGCTACAAGGCCTAGCAGTTCTGGTGTTTCGTAACCTCCGACCCGTTTAGCGCGCCCCGATTAATCCCGATATAAGACTCTCGCCCACCATATCAACCGATGGCGACAGTCCCATTACAGCCAAGATAGTTGGCGCGACGTCGGCCAGCATGCCGACTTGCGACATGAGCGCTAATTGTCGTTTGTCCGCGGCCCGAGGCTGTCTGAACGACGGATGAACGACGACGAATGGCACCGGATTGACGGTGTGCTCCTTGTCAACCGTGCCGCTTCTTGGATCAATCATTTGCTCAACATTGCCATGATCGGCCGTGATGACCAGCCATTCTCGGTTGGTCTCGGCATGAGTGATCAGTTGCCCGAGCTGTTCGTCAACGCAACTTACCGCCAGACACGCCGCCGCAAAATTGCCGGTATGGCCAACCATGTCTAAGTTGGCGTAATTCATCACCACAAAATCCGCAGGGAGGTGTTTTTGGGCGTTCAAGTAGCCGGCGGTAATAGCCGACGCCGACATCGCCGGCGTCTGGTCGAATGACGCCACCTTGATCGACGGCACGAGGAGCCAATCTTCGTAGGGGTGTTTCGTTTCCAAATGGCCGTTAAAAAAATAGGTGACGTGGGCATACTTCTCGGTTTCGGCAATGTGGAGTTGACTTTTCCCGTTGTCGGCCAAAATGTCGGCGAGAGTTCCGCGAGGCTTCGGAAGGGGATAGGCGACGTCAATGGCGTTCCCAGCTTTCAATGGCAAATCGGCCAACAAATAATCAGTCATCGTAACGACGGTCAGATCGTTGACGTTTGTTACGGCGAGCGCCACCAATTGCCGGATGCGGTCGGGGCGATAGTTAGTAAAGATAACCGTCTCGCCCGGCTGGATCCAGGCCAGTGGACGATCATTGGCATCGGTCAAAATGGTCGGAGGCACGGTTTCGTCGCTCTCGCCTTGAACGTAGGCCCGCTTTAGCGCCAACTCCAGCGTTGAAGCGCGCAGGCGGCCTCGGCCAGTAAGAGCGCTGAAGGCTTCTTGGGTCCGATTGGTGTTGTTGTCGCGATCCATGGCAAAATATCGTCCCGAGATCGAGGCCATTACCCCGAAGGGGAATCTTTTCAAAACAGACTCAATTTTGACAGCATCACTCAACGCCACTCGGGGGGGACTATCGCGTCCGTCGCTGATCGCGTGGACTGCCACCCGTTGAACCCCTTGGTCGCGGGCCCAAGAAAGCAACGATAGCATATGATCGATGTGGCCGTGAACGCCGCCGGACGAAATTAGCCCGACGATATGGAGTGTTCGGTTAGGTTGGGCGAGGATACCTCGCAGGGCGGCGGCGATGATACGGTTGCGGCGAAAATCGCCACTCTTAATCGAGCCGTTGATGATTTGAAATGCTTGCGGCAAAACTTGACCGGTACCGATGGCGATATGCCCGACCTCGCTGTTGCCCGGCTCGCCATTATCTAGACCAACTTCCGTCCCAGCCGCCAGCAAACGTTGCGACGGATAGTTGGCCAAGACGTAATCCAACGCCGGCGTGGCGGTTTGCAACAGAGCGTTGCCTTCGGATTCAGCCGATAAGCCCATGCCATCACAAATTGCTAATGTTACCCTTGCTTGAGTCACGTCAAACCCCGTGGCGATGGATGAGCTTTCTTCTCCGAGTGGCCTTGTTCGGCGGGGGGTACTTTCAACCCCGAAGTCAGCGCCGCGCTGGGAATGGAGGTCGGCCCCGGTTGAGGCAATGGCGGAGGCGGGGGATTGCTGGCAATCAATTCCGGAGTAGTCATGGGTACGGTGAATGTGAACGTCGAGCCCTTACCGACCTCACTCTCCACCGCCACTTGGCCGCCCATTAATTCAATAATTTTCTTGCTAATATACAGGCCCAACCCAGTGCCTTGAATCCCGGCGATGTCTTTGCGATCGGCGCGATTAAACTTCACGAACAAATGATTAATCATGTCTTTGGGAATACCAACCCCAGAATCCGCCACCTTAAACATCAGCTGCTTGTTGTCCGTCTCGGCAACATAGCACTTAACCCAACCCTTGGAGGTATATTTGATCGAGTTGCCAATAAAGTTAATCAATACTCGGTAAATATGATTCGGGTCGCCGAAGGCGTTCGGCAAGCTTTTGGCTGGGGCCACGAAGGATAAGTCAAGAGACTTTTTCTTGGCGTTGACTTGGAGCTCCTCTGTCGCTCGACTAACAAGGTCTGCGAACGAAAACTCTCGCTTAATAACCTTGAGGCGACCGCTTTCGATGCGCGAAACATTTAACAGATCTTCGACTAAATTGGCCAGCCGATCAGCCGAGGTTGAAACCTTAACTAAAAACTGGCGCGCTTTGGTGTCAACTTTGCCCATATCGTCATCAAGAATCATCGACAAGTACCCTTTAATCGCCGCCGTCGGCGTGAGTAATTCGTGCGACGCGATCGACACAAACTCCGATTTCATTTGATCTTCTTCCCAAAAACGAGCTTTTTCGATGGCGTTGGCGGTCTGGTTCGCCACGATCGTCAAAAACTCCACCTCGTTGCTGGAAAACGCGTCGCCCGACAGTTTTTCTCCCACCATAAATACGCCGATGGTCTTGGCGCCGATTTTAATTGGCAAGGCGATGGCGATTTTAAGATCGTCAATATTTTTGAGCAAACTGTGCAACGTCGAAACCGCCCGACCTTTGGCATCGCTCTTACCGTCATATTCATGGCGCATTTCGTCGGCGATCAATATTTGAGGATTTTCCACAAAACTCTCCAGTAACGAACTGCCGCTTGGGAGTTGAAGAATGGACGGGTCAGCATAGCCGATCTGAAAGACCTGTTTAATCTCAATGCCTTTTTCGGTCTGATTAAACGTAATTACGCCAGCGTGGCTTAATCGCAATTCGGCCTTAATCAAGGTGATGAGTGATTGCATAACCTGTGCCAGGTCTGATGACCCCGCCAATTGCTGTGACAGCTTGGCCAGAACGGCTTGCGGCTCATATTCTCCCTTGAAGAGATATTTATCCGTCACGGTTGTGAGCCACCGACGCAAAGGTTCGAACCCTAGGGCGATAAAGAGCGCCGCGACCATGTTGGCGACAAATGTCTTCGCGTCGAGCACCGTCCCACTCCCAAAAATTGTTGTAAAGAAGAACACGACCATACTGTATGTCCCAAGCGTAAAGAGCAACAGCCCGGAATAAACAACGGTCCGACGGATGATGATCCGGATGTCGAATAGACGATGAGCCACAATGGCGTAAGCAGTAGCGGCGGTAAAAATAAGAGTATAAGTAGGGCCAAGAAAAAGCAACGACATATTGTTGAACGCGACAACAAGAACAAAGTTTGTCATGAATGTAAGAAAAGCGCTACCGATTACCCCAACGATTAGATATTGTAACTGTGCCCGCTGCATACCCCTTGAGACTCTGTACCGCTTGACCAATAAATACATCGAACTCAAGACAAGAAGCCCTGTTGTCACCGCAAAAATAGTGATAGCAGGCCCAGGCACTGGAGTTGCGTCCTTACCAATTCCACGAATCGAGGAAAAGATTAAGGATGTTCTCGTGAGGAAAAGGACAATTGCACTCCACACTATCAAAAAGGTCAACAGAGATTTCTTTAATAAGATTCTATTCTGGGGAAATGTATGTACCGTAAAGAAAAGAAAAAGAGCATAAAGAACGGCAAAAAACATTACCCATCTGATAGAATCAAGAGTCTCGGTTGATGAAATTTGGTGCAAGGAACTATAGTTGGCTATGCCCCACGCCGCCGAGGAAAAAGTAAGAGCCAGAAAAAACCGATGCGTATAGCTATTGGGCTTGTGATTGAAGGTGAAGACACCGACGACTATACCGGTAAAAACCGAAACTATAAGGATTGCGAGTTCCATGCCCCTCTAATTAATCCTTTCCGCAAGTGCAGCCGACTACTGTTCTCTACTATATTCTAGAGAGATAGCTCCTATGGGTGGGCTAAAGTCGTAGCCTACTACCATGCGTTTTTTCTCAGCTCCAGCCTTTACCATCATAGCCGTTAATTCTTCTTCAGTAAATCCGCTCTCATAAGAACGAATGCCAGATTCTGCTAACCAATGGCTCTCACGTACATACGACTTGTAAAGATCGGAAATTTTTTGTCCACGTCTTGCTTTGAGCATGTGATTAATAAATACTGCCGCCATACCAACTTTACCCAATAAACGAAGACGCGACCGGGCTCGTTTGAGTATTGTAGAATACCGTGTTGTATCAGCAACAATCAGTTTACCTCCCGGTCTCAACTTGCTCAATGCCGCAGCAAAAAACTCTACGACCCGCTGATGAGAATGTTCATGTAGAGCCAATGTTGAAACTATCACATCGCACTCTTGTTCATCAATGGATTCTAAAATAATTCCGTCTCCTTGCACTAAAACTATTTTGTCTCTAACGCGGGAAAAGGATTTTTTGCCCAGAATCTCGATCATGTCTTTTGATAAGACGTGCGGCTCTTTTGCGATGTCAATAATCTTTATAATAAAATTATTTCCGATGAAATTCTGTAAACAATCGGCAATAAAATAACCTAAAACCCCAAAGCCACCAAACGGGTCACAAATGACAACTTTTCTTTGCTGACTCACCGCCTTTAAATGTCGAATTAGTCCTGGATCCAGAAACTTGGTGAGGATCTTATTGATGAATTCTCTATTAGGCCCAAGCTGTACCAACGCCAGATCCCTCATAACACCCTGGCTAATAGACATAAGCCGTGAGGGTTCCAAAACAAGTGACCCTATGACAGCCGCCGTTGCTAAATCATCGTGTCGTACAAACTGTTGAGCTATTTTTAGGAGTGGATGATGACTCTTGAGGAGAGCCGGATGTATGTAGCCCCCGTACCATCTACGTCTGACGAGAGCGACACGGACTTCAGGATACTGTGTAAAAATGTTTTCATCAAGAACCACTACTTCCCCGCATCTATAAGGTTCCACCGGTCTGGGTCTTGCGTCGTCCCATAGCTCATCCTGCTTCAAACATAGCATCGGCCGAAAGACCATTACACTATCCTTGGCGAACGTCGGCCAGAAATTTTGGTAAAATTCGGATTGAGAGGTCGGCCGAGACGGAAAAGGACTTGGGGTCGATACCTAGAGTCAATTTCTGCTCGGAGCCTAGGAGAGAGCGTTGGCACTTCAATTGGAGCAGCAGCGATACAGTGAGCAAAATTATGCCTAGCCCCATCTAGAAGAACTCGCTCCATGAGACGGCCACTCCCTAACCAAGCTTCCGGGCCGTCGTACTCACTGCCAATGATTACGTGAAGCGGTGAACTAGAAAACGTTCCACGCCAATAGAGTGCTTCGGCTTCGGGATTGATGATTTCACCTAGCTTCCGATACGAAGAACGAGAGTTCGGCAACTTCTCAACTAACGCCCCTAGTGACATGCCAGTTTCAGGAGTATCAATCGGATCGATTAATTCGAATAATTCCCTGACCATCGGCTTCATTGACAATGCCAACTTGGTACCTTCGCCGACAAGTTCAGCTATCCTTAACCGAGCCTGGCTGTCAACGATTGAAAAAAGTTTTATTTCGGGTTCAGAGAATCTTTCTGCCTCATCAAGGAATGTGGAGCTCAGATCAGAAGAATAGTTACCTCTGTTGGTATGGCGTTTAGTCAAACCATCAAACAATTCTTCGAAGGGAAGTCGAGCGTTTACTGGAATGAATTTTACCGACGCTACCTTAATAGCATGGACAGTTTGGGCCATAATCTCCACTTTTCCGTCAAAACCCCAATGAGCCGCGGCCACAACAAGATTCTCAATAAAGGCGCCTAGCCCAATAAATGTTTCGCGCAGGGTTGGATCGCCCACAGCGAGTGTGTGTTCCGGATCGCGATAGAGAAACAAAGATTCACCCTTCACCTCAACAAGCCACGGTTGGGTGTTATGAGCCGAGGGAGCGAGAATTGCGTATCTAAGCCAAAATTTAATTTTCTCACTTATGTCAGCCGATACAGGAAAGTCCCGTTCGTCAATTTGCCAAACGGAAGTACTCATAGTTAGTCCTTTCCAAAAAGGAGATCTGTACTCTCGATAAATTCCGCTTTTTGCCGAGATCGCGCTAATTTGGCCGCCTTGGTCATATACTCTGGATCAAATTCAGCATCAAAATGAATTTCGTAACGACCGGACGGCATAGATAGCCCCGCCAAAATACGTCTGGCGACGTAGGCAACCGTAGCCCCCGAAAGAGTAGCCGCCGTGCCCAACTGCGGCCAAGTAGGCAACTTTGTCCCAACTTGGGTCAAGGAAAGTTGCATTCTGGGCACGACATCGGGGCCAACAATACGATTAGCTAATTTAACTTTCTCGGCCATTGTTGGGTTAGACGGCAAGTTGCGAAGACGATCTTCCGATACTCGGCCATGAAACAGGAGCCGTTCGGGTTCAAGGTCAAATCGTTCAACGTCAATAATAGTGTTGTCGCCATTATCGGTTGCCATCACAACCGGGATTCTCAAAGCTCGAGCCATGAAACGCGACTCAATCTTTAATTTAATGTTGTCCATCTCTTCGATGAAGAGTTGGAGTTTTTCCCCCTTGCCTTCGCCCGAGACAAAAAATTTTTTCATGTTCGCCTCGGTCAATCCCTCGCTAAAAACCTCGAGTTCTTGGTAAGGATTCATTTCATAAACTCGACGCGCCGTCATGATTGATTTTTTTTGTGCTAAATCTGTCACTGAAGCCGAAAGTCGATTAAGGTTGGTAATCGATAACGTGTCCAAATCAGCGATACGCATTTTGCCGCCACCACCCGTGAGGATAAGCCCATTAACCACTGACGAACCAACACTTAATCCAGCTATGCCGATGCGGGACTGATAAAATTTTTCTTGCTCTTCCAATGTGATGAGAAATTTATTGCGAGCTGTCCGTAGCTTAAAATAATCGCTTGGATCCGGGAGGTGGACCAGAGTCCAACGCCAAGGGAAATACACCCACAATCCAACCGTATCGAACTCTCGTTCGCCAATGTAACGGTTCTTATAACGCGTTAAAGTCTGTTTGTACTCGGGACTGCCGGGAGCAACAAAAGGAAAGTCAATTTTAAACAAATCCTCGATAGCCTCGGCAAGGGAGTCAACGATTTCGTAAACTTCGTGATTTTTTCGCAGCTCAGAGACCCGCCTTCGGTCGGGTTCTTGGTCTAGGTCAAGGATTTCCGGTTGCCATTTAGTTTCGCTTAACTTTGGATCAACACCGCTGTCCATGTTTAGCGTCTTATCCATTTGTGTTTAATTTTAATTTCAAAATCCTCATTACCAAACTCCATAAAGTGAATTATCGGATCCGCTCTTTCCTTAATTTCTTGGTATAGCCGATTATATTCGCTATTCTGGTCTTTTAAGTTACTAATAATCGACTTTAGAATTCGATTTTTTATGCCCGCCAATGGAGAAACGTCTTTTTTTAACTCAATATACAGATGCAAGCTTTGCTCTTGAGTATGTTCGTCGTAGAGCGTCTTAACGATAAATTTTCCGGTGACAAAAGCGTCTGTCTTTGACTTTTCTATGCCTCTTTTGATGTTTTCGGGAAAAATATCCAAAGCGTAGAAAGTTGTTGAGACATCCATCCGATAGTACAGAGCCAAATGAGGCTGCTGGGCATAAACGAGCAGTGGCTTAGGTAATCGGCCACGCCAAGGAGAGATTAAATCATTAAGTTCAACTGGGTTAATGACTCTGCCTCGATCTAAAATTTGATACCGGATAAGAGGCAGGGAATTATTAGCCGTAAAAATTAGGTCCTCACCGGCTTGCTCAAAATAGCGTAGCTCGGGGCGATAATGAACGAACGTCGGCAAAACTGTAGTGCCGGGGAAAAGGCTATAGAAAAGTTTCCGGTCGCGGTCCGCGATTCGACGCAACAGAATGGAAAGTGGATTTTCATGGCCAAGCAAACCAGCGTCTGCCGTGCCATAGATGCTATACAACGTTTTTTCTGGATGTCTACCTTTAATGTGTTTGATAACATAGTCACGCCAGGCCTCCGAAATAGATTCCCCAGCTACAACTATCTTAAGGTTTAGTAAATCGAAGCGAACCCGTTCTTCGACCCCACTATCAATAACGTCCTTAACGAAGGGTGGATAGCCCATGAGTACAATCTGATCAAAGAACGGAGCAAGTACCTTAAAGATGTTGACAATCGCCGCTTTATCAATGCCTGGCGTAATCGCAACCAAACGATGTCCCTGATCGGCTAGTCCTTGTATCGCGCCGAGGGTGTAGGTTCCACCAATCCAAGTCCCCATGGCGAAAGCGATAATCACCAAGGTTTCTCTATCTTTGGTGGCGAAGCCCTGTAAAAAAATGTCCTCGTGAAGTTTTATTGACTCTGCCAGGCTTTGATTGCCACGAGGCCACAAATGCGATTGCCCGCTCGAACCAGAACTCATAGAAACAATGCGGACGCTTTCGGTACATCCGTCCCACAACATATCATCAAGAGGATATTGTTTTAAATAATTTTCTTTCGTTACTGCTGGTAATAATCGGAAGTCTTCTGGGCTCTTAATATTTTCTGAGTTAACGCGATGCCGTTTAAGAAAATCTTTATAGGCGGGGACACGTTGAGCGGCTTCTTGAAAAGTTTTTAGGGCGTTATTGAACCCAGGCAAATCAACTGACTTCCTAGCTTCGAGCTTATTTGATTCCCTAGATTTAATCATTTTTGAACCTAAAATGAGGCGTGAAACCCCCAACAACATACCAATTTAATCGGCTTCACACAACAACACTCCATATCGTTGACAGGCTAAGAGATACATTTAATCAGTCTCGTTGTCTCTTTTGATTTATTCAGCGATTCGGGCGCGGAACGCCCGAATCGCTGACAAGAAACCGCCAATCACCTAAAGTGGCGGAGGGTAAGCTCGCAAGCTACCCTTACCACTGCCAGAAGCGTAAGCGGCAGCAAGATCGCCCCAAACAACAGAGCGATCCCCAGCGTTCCCTGATCGGCGCGGAACGCCAGCACCACAAGAGATATGGCGATGAGCGCCGCCAGCGCTTGGACGGCGGTATAGGCCGCCTTGATCAGGCGCGGCCCGATCAAGCGTTCCTCCTCAAACGTCCTGTCAAAAAGACAGGCGAGCCAGGTTGGCAGATTCACTTTTCCATCCCCCCTTTCCCACGAGATACTCCCCGATTATAGTATTTATTATTCTTCAAAACAAGCTCCCGCCACCCCATGGGCGAATTGACACCGAAACAAGAAAGGTATTATATAAAGGAAAGGAGCGCGTATGGAGCAACCACAGGGACAGTCTATCCTAATAGTCGATGATGACGATACTCTTCGAGACATGTACCAAGAATACCTTGAAGCGGCTGGGTTTAAGGTTGAAGCAGCGCGCGACGGCGAAGAAGGTTTGGAAAAAACCAAAAAAATTCGGCCGATTATTGTCTTGCTCGATCTAATGATGCCCAAAATGAACGGCATCGAAGTCCTGCGCCACTTAAAAGCCGATAAAGAGCTCAAAGAAATTCCAGTAATCGTGTTCACGGCCTTGATCCAGGATCTTGAAAAGCAGGAAAGCTTTGCCGCCGGAGCCTCCGATTATGTCGTTAAAACCGAAGTTACGCCCAAGGGAATTCTCGACCGAATTCGCCAATTCACGGCTAAGCAGTAGTTGGGCTCGCGCTTGGCGTTGCGTTCGAACGTACCGACTCAACTGGATGATTTAACAGGATAATATAACTCTTGAGCCCCCGTCGCGCCCCCGACGATATTGAGCCGTCACTTTTTCAGCTTCAACGCTCCACCGAGACGTTTTTTCCGGCATTTGATCGCCTTCATAACTGGTTGCGGATGCGCAACCGACCGTATTATCGTTGGCATATTCGGCCGTGGGCAACGGTCATTCACTGGTTGATTGTGATCGCGTTTTTATTTTTTCAGATTTTCTATGTCAGCTCGGTGTTGTTGAGCTACCCCAAGCTGGCCGCCGGTCAAGCGTCGCCGCCGCCGACAGAGACTCCCACCCCCACGCCGGAACCAACAAGCGACCCGACAGACACCCCCACCCCCACGCCGGATCCGACAAGCGACCCGACAGACACCCCCACCCCCACGCCTACTCCAACACCCACCCCAGCTCCGGCGGGGAGTACGCCAACTTCCACCCCAACGCCGCCACCCAAGTTACCGTCGGCAGTCACCCCAACCCCGGAAACCGGCACACGAGCCGCAACGCTCCGAACTGATGCAATTATTCAGCCCGCCTCTACTCCGGAGACGGCCATCAATAACCAGAACGCGCCAGAAAACGATAATAGGGGGATTATTGATCAAATTAAAACGTCCGTCGGTTTGTCGAGTTATCAAAAGTCCCGACGACAAGATTCAACCCCGAGCGGCCTTATCGAACAAGCGGCCAAGTCTACCGCCACCCGAGCCCTGGCGATCGCTGGTACCGGTTATCTCCTGATCGCCGGGCCGCAAATCCTCCAAATCTTGGGGTCATTGCCTTCTGTCGCCCAAGTTTTGTGGTACAACTTTTTGGGTTTACTTGGGTTGCGTAAACGGATCATGCCGTGGGGCCGCGTTCTTGATAGCATTACCGAAAAGCCGATCGCCCTGGCCACTGTTACTTTGCACGACCGAGACCACTATGGCCGTGTGGTCAACCGCTATGTTACCGACAAAACCGGACGCTTTGCTTTCATGACCCAGCCGGGAAATTATTCCCTTTGGACACGCCGGTCCGGATACAAATTTCCGTCCCAAATTGCCATTCGCTCCTACCACGGCTGGACATTTTGGATTGGCCGAGAGGGAATGGCGGTATTCGATTTGTTTTGCGATCCGGTTGACTTAACTTCGCCTATTCGGCGCTACCTGCGACAATTCGCGAACGTTTTTGCCATATTACAAATTCCTCTTCTCGTCGCCGGCACGGTTGCGACAATATTTTATTACTCCCTCAACCCAAGTCTGGTGGCAATACTTTTCCTGATGCTCTACAGTGTCATGTGGTTTCAGGAGTGGACAAGGTGGCATCAAGGAAGGCACGTGTTGCGGATCGCCGACAACGCCAATGTCCCAATGTCGTTCGCGATCGTGCGATTTGTCAACACCAGAACCAATCAGACGGTACTGACACGCGCCACCGACACCAACGGTGAAATATATGTTCTTATTCCACCGGGCGAATATACCCTCAATATTACAAACCCTCATTCCGGCACCACCATTACCCGCCAAGCCAAATTACCGAGTGGTATTTTCCCAAACAGCGTCACTTATCGTTTTAGCGATCCGACGGTTTTAGAGCCAGCAAAAATACGTCTGTCGGTATAGACACTCGTCCAAACTGCTTCATTCGTCGCTTGCCTTCTTTCTGTTTTTCCAGAAGCTTTCTTTTACGAGAAAAATCTCCACCGTATAGTTTAGCCGTTACATCCTTGCGAAGCGCTGGTATATCCTCTCTCCCGATTATTTTGCCGTCCACCACCGCCTGAAGACTGACCTCAAACATTTGACGGGGAATAAGTTGTTTCAGGCGCTTGACTAAGGCCCGTCCCTTAGTTTCGGCTTGTTTGGCGGGCACGAGCTGGCTGAAGGGTTTGGCAATCTCTCCAGCGATTACCACGGTCAACTCAACCATGCTGCCTGCCCGATATTCCAAAAATGTGTACGCAAAGGTGGCATAACCGCCAGAAAGACTTTTAAGCCGATCGTTAAAGTCAATAATAATGTCGGCCAACGGGAGCTCGCAGTGTAGAATAACCGTGCTGTCTTGGCCACCGGCTTTACTGCCCGGCTCCAGATAATCAAACGCTCGGAATATGCCGCGCGATTGCTCAATCAACGCCATCATCGAACCAACATGCCTCTGGGGCGTAACGATTTCTCCCATAACCCAAGGTTCCCGATACCCATCTTTGGCGGTGCCTTGTATGGCCACGACGGGAGTGGTAACGATCAGGTCGAGACCGTATTCACGCTCCAGCCTCGCCTTGGTAATTTCTAAGTGAAGCAGGCCTAAAAATCCCATCCGGAACCCGGCGCCAAATGCTTCGGAGACATACGGGTCGAAGGCTAAGGCGGCATCGTTGGCCGCCAGTTTTTCCAGAGCTACGCGCAATACCGCCATGTCGCCGTCAGCGCGAAAAAACGAAGCATAAATCATCGGCTGGGGTTGACTGTACCCAGCCAGCGGTGTCTCTGCCGAGTCGGACAGTAAGGTGACGGTGTCGCCAACCCGACAATCAGCGACGCGCTTAAATCCGGTGACGACATAGCCAATATCGCCGGCGCTAAGTTCGCCCACGGGTCTCTGCCCCGGCGACAGAACGCCGACTTCCTCGGCAACGAACCGTTGGCCGCTGGCCATAGCGATAGCCGCGTCACCGGACCGAAGCCGACCCTCCATAATCCTCACATATACCACCACTCCCCGATACGGATTATAAATCGAATCAAATACCAAGGCGCGTAATGGCTGGTCAGTTAATTCTGGCGGCGAGGGAACGTCGGAGATTATCCGTCTGATGATTTCCGCCACTCCCGCGCCGGTTCTTCCAGACGCCAGGATTACGCTGGCCGGATCACAAGCAACTAGAGTTGCCAGTTCCTGCCGGGCGCGATCCGGCTCGGCCGTCGGCAGATCAATCTTATTCACCACTGGAATGATTGTCAGGTCGCGCTCCCGCGCGAGAGAGAGATTGGCCATTGTCTGGGCTTGGACGCCGCTCACCGCGTCAACCAGCAGAACCGCTCCTTCGACCGCCGCTAACGAACGCGAGACCTCATAGGCAAAATCAACGTGTCCGGGTGTATCAATTAAATTCAGTTCGTAGGTCAAGCCGTCCTGCCGATAGATCATGTGGACCGGTTGAAGCTTTATAGTAATGCCCCTTTCCCGTTCCAGCTCCATCGAATCAAGCATCTGATCGCGAATTTTATCCTTTGCCACTGTGCCAGTCAACTCTATAAAACGGTCCGCGAGCGTTGACTTGCCGTGATCAATGTGGGCGATGATACAGTAGTTTCTAACTAAACTCATATATACGGCGCTGGCGTTGACTGCAGTGAGTGGCGACTATACTAATCCTTCGCCGCCAGCAAGGGCTTCGCTATCTGGCAGTAGTACCGACCGGGCCGCCCGCTTAGGCCAAAGCCAAGTTAGTTCCGAGCGTTTCAAAAGTCGCGCCATACCAAGGTACGATCCCAGCCCCACCACGCCGGCGGCGACCAAGGCGATCGCTAATGGTACTATCCGGCTGGTGCCAAGACCGGCAACTGGCAAAAAAGCCCCGTCGCTCACTACCGACAAGGTAATCCGCGCGGCGAGAGCCGAAACAATCGCCAAGAGGGCTGTCGTTGCGATGGTCTCGCCCACGGACTTGAAAGACATGAGCCCGGGATATGCATAGCGGAAGACGACGGCCAAGACAACCGCTTCTAGGATGGCCCCAAAACTAAACCCGAGCGATAGCGAGGGGACGTCGGGTCGGAGCCGAGTAAAAAAAACTGCCGCTCCCACCGACACCAATCCGCCAAGGATCGCCACAAACATCGGTCGGCGCGTATCCTGCAGGGCGTAAAAGGCCCGAATCATAATAATCGAAAATCCTTGAACCGCGAGAGCCAGAATAAACCATGTGAAAGTGTCTATGGCGCGAATGGTGTCGCCCCACGTTTGATGATTCAAAGCGAGGTACAGCCGGATAATGTGGGCTCGTACCACAAAAAGGATCGCGGTTGACGGGATCATAAAAAAGAACATACCTTTAAGGCTTTCCGTAAGAAGCTGGCGATACTGCTCGGTATTTCCTTCGCTCGAAGCTTTTCCCAACATAGGAAATACCGCCGTAGCAATTGACGCCGCAAAAACTGCCACCGGTGTCGTCTGAAAGTTATTCGTTAGAGTATATATTGATATAGCGCCGCTCGGCAGTCTAGACCCGATAGATGTAAATACTAATAGTATAAGCTGACTCATTCCGAGACTGATGGAGCGCGGCACCATTAGTCGAACAACTCGTCGGATACCGGCGTCTTTGGGCTGAAAGACAAAACTATAGCGATAACCCAGTTTCCGAACGGTCGGGATTTGGACCGAGGCGTGGAGAAAAGCGCCAATAACCACCGCCCAGGTAACGCCGTAAATACCCCAAATGGGTGTTAACAAACCGCCGATGATGATTGAGACATTGTAAACTAACGGCGCGAGGGCGTAAGCAAAGAATTTTTTATTGGCGTTAAGCACTCCCCCCATGATGTACGAGACGGCAAAAAACAGGGGCGACAACAGCATCACCCGAGCCAAACTAGTCGTGAGGTCAATCGAGCCGACTAATTTTCCTGAAGCGATGGCGATTGGGGCGGCGTGGTGGAATCCCGGGACAAAAACAGAGATCATCTGCGGCATAAGCCAGTAGAGCCCAACGCCCAAACCTGCGAGCAAAATCAGCGCCGATGTAATGAGATTGTTCGTCAGATGCCACGCCGTCGAACTGTCGGTACTGGTTTTAAGGTCTAAAAATACCGGAATAAACGCCGAACTAATCGCCCCTAGAATGAAGAGATTAAACAGAAAATCGGGGACTCGAAAAGCGGTGTAGTAGGTATCGAGCACCGCCAACGGGACCGTGTTCGCTAAAATAAGATCGCGCAAGAATCCCAAGACGTTACTCAACAACATTGTCACCACGAGCAAAGAGGCGGCGCTTTGCAAATCTTGCTCGCGATGCCACAGTTGTTTGATTCGCGAAACCATATGGCCTTATAGTAACTTAGAATAACGGGCGCGAACAGCGCCTAACGGTTAGGCCGTGGCCGGTTTGGCGCCGCCCAAAACACGCCCGCGCTTAGGGACGCTTTTACCTTTCGGCGGCAATTTATCGCTTGGCGGTAATTTATCGCCTTGTTCACCAAAGAGAGCGTTAAAATCATCGCCCTCAATCGTTTCGACTTTCAGGAGCATCTCGGCAACTTTTTCCAAAAGTTTTCGGTGGTCAACCAGCAAATCACGAGCGCGCTTTCTTTGGGCCTCAATAATCTCGCGCACCGTTTCGTCAATCATCTGGGCCTGATTTTCGGAGTAGTTTCGCCACTCCGGACCACGACCTAAAAGACTATCCTGTCGTTCACCAAAAGATATCGGCCCGAGTCGACTCATGCCATATACTTTCACCATGTCTTGAGCGATGCGAGTCGCCCGCTCAAAGTCGCTCGACGCGCCAGTGGTAACTTCGCTAAAGACCAGCTCCTCTGCTTCCCGACCAGCAAGTAGCTGAGCGATCTCGTCTTCAAAATGACCCCGCGAGTGCATCCGCCTGTCCTCCGTTGGAAGACTCCAGGTGTAACCTAACGCCATCCCCCGCGATACGAGGGAAATTTTATGAATCGGATCACCTTTGGGAACAAGTTTTCCCACAATGGCGTGCCCGGCTTCGTGATAGGCGGCCACGCGTCGTTCGGCGGCATTCATCAGGTGGGACTTACGCTCCGGTCCGATCATGACCTTCTCGATTGCCAGAGAAAAATATGGTTGGGAGATTATTTTTTTATCATCTCGGGCGGCGAGAATCGCCGCTTCGTTGACGATGTTCTTCAAGTCGGATCCCGAGGCGCCGGGTGTTTGGCGGCTGATTATTGCCAAATCAACATCTTTAACCACCGGCTTATTGCGCAAATGAACTTTGAGTATATCCTCGCGTTCCTGTCTGTCGGGTAGGTCAAGAACAACCTTTCGGTCGAACCGACCGGGGCGCAGAAGCGCCGGATCGAGGACGTCGGGTCTATTGGTGGCGGCTAAAACGATTACCCGTCCGTCGGTTTCGAACCCGTCCATCTCGACCAAAATCTGGTTGAGAGTTTGTTCGCGTTCGTCGTGCGACCCACCCATGCCAACGCCGCGTTGCCGACCAATGGCGTCGAGTTCATCAATAAATATCACCACCGGGGCAATTTTTTTCGCTTTAGCAAAAAGGTCACGGACGCGCGCCGCCCCCACTCCCACGAACATTTCGACAAACTCACTCGCCGAGAGGGAAAAAAACGGCACCCCAGCTTCTCCGGCTACGGCTTTTGCCAACAAAGTCTTGCCCACTCCGGCTGGACCCACGAGCAAGACGCCTTTGGGTATTTCCGCGCCAAGTTTACGAAATTTTTCAGGATGTTTAAGGAATTCCACCACTTCCCGAAGTTCCTGTTTGGCATTAACCAAACCGGCCACGTCGCTAAAGGTTACTTTTTTATCGCCCGTTACCATGCGAGCGGTAGTTTTTGCGAACGACATCGCTTTAAGATTTCCGCCTTGAGCATTGCGGTACATAAAATAGACCAGTCCGCCGATCAGTAATATGGGCAGGATGACTTGAATTAGCTCCAGCCAAAACATCGTAGCGGTGTTATTCTTGACCGAAAGATTAATTATGTCCGGAGTAAACCCGTAATCGGTAACGCTAACGCCCGGTTCCTTGTCGGCTTTGAGAAAACGGCCGTCTTTGAGTTTGGCTTCAACTATATTGCCGTTGACGGTAATTTTTTCGACTTTCTCGCCTTTTATCTCTTCGGTAATCCGTGAGATCGGCACCGTCTCAACCTGTGAACGATTGGGATTGCCGAACGTCGTGTATATGACCGCCGCTAGAAAGATAATTCCAAATAAATAGAGTAAATTCTTCATGTGATCTTCGTTAATTATGCAATCCCACTCTATCACAGACCACCCCAAAAGTCACTCGTGGACTGTTCCGACGCCTTGACTCAACGACACAAGTTATCGTACAATGGGCGTGCGGGGTGGAGCAGTCCGGTAGCTCGTCAGGCTCATAACCTGAAGGTCATGGGTTCAAATCCCATCCCCGCGCCCAAACCGTTGTTGAGCGGTTTTTTGATGCCCAAAATTATCGCGCCGATTCGCCAAATCAAACACTTTGGGCTAAAATAACGGGTGAAAGTTGATGGCGCGATTGTTACGAATTTAAGCAAACGTCGGAGATAAATAACGTGGCTGCGTAGCTCAGCGGTAGAGCAGCGGACTCATAAGCCGTCGGTCGCAGGTTCAAATCCTGCCGCAGCCACCACACAGAACTTAACGTCTTTTTCAAAGCCAGAAGGTACTACGCGCGAAGCGCGTGGTGGTTTTGACTTAAATCATGCGCTTGGACAATCGCCCCGCCTCCGCTTTGGTGCAGTTCGTTTGAAAAAAATTCAACTATTGTTTGTTTTTTAAATTTTCTCCGCTTGCTTCGGCGTCCACTTCGTAATTTGTATTTTGCTGTTCAAAAAAATTTACCAGTTCAAACACATCAGTGGCGGCACCCATCCATTTCGCTGGGTTGGTTACATTATAGTGTTTTGGCAATCCAAGTTCTCCTAGTCGGCGATCAGCGACATACTGTACGTATTGGTTTACATAATCCACGTTGAGGCCGAGTATTCCTGTCGGAAAAAGATCTTTGTTATAAGCCACTTCTTTATCGACACCCTCAATAACAATAGCGCCTATCTCATTGGCAAAATCTTTGGTAAGAAGTTCCGAATTTTCTTCCAACGCCGTATGAATAAGATGGATGCCAAATTTAAGGTGCAAACTCTCGTCTCGCAGCACCCAATTTATCATCGAGCCGAAGTTGCGCAACTGGTTTCTTTGCCTGAACGATAGGGCGACCATAAAGCCACTGTAGAACCATAAACCCTCCATAACAATATTTGTCGCGACAAGATTACGGATGAAATCTTTTTTCCCCTCAACTGATTCAATATCCAAGGCCTTATCAGTCATGCGCTTTAAATACTTCACGACATAATCCTCTTTCGCACTCATTGACGGAGTTTCTAAATGCAAATTGAATATTTTATTCCGATCAAATGAAAATGTTTGCAGGACATATTCAAATGCGACACAGTGATTTGCCTCTTCAAACATCTGTTTCGCAAGGTAGAGATGACATTCAGGAGATTTGAGATACGGGTATATGCCAAGAGCGATTGATCGGTTGACAATCAGCTCAGCCGGATTAAAAAAAGCCATGAGAAACTTGACCGCATGGCGTTCGTCCTCGGTCATATTTTTCCAGTCCTCAAGGTCTTCCTTTAGAGCTATCTCGTGCGGAAACCAAGTGTTGCGCACGGCTTGATTATAAAGATCGTACGCCCAAGCGTAGTGTATTGGGTGTAAGTTCATGTCTTCCGGTGAGGCTTTTCCGAGGATCATAGTTTTTTGAATTATTTATTTGATAATTACTGGTATCACTGGCAACTGTCGCATGCTAATCTTTCTTGCGGATCAATTGGACAAACTTTTTCGATAGGAACTTGCAGTGTAACTTCCTCTGTTTGCTCGAATGCTTTTGCGAATCCGACCTTGCCCAGTTTCTCTGATTTGTTGACCGCAACTGTACTCTGCTCAGCGGTGTGCCGGGGCTTCATGTGGAGATAGTATGTTGTTTTGACACCTTTTCTCCATGTCGAAGCATAAATATCCATTGCTTCGTCCACGTCTCTTGTTGCAAGATACATATTTCTTGAAAGAGCTTGATCAACCCACTTTTGGGCTCGCGCCGCAACTTCAACGTATGCAAGTGGCGGAATCGTAAAGGATGTTTTATACACGTCTCGGATATGTTGAGGTATATCAGAGATCGATGAGATATCTCCTTGAAGTTCAATAATCTTGTCTCGGACTCGTTCCCACAAGTTGAGATTTTTGAGTTCGGTAACAAGATTGTGGTTAATATCAAGGTACTTACCTGAAATCTTGTTGCGTGAGAATACTTGGGCGAATCTCGGATCAATTCCCGGTGTCGTGCCAGCAACCAGTCCAATGTTTGCGTTCGGTGCAACAGCAAGGAGAGTGGCGTTTCTCATTCCTTTTTTTACTTTTGCGCGCAGAGCATCCCAGCCAAGCCCTTTGTGCTTACTTTTCTTATCAAGATCAAGCGTCATACCCCTGTCTTTTTCAAGCTCTTCAATCGTATCAATAGGCACTTTGCCCTTAGACCATCCCGAACCCTTGAAATGCTTGTAACTTCTGCGTTCCGTTGCTAGATTAGCGCTTTCATCAATTGCGATGAAACTTACGAATTCAAAAATTCCATCGGCAAAATCATTCGCGTGAGGACTGTCGTAAGGAATACCAAGCTGTTCAATCGTATCGGAAAAACCCATTACACCGAGACCAATAGCCCTGTTTTCTTTGTCTGACTTCACCGCCTCGGGGACAGGCAGTTCATTGATGTCAATAAGATTGTCGAGCTGGCGCACCGCGTAGCGCACGCTTTTTTCAAGTTTCTGCCAATCTACCTGCTTTTTTTTGAGGTGCGCGGCAAGGTTGATTGACGCGAGATTACATACGGCAATATTGTCCTTGTCTTGTGGTAAACATATTTCGGTGCAAAGATTCGACATGTGGATTGTGCCAGTGTTGCTATGAAGGGTACGCAGATTGATCGGGTCTTTCCACGTAAGCCATGGATGGGACGTTGTTTGGAGCGAAACGAGAATCTGTCTATATTGTTCTCTCGCCGGGACTTTATTGAATACTCTTATTTTTCCGGTCTCGGCCTTATCAATATATTCGGCATATCTTTTTGAAAATACTTTGCCGTAGAGTTCGTTAAGGTCTGGCGTTTCTTTTGGATCGAACATATACCAATCACCGCCATTTTCTACTCGCTTCATAAATTCGTCCGATAAAAATACGGCGGTGTTTGCTGTTCTCATGCGAAGGTAGTCATCGCCCGCGTTGTGTTTCCAATCAAGAAATTCCGGAAAGTCGATGTGCCAATTTTCCATGTAGAAGCAGAGTGCGCCCTTCTTCTTCCCGCCCCGTTGAATGGCGCGAATGGCGGTATCAATAATTTTGGCAAAAGGAGTCGGCCCGCTTGATGTCGTGTTATCTGAAGAGAGAGGCGAGCCAGTAGCGCGCAGTTTGGTGATGGACGCCCCAATACCGCCGGATGCTTTGGAAAGTTTCATGACATCCGTAATTGATTTTGCGATATGATTTATATCATCGTGAATCTCAAGGAGAAAACAGTTAGAAAGAGCGGGTCGAGGTGTTCCCGCATGAATATTGGTTGACCCGCCGGCGATGTATTCATGGCGCGACATTTTGTCGTAAAAACGGATTGCCCATTCCGTTGGATCTTTCTCATTGTATGAAAGCCCCATTGCAACGCGCATAAAAAAATATTGAGGCACTTCAGCAGGGTTTTGGTTTTTATCCTTGATAGTGTAGCGATTAAGGAGAGTTGAAAGACCCGCGTAAACAAACAGTTCGTCCCGATTAATATCAAGCGCGCCCGCAAGGCAAGAGAGATCAAACACTTTCTCCATACGAGCGTCGAGAATACCGTCTTTCACTCCATTTTTAACATAACGAACAAATCCTTCGTGATGAAGTTCTATTAATTCATTGGCGTTTTCATAATCGCCAACGACTCGTTTATAGATAGTTTTGAGTAAAATTCGTGTTGCGATTTTGTCGTATTCAGGATCATCTTTTATATTCTGTACTGCCGCATTTATTGTCGCTAAATCGAGCTCTTCCGTAGTGATACCATCGTACAAAATTATCTGCGTATCCGTTCCCACTTGAGTGACTTTACTTATCGGATCGCTTAATCCCATGCTTGCCCGCTCAATGGATCGGTTGATTCGATCTGCGTTAAAAGGTTCTTTGGAGCCGTCTCGTTTTGTTATGTTGATCATGTTGTGCCTCACTTGATTAATAAAAACACTTGCACTACGCGCCAAGTGTTCTCATATTCCTTCACAGCTTAAGTGAGGCGACTTGACGCGAGCCAGAGAAGGTGCCCGAGGGCACTAATATGAGGGGTCGGACTTATCCGCTTGATTAGCGAAATTACCGTTACGCGATAGCGAGGGAATTACACCCTGCTTCACCTCATATCTTCTTTTTTTAAGTTGTACAGTATCAATATAGCACAAATAAATTATTTCCAATATTTTAGTGTAAAAATCAAAAGAGCAAGAAACTTTTTTGGGGTGGTGCCGAGCGAGGCGGTGGCGTGGCGATGGTTCGTGCATGGTACAAAAAAACAGTCCCATTCAACCAATTGGTTAAATGGTGTCGTAAGGATCAATTTACCGTGGGCCGAAAAAGAGGCGCCACCACGCAAGATAGGGAGGAAGACCGGCGGAAGATTGGGGCTGGGCCGAGGCGTCAGCCACTCCAAGGGTAGCGGCCGTGTTTGCTTGCGGTAGAGCGACCACGTGCTCATCTTTACCTTTAACTCCCAGCAACCGCCGCGCCTCAATTTCTTTATAGGAATTACTGCGGTAGTACACCAGCGCCAGTTTGAGCAAGATGTTGCGTTGTTCGAGAGTTTTAATGTGATCTTTTTGAGTGTTGATTTCCCGATTCATCCGATAATTTTGGGCCGTGCTCGTAACGACTAAAAACAGCCCGTAGCCGATGACGACAAGCCAAATTAAACTTTTGGTTAAAGACAGGGGAGTGGACAATCGGTTGGATGACGTCTCGGGAGCCATAGCTCAATACTATCACACGCGAAAATCCCGCCAATTTTGACGGGATTTCGCGGCGACGATAGGGGATAGGGGAGTCTACCAGCGCGCCTTGCGTTTGGGACGACGCCCACCTCGGCCACCGGGGCGGCGGCCGCGAGGCGGACTGGCGGGTTTTGACTCTGCCGGGGCTACCGATTTTGACGGTTCGGGCGTCGCCTTGGACGATGCTGCCGGCCCGCTACCCCCAGATCCGTTCTTATCCCCTCCTCTAGCGTCGCCCTGATACCAAGAGTAGGCCGCCAAACCGGTGCCGGCCAAGATCAGAAAAACGGCGATGGCAATAATCACCTTGGACCGATCCGGCACGGCGCCGGCTTCATCCGATGGCGTTGGGCTGGCTTGAAGATTCTCTTGAGAGTCGGGGATGCCGTTACCGTTTTTGTCCTCCTCCGGGCTAAGAGTACTGCCGCCGCCGTCTTTTTCGCCCGTTACCGCCATGGCTTGCGCCAAGATAAGCCGCTCCTTTTGGGCGGTTGGCATTTCGCGAGCGACGCTGGCCAAGACGATTGCTCGGGTCATGCCCCGCAGAGTGGTAATGCCGCTTTGGTTGCACGCGCCGTCAATCGCCGCGACGGCAAACTCGTATTCCACGCCGTTTGACACTTTAATATCGTGGCGACGGCCAGACGTGATGACCTCACTCCACGGTTCGGTCCCGACTTGTCGCCAGCGCAAACGGTACTCGCTGGCGTCGCCAACCGCGTCCCAGTGAGGGGTGATCACGCCGCCGCTCGATTTCAACTGGAGATTTGGGGCGGCCGGAGCGAAGATGTCGTTGTCGATTGCGATAGTTTCGGTGTTGCCGGTGATGTCTTTCGCCACAAGATAAAGGCGGGAAAAACGGTTATCGCCGATAAATATCTCGTCGGTTCGGCCGTTGGTCGCCGGGGCGATTGCCACCAGATCGGTCAGGCTAAGCCCGGGATCGCGGTAAATAAACACTTGGACCACGTCGGCGACGGCCGAGAGCGTGAACGAGTCTTGGTTCGGCGAGCACCGGCTGGTTACTGTGGCGGTTATCGGGCCGATTTTGGTGTCGACGGTAAAACTCTGCTGGGCGATGGTGATTCCGTCCGCCAAAAGAGTAACCGTGACAGTGCCGTCTTGGGGACTGTTAGCTTTGACAACCGAAAACGGCGTCGCCGTTGTCCAGGTAACGCCGTCGGCCGCCAGGACCAAGGGAATAGTTTCGGCCGGCGTTGCTGGCCGTTCAAAAACCAGCGCCAGGTCGTAACCATTCAGGGCGTCGGCCGGCGTGGTGGTGACACTGGCGTTAACCGCGCCGATCCCAAAATTGGTGGCAACATCTTGGTCCTTAAAGACCATCGTCACCCCGATAGTGCCAAAAATAGTCGTCGGGGCTTTAGGAACGGCGGTTCGAGTAACGGTTTGGCTGACGCCGGACTCGTTTTTGGCCGTTAGTTTGACAGTGTAGCTCACGCCATTAACCAAACCGGCGCTAAATGGCTGGCTGTAGCTGGCCGATCCAGCCAGAATATCGCTGACGGCGGTAACAACGCTGTCCGGGCTGGTGGTGTGGAGACTTAAATCGTAGGCGGTGGCGGCGGCGGCGGCTATCCACTCCGCCGTAATGGTCTTGTCGCCGGCGGTCAAGGTTAAAGCGGGGTCGGACGGCCGACGGCGGGTGGGAGTGGGCGAGGCCGTAACGCTAAAATCGGCGGCGTTATTGTTGGTGTCGGTATGTAAGGCCGAACGAGTTAAGCTTTCTCCGGCCAGCAGTCCCCCGCCGACGTTCACGGCGCCGGTGGCGTCCGGCTCGCCCGCCGGAGCGACGTCGCCTGTCTTGACGTAGCCGACGGTATCAATTACCGCGCTGGCGGCGTCACGCAAGATTACGGCGTTGTTGCTGTTGACGAGCGAAATGGTGGCGACGACATCGCCGGGCACGGCCCCGGTGTAGCCGGAACCGACGACCAGATAGTAGTCGCGGCTAAGAATGACGGTTCCGTCGGGAAAGGTGATGATATTATTAGTCGTTCCACCGCTCGTCAGCCGCTCCAATTTCCACCCGGCCAAAGCCACGCTGTCCGGCCCGGGATTGTACAGCTCGATAAATTCGTCGCTGATGGTGGCGCCTCGGGCTTGAATCTCGTTGAGAACTACCCCTGTGCCGCTGGTGTCGGCAAGAACTTTTGGCGGCGCGACCGCCCCTAATGGCGCTACCACCAAACAAAACAGACTGACACAGGCCAAAAACCGTCTCAAACTAGGCCGCAGATCAACCATAACAGACCTCCAGAGTTTACTATTGATTCAGTTTTGCTTGACTTTACGCGTCGACTGCGGCCAAGTTGCGTTCTGGCCTCGCCGGTCCCTCCTATAAAAACCAAGGCGACGGCGGCGGTTGATGCCGCCAGCCGTATCTTCACGAAAAACTGTTACCATAGCCCTGGGGTGCGACGCTTCCTTCAAGTCGTACCCGAACAAGCCATAGTGCTAACCAGAACCTAGCAAACACCGCGTAGGGTTGTCAAGAGACGCGGCGGCGGCAAAGTATCGTCCACTAGAACAATGAAGCCCTGGCAAGGCTTGAGAAGTTACTCCCCAGGTTTAATTTTGGTGGGCGCACATGGATTCGAACCATGGACCGGGCGGATATAAGCCGCCTGCTCTGCCATCTGAGCTATGCGCCCGTGTCGCGGCTTACTTCGTCGCGGCAAGAGAATGGATTAAAGCGCTCCCACTATAACAAAAACGGGGGTCGAGCTCAATTGACTGGCCACGGCGCGGGACGGGTAGCGCGCCACTGATCCAAGATGGGTTAAGAGAGCCCCGGCGATATTTTTCCGTGGCCACCGCCGATCTGGCCGAGTTTTGCACCTTCAGCTTGGCGCCAAGCTGGATTTTTCTCGGGTATGGCGAGAGATAGTCGCCTGCCGTCTCGTTTTTTACCCGTGGCGAAACAGTGGACGACAATGTGCTACAATGGCGGCAGTTACCCGATGAACGAAAACCGCGAACTCGCCTTACCGAGTGACGAACCCCCAACGAACACGCGCCGGCCGGAAACCGTCGAGCGTCCCGACGGTGTTAGTTTGGAGTTTTGGGCGAAGTTGGGACGATTTCCGCTCGATATCCAAGAGGCTGTGGCCAGCCTTTCGCCCCCAATTCGCGCTCAAATTTTTGGCCGACCCGAGGCCAAGTCCCTGTCAACCAATTCGACCGCCGAAATAAGTCGGATCCTGCAATCTGTGGAAGCCGACAGAATCTACCTCCGCCACGAATATGAGTCTATATGGGAAGAAACCGAGATTGATTCCCTTGACAGAGTGGATCGTGAGACGGTGACACGAAACACCCTTGGTCGTTTTTTACGAGACGTCAATATCCGAGACTCCGTGACGGATAACCCCGCCGCCGTGGGAGACATCATGGATTCGCTCTGGAGAAATCGCGGCAAAAAAGGCCCTGATGTCGAGCCGTACCGACGGGAGCACTTTGACAATCTTCGACGCGAGTTGGATGTCCTGCAAGCCGAAAAACAAGCCATCATTGACGAACTTAATAAGTTGGGAGCGAAAAAGAGCCTGAATCGTCGAGAGAGTCACCGTCAGGACGAGCTCGGTTCTATCCTCGCCCTAAATTATGACAATGTTTGGTACGCCAGCGCCGTGCGAGGTAAAGGAAATCCTTATTCCACTCCCGAAAAACAAAGACATATAAACGAACTAACGTCTGGGATACAATCGGGCGAGAAAGAGTTGGGTCGGCAAAGGACGCTTGCCTTCGTTCTCCCGTACATGGATGCAACTGACTGTGCTGTCACCGTTATGGAGACCGTTTGTCGGGAATTGTATCGATTCCAGCGCCGAGACTCGGCGCTGATTCGAAAGATCGCTGCGCAGGTTGACGAATGGTACGAGCGCCACCAATACGACCCAGCTTTGAAGCAAGCACTTCAAAAAGACGCCTCGCGGGAGGTACGACAACAAAAGCTGGCCGAACATTTTTGGCGCTTATTTAAATCTTACGATCGATTGACTGAAGAACCGAACACCGAGCCGAGTCGGCTCGAAAATACCGCTCGCGAAATAATAGTGGTGCTTCATTTACTGGACCCGCCAAGCCGATAACTCGCCGTTTTTGCTCGTAGGCGGCGTAAAAGAAAATTGACGCACCGGCGCCTGTAAATCCTCGAGGGGATTTTTAGTTGCAGTGGGGGAGCGGCAAAAAGTATTTTTTCGGTTGTGAACAGTTGTGTAATCAATACTTTTGTGCTAGAATATCATTACCGTTTGTCTTGGCCAAGAAGGGGGGGCGATGTGGCCGCGACGACAGGTCTATCGCGTCTGGTCGGCGCGTGGCTGCGGAAGCGGCTACTCGTGCCCGACAATTTGCCCGATCAGGGCATCTCGGTGCTGGCGGTGGTGGTTGTCCCGTTCGGGCTCCACCACGGCACGCTGGGACCGAAAACGGCGGCAGTGGTTGAGCGAGCGGTTGAACTGTGCCGCCAGTACCACGCCGTTAACGTCATCGCCATGGGAGGTTGGCAGTCAGTCGGCCAACGCGAAGGGCCGCTGATCGCCGCGGCGCTTAAAGGGCAAGTCCCCGACTCAACGAGCGTCGTGGTCGAGGACGCGACCCGAAACACCTTTGAGCAAGCCCGATATTTGCGCAATATTGTGCCGACACTCAATGGTTGTCCGAGCGTCGCGATCATCGTCGTGGCCGACGAGCTGCACGCGCAACGCGTGGCTCTGCTGGCGACAAGACACCTCCGCGGTCTGGCAAAGGTACACCGCGCCAGCACCCGCGCCAACGATTGGGAAAACGACAAGTTGGCCCTGACTAACCCGATTATCTTTGGCTTCCGGGAACTGGTGTTGCTTGTTATCTCCCGCCTCATCTGGTGTCTTTAAATCCTCCGCGGCCGACAGCGCGCCCGGAGGATTTTTCTTTTGGGGCCGATACTTTTCCGTGGCCACCGCCGCGTCAATGAGCTACAACCACGCCAGCCCGACAATTCAAACTGGATGTGTGCGTTTTCTTAGGTGATCCGTTACGTTCCATTGTCTTTGACATTATTACTAACATAAGCCTTCTTTATGCCAAACTAACCGCAGGCGAGTTTAGTAGGGAAAACTCCCCCAACATTTTCCACGCCGCTCTGTCGATCGGTTAGCCTTACCTACTTATCTAAAATGAATGCGTAAAAGTGGCAAAGCTTTGGATATCTCGTTCTGGTGTGACTTGAATAAAGACCGCACCTGGAAGTTTGCGTTTCTTAAGGAGTTGAAATTTGCCTCCAATCCGAGCTTCAAGACTAATGGTGCCGTCTTTACGCGAGCACGCTTTCGAACCTCCCAAGTCGGCAAAGAAATGTTTCCACTCTAAGCGAAGTCGAAGCTTCCAAATAAATCGGCCATCATCCCAGCTAAAAGCATCGGTTAAGCCGATTCTAAAGTCTTGCTCATTTTGCGCCTTGCCCTCAATGTTTCCGCTTTCATCTTCCGGTATCTGCTCTAATTGTTCTTGTAAAAATAATTGATTCTCGCTGAAATGTTGTTGACTAAGTTGAGATTGGACATAAGTTTGAGCCAGAGACGTCGCTAATGTTCCAACGACACGGGCAGGATTGTTACTATTTACAAGGGCGGCACGCAGGCTGGGTTCAAGCACACTATTATCTATAGTGTGAACACTGGAGTCCATAACAAAAAGATGGGCTTGGCCTTTGAGCGCGCTGTCGAGAGCTTGGTGGAGTAAATCGTTAAGTTTCTTATTTGGGCAGACCAGGGATGTAGGAGTGGGAGAGGATGTAGGAATGGGACTTGAGCAGTATATCGGTCCTGCCGTTCCAATTTCCAGCGATTTATTAACTGAACTTTGATTATAGTTTTGCGAGGGAGGGACGTAGAAGTTTGTAGAGATCGCCGACGGTGAGAGCACGGGCGTTGGGGAATAGGTGTAAGTCGGTAAAGGAGAAGGAATCAAAGTCGGTGTTTCGGTGGGGCTTGGGGTCAATATAGGGGTGGGAATAATGCAACCAGGAGAAGTTACAAGGCTATCGGCAGTAATTTGCAGGTAAGAAATAAACGTTGCGCCAGCAAGACCAAGCGCCAAGAAAATTGCTAATAGCAATCTGTGAGTACGGACAAATTTAGTTAAGCGGGAGACAATTCCCTCCTATCGTTATTCAATGATACACTACACAGAACTCACGTCTAGTTGCTGTATGCGTCAGATTTTTGCCACGATGGCCTCCTTTGACGGCTTGGTCAACATCGGTCCTAGTGTTATGACTCGCTTGTCCACGCGATGGTGGTGCCCAAATCGCCGCTAGCATTGCCTCAAAAGCGGGGCTTAAGACAACCTGTGCGTCGCCGGCGCCATGCTTCACAACGTGGGCCTTGTCCATAAAAGTCATCTAGGCAAGAAATTTATCGGCCGGCTCGTCTCCTGTCGCCCGACGGAAATTTTTTGACGACAGTGGGGGAGCGGCAAAAAGTATTTTTTCGGTTGTGAACATTCGCCCGCCCTCGGGCGGCTACTCCCCAAGACGGCGGTAGCGGGAATCAGTCTTAGTTTGCTCCAGCGACCGCGGCCGCGCGATAGGGGAGTGGGAATATCGTCAGTCGATTAGTCGCAAAATATATTCTATTTGCTCTTTGGTCAGTCTGACGCCATCCCCTTCTTGTTCATAGCGTAAAAATAGCCCGACGTACTCCCGCCGAGCCCGCGCTAAGGCCGCCGACACGGCCATGAGTTGCTGCATCGTGGGAACTAAGCCGCGCTCGCTTTCGATCATCCGCGCCACGCCGCGCACTTGGCCTTCGATTCGGCGCATTTGGGCCAACAATTTTTCTTTGTCCATACGGTTCCTCCAATATGATAAAAAACTCGCTGATTATCCCCAGCCATACCCCCGCGCTATCCCCCTCATACCCCCGCCCCGTATTATAGTAGGGAGGAAAACTTTTAACCAGCACACCAAAAAAGAGGCCCTCGCCTCTCTTCGGGGCGATTACTGCCGTCTAAACAATCGTCTGGGCGGTTTGGGAGACGACGTCCCAAGCCAGATTAGCGAAAAACGCCTCGATGTAATCGCCGCGCGCCGGACCAAAATCGGCAAAGTAGGCGTGCTCATAAACGTCCAGAGCCACCAGGACCGTGGCGTTCCATATTGGATAGGTGTTTTGAGCGTCGCCGAGATAATTAAACAACTTTTGGCTGTCGTGATCGTAGGCCAGCCAGGCCCAGCCACGAGCGGCCATGCCGGTGGCTTTGAGATCGGCCTTCCAGGCGTCGAACGAACCAAAATCTCGGGCGATCAGCTCGGCCAATTTTCCCGTGGCCGACCCGCCCGAACCGCCCAAATGGCCAAAGTAGATCTCGTGATTTTTAACGCCGCCCACGGCAAAGCTCAATTCCAACTTTAAGGACCTGATGTCGCTGTAAGTCTGATTGGCGCTGGCGGGATCACGGCTAACCGAGGTTAGTTTTTCGAGTATCTCGTTGGCTTTTTTTACGTAGCCCTGATAGAGCTTGTAATGGTTTTGCATCGTCGCCTTTGAGATGCCTTGAAGCTCTTTATCAACGCTGGTAAATTTTTTTTCGGCGTACATGCGACCTCCCAATCATTTTATTGTCATGCTCGTTGTAACATAAATGCGAGCGTAAGGCGATCTTGGCGTCTCCCTTGATTGAAAACCAATCGCTATGTCGAGCGACGGTCGGGAGGTCGGGCTGGGACTTTGGGCGAAACTGGGGGCAGCCAGATTGTCTCGCGTCCCCCCTCGGCAAAGTTCAGTCCGCGCGCCAAGGCGAATAACCAATCGGACAGGCGATTGATAAACATCAGGGCGGACGGCGCCACGGCACTGCCGCCCGAGTGCAAGACGACGATGGCTCGCTCGGCCCGTCGCACCACGGCGCGCGCCATATGAGCGTGGGCCGACGCAACCGAGCCCCCGGGAAGAATAAACTGTCGCAGAGGCGGCGTGGCGGCTTGCAGACTGTCAATCCACGTCTCATAGCGGGCGATGTCGGCCTCTTTAGGCAAGGCCGGAGTCGGCGGGTTTTGGTTCGGGTTGGCAAAGTAGGCCCCCAAGGTCAAAAGCCACGATTGGGTGGCGGCAATCTGATCCGTGACCGACTGGCGGTTGACAGTTTGGGCCAGCTGTTTTGAACCTTGTTTGGCGGCGCGGCGGGGATTCTTAGAGGCGGCAACGGTTGCCGCCAGCAAGCCCAGAGCGGCGGTAACTTCGTCGAGGGCTCCCAAAACCGCGATACGCTGGTCGGCTTTGCTCAAGACGCTCCCGTCGGCCAAGGTTGTTTGGCCGCGGTCGCCGGTTTTGGTGTACAGTTTCATGGTTATTGTTGTCTTACACCAGTTGTCCGCGCAATCCAAGCTCCGACGGCCAAAGTCTTTCCGTGGTCGGGTAGTCTAGTCTTGAAGCAAAACAACATCCGGAGCGGTTCGACCTTTCAGGACCGCCAGGATATTCGCCGCGGCTTTTTGGGCCATGGCCAGGCGCGCTTCGCGCGTGGCCGAGCCGGTATGGGGCGTCATGATAACGTTGGTGAGCGATTTAAGCCCCAAAGTAACATCCGGCTCGTGTTCAAACACGTCAATCCCCGCGCCGGCGATTGCCCCACGGGACAGGGCGCTGGCCAAGGCGGCCTCGTCCACCACCGCCCCGCGGGCGGTGTTAATTAAAAAAGCCGTCGGTTTCATCAAAGCCAAACGCTCGGCGTTAATCAAATGACGGGTTGACGGCAACAACGGCACATGAAGGGTAACAACGTCGGCGACTTGAAGTAAATGGTCAAGAGAAAAGTATCTGGCATTGAAGCGATGTTCAAAGTCGCGATTCGGTTTGAGGTCGTTATAGCCGATGGCCATGCCCAAGCCAAAGCCGGCGATTTTCGCGACAGTCGAGCCGATGTGTCCCAACCCGACAATTCCCAATATTTTACCGTTTAACTCCGGGCCAACGAACAGTTTTGGATCCCAGCCGCGATATTTTCCGGCGTGGACATAGGCGTCGGCCGGGATGAGAGATTTCGCCAGACCGAGCATGAGCGCGACGGTATGTTCGGCCACGGCGTTGTCGAGGGTGCCGGGGGTGTTGGCAATCGTGACCCCCCGCGCCTGGGCCGCCTTGAGGTCGATATGGTCGTAGCCGACCGACATGGTGGCCACGATTTTTAACCCGGGACCGGCGGCGTCCAGCACTTCGGCGGTGATCTTGTTGGTCAGAAGACAGAGAATCGCTTCGGCCCCTTTAACCAGTCCCCGCAACTCGTCGGCGGTGAGGTTCTTTTCGACGCGATTCACCGCCACCTGGGCGTGTTCGCGCAGGTGAGCGATTACCGCGTCGTCTACCGGCCAAGTGATAGCGACTTTCGGCTGACGAGCCACATCCGCGCTCGACATCAGAGTATTTCTTGAGCTTTCATGGCGCTGCCGAACAGGGCGATTTTTTCCTTTACAACTTGGGTGATCGCCTCGCGCGCCGGGCCTAAAATTTCCCGCGGGTCGTAGAGCTTTTTGTCGGCTTTTAGGGTCGCGCGCTCGGCCGAGGCAAACGCTAAGCGAATATCGGTGTCAATATTGATTTTTGTAATGCCCAGACGGATGGCGTGCTTGATCGCCGCTTCGGGAGTTCCGGAGGCGCCGTGCAACACCAGCGGTTGAGTCACGACCGCGCTGATTTGGGCCAGACGATCTAAACGCAACCGCTCATTTTGTCTCGGCGGGCCATGGTTGTTGCCAATGCCAATCGCCAGAGCGTCGCAATGAGTCTGTTGAGTAAACATCGCCGCCTCGGCCGGATCGGTTAATCCCTCTTTGGCGGCCACGTCGTCTTCCACGCCGCCAACCCGCCCCAGCTCGGCCTCGACGGATATCCCGCGTCGATGGGCTCGGGCGACAAATTTTTTCGTCCAATGGAGATTTTCGTCCAGGGGCAAATGCGAGCCGTCGAACATTACCGAGGTATAACCGGCTTCAAGGCAAGCGTAAATTAACTCGTGAGTGCGGCCGTGGTCAAGATGAAACACCACCGGCACGGGCGATTCCTTAGCCCGTGCGATGATCAAGGCCGCGAGCGGTTTTAAGCCGGCGTAGGCGATGGCTTTTTCGCTCGTTTGAACCACTACCGGCGCGCGCAACGATTCGGCCGCGGCGATAATCGCTTCGGTAATCTCCAAATTGACGGTGTTGAACGCTCCCACGGCAAAGTGTTGCGCCTGCGCCACGCGCAGCACCGTCGTCAAGCTAACGAGCATGCCGCTTCCGATGGCGACGCGCAGCGATATTTCGCGGGCGAGGACGCTCCGGCTTAACTAACGACGGCGGATAACTTTCCTTGATTGCGGTCGGAGCCGCCACCGCGTCACTGTCTGATCTGGGATATAAAATCCCTTTCACCCGTCGGCTGACACTAAAAAAACGGTGGCGGGTTCTGGCGAGAAATTGGCCGGCCTGAACGCGGATATATCGCGGCACCCGAAAAAGGGAATTCAATTGACGCTTCGGCTGTTTCATTTAGGCCGCCTTTCGTCCAACAACTCGGCGAGCCGCGGCCACGATTGCCGCGCGATCCAGGCCGTATTTTTTGAGCAGGGCCGGGGGATCACCGGATTCGCCGAAAGAATCGGCCATACCGACGCGCTCCAGCGGCACCGGATCGTACTCGACAAGCATTTCCGACACAGCGCCGCCCAGACCGCCGGTAATTTGATGTTCCTCAACCGTTACCACGGCGCGAGTTTTCGCCACGCTCGATAAAATGGTGTCTTTGTCTAAAGGTTTGACCGACGGACTAAAAATGACTTCGGCGGCAATATGGTGGTGTTTGAGGATAACTGCCGCCTGGAACGCCTCGTAGGCCAACGGGCCGCAAGCCACGATGGTAACATCGCCGCCGCCGCGGACCGTATAGGCCAGCCCGATGGTGAACGGATGAGTCAGGCGGGTAAATAACGGTGTCTTTTCTCTGGTTAGACGCATATATGCCGGGCCAACGTGTTCCGCCATCGCCAGCGTGGCCTGATAGGCTTCGTGGCAATCGGTCGGGGCTAGGACAATCATATTGGGCAAGACGCGAGTGATGGCGATATCTTCCAGCGCCTGATGGGTCGCGCCGTCCGGACCAACCGACAGCCCGCTGTGACAGCCCACCACTTTGACGTTGGCGTTGGAGTAACACACGCTTACCCGCAACTGATCCCAATTGCGGCCCGGGTTAAACGTGGCGTACGAAGTTACGAACGGCAGTTTGCCGGCCAGGGCCAACCCGGCGGCCAGACCCATCATGTTCTGCTCGGCCACGCCCACTTCCACAAACCGCTCGGGATAGGCGGATTTGAATCCGTCCATGCGGGTTGACTCGCACAGATCGCCGGTTAAACCAACGATTCGATCGTCGCGCGCCGCCAAATCAACCACCGCCTTGCCGAAGCCGTCGCGCGTCGGAAGCTGGACAAGGTTTTTTTCGTCACCGGGGTTATCAATAAGATAGGTCATTGGATTTTCAGTAGTTAAAGAATAGAATCACCAGCACCAAAAGCGCTCCGAGCGAGATGAGGAACGGAATGTAGCTTAGGCCTAAACCGAAGGACGTCAGAAAGCCGCGTGGCAGTTTGGCCCGACGACGTAACACCAGCCAGGGACCGAATCCCAAGACCACGACCCCCAAATAGCCCACGTTGGTAACCGGGCCGACTGTCGTCGAGCGTCCCAAAAAGAGCCCGGCCAGGGCCCAAACGAAAAACAGGAGATAGCCGTAAACCAGTCGTTGTGTCGCTTGAGACGCCATTAGACAGGCTACTCATGCTCGCCGGTAATTTTGCCCCCCAGAGTCCGCAACTCTTTGAGGGCCAGCTTGGCTTGCTGGGCGTTCGGCGGTTTGCCGTGCCAGCGAAAATCATACTCCATAAAATCCACCCCCTTGCCCGGGATAGTATGGGCCAGAATCAGGATCGGCTTTTCGACGATGGCCTTGGCTTCTTCGCATGACGCGATGATTTCGCGCATGTTATGGCCGTCAATTTCCAGGACATGCCAACCAAAGGCTTCGTACTTGGCGCGAAGCGGTTCCAGCGCCATGACGGATTCTGTCGGCCCGTCAATCTGAATGTTATTACGATCCATAATCGCCGTCAGATTGGTGGGGCGATAGTGACCGGCAAACATCATCGCCTCCATGGTCTGGCCCTCTTGCTGCTCGCCGTCGGACATAATGCAATAAATGCGATGGCGCGCTTGGTCCATTTTCGCCGCTAAGGCCATGCCGAGCGCTTGTGACAGTCCTTGGCCGAGCGGACCGGAGCTATTTTCCACCCCGGGGACGGCAAGACGATGGGGATGGCCTTGCAAACGCGTGCCCAGCTGTCGCAGGGTAGTTAATTCGGCAACGGGAAAATAACCGGCGTAGGCGAGAGTGGCGTAAAACACTGGCGCGAGATGACCGCACGACAACACCAAACGATCGCGCTCGGGCCAATGAGGCTCATGGGGGCGGTGACGAAGGACGGCAAAATAGAGGGCGGTAAAAATGTCGGCCATGCCAAGCGGGCCAGCCGAGTGGCCGGAGCCGGCGACCACGAGCATTTTGATTATCGTCTGGCGAACTTGAGCCGCCCGCGACTCAAGCTGTTTTACTGTCATAAGCGCCTCCGATGGGATCGCTAAGAGCCTCAAAACGTCGGTACGCCGCCGCGGGATCGGCCGCGCCAAAAATGGCGCTGCCCATCACGAGCGAATCGGCGCCACAGGCCAGAAGCTGGCGAAGATTGTCGCCGGCCACGCCTCCGTCAACCGTTACGGGAATGTCGGGGTAAGTGTCTTTGAGACGATCAAGGCGTTCGAAGGTGTCGGGCAAGAGCGCCTGACCCGATACGCCCGGGACCACGCCCATCAGCAACACGCCGGTAACGTCTTCGGGTAAAACAAGGTCGGTCAAGTCAGAGCTCGGGTCAATCGCCAACCAAGTGTTGATTCCTCGGTTAATAAGGGTGTCGTAAGCGTCTTGCCAATCAGGCAGTTCCAGATGAAGACACAGCCGATCGACCGACAAACCGGAATCGAGAATCGCCAATGGGTCGTCGGACATGCAGTGAAATTCCAGCTTAAGACGGCCAAAATTCAGCTTACTCAATTCCTCGATCGCCAAAGAAGAAAACTTGTAGAGGCTGTTGTCGAGAATATCGATGTGAAGCCAACCGCCCATATGTTTCACGCGCTCAATCCGCTCGGCGGCCACGGTGGGATTCGTCGTCAATAGGGCCGGAATAATCATCATCGCCGCCGTTTTCCGACGATCACTTTACATGCCACCTTGCCGCGGTCGCGAACACACGATTCGTTCTCAACCATGGCAATGACTTTGGAGACAAGATTTCGGGGATCGGGATCGAACACCACTTTGCCGCGACCGCGGTTGGCGACCCCCAAAATGTGTTCAATCTCGTCCGCCATGCCGCCGGTTTCGGTCAAAATGCCGATGGGCTTGTGATCTTCAAAGGCAATCGTAAACTCATTGAGCGTGCCAATACGGCCGCACACAAACACCAGGGCGTCGCAGGTTCGAACGAACAACAGATTGCGACCCGAATACTGAAAACCGGTGTAGATCACCAGATCCATGTCGTCATCGGGGAGGCGGTACTTTCTAATGTGTTCCTCGCGACTGGCCGCCGGAGAAATACCGGCGGTCATGCCGCCGGCCGATTTGGCGCCATGAGCCGCGCTTTGAGGCACGCCCTTGGTGTCGCCGGTAACACAAACCGCGCCAGCCAAGGCGATTTGGCGGCCAATTTCCCGCGCTTTGGCGTAGGCGCCGGGAGTGCAATTATTGACGGCTGACCCGGACACGCCAACCTTGTAACGGTATCGGCTCTCGCTTTGCCCCAATCTTCCTCCTTAGTATCGGCCAGTCGACCCCCGAGTCGTTTTCTCTATCCTAGCACATCGAGCTTATTAAGGCGACGGGTGTGCCTTGACTCGCCGGCAAACGGCGTGGCCAGCCAAACCCGCACAAAAATTTCGTTCTCGGCAAGAGTGGCGACTTCTTGGCCAAGACAAAGGATATTGGCGTTATTGTGTCGCCGGCTCCGCTCGGCCATGAACTCGCTCGTCACGAGAGCGGCGCGAATTCCCAAGTAGCGGTTGGCGGCGATACTCATCCCGATCCCGGTGTCGCACATTAAAATCCCCAGCGCGCGATCGTTCAAAACGCCGCGACAAACTCGTTCGGCATAGTCCGGATAATCATCCCCCGCCAGATAGCCGGCCGGGCCACAGTCGACGACATCGCAAGTTTCGGCCAAAATCTGCCCCAGGCGCTCTTTGAGGGCAAAGGCGGCGTGGTCGGCCCCTAGATAGATACGCTGACGCATAGCCACTCCATTATTGACCGCGGGGCGAGAATTTGTCAAAAACCGGTTCGTTTGAACAACTTGGCCAGTTCCTCGGGCGAAATACGGACGTGGCTTGGCCGACCGTGAGGACAAGTAAACTGATTCGAGACGGTCGCGAGATCGCTGATAAGACGCCCTCGCTCGATCGGCCGGAGGGTGTCGCCGGCCTTGACCGCGGCCTTGCAGGCGAGAGTGGCGTACAAACGATGCTTGACCGATGTCAACTCCGGCTCCAGTCGGTCGGCGGCGTGTCCCAAGACGGCAAGGATCAGCGCCACCGGATCGGCTTGGCGAACGATTCGCGGAACCTCTAAGAGCGCCGGCGGCGAGCGATCGGTGAATTTGAAACCTATGGCGGTTAAACCGTCTTTAAGTTCACCCAACCGCGCGGCTTCCGCCTCGCCCAGTTCCAACACGGCCGGCAGAAGCAAAGTTTGACTGACCGAGTTTTGTTGGCGATCGGCGGTCCAAAATTGCTCATAGAGCACCCGCTCATGAGCGGCGTGCTGGTCAATGATCACCAGATTATCGTCTTGAATCGTGACTAAATAGCAGTGGCCAAGAACCAAAGTAGTTGGCGCCTCGGTACTTCCCAATTCGGCGTCGCGCGGAAAAATGGCTGGCGACATTGGGCGTTTCTCGCGGTGATTTGCCAAGGAGAGCGCGGCGGCCGGCGACGCCGGAGAGAGACGGACGTCGGACGAGATGGCGATATTTTGGGGTATCTCTTCAAAGACGCGGCCGGCGCGAGCCACAGCGCCCTCGACGGCTTGAAACACAAAACGGAAAACCGCCTGCGGGTTGATAAACCGCACTTCTTCCTTGCGCGGATGGATATTAACGTCAACCATTCCCGGATGAAGCGTTAACCGGAGAGCGTAGGCCGGCAACATTCCCCCGGGCAGGTTCGTGCCGAGAGCGTCTTTCACGCTGCGGGCGACGATCCGATCCCCTACCGGATGACCGTTAACGGCCAGGAATTGGGGCGGTTTACCCGAGTGTCGATGGCTGGCCTCCGGTTTCATCACCACGCCCTCAAGGGTAAGGTGAGGAACGGCGGCCCGAACATCCACCAGATCGGTCTGGGCGCAATGCCACAGGGCGGCGGCGCGCTCCATGAGGGTGTGAGAACCAAAATTCACCACCGTCCGCTCGTTATGTGTCACCCGAAAGCCCACCGACGGATGGGCCAGCATTTGTTTCGCGAGAACTTCCATACTGGTCTTCCATTCCGTGGCATCGGATTTGAGAAATTTTTGGCGCGCCGGCAGGTCGGCGAACAGATCGGCCACTTGAACCCGAGTACCCGAAATCGGCGGATGGGGCTGTGGTTCACCGATAACGCCGCGACGAAACCGTACCCGCGTCCCGATTGTCGCTCGGGGCGGGGCAGTCGCTAGCTCGCCCTCGCCAGACACGGCAATCGCCGCCAGGGCTTCGCCCCGAAATCCGAGGGTGGTTAGGGTGAAAAGATCGTCGAGAGAGGTAATTTTTGACGTGCCGTGGCGCAGGAACGCCCGCACGGCGTCGGCCGGTTCCAGGCCACTGCCATTATCGGTCACTTCAATAAAATTTTTTCCCCCTTGGCGGAGGGTAATCGTGATCCGCTTTGCCTTGGCGTCGAGGGAATTCTCAACCAACTCTTTAACCACCGAAGCCGGTCGCTCCACGACTTCGCCGGCGGCGATTTTGATCGCCACGTCTTCGGGCAACTGGATAATGGTTCCCACGCTGTCGTTATAGCACGGCCCCTCGGCTGTGTCATCGATCCGCCACGGTGACGGATCAACGACCGACGACACCCACGGGCAGACGTTAACCCAGACAGATTGACAAAAAGTATCAAAGAGCCTATACTAGGCGTGTTGGCTGCTCGTCTCACGAAAGGGGGAGGGTGTTATGGATGAAATTGAGCCGACCTTGGTGTGGGGGCTGGCTCTTAACGCCGCCGATTTGGCCTATCTCCTAGGCCATACCGGGGTGTGTCAGGTGAGGATCTCAATCAGCGATGAGGCGAAGAGGCGCGGCGTCGTTGGGCAACAACGCCTCACCGTATGCGGTGCGGGGAACGGAAACGACGAACCGAGAGAGGCCTGGATAGAAGGATGGATTGAAGTCCCGGGAGGTCGGGTATGCGTCCACGTCGCCGGCTGGGATCCCCGCACCGGAGAGGGTCGGGTCGTGTTTCCGCCCGGCGACATCTTCGACGCCCATGAGGTGGCCCAGGCCGAGCAACGGGAGAAAGCTAAAGCTACCGGCTCGCCGTCGGAGGGTGCCCGAGCTACCGCGATAACGGACGAACTAGACTTATCCAACAGAGAAGTGGCGAACATCCGGCGCCTGGTGTTTCCAGGGCCGAGCCGCATTCTCATGGAACTGTCTGGTGTTCTTGCCCCGGGGAACCGAGAGGATAGGGACTTTTTCGCGGTCACGGAGTACGGCTACACTGGGTTGAACTACGGCACCGACTACGTCGGTGGTTGTCTCTATCGCGGACCCCACCCCGGACAGACGCCGTTGAGAATCGTTATCCTGTCACCGACAGGGATTCCAGAGATCTGGGGGACAGAAACGTATCACGAACTCCTGCCGTTCTATTATGGCTGGCCGTGGAAGTAACGCCGTCACCAGCCGCCGCGCCCGCTCCCGCTTTCGCCCCGCGGGAGCGGTTTTTTTATAGCTCGGTCCGGAGCGATGGCGACACTACGGCGCGTTGGGGGGCAATTGTCCCTTGAGTTTAGCGAGAGCCGTCAGGGCTTCCAGCGGGGTAAGGCGATCAAGGTCGAGAGAGCGGAGGGTTGATTCTATTGCTCCCTCATGGGTCATGGCCGGTAAGGCCAGCTGATCGCGTTGGGCCGCGGGGGATTGTCGCGGCGGCGGCGCCCCCGCCGCCACTTGCTTGGCGCGGACGATAACTGATGAGGGCAAGCCGGCCTTCTCGGCCACCACCAGACCAAAACTGTCGTCGGTCGGGCCGTCCACCACTTTGCGCAAAAAAATGAGGTCGTTGGCGTCCATCACCGATGCCAGATGACTGTTAAAAACTCTTGGTTGGCTCGAAGCGAGATTTTTTAGATTATGAAAGTGGGTGGCGAATAACACCAAGCCGCCGGTTTTGGCCAGGCTTTCGGCGATCGCCCAAGCTAAGGCGTAACCGTCTTCCGGACTGGTGCCGCGACCGACTTCGTCGAGCAAAGTGAGACTGCGAGCCGTGGCGTTGTGGAGAATGCGGGCGGTTTCGAGCATTTCCACCATGAACGTGGACTGACCGGCGCGCAAGTTATCGTGGGCGCCGATGCGGGTAAAAATGCGATCAGTCAGGCCGATAGTGGCGGACTCGGCCGGCACAAACGAACCGATATGGGCCAGAATGACAATTAGGGCCACCTGCCGAATGTAGGTGGATTTGCCGGCCATGTTCGGACCGGTAATAAGCTGAAGCGATTGTTGGGGGTTAAGATTGGTGTCGTTGGCGACAAAAGCTTCGGCGTTCGCCCCTTCGATCACGGGGTGCCGGCCGCCTCGAATCGCGAGACCAATTTCGTTGCTCACCGTTGGCCGAACATAACGATTTTCGTGGGCCACGCGGGCCAAGGACATCAGAATGTCCAGGGTGGCGATAGCCTGTCCGACATCGGCGATAGCGGCGGAAAAGGCGACGGCGGCTTTAACCTCGTCGAAAAAAAGTTGACGTTCCCAGGCGATCATCGCCTCCATTGCCTGCGTTGCCTGGCGCTCATAATCGGCCAGGGCGGGACAAATGTAGCGTTCGGCATGGACAAGGGTTTGTCGCGGGACGTAGTCGGGCGGCACCTGACTTTTATACGGTTTCGTCACTTCGACGGCGTAGCCAAAGGCGCGGCTGAAGACGACGCGCAGCTTGGGAATGCCGGTGCGCCGCCGTTCTTGGGCTTCAAAATCGCCCAGCCAAGCTCGATTACCGGAGGTAAGACGGCGCAGGCGGCTAAGCTCGGGGTCGACACCGTCGTGAAAAATATATCCCTCGTCGGCCGTGGTCTTGGCCTCCTCTATCAGTTTGGCGCGCGTCGCCGTTACCCAGTCTCGCAGAGGCAAGGCGAGAGGAGACGCGCTGTCGCGCAGGCGAGAGCTCTTACTTTCGATCAATTGAGGCACGATGGCGCTATGCCAGTGCCACAAGGTGTCGGTTAAACGTCGCAGGTCGCGCGGCGCCCCCAAGCCCACGGCCAACCGCCCGACAAGGCGCTCAACGTCTCCGAGTTGACCCATGGCGGCGTGAACACCTTGGACGCGGCCGGCGCGGCTGACTAATTCGCCGATGGCGTCCTGACGAGTGATAATTTCCGCTCGGTCCGTCACTGGCTGAAGCAGCCACGTGGCCAATCGGCGTTGACCGGCGGCCGTGACCGTACGGTTGATAACCCCGAAAAGACTGCCGTCCATTTCGCCTTCACTGGTACGCAACAGTTCCAAATGACGCACGGTCGCGGCATTTAGGACAACGTGACCTTGAAGATGGAACTCCCGCAATTGGGTCATATGAGCCAATCGCCCCTTCTGGGTATAATGCAGGTAGCCAAGGAGGGCGGCGGCGGCGTGGACGGCGGCCGGCTTATCGCCCAGACCGAAGGCGTCGAGGCTGGCCACCCGAAAGTGGCGGCGAAGCATTTTGGTCGCTTCGTCGCTCGAGACAACCCAATTGTGAGCGCAGGTAATATTGACCGATTTTTCTTGTCGCAGAAGCGCCATAAGACGGCGATCGTCATACGTTTCCCGCGACACGACAATTTCTCGCGGGGCAAAGTGACTCAAAATCAGCGGCACGCTGTCCTCTGGCCGGCCGCCAAAAGCGAAAGCAAAAAACTGGCCGGTCGAGAGATCCGCCGCCGCCCCGCCGACGACGGCCGACCGAAAGACAAAACTAACGCTGTACTGCGACTCGGCTTCCATGAGCGACTCGTCGCGCAAGAGGGTGCCGGCGGTAACGACCCGAACGACTTCTCGTTCCACCAAGCCCTTGCCGGCTTCTGTCAGCTGTTCACAAATGGCCACCTTGTAGCCAGCCCCAACCAGACGGGCGACGTAGTTCTCGCTAGCGTGAAACGGCACGCCGCACATGGCGATCTTGCCATCGGCGCCTTTGTTTCGGGCGGTGAGAGTAATGTGAAGCACCTCGGCACCAATTTTGGCGTCCTCGCCGAACAGTTCATAAAAATCGCCCAACCGAAAAAAAAGCAAACAGTCCGGGTATTGGGCTTTGATCGTTTCGTACTGCCGCAACATGGGCGACGTCGCCATGGGGGCATTATAACACTGCCCCTCGACCAAAAAACCGACCAGCGGCGGGAAAATCGTTCTGGTCTGGCGGATTAGTTAGCCGGACGGCTTTACAGCTTGGCCGAAACTCGTTATAGCGGAAGTATGCTGTCCAAGTCGGCCATGAAAGTTTGCGGCACCTTCCTGTTATTGCTCGGCTATTTCGGCTACCTATTTCCCCATTGGAAAGGTACGGTCTTTACCAACAATGAAAATCTGTTCCATATTGTCATTGGCCTGACCGTCCTGATTTTTAGCGGCCTGGGAGTTGAGAAACGTCGGGCCGCGGTGGCGGCGCTGGCGGTCAGTTTCTGGACTTGGGGCGTTTTCGGCTTTTCGCCCGCCCTTCAAGCTCGCTTTCCGCTAAGTCGGCTCGACTGGCAACTAGACGATGTCGACAATTACCTCCACGTTTTAATCGGTCTAGCCCTGGCGTGGGTTTGGCTGGCCGGCTCGAGACGCCACGCCAACACTGCGGCGGGGAGCCGGTCGTTCGGTTGGGGATTTTTCCGCCGCGCCAGCCCTAAGTAGCTCTTGTTGTTCGGGTTTTGTTTGGTTATGGTAAGGGCGTGCCGAATTTACCCCACCCGCGCGATAACCAGTGGTTATTTCTGGATATGAACGCCTTTTTCGCGTCGTGCGAACAGCATCGGCGGCCGGAACTGCGCGGTCGGCCGGTAGCCGTTACACCCTCGCCGGTGCCGAGCGGCTGCGTTATTGCCGCCTCGTACGAAGCCAAGCGACGCGGCGTTACCACCGGCTGTCGCGTCGGCGAAGCGCGGGCGCGCATCCCCGACATTACTATCGTTGAAGCGGCGCCGCGTTACTACGTTGCCATCCACCGCCAAATCGCCACCTTTTTGACCCAAGAAATCACCCCCGCGCCCCAGCCGTGGAGCATTGACGAATTCGCCCTGCCGCTCGACAAAAACGAGCAGTGGACCCCCCGCGCCCATCAATTAGCCCGACGGATTAAAGCTCGCCTAGAAACGATATTTAGCCCGTATCTGCGCTGTTCTATCGGCATTGGCCCGAATCAATTTTTGGCCAAACTCGGCACCGAGATAGACAAACCTAACGGTCTGGTGATTATTCAACTTCACACCTTGGAAGCGGCCTACCGCCGATTGAGCCTGCGCGACATTCCCGGCATCAACTGGGGAATGAGCCACCGCCTCCACGGATTGGGCATCGGAACGCCGGTGGATTTTTGGCGCGCGCCACCGGAATTCTTGCGTCACGCTCTTGGCCGCTTGGGCGACGCTTGGTGGCACAATCTTCACGGCTACGTCGTCGAGCGGACGACCACCGCGCCCAAAAGCTTGAGCCACTCTCATGTTTTGGGGCCGCCGTGGCGCGCCAAGCAGCCGGCGCGCAGTATTCTGTACAAGCTGTTTTGGAAAATCTTGGAACGATTGCGGGCCGAACGGTTGGCCACGACCCAAATTATTGTCACGATCGCCGATTATGCCCAAGGCTGGGAGACAATCGTTCACACCCGACCAACCCAAGGCCAAGCAAGACTTTTTCGGGTCATCGGCGCGCGTTACGACGCCCAGTACCCAACAGCCGGACGGCCAATCAAAATAACCGTTGTCGCGCGGCCGCTCGGACCGGCCTCGTTTAAGGTTCTGCCGCTCTTTCGCGACGACAATGCCAAATACGGCGATCTCCTGAACGCGGCCGACAAAGTTAACCAACGCTTCGGTCGCTGGACAATCCAACCCGCCTCGCTCCTCTCGGCCGGACCGGCGGCGCCCAATCGTATTCCTTTCGGCGCGCCCGGTTCCGAGATGGACTAGCGACCATTAGGCAGATAACGATCTCTTCATAACACGCTGCGAGTTCTCTGTTACTTCGTATCGTGCGCATATCATTTTAATCACCAGAAGCTATAGCAGGAGCTATGCATTACAAATCCCAGGTGTGACATAAAACGGTAGTGACAGTTATTTGGTATGCAATGTCAAAATACAGACAGTCATAACTACCAAAATCTCTCCATAAATGGCTAACCAATCCGACCTACGACAACTCTCCCGTGCAAGAGTTAAAACGGCAAACACTCTTATCAAGGCTAGCGATTGGGATGCGGCTGCATATATGATGGGGTATGTTCTGGAACTGGCGCTTAAGGCGGCTTCTTGTAAAGCACTTAAGCTCAAAAATTACCCGGTAAATACACGACTCCAAAAAATCGATGACTGTTTTCAATCTCATAGGTTCGATCAGCTTATTGTCGTTAGTGGATTATCGGACCTATTTAGCCTCGACGGGCCAGCTGAATCATTTGGAAACTGGTCGTTATTCGTTCAGGAATATCCTGGAAATTGGCCGGAAATACGTTACGACCCCAATATAATTATTAGATTTAACGAGAGTAAGGTTCATAGTCTATTCCAGTATCTTTATGACGACGACAACAGTATCATCAAAACGATAGCAGGAAAACGACGATGGTAGATACAGAATTTATTCGAAAATTCAAAGAGATATTAGTTGACCTTGAAAAGAGAGGTACGGTTTTCCTGTTAGCTATTCTAAAAATGGATGATGCGACCGACAAGTGGACGGTTGTGCTTAGCGCAGAATGGCTAAAAACGACGACTCAATTGGAAGCTTTTTCAATAATTAGATCAAAATTGTTAGATAAGCTTAATGAGCAGGAAAGATCGACTATCGCAAGAATCGGTATTTTTACTGAAGATGACCATTTAGTAGAAATGATGGTAGACAAGCATAGAGCGGATGAATACATTGACAATGTAGAGAAAATAAATGGGAACCTCGTCCACGAGGGCTATGTGTTTGCGGCACAAAATCCCATTCGCTTGCGCTCTAGTTAGTAATCATTTTACGTTTGCGGCACTTGTTCCCGGACTGTTTTATGGTTTAAAAATGAGACCCTGGAATAGTTTCTCTGTCTCTGAACGTGTCAGTCAACCTTACCTTGCCGTATGGCGTGTTATGAGGGTGCGGTTGAGCTCGGGCAAAACTTGACACTAACTGCCTCCCTGACGACAATAGGCCCATGGATCGCTCAACCGCGTTGGCCGAAGTGGCTCAAGATTTGCGGGCCGTGTCGCTCTATCAAGACGCCAATTTTGTCCCGGGCGAGGGCAGCCCAAACGCCCAGGTGATGTTTGTGGGCGAGGCGCCGGGCCAGAAAGAAGACGCTTCGGGACAGCCGTTCGTGGGGGCCGCGGGGCGATTTTTAACTGAAATGCTCGAACTAATCAGCCTGAAACGAGGCGACGTTTTTATCACCAACATCGTTAAGCAACGCCCGCCCGACAATCGCGATCCCTTGCCCGCCGAAATCGCCGCCCATTGGCCGTTTCTCGAGCGGCAAATCGCCATAATTGAGCCGCGGATTATCGTGATGCTCGGCCGACACTCGATGGCGCGGCTTCTTCCGGGCGTTGGGCCGATATCGCAAGTTCACGGCCGGCCGTATCGTCGCCAAGACGGACGGGTTTACCTCCCCCTGTACCATCCGGCCGTCGCCCTGTATAACGGCAGTATGCGCCACGTCCTGATGGCCGATTTTCAAAAAATTCCGCCAATTCTAAAAAAAATTAGCCCGGCCGATTCGACAGGTCTCGCTTAGCTTTGCTACCATAAACCTATGCGGGCCCACTTTATCGGCATCTGCGGCACGGGGATGAGCGCCGTCGCTAAATTACTGCGGGAAAGCGGCTGGCAAGTTTCCGGCTCGGACGAAGGTTTTTATCCGCCCATCAGCGATTATCTCGTGGAAAATAATCTCCCCTGCGCCCCCCGTTACGCCGCCGAAAACATCCCGAAAGACAGCGATCTTATCGTGATTGGCAAGCACGCCAAATTAGTGCCGGAAGAGAACGTCGAGGTCAGAGCGGCCATGGCCAGCGGCGTGCCGATTAAATCCTTTCCGGAAGTCTTAAACCAGCTCACGGCCAGCACGACCAATTTCGTGGTTGCCGGCAGCTACGGCAAGTCAACTTGCGCCGCCCTCGCGGCGTGGGCTTTGACGCGCGCCAACAAAGATCCCAGCTACTTTATTGGCGCCTTGGCCAGTAATTTGCCCAGCAACGCCCATATTGGGCACGGGCCGGATTTCGTCCTCGAGGGCGACGAGTACCCGGCCGCCAATTGGGACGCCAACGCCAAGTTTCTTTACTATAACCCTCGAAGCGTCCTGTTAACGAGCGGGGAACATGACCACGTTAACGTCTTTCCAACCTTGGAGGCCTACCTGACGCCGTTCGTCCAGCTCCTCTTGAGCTTGCCGCCGAACGGGACCGTCGTGGCTTGCCTTGACGGCGCGAATGTCGCGACGATTTTAGACCGCGCCGGCCGACAAGCCCAAACGTACAGTTTAGCCGACACCGCCGCCGATTGGCGCGCCGACAACATCGTCAAAGACGTCCAGACAACCGCTTTCGATTTGGTATACCGCACCGAAAAAATCACTGGCATCGTCTCAACGCTCATGGGGGAGCACAATATCCAAAACATGATCGGCGTGGCGGCGTGGCTGCTGGGCCACAACCTTCTTTCACCAACCGAGGTTGCCGAGGCTTTCGGCGAGTTTCGCGGCGTTAGACGGCGACTGGAACTGCGCACCCCCAAGACAAAGATTCCCGTCTACGAAGACTTTGGCAGCTCGCGCGCCAAGGCCCTTGCCGGTCTGCGCGCCGCTCGAGCCCAATTTCCCACCCGACGACTCATCGTCCTGTTCGAGCCGCACACTTTCAGCTTTCGGAATCGCGATGTTATCGGGTGGTACGATGACTTATTTCATGACGCCAATCTCGTGTTCGTTTATCAACCTCCCGCCCACGGCGCCGCCACTCACGACCAGCTCACCCAAGACGAAATAGTTGATCGCGTTCGACAGACCGGCAAGACCGTCTACCCCTTCGCGACCAAGGACCAGTTGATTGAACTCCTGGCCCCGATGCTGACGCCCAACGACGCCATTCTCATCGAGACGAGCGGCGATATGGGCGGAACGATTCAAGCGGTGGTTGACTACGTTAACCAGACATACGCCGCGATTTAGCTTCTAAAAGAGTGGCGCAGGCCTTGCACGATAAAATTCATCGCCCCTAAGAGTAAACTGGCCAGCAAGGCCGAAGTAAACCCGTCAACGACAAAGCCTTTGACGATGGTCGAAGCAAGCCACAGCATGAGGGCGTTGATTGCGAAGGTGAACAGCCCGAGGGTTAAAAAATTGACCGGGAGTGTCAGCAATAAGACAATCGGGCGGATAGTCAAGTTGATCAGTCCGAGGATAATCACCACCACTAAAGCGGTGTACAGGCCGCCCACGGCGACCCCGGGCAAAAGCCGATCAATGACCAACAAGCTGACGGCGTTAATAAGCCACAGTATCAGGAGCGACATGATGCGATTATCTCCAGAGCGCTTCGATCGGACTCAAATTCATTTTAACCTCCTTTGGCAACCGGCAAATTAGCCCGCCTTACCACCAAACCGTCAGTTGGCCACAAACCGCCACAGCAAACTTAGTTCAAGCCAATAGCACAGGCCGTTGATTGCCACCGCCTTGGCGTTCACCCCCCCAACGCGCCACATCTGGCCGTTGATGACCACATCGCGACCGTAAAGGGAAAGCGGAAAATGGCTTAGCCACGGCCCGCCGCCGTGGCGCGTCGCATAGAGCGCCAAAGCAACCAGCAGGGCCGCCGATATCCCGCCCCAAAACACCGCCGGCCAACGCCGCCGCCGATCGCGCCAGACAAACTGGTAGTTCAAGATCGACAGCACCCCTACCAATATGATAATCACCCACACAAGGCTATTATAACCCTCGCCGGACGATTATTGCCAGCCGTCGGCCTTCACACTCTCCAGCTCGGAGCGCATAATAAAGCTATTCCACGGGAGGCGGCACGCCAATCAATGACCACCAGTTGGGGCTAAGCTACCAAGATATCGCCGAAAAGCGGCAGGCGAGTTTTATTTTTGGGCTGTCGCTAATTAGCCTAACCATGCTGGCAACTTATGCCGCCATCATTATCTTCGTCAACCATCACTACAACGACCTGATTCAAATCAGCATTCTTTTCCTATTCTACCTTTTATTGGTTTCGGTCGTCCGCGAAAACAAGGTCCGAATTGCCGCCCTGCTCATCACCACCGTCGGCGGCATTGGCTACTTTTTCTTGATCTACGGCGATCGAACGGGCGACTCCGGACTCCTTCTGCTGAACACCTACCCCATTCTAACCTTCTTCCTCCTCGGCCGCCGTCGGGGCATGGAGTGGTCGCTCGGCTTTACTGTCGTCCTGGCGATCGTCTTCCTGCTCGATCACTTTAACCTTATCCCCTTACCCTATGCCAACGAAGCCATTCGCGACTTCGCGGTGGGTTATCTCGTCACGTTGATTATGATCTACTTTTACGAAGATCTCATTGTGACGGGCGAGCGCCTGATTCTCAATCGCGATCAACTCTTGGCAACCGAGCGCGATCAGGCCCAAGCCGTGGTCACCTCCATCGGCGAGGCGGTGTTCGTGGTCGATCAGAGCCAAATCATCACCTCGGCCAATCCCATGTCGGGCGAACTCCTTCAGCGGAAGACGCCCGCCCTGATTGGCCATAAATTGGGAGCGGTTTTTCCGCTTTACCAAGGTCAAACCGCCCTCCGCGGCGCGGCCCATCCCGGGACCATGCCGCTGGTGACGCGCCACCTTGCCACCATCAATATTGACGATAATACCTACGCCGCCAGAAGCGACGGCAGTCGTTTTCCGATTACTTTAGTGGCGGCCCCGCTCGATCGCGCCGGCACCACTACCGGTACTGTCGTGGTCTGGCGCGATGTGACCGAAGACAAGGCCGCCGAGACCGTCATCGAGCGCAAAGTTCGCGAGCGAACCCGTGCCATGGAAGAGGCCCGCGCCCGACTGCTGGCCTCGATCAACAGTCTGCGTCAGGGCTTTATGATTACCGGCGAAGGACGCTCGATCACCATGCTCAATGCCGCGGCCGTGGCCATTTTTTGCGGCGCGCCGCCGGATACCAGCACCAAGGAACGTCGCGCCATTGCTCGCGGAGCAGGGTGTGATATTGAGGACATCCAGACGATCCTGGGCCAAGCGTTTGATCTTGGCGCGGAACTTAATCGGTGCCGTCGCCAGCGAAAAAACCGCGAAATCCCAAACGTCTTGATTGCCAATCGGGCATTCACGATATTTATCTCCCCGATTATTGCCCGGCACGGCGCCATCGGTTGCGTCGTCCTGTTTCAAGACACCACCGAAGCTAAGCTCCTTGAACGTACCAAAGACGAATTTTTCTCGATCGCCTCGCACGAGCTGCGCACGCCGCTGGCCCTTATCCGCGGCTACGCCGCCTTGATGAAACGCTATCTGGCGAAATATCCCCAGCCCGGCAACCGTCGTTTTGTCAACATGGTCGAAAGCGTTCACGCCGCGAGCAAGCGGCTTATCGCGATTGTCAATGATTTTTTGGACGTGTCGCGCTTAGAACAACAGAGAATTATTTTCCACCCAACGCGGTTTGATCTCCAAACGGTCGTTCGGGAGGTGACGCAAGAGTTTGCTCCCTTGGCCAAACAGTCCGGCCTATACCTTGAATTAAAACCAGCCAACCGAGCCATTTTTGTTTGGGCGGATCGAGAGCGCGCCAAGCAAATCTTGGTTAATCTTGTGGGCAACGGCCTTAAGTTCACCCCGAAGGGCGGAGTAACGTTGCGTTTTGCCGCCGCAGTCCGAAACGCCACCGTTCGGGTTACGGACACCGGTATCGGCATTCCGGCCGACAATCAGGAGTTATTGTTTCGGAAGTTTCAACAAGCTGGCGAGAGCGTGATCTCGCGCGACGCCCCGCGCGGCACGGGATTGGGTTTATACATTTCCAAGCTGATGGCCGAGGCGATGGGCGGCCACATCGACCTTGAGCAGTCGGTGGTGGGCGGCGGCTCGACGTTCAAACTCACCTTGCCGCGCCGACCGGGCGCTCGACGGTCTGGCCGAGCCAGTTTTTCCCTCGTTGACACGTTTTAAAGTTGTCGGCATGATTGAGCCATGAAAAATATCCTTCTGGTGGACGATGACCCCGACATGTTGACGCTCTACGAAAAATTCTTGACCCTCGAAGGATTCAAGGTCACTGCGGCAAAGGGGGGCGAGGAGACGCTTCGGATTGCCGCCGAGGCAAAACCGGACTTAATTCTTTTAGATGTCATGATGCCGAAAATGAATGGTATCGAAGCCCTCGAAGCGCTCAAAAGCCAACCGTCAACCAAAGATATTCCCGTGGCCATGTTCTCCAATTTTACGGACGAAAAATATACCACAGCGGCGCTTAAAAAAGGCGCCGTGGCCTATCTTGCCAAAAGCGACTATGACCCCGAAGAGTTAGCTGCTCTGGTAAAAAATCTCGCCAGTCGAAAGCCAAGCCAGACTTAGCCGCTGGCGTTCCAACCTATTGCCGACAGGCCGGTAGTTGGGTATATAAATCGTAATGGCGCCCGTGTTTCGACAAACTCCCATCGCCGCCAAACCGAGCCTTGGAGCACAGTTGAAAACTTTGCGCCTCAAGAGGCGGTTAAGTCTGGCCGCCGCCGAGCATGAAACAAAAATTCGCGCCCATTATCTCGCGACGATCGAAGCCGACGACCCAGCCCATTTGCCCCACGCCCACGCCAAGGGATTCGTCCGCCGCTACGCCACCTTTTTGGGGTTAGAGACCGACGCGATCGAAGCGGTCTTACGTCAACTGGATTGGCCATCGGAGCGTGGCAATCCGTTTTCACCCGTTCGACTTCAACGGCTCACATCTTGGGTAATAACCCCGAAATTAGTGGCGTCTCTTGGTCTCATACTTGTATTGATCGGGTTTATCGGCTACGTTGTTTATCAGGTGCGACGGTTTGCGGCCCCGCCAAGTTTGGTTATCGTGTCACCGCCGGCGCAATCGGTCGTGGACCAAGACACCATTACCGTGACGGGCAAAACCGACCCAGGCGCTTTGGTCACGGTAGCTGATTTTCAAGCCACCGTCGGGGAAGACGGCACGTTTGCCAACCCCGTCTCTCTCCGCCCGGGCCTCAACCGCGTAAGCGTGCGAGCCGAGAACGGTATCAAAAAGTCGTCGACCCAAACAGTATCGGTTCTTTACGCTCCCACCAGTCCGCTCACCGAGACGGCCACCCCGCTTGCCAGTCCCGCGCCGTAGAAAGGAGTGCTATGCCCGCCCCAAAAGATGCTTCAACCTCCGTTACCACAACCGAAATTAACGACCGTAAGCAAGCTCTGGAAATGGCTCTGACGAGCATCGAAAAGCAGTTCGGCCGAGGAGCGATTATGCGTCTCGGCAGTCAAGTGAGCCATAAAATTGCCGTTATTCCCACCGGCTCGTTGGCCCTGGATGTTGCCTTGGGAGTGGGCGGTCTGCCTCGCGGACGAATTGTGGAGATCTACGGCCCGGAATCGTCGGGCAAGACCACTCTGGCGTTATCGTGTGTCGCCCAGGCCCAAAAAAGAGGTGGCTTGGCGGCGTTCGTGGACGCCGAGCACGCTTTCGATCCCAAATACGCCCAAAAAATCGGCGTCAATTTGGATGAACTTTTGATATCGCAACCCGACACGGGCGAGCAGGCCCTGGAAATTGTCGAGACCCTTGTGCGATCCAACGCCCTCGACATCGTGGTGATCGATTCCGTCGCGGCGCTGGTGCCCCGAGCCGAAATTGAAGGCGAAATGGGCGACGCCATGGTGGGCGTGCAAGCGCGACTCATGAGTCAAGCCTTGCGCAAAATTACCGGCGCGATCTCAAAGGCCAAAACCATTGTCGTGTTCATCAACCAAATTCGCATAAAAATTGGCGTGATGTTCGGCAACCCCGAGACGACATCAGGAGGCAACGCCCTAAAATTCTACGCCTCCCTCCGCATGGACATCCGGCGGGGCGAGCAAATCAAAGATGGCGACACACCGACCGGCAACCGTACCAAAGTCAAGGTCGTCAAAAACAAAGTCGCCCCACCCTTCCGCGTGGCCGAATTTGACTTAATGTACAGCGAAGGCATTTCCCGCGAAGGCGATATTCTTGACCTTGGGGTTATTAAAGGGATTATCCAGAAATCCGGCGCTTGGTTTCAGTACGACAACACCAAGATCGGTCAGGGCCGAGAGTCGGCGCGGCAATACTTAAAAGATCACCAAGACCTGACGAATGAACTCGAGACACGAATTCGGGCCGAGGATGCCGCCAAGCCGCCTGAAACCGATTCGGCAACCACCGTCGAAGAAGTTGTGAACGAGCTGGGTGACGGGCAAACTCCGCCTGATCATTCGTGATTAATGAGCCGACGGATGATGAAGAAAAAAATTCTCCTGGCGGTTGTCGTTGGAGCGATCCTTCTCGTCCTGCCGTTTGTTTTCTGGGGTTTGTATCTCGCCCCTTAAGCCAGCACCGTTCGGCCGCCGGTACGCCCATGGCCCCGCCCGATCCCGACACCTTTTCCGTGCGATCCGGTATTAAACTTCCGTCTCCCACCTCCCGATTTGGCCTTAGCCGCCAGTCACCAGGCTCGAGTACGCGCCATCGTTCGGGACCAAACCGGACGTAAGCTGGTTGGTTTGGTCGTGCGAGTCGAAACCGTCGATTTTACTGTATTGGACACAAGGTCAACCGATTCCACCGGTAAGGCTGATTTCACCGGTTTGCCCACAGCTGCGCTCGGGCTACGAACGACTTATTTTCTGCAGACCGAGGAAACGACCTTCGCTGACGGACGAGTCTGCCGCGAGTCAACGACGACGGCGTCGGTGACTTGGCCGACAAACCAAACAGCCGTGACTATCGCCGTAACGTGCCTTTCGCCGTCACCCAGCCCATCGCCCAGCCCATCGCCCAGCCC
>CAYJRF010000003.1:71843-84354 GCA_964372935.1 uncultured Candidatus Saccharibacteria bacterium
CCCAGCCCATCGCCCAGCCCATCGCCCAGCCCGACTTCGTCACCATCGCCGGAGCCAACGCCGACATCCTCGCCAACCCTGAGTACCACGCCAACTGTCTCGCCAACGGGTGATTAATTTTTGCGCTTTGCGACAGGTTTCGATAACATGAAAGTATGCGGTTTTTCAAGCAGCTCCAGCCGTCGGCGGCCGGCGGTTTGGCGATACTTTGCGGTGGCATTATTCAGCTCCTGGCGGCATATTTCTTTTGGCCGGTTAGTTTGGTTATTGCCGCCCAGACAGTCTTGCTTGTCGGCGTAGCATGGATATTGTCTTACGACGTTCTGCCCATTTTTCTCGAACCGTTTAGCTACATCCGGGAACACTTCAAGCGCAAGCACTCCTTTTTCGGCTTGCTGTTTGGTCTGTTCGCGATTCTTCTGATTATCAGTCGCTACCTGCCGTCCGGCCCGTCTAAAGACGTTGCGACGACAGTCGCCTTTGAAAGCTTTATCGCCAGCATCCTCTGGTTTGTCGGTACTCACGTTCTGGAGGCCTTCACCCCCTTGGTGCGTCAATTGAAGCGCAAGCCGCGCGAAGGGCAACGGGTTAGTTTGACCGATATCGTAACTAGCATGGCGATTATCATCACCCCCACCGTCGTGGTATCGTTTTTCTTTATTCCCCCCGGGTTGTCGCGCTCCGAGACCACGCCCTACCAGGTGTTCGCGACCAGCCTGCTTACCAACGCCTTTATTCTGGCTTACTTATATCTCTTTATTATCCGGCGCCGGGTCTTTACCTGGCGACAGCTTGGCTGGCGCGGGGTGGCGGCCGACAAATTCGGCCGAGCGTTGGTGTTATTCGTGTTCGTCGCCACCCTGATCGTGATTGCCCAAACTCTCCTGCGGCGGGTGGGCGTGCCGATCCAAACTCTTAGCTTCGGCACGAACCAAGGAGCCTGGCTGGCGATTTTGGCCGTCGTGGGCATCACCCCCATTACCGAGGAGCTCTATTTCCGCGGTTTTTTGTTCCGCGGCTTGCTCCTCCACCATAAGCCAGCCATCGCCTACGGCGTCTCGGCGTTTTTATTCGCCCTCATTCATCCGCCACTGATCGTGATGTTCCAGGTCTTTGGCATCGGCCTGCTTCTCGCGGTGATCATTCAAGAAACCAAAAGCATTTGGCCCGGCGCCTTGGTTCACGCCCTCAACAACGCCCTAGTTGTCGGCTACTTGCTCTACCGTTGAGTTCAGCCGTCAACGGCTGGATCGATGTCCGTTAGATCGCCCCAGTTATCACCGACGGCAACATTAACGGCCAGCGGCACGGCTAGGTCGGCCACGCCTTCCATGATTGTTTTAACCCGACGGGCGACAGTTTGAGACATGGCGGATGGCGTTTCCAATAAAAGTTCATCATGGACCTGAAGTATTAAGTACGGCCGAAGCGACTTGGACCGAAATTCGTCCTCAAGCCAGGCGTGAACGCGAATCATGGCCAATTTAATTAAATCGGCGGCCGTGCCCTGGGCCGGCGCGTTGATCGCCATTCGTTCCGCCGCGGCGCGGACGACGGCGTTAGCGGCATAAATTTCGGGAATCTCGCGCCGCCGCCCGAACAGGGTTTCGACGTAGCCTTGTTTCGTGATTTCTTTCTTGGTCGTCGCCAAATAATCGGCTACTTTGGGATAGGTTACGAAGTAGGCGGCAATATACTCTCGAGCGACTTTCGGGTCGATTTTTAAGCTCTGGCTTAATCCAAAAGGCGACAGGCCGTAGATAATGCCGAAATTGATCGCCTTGGCGGCGCGACGGTCAATGCCTAATTGTTTGGCCACTTCGGCGTGAATGTCTCGACCGTCGGCAAAAACCCGACCCAATCCGACGTCCCCGGAAAGATGAGCGATGACGCGCAACTCAATCTGGGAATAGTCCAGCGACACCAGCGAGTAGCCCGGCGGAGCGATAAACGCTCGGCGAATCGCCTGGCCCTGGACTGTACGGATGGGAATGTTTTGGAGGTTGGGTGACTGGGACGACAGTCGGCCGGTTGCGGCGGCGGTTTGAACGAATTGCGTGTGGAGACGTTTGCCGGCGTCGAGCATTCGCGGCAAGGTCGCCACATAGGTGTTGAGAAGCTTGGTCAATTCTCGGTAACGCAAAACGTCGTCAATCACCGGATGAACAGGGCGTAATTTTTCCAGCTGGGCCGCGGCGGTGGACAAGCCGCTGGCGATTGATTTTATTCCGGCCCGATTAAGACCGAGATCCTCGAACAGCAACTGCTGGAGCTGGGAGGGAGAATTAACATTGATCGGCCGAGGCGAGTAGCTCTCGATCTTGGCGCGAATTTGGCCAATATCGCGGGTTAACTTCTCCGCCAACACCGTCAACCGAGTCTCATCGACCAGCACGCCGCGTCGCTCCATGGCGTAGAGAACCGAAATAAGGGGAAAGTCGACCGCCTTGGCAATCCAAGCCAATTTTGGCTGTCGCCCCAAATCGCTTCGCAGACGCTCGAATAAGCGATAGCCCATCGCCGCTTTTCCCGCCGCCGACGGCGCAGGCGACGGCGCACCGACACGCTCGCGCTGACACACGGCGTCAAAAGCGAATGTCCGCAGGTGAGCGTGAAGGACGTAAGCCGCGATCATCGTGTCAAAATGAATCGGCTGGAGGTTGATGCCTTCGCGATCAAACGCCCCGATCGCGTCCTTAAGGTTATGACCAATTTTCGCCACCTTATCAGCCGTCAACAAAGGAGTTAATTCTCGAAGAATCGCCTGGCGATCAACCGTCGCCCCACCCTCGGCGACAAGGGGGATATCGTAACCAGCTTGCCCGTCGGCGGCTAGGGCGACGCTCGCGAGCCGACCGTTGGGAGTATCGGCGACGACGTCAACCCAAACATAAGGTTGTCGCAACCAGTTTTTGACCTTCTTTTTAAGCTCCGCCGGCGATCTAATCACCCGCTCTCTCCAAGGTGGCTCGGAAGAAGAGGGGGGGTCGGTCGTCAGAGGCAGAGGCAGAGGGAGACGCTTGAGGAGCGAAAAAAACTCCAATTGGGAAAATATCGCCGACACTTTGACGGGATCGTAGTTACGAACCAAGCAAGACTCCAGCTCCAGCTTGATGGGAACGTCGCAGATAATTTTTGCCAGACGTTGCGATTGGCGCGCCGCCGCTTCGCTGTCCGTCAGTTTGGAGACGATCCGCGGCGACAACGCCAGCTTGGCCGGTGAGCTGGCCATGACGGCGTAAAGTTCGTCGAGCGAGGCCACTTGACTCAAAATGTCGGTGGCCGTTTTTTCGCCAATGCCGGCCACGCCGGGTATCTCGTCCGAGGCGTCGCCGGCCAGCGCCTTAAAGTCGGCCACCTGGGTCGGCCAAACACCCGTTTTGGCTCGCACCGCCGCTCGGTCGTAGGGCTGGGTTTTTCCGCTCGCGTTGCCCATTAGATACACCCAGGTCGTGTCGTTAACCAACTGAAAGGCGTCTTTATCTCCCGTGACGATAACCACGGGCACGCCGGCGGCGCGGGCTTGAGTGGCCAATGTCCCGATAATATCGTCGGCCTCGTATCCCGAGCGCGTAAACACCGGAATGTCGAGCGCCTCGGCAACTTGGCGCGCCACCTCTACCTGCTCCACCAGATCCGGCGGGGTGGCCGGCCGGCTCGCCTTATAGCCCACGTACTCTTTGTGTCGGAAGGTTTTACCCGCCACATCAAAGGCGATGGCGCAATATTTCGGCGCCAGCTCTTCGTAGGCTTTGAACAATGTCGTCACGAAACCGTAGACCGCGTTGGTGGGAATGCCGTCCTTGGTCCGGAACGGCGGCAAGGCGTGATAAGAGCGATACAATACCGCGTGACCATCAACCAGCAACAGACAATCTTTGGGAGCCATTAAGGGCAATTATACCTGAAGGTGGCGTCGTTTTGAACTTTCTCGGGCCGTTAGGCCGGAGCGATGACCTCATCCAGCCCCAGACGAGCGTAAGCCCCGAGATCGCTCGGGGCGCATGGCGCCGCCGCGTCAAACGCCGCCGCCGCCCCGATGACAGCGGCGTTATCGGTGCAGAGCTCGCCGGGCGGAACGTGCAAGCGGAGCGGCGGTTGTTGATGGGCTAAAAAAGCCCCCAGACGGTGACGCAGGTAACCGTTCGCCGCCACCCCGCCGCCGAGGACAAAATGGCGCGCCGGATAGCTTTGGATCGCCCGGGCCGACTTTAAAATCAACGCCTCGACCACGGCGGTTTCAAACGACGCCGCGATATCGGCCTTCTGTTCGCTTGTCAACGGAGCGGGCAGGGCGCGGGCGGCACGCAGAACGGCGGTTTTCAGTCCGCTAAAGGAAAAATCGCACGAAGTGTCGCTTTCCATGCCAATCGGAAACCGGTACGCCGCGCGATTACCCCTTTGGGCCAGCCGACTGACAAGCGGCCCCCCCGGGTAGCCCAGACCGAGCATTTTTGCCACTTTGTCGAACGCCTCTCCGGCGGCGTCGTCGCGGGTTTGCCCCAGCACGCGGTAGCGATGATGTTCCGTCATCATCACCAAGAGGGTGTGGCCGCCCGAGGCGATAAGGGCGATGAGGGGAAATTCCGGGAGTATTTGGCTCTCGGCGAGCCGGATAAAACTGGCGTAAATGTGCCCGGCTAAATGATTGACCCGAATAATCGGCAAACCGGTGGCTAGCCCCAACGCCGCCACTGTCTGGGTTCCAACCAACAGCGAGCCAACCAGTCCCGGTCCAACCGTCACCGCCAAGGCCGCCACAGCCGAAATCGAAAAATCCGGCAAACGGCCGGATGGGGGCTGGGGTAAGTCCAACGCCGTGGCAATCACGGGTAAAATTTGCCGCCCATGCTCGCGCGACGCCACTTCCGGAAACACTCCGCCGTACTTGGCGTGAAGGCGAGCCTGCGACGCGACAACCGAGGAAATAATCGTGACGTGTCGCGACTGGGGTTCGCGCTCGACAATCGCCGCCGCCGTTTCGTCGCAGCTGGTTTCAATCGCCAATATACGAGTTTTAGCCTTGTCGGCGACTGGCATGATATGATCATGATACTCAAGAACTCGCCAAAACCAAAGTTAGCCGCGGTCAAGGTGGCGTGAGCGGGGATAAACGACCGGTTAATCGGCCTCCGCGGCGATCTTGGACTAGTTTGGAAGCGTTTTTCGGAGAGACAGCCTATGACGCATCACAGTTTGTTGCAAACCGACACGTGGGGGGCGTTTCGGGAGTCGCTTGGTTGGCGCGCCCATAAAGTCGGCGATATTTTAGTCTTGGAGCGCGCCTTGCCGTTCGGACGGACGTTTCTTTACAGCCCGGAAGTGGCCACCGAACCGGAAAAATTGACCGAGCTGTTGCCCGAGGTTTACTCGATCGCCAAACGGCGCCGAGCCGTTTTTTACCGACTGGAACTGCTCGACGAGACCAACGCTCCCATCGCCGAGAGGTGGCGGGCGGCTTTTGCTTACACCGGATTTACCCAAGCCTTCGAATCGGTCCAACCGGAGCATCGCCAGGTCATTCCCCTGCGAGGCGGCGAGGCGGCGGTTTTGGCGCAAATGAGACCCAAAGGACGCTACAACATTCATGTGGCCGAAAAGGCCGGGGTGGTCGTAAGAGAAGCCACCGCCAAAACCTTGGCTCAAGACCTAGAGACGTTCTGTCGGTTAACTCAAGACACCGCCCGCCGAGAGAGGTTCGCCGCGCGCCCGTCGAGCTATTTTAGCCGCTTGAGTCACGTCCTTTACGCTCATGATTGCGGCCGTCTTTTTTTGGCCGAATATCAGGGTGAGACACTGGCCGTCGCCATCACCACCCTGGCCGACGATGTGGTGTCTTATCTCTATGGCGCTTCCAGTCAGGCCAATCGCTCGGTTATGGCCCCCTACGCCCTACACTGGGCGATAATTCTCTGGGCGATTAGTCGCCACGCTCGCTTCTACGACCTTTTGGCCATCAGTCCGCCGGGACGCCGCCACCGATTCGACGGCATCACTCGTTTCAAACAGCAGTTCGGCGGCCGCGACGTTCATTTGCTGGGCAACTGGGATTTAGTCATCAACCCGATGTGGTATCACCTTTGTCAGGCGGGGGAGCGATTGCGACGGAAAGGCGCGCGATGAACCGACTCAAGCGATGGCTCAAAGCCAAGCTGTCTGCCGAAACGATTCGGCGCCTGCGCCAGATTCTGGCGCTAGTGGCGGCGGCATGTTACGGCTGGCCGGGACGAAAACTTGTCATTATCGGCGTAACCGGCACTAACGGCAAGACGTCGGTGTGCCACTACATCACCCAGTTTCTCCGAACGAACCAAAAAGTGGGCATGATTACCACCGTGGCCATAGACATCGCCGGCGAGCGCCAACTCAACATCTCCAAAATGACCAGCCTCAATCCGTTCGACCTTCACCGTTTACTCCGGCGAATGGTTCGAGCCGGCTGTCGCTACGCCGTGATCGAAACCACCTCCCACGCCCTCGATCAAGAGCGCGTGTACGGGCTGCGTTATCACACGGCCGTGTTAACCAATATTACCCACGACCATCTTGACTATCATCAGACGATGGCGGCTTACCAGCAAGCCAAGGAACGGCTGTTCGCCCGCCGGCCCAAGCTGGCGGTGGTTAACGCCGACGACTCGGCGGCGGCGGCTTTTCTCAAATATCCCGCCGGCCGACAGGTTACCTACGGCATTCTCGACGCTCTAAGGCCCAAGGATGCTCTGCCCCAGCCAACTTACGCCGCCGATAAGCTCAAACTGGCGCCGGAAACTTCCGCCTTTTCTCTTGCCTGTCCCCAGGGCATGGCCGACATCGCGGTTCCCCTGCCTGGTCGCTTTACGATCGCCAACGTCCTGGCCGCCATTGCCGTCGCCGTCAACCACGGCGTGACGTTGGCCGAGATTGCCCGCGCCGCCCCCGAATTGCAACGGGTCGAAGGACGTCTCGAACCGGTTGATTTGGGTCAGCCTTTTTCGATCATCGTTGACTTCGCTCACACACCCGACGGACTGCAACAAGTTTATAGCACCCTGCGCCCAATGGTAAAAAATCGGTTGATCGCCGTGCTGGGTTCAGCCGGCAACCGCGATAAAACCAAGCGGCCGATTCTGGGGGCCCTTGCCAGTCGCTGGGCCGATGTCGTGATTGTGACCAACGAAGATCCCGGCACCGAGGATCCCGAAGCGATCATCGGCGAGGTCGCCGGCGGCATTCCCCGCGGCCGGCCCTCCTCTTCCAAGGCCAAGGCGGGCGAGGGCGTTTGGTGGTGGCGGGTAACCGATCGTCGCGACGCCATCGCCAAGGCTTTGGGCATGGCCCGGGCCGGCGACATGGTGCTAATCACCGGCAAAGGCGGCGAGCATGTCATGGCGGTGGGCGACAAGCTCGTTGCCTACAACGATGTCAGCGTGATTCGGGAGATTATGAGTCGCCGGTGATTCTCGGTTAGAACTGAAAGGACGCCTGTGATACAATTCGGGAGTTGTGACCGATTTTCCCACCCGATTCGATCACGTCCAAGACGAGCCGAAAATTTATGCCGCTTGGCTTGAATCCGGCGGTTTTTCGCCCGATATGGCCAGCTCGGCCGAGGCGCGATCAATCCTTATGCCGCCACCCAACGCCAATGGGCCAATCCACATCGGTCACGCTTTTGAGTTGGTTAGCCAAGACGCCATGATCCGCTACTGGCGTCTGCGAGGCTACAAAACTCTCTGGCAACCGGGCGCCGACCACGCCGGCTTTGAAACCCAAATCGTATTTGAAAAAAAATTGGAAAAATCCGGACGGTCGCGGTTTAGTCTTCCGCGCGACACGCTCTACCAAGAAATATACGCTTTTAGTCTCGAAAATCAGGAAAATATCAAACGCCAACTCCAAAATCTCGGCGCCAGTTGCGACTGGTCGCGCTGGCGTTTTATGCTTGAGCCACCATTGGTTAATACGGTTTACCGAACCTTTAAGCAACTGTATGACGACGGCTTGGTGTATCGCGCCAAACGCCCGATCCATTGGTGCGTGAAACATCAAACTACTCTGTCGGATTTAGAGGTCGAGGACGCCACCCGCCCCGACCCCATCTACTATCTCCGGTACGGGCCGCTGACCGTTGCCACCGTCCGACCAGAAACGGCTTTCGGCGACGTCGCCATTGCCGTCCACCCCAACGATAAACGTTATCGGCGTTACGTTGGCCAAACTATCGCCGTTACCATGGCCGACCGCGTCCGCGAGTTGCCGGTGATCGCCGACGATTATGTCAATCCCCAATTCGGCACCGGTGTCGTCAAAATTACGCCCGCCCACGACGCTAACGACTTTGCCGTCGCCACCCGTCACCAATTGCCGTGCGTCGAGGTGATTGACGCCGCCGGCAAACTCACCGCCGCCACCGGCCCGTACGCCGGACTAGGCATTGCCGCCGCCCGCCAACGCGTCGTGGCCGATTTAACGGCGCGCGGTCTGGTGGTAAAGGTTGACCCGGCTTACGAACACGGCGTTAAGGTGTGCTACAAGTGTCGCACGATTATCGAACCGCGCGTCCTCGATCAATGGTGGCTTTCGCTCACCCGCGCCGGCCACAGCGGGAAGGCGTTGGGCGATCTGGCCCGCCAGGCGGTGGCCAGCGGCCAAACCCGCTTCACAACGGCTCGGTTCGCCAATCAGTTTGATTCTTGGATGGCCGAGTTGCAAGACTGGCCGCTATCGCGCCAAATCGCCTGGGGAATTCCGTTGCCGGTCTGGTACGGCCCAAATGGCGCCGTGGTGGTAACGGATGGCGCGACGCCGGAAGCCGCGGCCGAGCTGACCCGCGATCCCGACGTTTTTGACACGTGGTTTTCGTCGTGTCAGTGGCCGTTCTCCACCCTGGGCAATCACGATGGCGATTTGGCCGTTTTTTATCCGACCACGGCGATGATGCCGGGCTACGACATCCTTTTTTTCTGGGTCGCGCGAATGATGATGCTGAGCATTTACACCCAAGGCAAAACGCCCTACGGCGTCGTTTGTCTCCACGGATTGGTGCGCGACAAGGATCGCCAAAAAATGTCCAAGTCGAAAGGCAATGTCATTGATCCGCTTAGGGCGATGGCCGACTGGGGCGCCGACGCCGTTCGCGCCGCTTTGATTTTTGGGAACGCCCCGGGCACCGATCCGGTTATCACGGAAGAAAAAATCCGCGGCCAACGCAACTTTACAACAAAATTATGGAATATTGCCCGATTCGTGGCCGTGAATAAGGGAGGCGAAAGCGATACTCATTATACCGGCAACACACAAGCTGACCGTTCCATCAAACAGAAGCTCGATCAAACCGTCGCCGAGGTGTCGCGCGAACTGGACAATTACCACCTCCATCGCGCCCTGGAAGCCGCCTACCATTTTACCTGGCACGAGCTGGCCGACAAGTACGTCGAGGCCGCCAAACGCCAACTTCAAGACGACGCCATCGCTCAAGCCACCCGAGAGAACCTGCGATTTGTCTTCATCTCGACTTTGACTTTGCTCCATCCGTTTCTGCCGTTCGTGACCGAGCGCCTGTGGCGCGAGTTTCACCCGAGCGAAGGGTTGCTGATGAACTCGTCCTGGCCAGCCCCCCAGGCGGCCGGCTAATCGGCGCCGATAACAACCGACGTGGCCCGGCAGTTTTACCCTCACGCGTCTCGGTTCGCCAAGTGGCGGGGGCCATTGAAGAAAATGACCCCCCAGCGTCTTCGTCCGACAGTGGCGTTGGGACTGGCCGTTTTGACGGTGGTCGGACTGGCGGGATCGCGCTTGGTCAGCGGGCAAGTCTACCGCTGGGGCACGCGCAACCTGACGTCGCCCGACGCTCTGGTGTTGCCGGCCTACGGCGAGTTTGTGGCTCAACAAACCGACGTTGACGCCTTGTCTCGTCAGGGTCGGCGGCTGCTGGAAAAAAACCTCCCCGGCTACGCCGCCCTCCTGTTTCGTCGGGCGAGCGAACTCGATCCGAACTATCGCGACGCCGCCTACGCTTGGGCCTACGCCGTGCTCCAAGCAAATCCCAACCAGTTATCGCTCGGCGACCGGCAAGACATTCACCAAGCCATTAATCAAATCGAGAAAGTTGATCCGCACTATCTTCCCATGCTCAAACTCAAACTCTTGCTCGCGCGGCTCGAAGGCGACGCCGCCACGGTGGCGGCCACCCAAGCCCGCCTAAAGCTCTTGGGAGCATAACTCACCCCCAACCGATATATAGACCGACGAAAAAACTTGTTATAGTGGACTTATGGTTAAACGAGGGATGCTAGCGTTTTTTCTGATCGCGCTCATTGGCGGTTTATTGTGGCCGAAAGGCGCCGGCGCCATCGAACCGGCGCGGGCGGCCGAGACGCCATCCATTTGGAATATGAAGATTATCGAACCGAAGGTGGAGATCTTCATGAACTACCCGACCAGCAATCTAACTTACCAATTCAAGATCGCCAATTACGTTCTCGCTGGAGACCAGACCTCTGGCAGCAAATGGGTGTATCGGGTTACCGTCGGGATGGACGGCAGAGGGCGCAAAGTCGATATTGACCCGGCAGTGGACATAACCAATTACGCGACTCAATTCTACGCAGAAAATGACCCCGGTTATTCCCGTTCCTGCGATAAGGCAGATAGAGTCACTTTCCGTCTCGAAGTGAAAAAGGTGGGTTCCCCGGTTGGCTATATAACTGTCGATTTTCTCGGTGATTTACGCAAAGAGTGTACTCCTCCCGTCGACGCCGGGGGCGGCGGCGGTGGCGGCGGTGGGGGCGGCGGCGGTGGGGGTGGCGGTGGTGGTGGCGGCGCCGATTTGTCTGACTGCGCGAAATTTATCGGATTGACAAAGTTAGGGGGGCTGATTACGATCGGTCTTAAGTTCGACCTGCTGGGATATATAACGTGCCAGTTAATTAACACCACGGTTGGGGCGGTGAAATTGGTTACCGGGGCGTTCGCCGGCATACCCAACCCGTGGGAAAAAATTACCGACCCGGCCAACGGCATTGTCAATATCTGGAAAATCGTTCTGACCCTGATTGATTTTCTGGTCGTCGCCGGACTGTTGGTCACGGCCTTTGCCAACATTTTTCGCTACAAGATCGAAACCTACGCCCTAAAATCGATGCTCCCCGGATTGATTATCGGTATCCTGTTGGCGAATCTCAGCTATTTCATCATGCAGCTGTTCATCGAGTCAGCCGGGGTGGTCACCCAGGCCTTGGGCGTGTTCGTTTCCGGCTATCTCGATCCGATCTATCAGCAAATCGGGTCGATGAGCGCCACCCAGTATATTATCGTCGAATTTACCCGAGAGCTGTTGAAATCGCTTTTTATAAACTCCCCGTTGGCGTCGGTCTTTAACTTCTCCGACCCCAATCTGCCCACCGCCGTCCTTGCCCTTGCCACCGGGGTTTCATTGCTCTCGGGGAATCTGCCGCGCGTTATCGGCATCGCCGCGCTTTTCTGGTTGCTGTTCGGGCTTGTCGCGATCGGTTTTCTGATTTGGTTAATGCTACTACTTTACATTCGCGGGTTTATGCTCATCGTCCTCTTCGCCATTTCGCCCTTGGCGTTTTTTGCCCTCGGGTTTCCGCCCCTCAAGCCGATTATTTGGAACCGCTGGTGGGGCTCGACGTGGAAATGGCTGATTATGTTGCCGGCCACCTACGCCGTGCTGGCCTTCGCCATCCTGCTCCTCCACGCCCGCAACGCCACCGATTCAACCACTTCCTTGCCGCTCTACGTCTTTTATAACGGCATCGCCATTGTTATCGCCTATTACGCCACCCGAGTGCCGTTCATGCTCGGGAATTTTTTCGGGTCGAACGTGATGAACAGTTGGCGCAATTTTGGCCAAGCGAGCCGCCAGCTGGCCCATCAAGGCGGCAAACTGGCGTGGGATAGGGGCAGCGCGGCCTTGGGGGCGAGAAAATACTCCGCCAAACCCACGGCGTCGAACCTCCTCAAGGTAAACCCGCGCAATCTCAAAGACGAGGACGTACAAGCGGCGTGGACAGCTGGCGGCGCAAATCCCAAGACCCGCAAATGGAAGCGCCTTAGCAATCCCACGCAAACAGCCATCATGACCCACCTCGAGGCAAGCAAACAAAAGGCCGATCCGGATTTTCAGCGCGCTCGGCGGCTTTACGGCGTCGCCTCGGGTACTAGCTGGGAAGATATCGCCTCCCCCATCCAAGAAAAAATCCTCGAAACCGTTAGAGCATCCAAAAGACAGGGGGACATCGCCCGTCGGCAAAGCCAAAGCCCGTTTCGCTGGCCGGCGGCGTTGAAGAGCGTCATTTCCGGCAAAGTCCAGTCTACCCAGCAGATGGACGAGCGGCTCACCAAACGGGCTCCCGTGAGGGGTAACCTGAATCGCCGGATTAACCCTTATGTCTTCGTGACCGACACGATGGAGCAACAAAAAAGACAGGTGGAAGAGAACGAAGACGTAGGCTTCCTGGCGGAAGCGATTAATTCCGAGCGCGACCGTCTGGCAATGAAAATGTTT
>CAYJRF010000004.1:0-6950 GCA_964372935.1 uncultured Candidatus Saccharibacteria bacterium
CCCACCCCCACGTCGCCGCCCACGCCATGAAAATAGACGACGCTACGATCCAACGTCTTCTGTGGGAAAAGAAGCTTTTGACCCAGGAGCAAATCGAGCAGGCGGTGCTGTTGGCGCCATCGCTCGGTAAGACGTTCGTTGAGACGCTCCTGTTCAAAAACTTTATCCCCGAAGTCACGCTGGGTAAGATGATTGCCGAAACGTTAGGCGTGGAATACATCTCGCTGACTGGCCGAGTGATTGATCACCACATCATCACCTTGGTGCCCGAGGACACGGCGATCGCCCATCAAATCATTCCGTTCGATCGCACCGCGACCCAACTTCATTTGGCCATGGCCGATCCCTCCGACTTCGAAATTATTAATTTTTTGGAGCGAAAAGTCGGTCTGGTGGTAAAACCGTACTTTACCTTTCCCGGTCACATTACGTCTGGTTTGACCCAATACAAGCAAGACATCCGGGCCGATGTTGAACGGCTGTTGAACCCGGACGACATTAAGGAAACCGATCTGGCGAAAATTGCCGAGGACGTGCCGACGATTAAGATGCTCGACACGATCATCGAGTACGCCGTGGTTCAGAACGCCAGCGACATTCATCTCGAGGCCCAGGAAAGTAATAGTCTGATTCGTTTCCGGATTGACGGCTTTCTCCACGACATCCTGATTCTTGATAAAAAAGTCCAAACCGCTTTGGTGGCGCGCATTAAGTACCTTTCCGACCTCAAAATTGACGAGCACCGACTGCCGCAGGATGGCCGATTTAAGTACGAGCATCTTGGCGACCGCGAGGCGTTGCGCGTTTCTATCCTCCCGGCATTTTATGGTGAAAGCGTTGTCTTGCGACTACTGCCGGAATCAACCAAGACGCGGACTCTTGAGGAGTTAGGATTCGCCCCGGCCAATATCGCCGCCCTAAAAGAACACATTAAATTCCCCAATGGCATAATTTTGCTGACCGGCCCCACCGGCTCGGGCAAAACCACCACCCTGTACAGTCTTTTGGAGATGCTCAACAAGCCGGAAGTCAAGATTACCACGATCGAGGATCCGGTGGAGTATAGTGTGCCTCGGGTGTCGCAAACTCAAGTCAACCTGGCAACCGGTTTGGATTTTGCCAAGGGTTTGCGGGCGGTTCTAAGGCACGACCCTAACATAATCATGGTCGGTGAAATCCGCGACCACGAAACGGCCGATATTAGCATCAACGCCGCTCTCACCGGTCACCTGGTGCTCTCGACCCTTCACACCAACGACGCCACGTCGTCGATTCCCCGCTTGATCGACTTGGGCATTGAGCCGTTTTTACTCACGGCCACCCTAAGGGTAATCGTCGCGCAACGATTGGTGCGCAAACTGTGTGTCAAGTGCGCCCAACCGGTTCGGTTGACCAAAGAGGCCGTGAGTGAGTTGTCCCGACTGACGAACTTCTCACGCGAGGCCCTGGCCGAGAAGACTTTTTTTAAGCCGGGCGAGAACTGCCCGGAATGCACCGATGGATACAAGCATCGCATCGGCATTCACGAAGTTTTTGTGATTGACGAATATGTCAAAGAATTTCTCCTTACTCGTCCCAGCGACGAAAAAATTCGTCGAATGGCGACCGAGCGCGGGATGTATAATATGATCCAGGACGGAATCTCCAAAGCCGCGGCCGGCATTACGACCATAGAAGAGATTTTCCGCGAGGCCGGGAGAGAAGATTAATGCCGCGGTATCGTTACACTATTATCGATAAGGCCGGTAAGCGGGTGAGTAAAGTCGTTACCGCTCCGGATCGAGAACGGGTCGTGCGCACCCTTAACGAACTCGGCAACAGCTTTATTGTCGAGATCCGCGACATTACACGGTTAACTCATCGGCCCAGGCAGTTTAGCGTGAACGATAAAATCTTCTTCACCCAAAATCTCGCGGTGCTCCTGTCTTCGGGAATATCGTTGGGCGAGGCCGTGGGCATTATCGCCAGCGACATGGAGGGGAAGTCGGTCGGGGCGTTCTTTCTCCTGATTCAGAACGATCTTGAACAAGGCAGCAGTCTGTCATTCGCCCTGTCGCGTTACCCGAAGATTTTTGACCCGGTCTACATCTCTCTCGTCGAGGCGGGCGAAAATTCCGGCGAGTTGTCCAAGGTGATGGACAAGTTGGCCGACGGCATTGAGCGGGACGCCCACACCATCGCCCAAGTGAAGAGCGCCCTTCTCTACCCGATTTTTGTTCTTTCGGCCCTCTTCATCCTCGGCCTGGTGCTGACGTTTTTTGTTTTGCCAAAAGTCACCCGAGTGTTTTCCCAGTTGAGCCTCGAGAATATCCCCCTGACGACAAAATTGCTTATCGGCTACAGCGATTTTGTGGGCAAATATCCCTTCTTCGTGTTGAGTGCTATAGTGGGGATAGTCGCCGTGGGCGTAACGTTTTTCCGTTTGCCGCCCGGTCGAGCGTTCGTCTCGCTCGTCGCCAACCGGTTGCCAATACTGAAGCAAATAGTCATCGCGTTCGATTTGGCGCGGTTATCGTCAACTTTGGCGCTGTTGCTTAATGCCGGCGTGCCGATTCAACGGGCGATACGAATCGCGTCGGGCACAGTCAAAAACCCCAAACTAAACCGAGAATTTCGAGAGGGTTCGGAGAAACTGGCCACCGGCATCAGTCTGGCCCGCACCATGTCCGCGACGTCGTTGCCCAAAACCTTCGTGGCCTTGGTGGCCATGGGCGAGCGCTCCGGCAATGTTGCCTCGATCTTCCAAACCCTCTCAAACCACTACGAGGATCAACTGGACTCGGCGCTCAAAAACTTTACCAGCATCCTTGAACCGGTGTTGACTCTAGTTGTCGGGCTGATTGTGGCCGGAGTGGTTATGACGATTATTGTGCCGATCTACCAGTTTATTGGTAACCTAGAACCAGGATAACATGACCATGCCCAGACTTGCCGTTCGTCAGCGCGGTTCCATCCTTGTCGAGGTGAGCGTGGCTTCAGCCGTCGCCGCGATCACTCTTTTGAGTCTGACGGTGCTGTTTCTTCACGCCAATCGATTGATCTTGCGGAACCGGCTGACTGGCTTGGCCCTCAATATTATCTCCAGCCAAATTGACGCCGACGCCAAGCGTCCGTTGAGCGATTTTACATCCGAACGCGAGGTTATTCCCGTAACCGCCATTCCCGGGGCAACCTTAGTCCGGCGGTTGGAGGAAACCCGCGACAACCTTAAACAATTTCGCTACGTCATGTTTTGGGACAGTAAGGCCGGGGAGCAACATGTTCAAGTCGAGCATGAGTTGACCGGGGACGGACTGATAAATGATTAAACCGCGCGCCTTCACCCTGATCGAGCTATTAATCGGCCTGGGAATACTCGGCGTTCTTTCGGTGGTCTTGTTGTCGGCGTGGTTTCAGGGAATCGAAAATATTACCAGCCTCAACTTTACCCAAGAACGGGCCTCGGCGTTTTTCGATATGTATAACCGCGTCGGCGCCTACTCCCGCGTTGCGGTGGCTTTTCCCGCCAGCTATGGCGGCTACTCCAGCGGGCCAACCACGCTAATTATGAAAATCGCCGGTCAGGCCGATGACGGGCTGGACTGTCGCGTTTACGACTACATTGTCTATGACTACGCCGCCGGCACCCTCCACGAGATAATTATTCCCGATCCGCTCTCGAAACGACAGGCCCACGACAGCCTCGTGGCCACCAATCTGAAAGACGTCACGTTTACTCAAGATAAAACCGGACCCGACGACCACCGCACGGTGACCCTAGCCGCCGAGGCCGAGCGCAAAACGTTAAGCAGCACGACGCTTCAGAGTCAAAGCCAATCAATCGTTGCCCGCAATGACTAACCGCCGTTTTCCCGCGTCGTCTCTGACCGTCGTCTTGGTGCTAGGCACCGTTTTTCTGATGCTTTTTCTGGCGGTATTTTCTTTCTTTGGAGTGCTTCAAGCTCAAGCCTCTCGCGAGGTGCGCCTGCGTCAGGCGATTGCCCTGGGTAACGGCGGCATTAATCACGCCCTGTCGGGATATCGCGCCAACCCGAACTATCGCGTGGATAATTACAGTCTCGGCACGGGAGAGGTGTCTATCGTGATGACTTCGGCCGATCCCGACGCCCTGGTTACGGTCCATAGTTACGTCCCGAATCGCACCGATCCTCACCGGATTTGCCGATCGTTTCAGGCGCGATTCTCGACTCCGGAGCAATCTACCGCGCCCAGAGTGGTTGCCGGCTCGTATCGCGAGTCGTCGGTGTGTAAAGACTTGGCGGCCGGTTCGGGAGGCGCTCCGCCAGCCAACTCTCCGCCAGCCCTGACTGTTTTTCGGCCCGACGGCGACACCGTGCCACAAGGGGCGTTGTTTCCGATTCGCTACTCTCTCGTTGACGATACGCCGGGTGTATACGCCTCGTTCTATCTCGACACCAATAACTCCGGCTTTGGCGGATCGAAAATTAGCGGCGAGTGCGCCTTGGCTATCCAGGGCGAATATAAAAATTGCCTGTTCGACACCACCCCCATCCCCCCGGGAGTTTACTATGTTTATGGAGTAGCCGACGACGGCTCCCACTCGGCGACCCAAGTTTACGCTCCGGGCTCACTCACGATTACCTCGGTTACTGCTCCTCAATTGACAATCCAAACACCCCAAGGCGTTTCCGCCGACACTGTTCTCGCCGGGGCGAATTACGGTATCATCTACAATCTGACCGACCCCGATTCGATAGTGACGGGTAAATTTTATTCCGACAACGACCGTCAGAATTATGACGGCACGGCCATCGCCACTTGCCAGGATGTTGTCGAAGGCCAAAATCTGACGTGTCAGTGGAACACAAGCGGTCTGACCGCCGGCAAGTACTACGTTTACGGCATTGCCGATGACGGCGATAACCCGCCGGTGAAGACGTACTCGCCCGGGGCGCTGACTATTACCACCGACGCCCCGCCCAGTTTGGCCATTGCCAAGCCTGACGGCGTGAACGACACTATTGTCAGCGGCGACACCTATAGCGTCATCTATTCCTTAAGCGACAACAGTCCGATCACCGCGGCGTTTTATTACGATGTTGATCAGATTGGGTTTAACGGCACGGCGCTTCCGGGACCGTGCGCCACCGCCCCCGCCGGTATTTCGGTGGGTTGCGCGTGGAATACCGCCGGCATGGCGGCCGGCTCGTACTACGTTTATGGCGTCGCTAACGACGGGATCAATCCGTCCACGCGGACGTATTCGAGCGGTCCGATCACCGTCCAAGCCGCTCCAAGCGTCAATATCGCCTCGGTCTTAACGATTGCCAAACCCAACGGTCGGGGCGATCAAGTGTTGTCGGGGGCGATGTATTCGCTGGTCTATTCTCTCTTTGACCCGGACGATGTCGTGACGGCCAGTTTTTACACTGACTCTGACAATAAAGGTTATAACGGCACGGCTCTAACCGGTCGGTGCGCCGCGGCCCCGGAAGCGTCGCTGGGCAATTGCGCTTTTGCCACCAACGGTCTGTCGCTGGGCGATCACTACGTTTACGGCATCGCCAGCGACGGGACTCGGGCCTACTCGCCTGGTCCCCTAACCGTTGTGGCCACCCAGTGCGCCGACGGGCGAGATAATGACGGCGACGGCAAAATTGACCTGGCCGACCCGGGTTGCGACAACCCCAACGATAACGACGAAACCGATCCGCCGGTGGCTAACAGCCCGCCGAACTTTACCATCAGTCAGCCCGATGGGATCAGCGACTCGGTCAGTAGCGGAGCGACATATTCGGTGGTATACACCCTTAGCGATAGCGACAGCGTGGCGACGGCCAGTTTTTACTACGACACCAACAGCTCGGGCTACGACGGCACGGTGATTGTCGGCTGCCAAAATGCTCCCGAGGGCGCGGGGGCGACATGCGGCTGGAACACGGCCGGGTTGGCGGCGGGGACGTACTACGTCTACGGCATGGCTACCGATCGAGTTAACCCCGAAGTTAAACGCTACGCTCCCGGGCCGATGACAATTCAATCGCCGCCAGCCAATCAAAGTCCCACCCTCACCATCAGTCAGCCCGACGGGGTCAACGACTCGGTGGAACAAGGCACGGATTACGCCATTGCCTACAGCTTGAACGACCCGGACAATACCGTGACGGCGACCTTCTATTATGATACCGACCGTAACGCCAGCAACGGCGTCGGTCCGGCGGTGGGCGGCGCCTGTGGCGCGGCGCTGGAGAGCGCCACCACCTGCGCGTGGGCAACCAACGGCGTTCAGCCCGGAAGATATTACATCTATGGCGAGACGAGCGACGGCATTAACTCGGTGGTCAAGGCGTATTCGCCCGGGGTGGCAACAATTACCGTCACTCCCCCGCCGCCGCCGCCTCTGCCCCAGTGCGTCGACGGGCGAGACAACGACGGCGACGGCAAAATTGACTATCCGGCCGATCCGGGCTGTACTAGTCGGACCGACAACGACGAAACCGACGCGATAATTTCTTCCGCGATCGTAAACAGTCTTGTTCGCGATGCCACCGGCGCCCTGTACGCCGTCGGCGCCCAGAAGCGCGTAAGGGAACAGAACTGTCCCGCGCGCGATCTAACTTGTAGGTCATATTCCGAGGAACTAGCGGCGTGGAAAATGTCGGCCGGCGGCGTGCCGTGCGACGGCAGTAAGCCCGGCGTCTGTCCCGCCTGGGGGGCCTGGGCTACCCCCGGCCGCGTGGTGAGCGCCAGTATCGGCAATGCTGTCGGTTACGCCGCCGTCCTCGACGCCAGTCGCAACCTTTACATTGTTGGGACGCGCAACGGCCGCTCGGCCGTTTGGAAATACACCTCCGGCGGCCAACTGGACGCCGCGTTTGGCGGGGGGATAAACGGTGGAATTGTACTCTCCCCTCTAGTGGCGGCGAACTATTTTCAAGACATCGCTATCAGCGCCGACGGTTCCACCCTGTATATTGCCGGTCTATGGC
>CAYJRF010000004.1:7050-32118 GCA_964372935.1 uncultured Candidatus Saccharibacteria bacterium
ACCAACGAGGTGTTGATCGGCGGGACAAAACGGCGCGGCGACATTCCGTCGGCCCGTCAATGGTACGCCGCCAAATTCACTCCCGCCGGCCAGCTCGATCCGGCCTTTGGCGTCAACGGCGCCATCACTTATACCAGCCCTAATGGACTGGCTGACTGGGGACTTGACCTGGCTCTCCATAACGGGGCGATTTATCTCGCCGGTTTGCAATCGTCCAATAACGACTCGCGGGTGCGCAAGTACTCCGCCACCACCGGCGCTCTGTGCGGCGACGGAAACGCCAGCTGTCCGGCTTGGGGCAATAACGGTAGCGGCATGGCCGGCGTGATAATCTCTTTTTGGAACACCGTTGGGCGAGCCCTCGGGTTTGACGCCAGTAGTAATCTCTACGCTCTGGGCTGGAGCGGGGTGTCGAGTTTGACGCCGGCCGGGGTCGTCCGCGCCTGGGCTCAGAACGGGACATTACTGACCCAAGACAGACCGCTGTCGTTGGTGACGGACGCCTCCGGGGCGATCTGGACCGGCGGCTGGGTGCCCAGCAGTAACGACGGCGGCATCAATCTTGGCAGTGTGCGCAAATATACCGCCGCCGGAGTTCTGGACTTCAGCTTTGGCCGCGGCGGGGTTGTTCTGCTGGACACCTCGCAACGTTGATCGAACGACTGTCGGCTCTCGGAGCGTTACTTTTGCCGTCTCGGCCAAGCGGCGGTTTCCCGCGGCGGCGGCATGAGCTATAGTAAACGGAGGGGCTGTTTTTGGCGTCGGTTGCCCACGGACAAGGAGGGTCCAGCGCGTGGCGGTATTCGGCCTAACATATAACGATCAAGAGATTAACGTCATGGCCCGACGGCTGGGACGGGTTAGCGTTGCCCGAGTAACTTTACCGACCGGATTGGTGCAACTCGGACGGATCAGCGACCCGACGCGTTTTGGCGAAATCGTTGAGCAGGCCAAGACATCGGCCCGACCGTTTCGCATTACCGCCAGCAATGTCGTTATTGGATTACCAGAGGACCAGGCGTTTGTTAAGGTAGTGGATTTTCCCAATGTCCTGCGGCGGTCGGAGCTGGCCAAGGCCCTGGAATACCAGTGGCAAAACCTCTTGCCGATTGCCAAAGACCAAGTTTATTACGATTCCCTCACCCTTCAGCCGGCTCAACGGAAACGGCCGGTCCCAAACGGCATCGTTCTCATCGTGGCTTATCCTCGCGATGTGATCGCCGGCATTATCACCGTCTGCGCCAATTTGCGATTATTGCCGCGGAAACTTATTCCGGTATCGTTCGGCTACGCCGAACTATTTAGCCAGAATGACGACGAGGCGACCTTGGTCCTGCGGAGCGATACCGGCATGGACCTCCAGGCTTTTATTGTCCGCAATAAAGCCACCCACTTTTCAACGACAATTCACGAAGCGATCAACGACCCCTTGGTGACGAAGCGACTGGACAATATCCGAACGTACTACGAGCGCAACATTATGAAAAGTCGCGATGTCATAACCAAAGCGGTGATTATTCCGACGGCCTACTCGGGCTATATTAGTCGGTTAGTCGAGCCGCTCTCTTTGACATTGTTGCCGGTAACGGCGGCGGCGGTCCACGCTCCCAAGGGAGATGGAGCCCAGATCGCTTCTTCCTTACCGCTCTTCGGTCTATTGAAAAGTCGTTTTCCTATTTCCGTTCTCCCCGACGCCTTGGTCAACGAAGTTAAAGTCAAAACTCAAAGCGCGATTGTCCGGACGACATTGACTTACATGACGATAACGCTCGGTCTGCTGTTATATTTTTCGCTCGTTTTTTGGACCGGACTGGCGTTCAGCGATGAGCGGCAAGTCCAGTACGCCGGCGGACTGGTAGACCGAGTTAGGAACGAACATGGGAAGCTTGCCACCGACGTCGCCACTATCAACCAAACATTGAGCCGGTTGGTGGCGTTGCGGGCGTCGACCACCAATGCGTCGTCTGACTTGGCGGCGGTTTACAACACGGCGCAGGTTGTGCCGGGAGTAACAATTAGTCGCGTCGTCCTTTCGACGACGAAAGAAAGGCGGCTGGTAATTTCCGGCACCCAAACTGACCCGGCGTTACAAAATACCCTCATTGACCGGCTGAAACTTCAAGCTCCGTTTGTCCACTATCAGGCCAGCGCCCAAGCGACGTCTGCGCCGACCCAATTCGTAATTGAATTGGCCCCAGGTTGACGACGATGTTTCGCCTTACCTCGCTCCGCGTGTTGACGTTCGTGCCGATGGTGTTACTGGTGGCATTCGTTGGTCTTAACCTTTTGTTGCGTGCCCGAACGCGCGTTCTGATCGACTCGGCAAAACATTCACGGGTAACCTTAAACGATACCAGCCAACTAATTGCCCGGACGATTGATTTCAGGGAACAACTCGACGCCTTTGGCGCGGTGCGACGCGCCAAGATAGAGGCGGCCATTCCCGACAGTCAGACCGGCTTGAGCCGCATCAAATCGGCGGCCGACGCCCACCGTGTTAATCTGACGATGAGCGTTCTGCCGAAACCGGACACCGCTCCCGCCGACGAAATCACGGTCTCGGTTTTTGCCGAGGTCGCGAGCCCGACCGAATTGGTCCAGTTTTTAACCGACATCGAGGGTCAGCTGATGATTGTCCATGACCTGACTATTACCCACGCCGCCACCGTCTCGGCCACCATGACGATTAATTTTCGTTCCCGATGAAGCCGTTTAAGCCGTCAATCTTCGTCGCCATTGTCGTGGTCGAAAATCTCCTGTTCGCGGCTCTGCTGTCGGCCTGGCTTTGGTTAATGACGAGCTCGGTGAAGGAGATCAACCTCGCGGCGACCCAAAGTCAGACAAAACCGGCCGCGGGGCTTAACTGGGCGACCTACCGCGCGGCTTACCCCGACGAAGTCGATACCCCGACGCCGCCGCGCGGCCATAAAACTACTCGTAGCGAAGAGCTTGGAGAGGATTGAGTCGCGAGGCGCGCTGGGACGGGTAAAGTCCCGTAAGAACGGCTAAAATCACTGGATAGAGTATCATCGACGCCAAGAAACCGGTGGGATACACGAACAGCGTCAGCCGGTCCCCGCCCAAGCGAATCGCTAACTCGTTGAGTGCCGCGCCAATGATTGACCCCAAGGTTACGCCAACAAGAATGCCCGCCACCCCGCCGCCAAAGCCCAGCAAAGCCGCCTCGCATAAAAACAGGCGTTTAATCACCCGATCGGTCACTCCCACCGCCTTCATGATGCCGATCTCTCGCGTTCTCTCCAGCAGGGAAATGGTCAGGGTGTTGAACATGCCGATGGCGGCAACGATTAGGGCGATCGTCCCAAAGACGATCAGTCCCAGGCTGACCCAATGGAACACGGCCCGCGCCTGATCCAACGTTTCGAGGAGGGTTTCGACGGCGTAACCCTTAGCCCCGATGGCCGCTTGGGCGGTGGCGACGGCATCTCGACTCGCGGCGACGGCTTTGAACTGGGTGATTTTAATCGGGGGATCGTCACGCAACAAACTATAGGGCATAAAAACGGTGGTGGTGCCGTCATCGCTCGTTACGCCAACGATGTTCAAAGTATCGGCCACGACCGATTCATTGGCGTTCTCCGGATCGCTGTACGTCAGCCGTGTCGGTGTGCCGATGATGCCCGTTTCACTTAAGTCTAAAAGTTCCAGGACCTTGGGCGTTACGACGAGTCCTCGGGCGTGTTCTTGATAGTTGACGCCATCGGCGATGGCCAGTCCTTCCATGTCGAGAAAGGACGGATATGCCGCCACGACCCCGACGGCGCCGAGTTTATTTTGGAGCAATAACTCCCCGCTCGTCGCCACGACCGGCGTAATGTCGCGGATACCGGCCACGGTCTTAATGGAGGCTAAGCCGTCAAGCGTGAGGGGGGCGACAGTTTCCAAGGGGGCGGTAATATCGAGCGACAGGAGAGTTTTGGAGGCGACGATCGAGCCGATGGTGATTTGTTGCAATCCCGCGCCGAGGCCGATAAGCAGCACGATCAAACTGATCGCCACCCCGATACCAAGCATAGTGAGCAGACTGCGCAGGCCGTTGGCGACGAGCATGCGTACGCTGATGCGAATAATGTCAATCCAGCGCATGGGACTTAGGGGGGGCGGGGTCGTCTCGCGGGGGGCGCGGCGACTTGGGGACGCGGCGTGGCTTTGAAGAAGGGAGGGCGGTAGTCGGACTCCTCCCCGCGACCGAGTCCGGCGTTGTGGCCGAGGAGTCACGCGATTCGAGGTTGTCGGTAGAGATTTTACTGGCCGGTTTTTTGAGCACGGCCTCGATGCCCTTGTTCGTGAGAGAGTAAAAGTCGGTCCCGCGCTGTCCTAGCTCCTCGGCCAGCGACTGGGTCGTCGCCGCGGCTTCTTCGTTGCGCTTTTCTTCAATCACAATCTTACCGTCTTCCAGGTAGATTACTCGCGTGGCGAAGACCAAATAGTCGGCATTGTGGGTGACGAGAATAATCGTGTGGTGCTCGTCGCGATGGAGCGAACGCAAAATCGCCATCACCTCTTGTGCCGACTGACTATCCAAGTTGCCAGTCGGCTCATCCACCAAGAGAAATTCTGGGTTGTTAACCAGCGCTCGGGCAATCGCTACCCGTTGTTGCTCGCCGCCGGACAGTTCGTTGGGATGTCGGTCGGCGTAGTGGTTGATGTTTAACAATTTCAAAATCTCCATGGCTCGGCGTCGGCGTTGCCGGTAGCGCCGCCCGTTGGCGGTTTGGGGCAGAGCAACGTTCTCCCAAACGTTGAGCGATTTGATAAGATTAAAACTTTGAAAAACGTAGCCCATCCGTCGGCGGTGGTACAGGGCTAACTCGTCGGGCGAAAGAGTGGCAAGGTTGTGTCGTCGGACCTTTATTTGTCCGGCGGTGGGCAGTTCGAGTCCGGCGACGAGATTGAGAATCGTTGATTTGCCGCTTCCGGAAGGCCCATAGATAATCACAAACTCGCCGTCCATAATGTCGAGATAAATGTTTTTGAGGACAAGCTTGCGATAATCAAGGGGATCGTCGCCGAAAGTTTTCGAGACCATTTTCAGGGAGATTAAGGGGTGTGCCGTGGGGGTCATCTTGGGCGACCGAAGAGAGAGCTTAGCCAGCCGAACGAACGAGATATGCTGTCGAGAATTAATTGGAGTATTGATTGTCGCAGGCGCGGCGAGATAAAATTAATCGTCGTTTCTCCCCGATTGCCCTGGGCATCGGTGGCGATAGCGCGCAGTTCATACGGCGTGGCTGGCTCGAGATTACTGGCGACGACGACGTGTTCCGAGACGAAATTGGCCGACTCCGGCGTGGTGGTCACTCGTTCGCGGTTATTTTTGGGGTTAAACGCCACTTGGCTTTTGGCCGGTTCGTTGGATCGCCAGGTGGCCGTCAGGATTAAAGTCTCGCCCGCTCGAGTGGCGCTGACCTTAAGCGCGCTGATTTGGGGCGGCGTTCTGTCGTCCGGCGTCCGAAACGTTTCGCCGAGCGAGACCACTTGCTTGCCTTGAGCGTCTATGGCCGTAACGCTGAACCGGTAGAGGCTGGATCCAAAAAGATTATCCAGAGAGGTAGCGTGGTCAATCGTCTGTTTTGTTTCCCCCGCGGTCAATTCTTTGGTGTCTTGATCGGACTTGTAAGCGACTATGCCCGAGGTCGGAACGTTAGTTTGCCAGTTGATCGTGACCCGATTTTCCGACACAATCGCGACGGTAATGCGAACGAAGTTTGGGTTGGCAAGGGTGGTGAAGAGTAAATCGTTGGATCGGCTAATTTCGCCGGATTCGCTGGTGGCAACGATTTGGGCGTGGTAGTCGCTACCGGCATCGAGATTATCTAACTTGACGGTGTGGTTGGTTGTAAAACTGAGGGATTGGCCTTCAACGGTTTTGTCGTAAGCAATGGATTTGCCGTAACGCACCGATTCCTTGGTGGCGTTGTCGGTGGTCCAGCTAATCAGGGCGCTGGTGTAAGTAATATCGCTCAGGCGAATGTTGGTGATGCCTTGCTCGGCGGTCGTGGTAAATATGGCGTCGCCGGACGAATTAGACGCGCCCAAGGCGTCGGCCGATTTTACCTTGTAATGATAGGTGGTTGATGGCTCCAGGCCGGAAAGGATAACCGAGTGATCGGTTACCAAATCGGCGGTGCCGACGTCAAAACCGTATGTTGTCGTCAGGCCGTATGCCACCGAAGAGGTTGATTTTTTATCAGTTTTCCAAGTAATCGTGGCTTTGCCGTGGGAAATTTCCGAGGCGTTTGGCCCTTCAAAAATCACCGGCGGAATACTTTCTTGCCCCGTGGTCAAAGCGAAAATCGATCCGAAATTAATCGTGTCCAGAATGAAGCTATCCGATCGCACGCTGGCCTGTCCGTAAGCCGGCCATGGCCAAACCAGGGCTACGCCGACGAAGACAAGAGCCAGTCGGCCGCCGTGAGCGATAAGAAAGGGGAAAATAGTTTTTGCCATCACTATCTTACTATAGACCAAGGCCGAGGCTTTCTCTAGAACGAGACCGCCAGCCTTGGCTCGCTGGGCGCAGGGCCTTAATACAGCGGTGAATCGTCAGACACAACGATCCGACGGGCGGTTTGAACAAAAGTCGGATTACGGTTTTGAATTTGGTCAATAACCGACTGTTCTTGGTCTGGCGGTGTCTCGACCACGACGGCGATTGGCGGCAAAAGGTCGGGTGATGTGGCGGTGGACGGGTCTGACGTTCCCAATGTTAGGTCGGTTGAATCGAATCCGGCGCGTCTCAAAGAGCTTTGGATAAATTCCGGGGTGGTGGACTGGGCGGTCTTAATGATAACGGTATCGGTGGTGTCCGACGTGGCTCTGGCGGTGACGATACCGCTTTCGGCTTGGAGCTTGGCGAGACCGCTTTGAAAAGCGTCACCGGCGAGGGGTTTGACCGTTACCCGAAAATAATCGCCCGACCGAGCGGAGTAGGCCGTCGGCTTAAACCGGTAGCCGGCCGTTTCGATGAGGTCCTTTACTTTGGACTCGGTCTCGTTGGGAGTGGCTCCAAGAATTGCCGGAGTAAATTGGATCTCGGCGTGGCCGCTGCGTCCCGCCGGCGTCGTCGCGGGGCGTCGGCTGGATCGCCACCCTAAAAATATCAGGGCGACAACAGCCGCCAGTCCCATCACTCCCCAGGCTACGCGCCGGTAGTTGTTCTGCAACGTAAACACCGTTCTATCCTACACGATTCGCCCTAGTTCGACAAAAAAGGGCGTTGCAGTATTTGAACTTCCGGCGGGAATCGATTAAAGTGAAGGCGGTCATGAAATTTTTTCGTCGCGGCTTTACTCTTGTAGAATTGATTGTCGTCATTGGCGTGATCGGTCTGCTGGTGGCAATTACTCTGTCGGCGATTAATCCCGCGCGCCAATTTTCGAAATCGCGCAATGCCCAGCGCGCCAGCAATCTGGGCGAGCTTCATAGCGCCGTGATCCAACAAATCGCCGACAATAACGGCGTGACGCCGAGCGCTATCGCCCGAGTCCCTAAACTTATCGGTCAACAAGCGACCACCGATCCGATCAACTATGTTGATCTGACCGCCTTGCTCGGTCCGTACATCAACCAAATGCCTTACGATCCCACCGGAGGCAGTCTGGCGGATTCGCGCTATGTCATCTTTCAAAACCGGCTTGGCAAGGTAACCTTGACCGCGCCCGAAGCCGAATTGGGCCAAAAGTTGCGTCTCGGGGTAGCCAACTTCGCGATTAACTTTGACGGCAGTGACGATTCTGTGCAGGTTGCCGACAGCGCGACCATTATTCCTGGCGTAAACCTTACGGTCGCCCTGTGGGCCAAAAAAACCGGCGCCGGTTCGGCGGACCCGCGAGGGATAGTTTGGTCCAAGGGGAATCATTACTTGGACATTTGCCAAAGCGGCGCCGTCACGGCCAGTTTGGTGATTAGCGGTCTACCCGAGATCGTCACCGGCGGATCTTGCCGGCCGGTCGATGAATGGGATCACTACGCCGTCACGTTCGACGGCTCGACGATTAAGCTGTACCTGAACGCCAACTTAGTCGACAGTCAGTCGGTGACTGGTCCGGTCTCCGATACCGCCGCGCCGATGGTCGTTGGCGGCACGACCGCCGGCACGGCGATGTTCCAAGGCAGTATTAGCGACGTCCGTTTATACGACGTGGCGTTGTCGGTCGCGGATATCGTCAACATCTATCGCGGCATTCCGGTCAACGGCGGTCTTGTCGGCAACTGGAATTTTGACGAGGGTACCGGCGGCACGGCCTATGACAGTACCGCCACCGACGCTACCGGCACGCTTATGAACGCCAATAATCCCAGCACCGGCGAGTTACCCGGACCGGTTTGGACCCAATAGCGCACTGGCAGGCGGCTCTAAAAACTGATCATTTGACCCGCACGTTGCCTTTGACTCGGACATTGCCTTTAGCCCGAATTTCCTGATACTCCACAATCACCGAGCCGTTTTCGCCGGGCGCGTTAACGCTCGTCGTGGCGCCGTTGGCGGTGGCCGTGCCGGTGAACTCTTTTTTGCCCCGAACGATGACCCGAACGCGTCCCCCGCCCCCGCCCCCGCCTTTGTAAACCGAACATGTTCCGCCGTCGCCGCCGTTGGCCGTCATTGACCCGCCGCCGGTGAGACTGCCGGTAACGGTAATGTAAATACTCCCGCCGGAACCGCCGCCGCCGCAGTAGTTGGTCTGGGCGTTGACCGTCCCGCTCGAGCCGTTGGCGTTGATTGTCCCGCTCAACGTCAAGGTGCCGGTGATGGCAAGCTGAACCCTGCCGGCGCCGTCGCCTCCTACGTCCGAGCCGGAATTACACCCGCCGCCCGACGAGCCGATATTAACTGGGGCCGTCGGCGTGCCGTAGGTGGGACCGCCGCGGGACGGCTCGGCCGGACCGATATCGCCATCGCCCCCGCGACCGCCATAACCGGCGCCGCCGCAGTACAACGGGTCGTTGAACCAGCCGGGCGACCCGGGGCCGCTCGAGTCCCAGTATCCCTTGGTACTGACGTCAATTTTGCCGTCGGAATTAATCGTTAAGTTGGTGAGGGATAGATTGATGCCGTAGGTTTCGGTCAATTGGTTGTCGCTGTGGGTCAGGACGCCGCTGGTGCCAAGGGTTAAGCTGGTGATGCTGCCCAGACTGGTGGTATCGGCGGCCAGTTTGTAGTTGGCAACGGTTAGGCTGGAGTTGGTCGTCAAGGTGCCACCACGGTAAGTCAAGACGCCCGTAGCGTCCAGACCGGTAAAGCTGACGGTCCGAATATCTAAGGTCGCTCCGGTATCAACTATCAGGTTGCCGGTGGCTTTGAGGGTGATGGAATCGAAATTAAACGACCCGGCTCGCAAACGCGCCCCGCCGTCAGTGCCGTTGCTGGTGGATTCGTTACTGTTGTTGCTGATCGTTAGGTCGCCAGCCGCGGCGCTGGCGGCGGTTTTGATGATGACCGTGCCGTTGCCGCCGGCGTTCATACTACCGGTGCCGCCGTAGGCCGAAACGGTGGCCGAAGACAGGGAGTTAGTCGTAACATCGAGGTATATGGCGCCGCCGCCGCCCCCGCCGCCTTTGGAATTGCTACAGGTCCCGCCGGTGCCGCCGTTGGCGGAAATCGTCCCGCTGGTGCCGGTAATTGTCCCGCCCGAGACATAGATGCTTCCGCCCGCTCCGCCCCCGCCGCAGTAACCGGAGCCGGTGGCGTTGTTGCCGTTGGCCCGAATCGTCCCGTTGACCGTCAGGGTGTCGTAAATGACGAACTTTATGGCGCCCCCGCCGGTGCCGCCGGTGCCGTTAGCGCTCCCCCCGCCGCTCCCCAGAGACAGCGGACCGTTAATGGTGTCGTAGGTCGGCAGGCCGCCGTAGTTACGGGCGGGATTGCAGGATTCGTCGTCGGTTTGGGCCGCGTCGCCGCCGGTGCCAACGTGGCCGCCGCCACCGGCGGCGAGGACGGCGCACACCTGATTATCACCCGGCGCCGGCCCGTTGGTGGCGGTAAATCCCTTGCCGTTAAGGCTAATAATTTTGCTCGTCGCCACGGTCACATTATCAACGTTGAGCGTCCAGCCCTTGCCGTCGTTGATGCCGTTGCTCGGGAAGGCATCGTTCGAGTCGGTGGTCGAAGTCTTGCCGTTGAAAGCCAGGATGCCGCCATTGACGTTTAGGGTATTCATTGTCCAGCTCATGCCGCTGCTCACCGAGTCGGCATTCATGGTGACGGTGCTGGTGTAAGCGGCATCCAAGGTGACGGAACCTAAATTGTTGTTGACAGTGTTGCCGGTGACGTTGGTGTTGCTCGTGGCGTCAAAGACCACGGCGTCGCCGGTGGTTGGCAGGGTGTCGGCGCTCCAGTTGGTGGCCGTGCCCCAGTTGGCCGTGCTGCCGCCGCGGTCCCAGGTGCGAGTGGTGCCCGAGGCGGTGACGTGGGGATCGATGGTGATCGGATAGGCGGCGGTTTTCAACCAGTTTGGGCTGATTGTCAGCCGCAACGTCTGGCCGTCAATGTCGGTGGCGACCGATTGTCGGCGACCCTTGGCGTCGTAGGCGGCCGAGGGCGGAATGCGAAAGGCCCAGTGAGCGACGCGCTGTTGCCCCGACACGCGCGGCGCGTCCGGCTCGCTCGTAAACACCCAAGCGCCGGTAGACTCTTCGTACACCGGCGTTACTCCCTCGTAGGTCAAGGCGTATTCTAACGGTTGATCGGGGTCAAGGAGACTTGGCCGGTCAATGATAATGTCGTCGCGGTACATCAGGGGCGTGACTTTACTCCTGACCTTAACGCCGGGGGCCAGACTAAACACGAAGTCGTCGGGGCTGGGTTGATTGACGCGGGTCATATTGGGGAGAATCTCTCGAGCTCGGACTGTCGGCTGGCCGAAGAGTTGGGCGAGCCGACTGGGGCCCTTGAAGGCGCGCGCCAGCAGGCCAGTTTTTTTAAAGGCCACCGTGAGACGGGCGTTGGCGTAGCGCGGGTTGGCGGCCGGCTTGGGTCTGGCGGTCAACGCGGCCTGTCCGCCTTGCCCGAGAGCGAAAACCATGGTTTCCGAAGACGCCGCCTTGAGGGCGTCGCCAGCCAGTATCCGTTCCTCGGCGGGCAAATCGTCCGTGGCCACCAGCGGTAGGCCGACGACGTTGTCGAGAGTGGAATACGGTTTAACCGGCGGGTGATGGTGTCGCTTCCAAACTAATCCCCCGAGGGGAACCAGCTCCAAGGCGATGAGCCAAATGAGGGCGCGGGTCAGTGGGCGGTTCATGCTACTCGATAATCCGGTATGAGTAGAGATACGCTGTCGAGGCGGCGGCGTTGCTCCCGAACTTAATGGTGAAAGTTGTGGTGCTGGAAGCGGAAACGTACACCTGCCTGGCGGCGGCGTTAGCGCTCATGGGCGAGACGAGGAGGGCTTTTGGCGCCGCCCCGTAGGCGGTGTTGAAAGTGACGACGGTGTCGCAGGTCGTTGGCGAGCCCGATCCCGAGGTAATGGTAAATTGGCCAGCCGAATCAGTCGCACCGGAGGTGACGGCCGATGACGGACTGGTGCCGCAGTTAGTGGGCGTGCCGCTGGTGGGAGCCGTCGCCTGGGTAGCTTTAATGCGGTTAATCTTGTAGGTAACGCTGGCAACGCCCAAGTCGATTGTGTCGCCATTAACCCCGACGGTAATCGTGTTGCCGCCCTGGCCGGAAATCGTGGCGTTCTCCTCGAACACCAGATTACTGACGCCGCTGACGGCCCCGATAATGAGATCGCCCGATGAACCCAACTGGAGTTCGCCCGATGACGCGGTAATGGTGCCATTGGTGGCGTCGTGGGAGATTTCGGTGTACTTGGCGCCGTCGGAAGCATAGACGCGCAGTTTGCCCTGGGTGGAGGTGGTGAGGAGCTTGGCGATGCCGGAATTGGGGGCGATGGTCAGGTCGCCAGCCGCCGTTTGCAACAGGGGCACGGTCAAACTTGTCGTTAGGGTTGGGGCGGCCGACCAGCTGGGGGCGACGCCGATACCGCCGGCAATAAGAACGGAGCCGGTGGCCACGTCAGCCAGTTTGCCCCAAGTATTTGTTGCCGAGCCGTATAGGAGGTCGCCAGTCGTTACGGTGGTTTGACCGGTGCCCCCTTGGGTCGCGCCGAGCGAGGCGGCGATCGACCACGTCCCGCTGCTGATCGTCGGCAGCCCAGTTGACGCCGAGGTGTCGATGCCGGTGCCGCCTTTGGTGGCGCTAATGGCCGTGGCGTTCCAGGTGCCAACGGTAATTGACCCGGCCGCCACCGATAGACCGTTCACCGCCGTCGCCGAGAGCGACCCGCCGGAGAGGGTGCCGCCGGAGAGGGTGGCGCCGTTAATGGTCGAGGCGGCAGTCAGGGCGCCGGCGCTGGTGACGGAGAGCTTGCTGGCGCCGTTTAACTGAAGGTCAACGAGATTGCCGGCAAAACCGGTGGCGGCATTGACGCCCAGACCGGTACCCGAAGTAGACCAGGCCGTGGAAGTGGCGCCGGTCGGTTCAATGAGGAGCTGGGGCTTGGTCGTGGTGGCGGTACCGCCGCTGTACCAAACGCCGGTCAGGAAAGTGGCGGGAGTGGAAGCGGCGCCGCTGACCGAAAATGTGTTGGTCTGGTCAAGATAAGCGACGTTGGACAAGGCGCCGGCGGTGTTGATCGACGTGCCGTTTAACTGGAGACCGGTGGTAGCGTTGACGGTGGCGGCGGTGAAAGTGCCGACGATGGTCAGGTTGCCGCCGGAGGTAATTTTGTTCGAGGCGCTGAAGAACTGGATGTCGCCTTTGGTGGCATTGGTCGTGGAGACGAGGGTTAAAGTCTCGCCCGAGGCCGTGCCGCCGGTGATGGTGTAGGATCCGGTGCCTTGGAGTGATGTGCCGGTGTACGTGCCGGCCGAGAGCGACCCGCCGGAGAGGGTGCCGCCGGAGAGGGTGGCGCCGTTAATGGTCCCAAAGCTGGCAATCACCGGCGATCCGGACCCGGTGATGTTGCCGCTGGCGGTATAGGCCGGCAAGGTTAGTCCGGCGCCGCCGCTGATGGTGCCTTGGATCGTGCCCCCGGAGACGGTTTTGTTGGTTAGCGTCTGGCTGGTGTCGATTCCCACGAGCGTTGTCGAAGCGTCGGGCAGGGTAATCGTTTTGTTGGTTGTCGTTGGCGTCCAGGTGATCGTACCCGTAACGCCAGCCGACTGGAGGACAATTTGGTTCGAGCTAGCCGACGAACTAATCGTGCCGGCGACGCTGACACCGCGGTTAAGGTCAAATAGTCCGCTGGTAGCGTTCCAAGTTATTTGAGCCGCCGCGAGGGCCCCGCCGCGATAGAATGCCAGAGTGCTGGTTTCGTCGCCGGCAGCGTCGGAATTGATGGTGAAGGTTGACGCTGTCGAGCCGGTAGTATTGAGCGTATCAACCGCGAGATTGGCAATGTAGGCATTATTGAAGCGTCGGGTGGACGATCCCAGGTCCGCGCCCAGATCGCTCCCGGGCAAAATATTGCCACTAACCGTGGTCGTGCCGCTGACCGTCAGAGCGCCAGTTACAACGGTCGTACCGCCGGCGGGCGCGATCGTGAGGTTGCCCGAAGCGGTGTTGAGGGTGGCGAGCGTCGCGGTGGCGGCCTGAAGGGTGCCGGTAGTGGCGATATTACCCGAAAGACTAAGATTACCGCTACTGTCGAGGGCCAATATGTTATTGGCCCCGGTGCCGATATTGAGACCGCTCACCGCATCGGCGTTGAAGGCGCTTGGAACGGCGCCGATCTTGCGTCGCGGGACGGCCTCGGGATCGGCGCCGATTTTTATTCCCAGATAGTAGGTCGCCCCGTCGAACGACAAACTCCCAGGAAACGCCGTGACGCTCCCGAGGTCGGCGTAAACCAGACCGTCGGTAACCGAGACGGTCTGGGCCTCGGTCCAGACGGCGGCTCCGTCAGTGGCGGCAGTATAGATGCTGAAAGTCAGGCTGTAGTTGCCGTTCGGAACCACCAGTCCCGAACCGGCGGCGCGCAATCGGGCCGAAAACGGGAGCTGTCGTAATATTGCCGCCTGAGTTAGGGGGGTGGCGCCGAAGATCGCCGCGAACATTTCTAAGAGAATTATTAGCACCACAAAACCCGACGCATGTTTTGCGCCAGACTGAACCGCTTCGTGACTCTTTAAGAAGCTCGGAAAATTGCCGAAGCGATACCGGATACGACTAAGCATATAGGCTGGTTCCCTCCTAATGCATAGTCTTATGCTAGCAACTTCGCTCGTAGGCGTAAAGGGTTATAACAGGAGAAGCAGTCGACTGATTACTAAAGCCGTTTCCGATTCAGAGAGATGGGCGGTGGTATTTGCTAAAACGCCCTCGCTCGCCACGGACGCGTCAAGCCCCCTTAAGACGGACTCGGCGCTGGAGTGGGCGAGGCAGTGGCGCCGCCACTGCCGCTAGTGACAAAATTGCCAATTGCCTGATTGACTTTGGAGTCGTCTTTCATATCCTCGATGAAAAGAATTTGGTCGCGATTGATGCGCATCTCGTCGAGTGGCCCGTGGAGCTCATTGCCGAGCTTGATGAGTTGAATCTGGGTCTGGGGCGATTCGTTTTCTTTCGACTGCTGGAGCGGTTGCTGAACCTGAAGATAATAGACACCGCGCAGGAGAACGAACTGTCTTTCGGGGTGTTGAACGTAGCCAAAGTAAACCTGACCATTAGTTAAAAAAACGGCTTGGCGCGATTTGGGGTTTGTTTTGAAAATCCTGTTGGCGCCAAAAAGGCCGATGACGCCAATTCCAACAACGATTAAGAACGTAACGGAGAGCTGACGCACGGTGAGCTTCATCGTGCCTTCACTATAACGAGTTGGGGAGACGATGCAAGTCTGGCGGTTAACTCTCCGGCGAACGGCCGGACTGGGACGGAAGTGTTTTTATCGCCGTTTTGATCACGCTGTCCATAAAACCCTTGCGCGCCAGACTGGCGACGAGATTTTGGCCGTAGTTCGCCCGTTTGTTCGGGTGTCGCCGAGAATAATTGTCGATATGATGAAGGGCTCGCTTTAATTCCGAATCCGCCGAGGCGTCCTGATTGGTCGTCGGTTCGAGGGCGGCGCGTTGGAGATTGGCATCTAATCCCCGACGACGGAGCTCCTGTTTTGTGGCGCGCAGACTGGCGCGGCGGATCGTAAGATAGTGGTGGGCGAGCATTTCGGCGTAACGGCGGTCATCCAATATCCCGACGCTTGTTAGTTGGCGAACGATGGCTTGAGCGTCGTTCTCGCTGGCGCCGCGCCACCGTAATTTTTCGCCCAACCGAGCCCGACTGTAAGGGCGCTGCCGGACTAACCGCAAGGCGTACTGGGTGGCTTGATCGCGGGTGAGAAGCTGATTAGTCATGGAGGATATTTTTTGGGGTCGTTGTCTTTAGGCGTGAGATTGGTATAAAACAATTATGACCTCGCTCGCCCGTTGTCGGCTCATTCACGGCGCCGACAATTATCGTTCGAAACAAGTTCTGGCGGCGATTGTCGCGCGCTTCCGTGCCCAGTCTCACAGTCTGGCCGATTGCGTAACCTATGACATGGAAGAGACGAGTTTGGAGGCGCTCGGACAAACGCTATTAGCTCAGCCGTTTTTCGTTGCCAAACGACTATTTATTTTACGCCGAACATTCGAGGCCCCCAAGGCGACTCTCGACGGCTTGCCAGCTCTTTTGGCCAGTTTACCGCCCACCACCTATGTGGTTTGCGCTGAAGCCAAGCCGTGCGACAAACGCCTAGGACTCTACGGTTGGCTGAAAACCCATGGGACCGAGAATGAACATCGAGCGATGTCGGAAGGTCAGCTCGAAACTTGGCTGATCTCTTTGGCCCGAGAACGCGCTCTTCGTTGGGAAGGCGCCGCTCTCCGTCTGGTGATAGCTTACGGTGGCGACAATAAGTCCGACAGATTTCGCTTAGAGAGCGAAACGGACAAGCTGGCCTACTATGCGCGATCTCGGGGGGAGAATATCATTACCGCCGAGGCCGTTTCCCGACTGTGCGCGCCATATCCGGGCACGACGCTTTTTGGTCTGACCGACAGTTTGCGGAAAGGCGATCTCGAAGACAGCTTACGTCAAATTCGCCAAATGCGCCACGAGGAGCCGCTGGCCTTAGCCGGATTGATGGCCAGCTACGTCCGTTCGCTCGTCAAGCTTCATCTCGCCGCGTGTCAAGGGTTGACCGAAGAAACGCAACTTGCCGCGGCGACCGGCTTAAAGCCTTACGTTGTGCGGCTGGTTTGGCCGGCGGCCAAGCGTATCGGGGTATGGCAGTTGCGCTCGGCCTACGACATGCTGGCAAAGTTCGACATCTCGGTGAAACGAGGCATCATGCCGCCCGATCTCGGACTCGTGTTGCTGACGCTCGGCCTCCATGCTACGCTAAAAAAGGATTAACTGGTCAATGATTCTTGTCAAGGAGGCGTATGTGGCAGGCTCTGCAGTCGATTGCCCGCGGCACGACCCTCTACTATAAGCAACTCAATTTCTTTGTCGCCTTGGCGGTAGTCGGTCTGGGCGGGTTCTTTTTTTATGGCCAGTTTTCAGACTCACAACTGGTGCCTCAAGCCGCCGAGCTGTTGTCGTCGCGTCTGGCCGTCGATGGCGAGCCTCAAAGCCAGGTTGTTAAGGTTAATCTTTCCGGCCGCGTCACCGTTGCCGATCGGCGGTTGGGCCGGGCGCTGACTTTTCGCTCCGGGGAGGCCGTCTTGCTCATTGTGGCAGTGCGCGATGCTCCGGTCTACATCCCGATTTTGACCACCCGCGTCCTCTTGCCTCGGCCGGTTCCCAACCTTCAGGCGACGTTAAAACCGCGGATTTACGCGATTCACGGCACCGACCCGGCCAACACCAGCGTGAGGATTGTCGACAATCAAACGGTTGATTTTGTCGCCGCGGATGTTGACCAAGGCAGTACGGTCTCGTTTGAACTCCGGTTCCCCGATGGCTACTTTACGCTCGCCCTCTTGCCCCGTCTCCAGTCCCTCGCGGCCAATTTGACGTTGCCGATCTGGTCGGTCCTGGTTGTTGCCCTGCCGGCGTTTGCCGGGGTATTTTTGGCCGGATTGCTCGCGGCTCGGTGGTGGGCGATTGAACGGGTCCGGACCGCTAAAAGTCTCGCCGCGCCGCCAAATCACACCCCGCCAGCGATTATCGGCGCCTTGTATCGGGGGAAGATCGGCCGCACCGAAGTGGCGGCAACACTCTTCGATCTGGCGGCGCGCGGGTTTATCTCGTTTCACTTTGACGCGACGGCCAACGCGATTGATTTTGCTAAAGGGGGAAAACTATTCACTCAGGGCGCGAACGACCTGCGACCGTTCGAAATTTTTCTTCTTCATCAAATCTTCGGCCCAACGCGAGTGGTGTCCCACGGCGCCTCAATTGAACGCGGACTGAACGATACGTTGTTTAGCAATCATATCGCGATGACAATTGTCAACGTCTATGACGCCGCCGTGGCCGAGGGGTATTTTGTTCATTCGCCCAACCGGTACTATCTGGGTTTTCGCACCGTCGGCATCAGCCTGTTTTTTGTCGCCTTGGCAATCTTGGGCTACGAGGCGCTGATTGGCAGCACCCCAAATTTCTCCCTTCTGTCCTGGGTGGGGATGCTCTTGGCTTCGCTCGTAATAATATGGGTTACACCCGGGTTGCCGCCGCGCGGCAAAAACGGCGACACGGAGTTGCGACAGTGGGTGGCCTTTCGTAACTATCTCGCGCGAGCCGAGCCGATCACCGCTACGACGTCGTCGACGGAATTTTTTGCCTACTTGCCGTACGCGTTGGTTCTGGACTGCGCTCACGAGTGGGTACGTCGCTGGCGAAGCGAGACCCTTGTCTCGCCGGCGTGGCTGAGTTCCGACGTCGAGCTGTATCGGGCCGAGGACTACACCCAGACCTTGGTTAAGATGGTGAGCGCCCTGGCCAATCGTCTTATCGCCGTTCGTCCGCCGGATTTAGCCTGACTTTTGCGATACGGCCGGCGGCAAGGCCTTGGGGGCAGGCGGTCAATAAACTGGGTTGGTAATTGGTTTGGCCCGACCGATCGGCCAAATGATGGCAAAGGCTTTGCCGATAAAATCTTCCTTGGGCGCCGAACCCCACACTCGGGAATCATTCGACGCCAGTCGGTTGTCCCCCAGAAGATAGTATTCGTCGGCTGGCAGGATGACATCAATGTCTGGGTCTGTGTCGGCGTTGACGCCGAGATACGGTTCAAACAGTTCAGCCTGATTAATAAACACTCGGCCGTTTCGAACGGTAACCCGCTCGCCCGGCAGGGCAATAATCCGTTTGATGTAGCGGGCGTGGTTGGGATCGCCCGGAAAGCGCAAGACAACGTTATCGCCGCGCTTTGGCCGGCTCGTCAAGTAGCCAAGTTTGTTGAGAACAATCACGTCACGGCTGACAAAGGTTGGCGCCATGCTCGGGCCGGTGATGGGCATGATATCGAAGATAAAATACTTTATTAAAAACACTCCCGCTAAAATCAACAGGGCGGTCCAGCCGACGCGAAAAAGACACCCGGTCGAATACGAGAACGTTCTCATCGGTTTCCTCCTTCGGTCGGCTTACGATTTGGGCTTTCGCTTCCGAGGCTGGGCGGCTCGTTTAGTCGCCGTCGTCTTGGCCGTCGGCTTTACTTCCGCGCCGGCCGCCTCGCTTACCTTCTTAGCCCAGCGCGATTTAAGTCGCGCTGCTTTACTGGGGTGGATGACGTGTTTTTTGGCGGCTTTATCGGCGAGGGCGTAAAGTTGGCCAAGATTTTCAATCGTCGTTCGCTTAACTTGACGTTTTAGTCGAGACCGGGTGATTTTGTTTTCTTGGGCGCGCCGCACGGCGACGCGGAGCGATTTTTTAGCCGAGGCGCTAATTGGCATGGCGTCAAACTCCTTGAACCTCATTATAGATTACCGCGGTAACCGTGTAAAGTCATTCCGTCGCCCGCGGTGGTGTCGCCGGCCGCCTGTTTTGAAAGCGCTCACCGCTGGCGGCTTTGACTGGCGACTTTCGGGGTGGTACGATGTGCCCAACACGCGGGGAGGGCGCAAAGGAGCTTGAATGGAGCTTACCCCCAAACAACACGCCCTCGAACGCATCAAGTCCGCCGAAAAAATTCTGTTGCTCACTCACGAACAGCCCGACGGCGACGCGCTTGGTAGTCTGCTGGCCATGACCGCGGCCCTGAAAAAACTTCATAAGTCTGTCACGGCGGTGGCCTACCAGCCGGCGCCGCCAGCGTTGCGATTTCTCCCCGGTTTGGACGCGCTGGTGAGCGATCCCCCCCTAAAGGGCGACTTTGTTATCACCGTTGACACCAGCCAGGTCGGGGTCGAAAAGCTGGGGTATAAGAAAGACCACGACGGTCACCGCGTGATGATTGTTATCACCCCCAGCCACGGCCGTCTGCGCCCCGAGGACGTTCAATTCGCGCCGAGTGGCTATGATGTTGACTGTATTGTCACCCTCGATTGCAACTCGATTGACCGTTTGGGAGATTTTTACAACCAGCACACGGCACTATTTTACGAAACCCCTCTCGTCAACATTGACCATCATGCCGACAACGAACAGTTCGGCGCGGTTAATTGGGTTGACGTTACGGCCACCTCTACCGCCGAGATACTGGTGTCGTTGCTCGAAGCTCTGGGGCGCGAAACCCAGCTGATCGACAGCGACGTGGCCACCAATCTCCTGACCGGCATCATTACCGATACCGGCAGTTTTAAGAACATGAATACCACGCCCAAGTCGCTCACCGTCGCGGCCCAACTGGTGGCCGCCGGCGCTCGTCAACAGGAGATTATCCAGCATCTCTTTAAAATTAAACCCATCTCAACCCTGAAACTTTGGGGCAAATCTTTGGCCAATCTTGGCGAGCGACCTGATTTACGCGTCATCTGGGCGAAAATTTCCAGCCGCGATATTGCCGAGGCCGGCGCCGATCCGTCGGAAACCAAGGGTCTGATCGATGAGTTGCTCAAAACGGCTCAAGGGGTGGCGCTAGTTTTTTTGCTCAAGGAAATGGACGGCGCGATCCACGTTAGCTTTCGGGCTGTCGAAAAAGGCATATCGGTGGCCGAGATCGCCAAAAGCCTTGGAGGCGGCGGTCACGAAGCGGCGGCCGGGGCGGAAATTGACGACACCATCGGCGGCGCCGAAGAACGCGCTCTGGAGGCGGTAACCGCCTATTGGCAACGACGTAAGGCTGTTTCCTGAACGAGGAAAATTGACGCCGACAGCGCCTTCCTTTTTTTGGGGTTTTGGGTTATACTCGTCATAGATTGCTGGGTGCGTCAAGAACAAAAAGGAAATTTAATGGCCGAACGGGACAAAGAAAAAAGCGAAAAAAGACAAGAGGTTGTGGAGAAGTTTCAAGTCCACAAAAATGATACCGGCTCGCCGGAGGTCCAGATAGCTCTCCTGTCGCAGCGGATCGGCGAGGTTACCGACCATCTTAGGATTCATCGTTACGACGCCGATTCGCGGAGCGGCTTGCTTATCATGGTCGGCCGCCGACGTCGTCTTTTGAATTACCTCGCCAAAAGCGATCATCCCCGTTATGAAAGAGTCATTACCGAACTGGGCTTGCGTAAGTAATACGGGCGATTATGGCGACACTTTTTCAGCGACAAGGTGGATTTGGGGCGAAGGGTTGCGTGCCATTACGGCGCGGATAACCCGAAGTTTGAGGCGCTTCGCGACAACCGAGAAGGAGTTTTTGAATGGCAGTACAGCGCTACGAAACACAAATTGGGGGTAAAACTCTTACCCTAGAAACCGGCAAGCTCGCTCTCCTTGCCAGCGGGAGCGTGACCGCCCGTTATGGCGACACTATCGTCTTGGCAACCGTCGTGGCTAACGCCGAGCCGCGAGATGGGGTGGACTACTTCCCGCTGATGGTCGATTATGAGGAGCGGTTATATGCCTCGGGCAAGATTTCGGGCAGTCGTTTTATTAAACGCGAGGGACGTCCAAGCGAAACGGCGGTTCTGACGGCGCGATTAATTGATCGGCCGCTCCGACCGCTTTTCCCCAAATACCTCCGGAGCGATTTGCAATTGATCGTTACCGTCCTGTCGTACGATCCCCAGTACGACCCCGATGTTATTTCCATCATCGCCGCTTCGTGCGCTGTCATGAGTTCGGGGGCGCCATTTCGAGGACCGGTTGGCGCGGCTCGGGTCGGTCTGGTCCCGTCGGAATTGGCCCAAGGCGCCCCGGTAGTTTATAAGGGTTATGCCTTTATTCTAAACCCGACCGAGGATGAGCGCGATCACTCGCTCCTCGATCTGGTAGTTGCCGGCACGGCCGACAAGATTAATATGATAGAGGCGGAGGCCCAAGAAATTCCCGACGACATCATCCTCAAGGCGATAAAGTTTGGGCACCAAGGATATCAACCGAGCATCGAGCTTCAATGTCAGCTGGCGCGAGCCGTCGCGGATCATCCGGTCGAAGAGGCCGGAGTTTTGCCAATCCACGAAGACGTCAAGTCGTTCATTGGAGAGAAAGTCGCTCAAGCCCTGACCCAAATCGACAAACGACAGCGCGAAGGGCTCCTGAAAGATTTTGAGCAACAAGTCGTGGACAATTTTGAGGGAGCGTATAAACAGATCGATCTCCGCTCGACTTTCAGCCAGTTAGTCGAAAAAGAAGTCAGACGCAATATCCTCGAAAATGGCCTTCGTCCCGACGGTCGCGCCTTGACCCAAATTAGACCAATCAGTATCGAAACGGGAATTGTCCCCCGAGCTCACGGTTCGGCCCTGTTTACTCGCGGCCAGACCCAGGCTCTAACCGTGGCCACGCTGGGCGGACCCGGGTTGGAACAAATTATCGAGACCATGGAGGAAGACACCACGAAACGATACATGCATCACTACAATTTTCCGCCCTATTCCACTGGCGAGGTAAAAGCCATTCGCGGCGCTTCTAGGCGGGAAATTGGTCACGGCGCCTTGGCCGAACGCGCCCTGGCTCCCGTATTGCCGGCGAAAGAAAATTTCCCCTACACTATCCGGCTGGTCTCGGAGATTTTGGCCTCGAACGGTTCGTCGTCGATGGCGGCGACGTGCGGTTCGACGCTGGCTCTGATGGACGCCGGCGTGCCGATTAAAGCGCCGGTTGCCGGCATTGCCATGGGCTTGGTTGCCGACGACTCGGAAGGCGAAGGCAGTTATCGCATCCTGACCGACCTTCAGGGTTTGGAAGATTTTGCCGGCGACATGGATTTTAAAATCGCCGGCACGGCCGAGGGTATTACGGCGATCCAACTCGATGTGAAAATATCCGGTCTCACCGATAGTATTATTGACGCCACGATTAACCAGGCCAAAACGGCGCGTCGCGAAATATTGCAAGCCATGGCCGAAGTCCTGCCGGAGCCCCGCCGCGAATTATCGCCTCTGGCTCCGCGAATTCTGACGGTCCATATTGATCCCAAACGCATCGGTGAACTAATCGGACCGGGCGGCAAAATGATTAACGGCATCATCGACCAAGTTGGCGGCAAGTCCGTAACCTCTATTGACATTGAGGACGATGGCGCGGTCCTTGTTTCGTCAACCGACGCGGCGATGGGAGCCAAAGCGGTGGCAATGATTCAAGCGATGATGAAAGAGATTACCCCGGGTGAGGTGATTACCGGCACGGTGACCCAAATTATGAAAGATCGCAACACCGGCAAGGAGATTGGGGCAATAGTCCAGCTCGCGCCCAATATTGACGGCATGATCCACATTTCCCAGCTGGCCAGCCATCGCGTCGCGACCATCGGAGACATTGTTAAGGTTGGTGACAGCGTAAAAGTAAAAGTCGTTGAAGTTGACCGCGAGCGGGGTCGCGTTAGTCTGACATTGAAAGACGTTCCGTCGGCGTAAAGGGTTGGTCTTTTGGCCGATGCTTGACACCGTCTCGCGCGGTGTTTAACGTGAGAGGTGGATGATTTACTCTCGCTCGCGTTTGTTTTGTTGACACGCCATGACGGACTCGACCCAAAGACCACTGTCCTGGAGGCGAATTTTGTTCCGTCGTGGGGTCTTGCCTCTTGTTGGCGTTGCGGTTCTCTCCATCGCCGTGCTCGGGCTGTTCCTGCAGTCTGGGCCGTTTGCCGATACGCTCACCGATAACAGTCGCGCTGCCTGCAGGGCGCGACCGATCATTGCCATAGACAGATCGGGCAGCGATTTGAAGGCCACCAAAGGCGCTACTCCACCGGATACCGCCCAATTGCAAATCGTTAGTCTCGACAACGCCTACAGGCCGAAGCCGCTTCGCCCTAATCAGGCGGTGACAGTCGAGTTGGAGATTGATCGGTCGTCATCGGCGAATGTGCCCGCCGACGTTCGGCTCCCGACATTGACTGTGCCCGTGCCCAACGGGGCAACTTCTGCCATGACCGGTCTTTTTACCCCGGGTTCGCCCGTCACGCCCGACAGCGATAAGTACCTTGTTGTGAAGGTTAAGCCTGGCGACGGCTATCGGGTAATTGGCAATACCGGCTCGAGCCAGTATGTGAACAGTGTCACCATCACCGTTCACCCCGCCACAACCACCGTAAGCGTGACTATCACGTCCCCGACCAAAGACCAGGTCTTCACCGCCCACGGCAACCCGCCCGAGGCCGCCATGACTTACACGGTTGAGGCCACTGCTATCAACGGTCATCTCAAACGCGTCAGCCTCTCGGTTTACAATATATCGCTACAACAAGAAGTGTACTATGTTGAGTCGACCAATCAGTTCACCGCCCGCGGCACGCCGCTCGGTGTGGGGGATTATACGGCCACGGCCATGGCCACGGCCACAGCGTCCACTGGCGGTGATCAGTGGGCGACAGCCGTAGTCTATTTTCGGGTCGTGGCTTCTACCTCGCCGCCGCCCGTGTCGTGGCGCTCGGGCGCCACGAAAGTATTGACGGCTCTCGGTTCGCTGGTCCATGGCGCTCTCGCCTCCTTCACCGTCCATGCCGCCGGTGCTGACTGCGGCACGCTAACGGTGAAGGTGGTAAAGCCCGCCGCCAATGGTCAGTATGTACCCGTTCCCGCTATAAGAGTTCAAATACGAGGCGTGCTGGCGGGTGGTGGATACACCGTTTGGTCAATATTTGGCACGACGGATAGCAAAGGGGTGATCACTAACTCTCGCGACAACGGCACCTACGACCTGCGAGTTTTTGTCCCTGCCTCGTCCCCTACGGCCGGAGATGTTTATGGGGAAATCAAGCGGATCGAACTCTCCAACAATAATAGCCCAGTAGAGGTTACCCTAACGTTTTCTCTGACGCAATATATCGTCGGCACCATTGTCAAAGGAACCGAGAATACCGGCCAGGAGAAGCTCGTCTATGGCGTGCCGTTTTATTACCTGGCGGTTGATGATCAGGGCAATCCTTTTCCGGGTGGAGAGCCGGAGAAGATGGGACAAACGGGCCCCAAGGACGACCCTTTGAGTTGGGGAAGAATAGCCGTCCTGCCCGGTGTGCGATACAAGATTCGGTTAAGTAACGAGAGGAAGCCTTACCTCGGCGAAGACGGCAAGAACTACATCGTTGAACAAGTGGACGTAACGGGGCATATCTTGCCGGCTCTGGACAGTGGAACGAGGGTTGTTCACTTTACCCTTATCCCCGATGCCCTCAAAAAATACGAAGTGCGTGTCCATGTCGGGGCAACTCGGGCGCTCAATGTCTGTCACGCTCCCGTCACCCTAACCCCCAAAGCCGACCTCCCCTTGGTCCAGAATCAAAAGCAGGGGATAACGAACTTCTTAGGCATTTATGATTTCAAGGATGTCGCGGCTGGTACCTACATTGTCACCGCCTCCCCGCCTCCAATGAGCGATTCTGCCTGTTTTATCTCTGGACTGGCCCCTGCCCCGTCCGTGGAAGTGGTTCTCGATAACGCCAGTCCTCCGCAGACGCGAGTCGATATGAGTCTTCCCCCTAATACCAGACCTCTCCCTAAATAGGCCGTCCTCGGCGTAAGTCTCCGTAGTGGGGGCGGTTCTCTTTTGCCCGAGTATTTAGAAAAGTCTCGGTTATTAGA
>CAYJRF010000004.1:32218-57848 GCA_964372935.1 uncultured Candidatus Saccharibacteria bacterium
GTAGTGGGGGCGGTTCTCTTTTGCCCGAGTATTTAGAAAAGTCTCGGTTATTAGAAATAAAATCAGCCATCGTCCGTTATGCCAGCTCCTGCCCCGAAGCCCCTACCGCTTTAACCGAGAAAAGAGAACCGTCCCCATCATGTACAAATTTTTGACAAACGCCCAGTTCATGTTATAATCAACCCAACTTCAATTATCTCCGCGTGTCTCCCCTGGTTTTGAGTTTTCTTCCCATCATCTTCGAATCATTCCGGATGAGGCGTTCTACTCAAGCGCTCGGTCGCTAAGCTGATATCGAGCTCATGGCATATGGGCCGGACCACGGTGAATTATGTCCGCTCTGCCTTTAGCTCAATGCTGGCTTGGTCGCATCATAACCTTGGGTAATTGAGGGCTGGGGTCCCCCTTGTTTTTGGTCGGGTGGCTCGGTTGTTAAATTCGCCAATGTTACAGAAAGGAAACTTTCCCTATGGAAGAACCTAAACTTTCAACGTCTTCAAATCAAGACGCTCCGCCTCCGCGCCGCCGCCGCCGCCACGCGTCGTACAAGCCGTTAACTAATCGGTCGAACGAGGCGTCGCCGCGTCAGTATCGGACAAATCAGCAGGATCGTTTCCAACGACCCAGTTTGGCCTATCACGGGGCGCGGCCAAATGTCGATCGGACGGCTTCGCCACGGCGCGTGGCTGGCTCTCCGGAGTTGCCGGCGTTTCATGCCGTACCGAGGGGCATTGGCCGCAACCCAAGGCTGGAGAGCGGACGACCGCCTCTCCGCCGCGGCGGCGAGCCGGGGGCAACCCCGTCGCCGTCTGCCAGCGCTGATTCGCGCGCGGCGAACGATCGGCGTCTCAACCGGCGTCGGTTCACCGTTTTGCCTAATCGAGATCGCGCCAATCAGCCCAACCCAACTTCGGCGCCTCAAGTAATCGGCACCGCGGGACGGAAACTGCGGATTATTCCTCTGGGTGGCGCTGGCGAAACCGGCGCGCGAAATATGACCGTTTTTGAGTACGGAAACGACATCGTGGTGATTGATTGCGGCATTATGTTTCCCGATAGCGACATGCCCGGGGTAGACGCCGTCATTCCCGACGTTACCTACTTGGTGGAACGAAAACAGAATCTTCGAGGGATAGTCTTCTCCCATGGTCACGACGACCACATTGGGGCGGTGCCTTATCTCTGGCCGAAACTGCAGTGCCGAATGTACGCCACGCCGTTAACCTGTGGCTTGATTCAGCATAAACTCACCGAGGCGGGCGTTACCGACGCTACTCTTACTGTGGTAGAAGCGGGCGATAAAATTCATTTTGGCCAAATCAGCGTCGAGATGGTGCGATTAACTCACTCGATTCCCGATGTTTTGGGTTTGGCGATTCGCTGTCCGGCGGGGTTGTTTTTTTACGCTACCGATTGGCGTCTGGAGTATACTCCGGCTTTGGGCAAGTCGGCCGACTGGATTCGGGTGGCCGAACTGGGCGGGGAAGGCATTACCGGACTTTTTTCCGACTCAACCAATGTTGATCGACCGGGCTATAGCCCAAGCGAAAAAATGATTGGCGAAGCCTTTGACCGAATCTTTCAGGAGGCCAAAGGACGGATTATTGTCGCCCAATTTTCGTCCCAAATTAATCGAATTCAACAAGTTATTAATTCAGCGGTTAAGTTTGGTCGGAAAATCGCAATTTCGGGCCGTTCAATGGAAAACTACATCAATATCGCCATGGGTCTCGGTTATCTTCGTGTCCCCGAAGGATTGCTCGTCGATATTCGTAAGGTCAATACCCTTCAGCCCCGCGGACTAGCTATTATGTCTACGGGAAGTCAAGGTGAGGAGTACTCGTCGCTCCAGCGAATATCCGAGGGTGAACATCGTCACATTAAGCTCGATAAAACTGACACCGTCGTCATCTCGGCCTCGGCTGTCCCCGGGAACGAATCGGCCGTGGATAAAATGATTAACAATCTTTACCGCGAGGGCGCGAACGTGATGCACAGCAAACTGATGAGCGACATTCACGTTTCCGGCCATCCTTCTCGCGACGAGCTGAAACTGATGTTTGCTTTAACTCAACCGCGTTTCTTCATTCCGATTCACGGCGACTATCATCGCATGGTCGAACACGGTAAAATCGCCACGGAAATGGGAGTGGCCACCGACAACGTTATCTTAATGGAGAACGGCACGGTGGTAGAGTTTGACGAAAAAGGCGGCCGACTTTCGGGCGAAAAAATTGTTCTTGAGGACATCATGATTGACGGCACCGGTGTCGGCGATGTTGGCACAGTGGTGATTCGCGACCGTCAAATCCTTGGCGACGAAGGCATGGTCAATATTTTCCTTGTCGTGAAACAGAAAACCAGCGAGATGGTTACCTCTCCCGATATCATTACCCGCGGGTTTATTTATGTTCGCGAAGCCGAAGACCTGATGAACCAACTGCGCGAGGAGATCAAACGGTCGTACGCCGCCGCTAAAGGACTCTGGGGCAACCCCGAGGAGCTAAAACAACGCTTGCGCGACGACGTGAGCAAATTTCTGTTCCAACGCACCGGGCGCAATCCCATGGTTATTCCCGTCGTCGTGGCGGTTTAGGATTTTGCTCCGTGGTCAACGGCACTGTCCGACCAGCCACTTGCCGACAGGCGATGAGTTCGTTAGGATGGGTTCATATGTCGTGAGCCCGCAAAGGAGGCTGCCTGCCAGCGTTGCACCGCCGCCGGCGATCGAGTCCGGCGAGTTACTATAGTCCCGCCCGATCCCGCCGCCGTCGTCGTCCCAGCCTGCGCGATTATTTGGATTGGAGCGTCAGTCCAGACACCGCGCGAGAGGTGCTGGGGATTTTGTTGACCGTCCTGGGCGTTCTGTTTGTGATTTCGATCTTTGGCTTTGCCGGCCGATTCGGCAGCATGGTTATCCACGCCGCCACCGCCCTTTTTGGTGTTCTTGGCTATATTGCTCCGCTGGTATTGTTATTGTTAGGGATAAAACTTTTAATTCCCCCGGGCGAGAACGAGTACATTAAAGCGTCTGTCGTTATCGGGATCGTTGTCGGATTTTTAACCGTCCCGGGAATGTTTATCGGCCACGGCGGGATTATCGGTCGATTTGTTTTTCGCCTCGCCGAGGGATATTTAGGCAGCGTCGGCGGCTACGTGTTGCTCCTCGGCCTATCGTCAGCCGCCCTATTAGTGTCAACCAACGTGTCGCTCCGTTACTTGATTCAGCGATTTAGAATTGAACGCGAGTCGGCAGGTGGTCCGGCTGTTGGTCCGCGCGCCAATGTTTTTACTCTGCGTGGTTACGACAAGCGTCAAGACACGCCGCCACCCGCCAATCGGCCGGCGCTGACGACGAAGGACGGTGATTGGACTTACCCGCCCCTTGAGCTGCTGTCGCTGTCCGATTCTCTGCCCGACGCCGGCAACATTGCCAAAAACCGCGAGACGATTCAAAAAACCTTAAAAGATTTTGTCATTGACGTGGCTATGAGCGATGTCAACGTCGGGCCGACGGTGTCGCAGTACACGCTTAAACCGGCCGACGGCGTCAAACTCACCGCTATTACCGCTCGCGCCAATGACCTTGCCTTGGCTTTGGCGGCGCCATCGGTGCGAATCGAAGCGCCGATTCCCGGCAAGTCGTTGGTGGGGGTGGAAATTCCCAACAAAACCGCCGCGACGGTGACGTTGCGAGAAATTATTGAGAGCGAAAATCTCAAAAAGATTAGTCCGATGGCTTTGGCGCTTGGCCGCGACGCCGCCGGGGCGCCGTTCGTGGTGGATCTAAGACGGATGCCGCATCTCCTGATCGCCGGCGCCACGGGCAGTGGAAAATCGGTGTGCATTAATTCGATTATCATTAACTTGCTCTATCAGAATTCCCCGTCCGATCTCCGATTGATGCTGATCGATCCCAAGCGCGTCGAGTTTACCGAATACAACGGCATCGCTCATTTGATGACGCCAGTCATCACCGATTTAGATAAGACCGTCGCGTCTCTCAAATGGGTTGTGGCGGAAATGGAGCGGCGCTTCAAACTGTTGGCCGAATCATCCTGCCGAAACATTGAAGTTTACAATGAAAACCCCGGCGACGGCCGGTTGCCGTATTTGGTGGTAATTATCGACGAACTAGCTGACCTTATGGCGCAGTCGGCGAATGAGGTCGAAGCGTCAATCGTTCGGATTGCTCAAATGGCGCGAGCCGTGGGGATCCATTTGATCGTCGCCACTCAACGTCCGTCCGTTGACGTTATCACCGGTATCATCAAAGCGAACATTTCGACTAGAGTATCATTTGCCGTTGCCAGCGGCACCGATTCGCGGACTATTCTTGATCAGATTGGGGCCGAGAAGCTTTTGGGGCGGGGCGACATGCTTTATTTGTCGAGCGACCTGACGCAACCACGTCGAGTCCAAGGCGTTTTCGTTAACGACAAAGAGATTACTGGCGTGAGTGAATTTCTCAAGCGCGAGGGCGAAGCGTCTTACGACGAATCGATACTATCCTTCAAAGCCGTCGGTGTCCGGGGACTTGGCGGCGGCAATGGCGAGATTGACGACAATTTATTTGACGACGCGAAGGCCTGTGTGATTCAAACCGGCAAAGCTTCGGCGTCCCTTCTCCAGCGACGTCTGCGGGTCGGTTATGCCCGCGCTGCCCGTCTGCTTGATTTACTTGAAGAGAACGGTATCATCGGGCCGCCGGACGGGGCCAAACCGCGCGACGTGCTTGTTGGCTCGGCGGACGCCGAGTTTTGAGCCGTCATTTATATTTATCGCTCCGGTTTTGGCGCCAGGGCGCGTTGGGACGTAAGGTGGCTTTGAAGTTTTGGTGTAACTTTGTTGTCGGCGACGGCCAACGCCTGTCCAGCCAGGGTGTCGCCATTGGCGATATCCCCTTTAATGTAAAAGGCATCGGCGGCTCGCATATAAATCAAGTAATAAAATGGACTGATCTGGGCGGCGGTCATAAGGGCGTCGCGAGCGGTGGTTTCTTGGGGCGAGTTGGCCTCGGCCGTCAGATAAGCGATCGCCGCCGCGTCAACTTGATAAAGTGGGATGTGCCGGTTGAGATATATTGCCCGCTGGGCGGCGGCCAAGCTCGCTTGGCCGAGAATTTCCTTATCTTGAGGCGTTAACTCGCGGCTGCCGAGATACCGCGACAGCAATAGAACCGATTTTAGCCATGGGTAAGTATCTTCATAGGCGTAATCTTTCGTGGCACGGTCGAGAGCGCGGACTGCCGATTCGGGGTCGCCTTTCGAGTACGCCAAGGCGCCGAGATGAAATTGTTGTTCAGCGCGGGCGTAGCCGACCGCCAAAAAGCTAAATATCGCCATGACGATCGTCATGGCGCCCAAGCTTAACGGGTAAAGTCGTCGGAGGTTTCGCACGGCGCCAACTTGGTCAGTCAAAATAAAAAGAATCGCCAACCAAAGCAAGGCAATTAAGCCGGGAAAGAGGGTTGTGAAAAGAAATTGATTAAACAGTAGAAACAAGATCAAACCGCCGCTTATTCCCCACGCGTACGGACGCATATTGGCGGTCACGCGGTCTCGATGACGCCAGATGAGCCAAGCGCTACCGGCGAGAAAAATCACATAGGCCAACAAGCCGATAAGGCCGGTTTGACTCCATTGCTCCAGCAAGTCATTGTGGGCGTGCTCCATGTAAGTGTCGTAATTCCAAGATGGAAAACGGACCGATTGGATCAAATCGTAAAAGGCGGCGCGGGTTGTGCCCGGGCCGGAGCCGACCAGCGGTCGTCTTAGGCCGATAAGCCATGCCGCCTTCCATTGGGTCCAGCGTTCGACGTTGCTACTATTGGATAGAAAAGCGATTGGCGACAGACCGGTTTGATTCGCCGGTCTGATCCCGGCTTGCAAACCTGTTGGGAGGGTGAAGAATAGCGCCGTGGCCAGGCAGACAACCTGAAGACCGTAAAACGCCGGCTTAATCCACCTGCCGCCGAAATTCCCTTGGCGGGCATGGCGCACGGCGTCAACAAACAGCGCCACGCCCAGCGGTAAGACCAGTACGGCGTAGGAGATAAAATAGTCGCTGTTAAAAAGAGGAGAATCCGGTCGGCCGGCCTGCACGAACAGGCCTTTGTTAGCCGCGTCGATAATTGTGAGGAGACTTAAAACAAGGCTTTGGAGAACGATGGCTTGAATAATAAAGGTTAGCCCGCGTTGGCGTGGGCGGGAGCTTAAGAAAGCGTAAATCATAATCGAGGCGATGACTAAATAGAGCAAACCGTTGGCTGGAGAGCCGTAGGCGCCCCAGATGCTTCGGTGGGGCAAAATAGACGTTAATGTCGCGACGACTTTCGCTCCCAACCATATCCCGACCAAAACAAATAGCCAACTAGCTATCGGCGCCAAATGACCGCGCAGGAAACTGACAGTAATAGTCGCCACCAACGCGGTGGCTAACCATACGAGGACAAAGAGCTGTCCCATGAGGGGGTTATCCAGCCCCGGTAGGACGATAAAAGGTAGCACTAAAAAACCGACCGTCGTTAAGCCAAACAGAGTGGCGCGAACACGCGATTCCGGGTCCGAATCACTAGGCCAAAACCCGCTATTTTTGAGCAGGATCTTAAATTTCACCAACATGGCGACGAGTCCACATTAGCCCGACTATGCGCCGCCGAGCCAACGACGTCAAGCTAACTTCCAATACTGTTTTTTGTCGGGCCGGTGTACAATAAAACAGGGAGGAGGTGAGTGTTTATGAAGATGAGTAGTCTGGATTGGGTGGCGGTTGTTCTTGTTATCATCGGCGCTGTCAACTGGGGGCTAATTGGTCTATTCCAGTTCAATCTTGTCGACACGATTTTTGGCGTTGGTTCGGCGGTCGCGCGGGTGGTGTACGTTATTGTCGGCCTTGCCGGTCTATGGATGATTATTTCGGCTGGCAAGATGGGTAAAGAATCGTAGCCCTTCATCGAGGGAAGACATTTTCCCGCCGATGGTGATATTGGGATTAACACGGCGTCTGCGAAGGTTTGTCGGCTCATCGGTTTTGAGGTATGATTTGGCCACCTGTCATGCCCGCGACTAAGGCCGCGTCCCAATCCAGTCCCCTTAATCTTTTGACCAAGAAGCAACTCGACGAAATGACGGTCGGGGTCGGGTTCACGTTGATCAGTCTCGCTCAAGGTTTGTCGTTATCTAAGCTTGCTTCTCGAGCCAGCCAGCTTTTGACGACCGAAAGATACATTGCTTGGCTGTATGTTTTGGCGGGGTTTATTGTGGTTCGGTATTTTTGGTCGCAGGCAATTCTCCACGCGTGATGCTTCATTAACTGGCCGATTAGTCTCCGCCACAATTTTAGGTACTTTGTCTTCATGCTCATTTAAGTTGTAACGTTTGGCCAAATTACGAACCCTCAAAATTGGTTCGCTTGCAACGTTGTTTTCGCGGTGGCGGCTTGGGTATTTTACTGGATTGACTTGGGCCTGATTCGTCGCCGAAGTCGCGATTTTTTCACTTTCGGCCAAAAGCTTTTTTATCGCGAGCTGGTGGCTAATCCGTGCCTACCCAAGTATTTTCATTGAGCGGTCTTGGCACGTGGCGCTGATCGTCGGTCAGATTATTATCGGCCTAGTGGTGTTGGGGCGGTCGATCGGCGACCTTCATCGTCACGGCAAAATGATGTTGGCCGGCGCCAAGGCGCTTAATGGCGGCGGGCTTTAGGCGCGAACGCCGAGCGCCCGTCCGGTCCAAACGATTTTGAGCGGTTCGATCACGACTCTTTTGACCCCATCTTTTGAAGCGATCACCCGACCACCGATAATGGCGCCAACGTTGCAGCTACGGGCGACCTCAACGACTTCACCGGCTCGCTCCGGAGCGACAATCAGGGCGAATCCGGCTCCCATGTTTAGGTTGCCGTAAGCTTCGGCGTCACTAATCGGTCCGTGGCTCTGAATAAATTGGCACACCGGCGGCACGGCCGGCAGGCGGTCAATAACATAGGTGAACACTCTTTTGGCGCGCAGTAATTTTCGCCACCCGTGACCGGTAATATTGACGGCGTAGTGAATCGGCACCCCGGCGTCCTGACACCGTTTGACGACCGAAACATAGATCGAAGTGGGCGACATGATGGCCGCGCCGTAGGTTTGACCCGCGCCAATATCGGTGAGATAGCCCTGCGGCAGTCTATCGGCAATACGGCGGGCAAGCGTTAGACCGTTGGCGTGAAGGCCCGAACTCTCCAGAAAAACGATGACATCGTTGGGTCGAATATTATCGCCGCGGATGAGGTAACTTTCGTGCCGCAAAAGCCCGACAACCGAACAACTCAATTCGGCGGCGCGCGGTTGAATTATGTCTTTAAGGGCGGGCGTTTCGCCACCGCTCCAAGTACAGCCGCTTAACGCGCAGGCCTTGACCCAACCTTTGATTAACTCGTCAGCCCGTCGGCGATTGTCGAACCAGCTCGATTCCCCCACTCCTAAATGCATCGTCACCAGCGCCGGCATCAACCCGCCAGTCAAAATGTCGTTGACGCCGGCGGCGACCGTGTCCTGACCAATACTGTCGTAATAAGTTAGGCCGGTAAGCCGTTCCATCTCGTCGGCGACAAGATTTTTTGTCCCGAGCCCTTCGTGAACTAAGCCGATATAGCCCGTTGACCTTGTGTGCTTCGCGACATAGAAGGATTCGCCTCGGCTCCAAGTTTCTTCTTGGAGACCGAGCTGTCGCGTCGGGCTGGCCGTTTGGCGCGCCGCGCGCTGGCATGTCCGCTTAAAAGCGTCGAGGGCGGTATAATCGACCCCGGACCCCCGATATGTCAGCTCATCCATGGCGTGGCCGATGGTTATGTGTCTGGCCGCAAATGATCGTCACAACAGCCGCATCATTTCACGCCGCCCTTGCGCCGTCTACGATTGACCCCAAACGAATCAGGCTCTCGGCGTTTGATGAGTCGCCCCCAACGTCCCCCCTCTTATTTCGCTTCGGTCGGGCGATGATTTATGCCGCGTTTGTCTAGCGAGGACGGCGCTGTTCGCTCCCAGTGATTAACCAACTCACAGGGCTATTTTGAGAAAAAATAGCCGTTTGGCGTATTCGATCACCACAAGGTAGCTAATGACAATTAATCCAATAACCAGTGTCGCCGCGCTCGGCAGAGGAGTAAAGTTAAAAAAGCTCCCCAGCGGGCCGGAGGCGATTAGCCAGCCGCCGGCGACGACGGCCAGGGTGCTACCCAAGAGGTACGGGCTGGGCCAACTTTGCTTGAAGGGCGTTAATCGGGTTCGAATGATAAAGATAACAAAGGTTTGAGTGGCGATGGATTCCATGAACCAACCGGTTTGAAATTGGCGACCGGAAAAATGGAATACCGCAAAGAGCACGACGAAGGTAACAAAATCAAACAGGGAACTTAAGGGGCCGAACACCCACATGAACTTTTTTATTGACGGGACACTCAATTTACGCGGCAGACTAACGTCGCCACGGTCAACATTGTCGAGAGGAATGGCAAACTGGGAGCTATCGTAAAGGAGATTATTGAATAATATTTGGGGCGCGGTCATGGGCAAGAACGGCAGAAACATTGCCGCCGCCGCCATCGAGAACATATTGCCAAAGTTTGAGCTTAAGGACATTTTGAGGTACTTGAGGGTGTTGGTGTAGGTCCGTCGGCCTTCAATGATTCCTTCGGTTAAATCTTCGAGGCTTTTATGGATCAGAATAATATCGGCGGTCTGTTTGGCCACGTCAACGGCGTTGTTGACAGATATACCCACGTCGGCGTGTCGCAATGAGGGAGCGTCATTAATACCGTCACCCAAATAACCGACGACGTGCCCGTTGCGTCTCAACGATTCGATGATGCGCATTTTTTGGGTCGGATCAACTCGGGCGAATATGGTCGTGCCCTCCGCCGCTTTCGCCAGCTCGAGATCGGTGAGTTGAGCTACCTCCGAGCCTGTCAGCAAACCAGCGACCGGCAAATTAATGTCGCGGGCAATTTTTTGGCTCACCAAGGCGTTGTCGCCGGTAAGGATTTTCACCTTCACGCCGTGGTCGCCGAGCTGTTTGAGGGTCTGTTCCACCGAGCCTTTGGCGGGGTCGAGAAAGGCCATAAAGCCGATAAACTCCATGGCGGTCTCAACATCCGGGGAGTAATCCGGTTGGAGTGAGACTGTCTTGGTGGCAACCGCCAAAACCCGAAACCCATCACAGCTAAGCTGGTTGTAGATCGCCTCGATTGCCCGAAGCTTGTTGGCGCCGAGAATCCGCCCGGGTTTTTCCCAGTGGCGACATATTTTGAGGACTTCTTCGGGCGCTCCCTTGGTAATCAAGATATGTCGTTGGCGGTGTTTGACTACGATAGAATCGCGCTTGCGCTCAAAATCGAAGGGGATCTCGTCAACTTTAGTATAATCTTTTATTTGAAGTTTTTGATACTGCTTAATGGCTTGGTCCAGAGGATTGTTGAACGCGGTAGCAAACGAGCTGCTCAAATAAGCCAAAAACAAGACCAATTCCGAATCGCGACCCAAACCGTCAACGTGTTTCACGAGAACAATTTTGTCCTCGGTCAAAGTACCGGTCTTATCGGTGCAGAGAATGTCCATACTGCCAAAATTTTGGATGGCCGAAAGTCTTTTGACGATCACATTGCGTCGCGCCATGGCCAGACTGCCTTTGGTCAGATTTAAGGCGATAATCATCGGGAGAAGTTCCGGGGTCAGGCCGACGGCCAGAGCCAGACTAAAAAGGAAAGCGTCGATGGTCCCGTGCTTGAGGACGGCGGTGATCACGAAAACGAATAGCACCAAGGCGAAGGTGATTTTGACAATCAAAGTACTAAAGTCCTTAATTTCACGCTCAAATTCGGTGGGCGTGGCCCGAAGCGAGACCGCGGCGGCGATTTGGCTGTACTTTGTCCGCTGACCGGTGGCGGTAACGGCGATCACGGCATTGCCGCTGACGGCGCTGCTGCCCATGTACACCAAATCGTTGCTGGCTTTGGGTTGGGGAAACGACTCGCCGGTTAGCGTCGATTCGTTCGCGTAAAGATGTTCGCTTGTGATCACCTTGCCGTCAGCGGGGACAACGTCGCCAGCTTTCAATCTCACCAAATCGTCAACGACTATCATCGGCAAGGCTATCTCGAAGTCTTTTGCCTCGCGGATCACAGTCGCGGTAATTTGGACTCGCTCGTTGAGCGCGGCGGCGGCGCGGGCCGACTTGGCGGTGTTGATGAACTCCAAAGCGCCGCTGATGACGACGATGGCGATAATAATCGCCGCGCTAACACGGTCGCCTAAAAAGAACGCCGCCATGGCCGACAGCGTGAGAATTATTATCAGCGGATTGGCAAAATGGCGCGCGAATCGTCGCGCCTCGCTTAACTGGGGTTGGGCGGCGATGACGTTAGGGCCGTGTTGCCGGAGCCGATCGCGGGCTTCCTCGTTCGTCAGTCCGGTCAATCGGGAAGGGGTCATAAAGTCATTATAAGGATTGCGGCTTAATTCCGATACTCTTATTTTTCGCATCGGCGGCAAAGAACGGGAAAAACCAGCTCTAGGGCATCACTCTGGCGGGAACACCAGTAACTCGCCCGCCGGCGTTGATTGCTTAAACTTATCAAATGGGGCGTAGAGTCTTGTCAGCAGGGCCGACTTGGCGTCGCCGCCGAGCAGGGCCGGCTTTAATTTGGTTGATTGAATCGGCAGGGCAAACAATTCCAGTCCGGTGGCCTTGAATTGTCCGGCCACCAAGAGCCCTTGCTGGGTTTCGGGGCTAAAAGTCTGGTCGAAGAGAAAATTACCCAGCGAGTAGATAATCGGTCGACCGCGGTACAGTTCGCTGTCCTCGATCACGTGGGGGTGAGACCCAATAACCATGTCGGCCCCGGCGTCAATCCAGGCGTGAGCCAGTTGTTCCTGTTGGGTGGTATGGCGATAAACATACTCGATGCCCCAATGGGGGAAAATCACAATCCGACTCGCCGGTTCTTGGCGGAGCTCCTTGATGAGCGGCACAATGTTGGGCGAGGTAAAAACGGCATTGATGCCAACAACGATCAATGTCAGGCCTTGACCTTTGATCCTGACTAAGTGAGCGGCGGCGTCGCTCTCACCGGGGCCGCCAAAAGGCTGGATTGCGGCGTCGGTCAACAAGCGGCGCGTTGTGGCCAGGCCGTCCGCTCCGGCGTTGCTGGAGTGGTTATTCGCCAGACTGGCGACATTGATTTTGATGAACTTGAGCGCCTTTATCGCCTCCGGTGGAAAATTGAATGTCAAGTTATTTGGGGCGATGTTGTCAACCACCGGCCTGTCGCTCACCGGTCCTTCCAAATTAATCACGCTGGCGTCGGTGCCCCAAAACACGCGCTCGCCAATCTGATCCAAACTTGTTTCCAGTCCGCGAGCCAGAAAAGTGTGAGCGATGAAACGACCGAACATCATATCGCCGCCAACAATAAAGCTCACGCTATCCGTCGGCGTTGTCGGTTCGCCCGATTCGTACCAGCCAAAGAAATGGGTCGTGGTGGCAATGTCGGGATTACCGGCGAGAACGCCAGAGTTGGTATGATCGTTGAGAACTAATTTTTTTGTGCCATGACTTTTCGCCCAGTTAACTAGCAGCGCCAACGCTGGCGGCGAGTCGGTCTCGGCGCGATAAAGTTCCGCCGCGTCGAGATTCTCCAGCGCGCGCCTCGACAGAGAGTCGTGAAGGTCGGCGAGCAGGGCTGGTTGATTGTGAGAAAAATCAACCGACGCGATCATCAAGCAGTCGCCACAGCTAACCAAAAGAGCGTCGCGGACGCGATTGACCGTTTCGAGCGGAGTGTCAATTTTGAAAATGATTGGGACGATTTGGGCCTCGGGAAAAGTGGCTTTAATATCGGGCAAAATTAGGTCGACGCCGCGCTCGTTGGCAAAGCTTTCCGGCTCGTCTCCCACTCCGTCGGCAATCAACCCTTTGATTACCGGCGTGTCGGGCTTAATCTCGCCCTCGGCGGTGGTCCAGACTTGGCTCGTCGTTTGAACCGACTCTCGACCATTAGCGTCATGGTTGGGGGAAATCAAAACTACCGTTCGGGGTTTGATTCCGGCGTCTTTAGTCAAAGTAAACAACTTTCGTCTTTGGGTCGCCACGAGGTTATGATGCGGGACGATCAGGCCGGAGATAGTCTTTGTTGGACGAGGAGGGGACGAGTTGGCGGGTAGCGTGATTGGCGCCCGTCGAACGGACGACGACTGGCCGGACTTAAAGGCCAAGCCGACAATAAAAACGCCCAAAACCACCAAGACGCCAGCGAGAAATCGGCGGAGAGTCATTTAGTTATCGGTCGCTTGCGCCGTTCTAACCGCTTCTTGTCAACCTTGTGTCTTGTCAACCGCCAGGGGGAGACTAGCGTCGGCGTCGGGCTGGTGAATCCCGAACGTATTGCCCTCGGGGTCGACAAAATAGCCCTGCCAAGCGACGCCAACAAGGGCGAACTTAGGCATGGCCACGGCGTCGTAAAATTTAATCGCCCGCTCGGGTTGCTCGGCCTGTATTTCAAAATGAACCACTCGATTGTTCATGCGCTCTCATGGTACCACGTGGCGACTTGGCCGTTCAATGTTTCAAGACAGTCAAAGCTTTGTCTCGATTTGCGATTTGCAATCACCCCTCAAGCTGGCTACAATTGGCTCGATGGACGAAAGGAGACGCCATGAGAGAGTTGCCGCTTCATATCGTGGCGGTTACGGCGGTCATCATTCGGGACGGCAAGTGCCTGATTTTGCAGCGAAGCGAGGCCGAGACGGCGTTTCCCGGGCAGTGGACCGTTCCGGGCGGCAAGGTGGAAATCGGCGAAGGCGCCGCGGCGGCCCTTAAGCGAGAGATTGTCGAAGAAACCGGCCTCTTGCCTGTCGGCGAGCCAATTTATCTCGGGGATTTTGAGTTTACCCGTCCGGACGGCATTCACGTCGTGGGGCTGCGGTATCGCTGCGCCGCTGAAGGGACGGTGAGGATCTCGCCAGACTTTACCGCCTTTGCCTGGGTTGCGAGCGACGAGCTTGACGGCCACAGCCTTATTGCGGAGGTCAAGGCCATGTTGGCGCGGGTCCTGGCCGAGATAAAAAAGTCGTAATGTTGCCCGTCCACTTTCCGCCACGACGCCATTGGTCGTCGCGGCATCCTTTCAAATTCGGGCTGGGCAAAGACAACAACGGTCGGGCGGCGACTGGCGGATATTCCATACATAAGAGATAATTAACTCATAACACTATCATGAACAGCTTAAACCGTCTGCAGCGCCTCGTCACCCGACGTTCTCTCCTGTCCTTGTCTTGGGCAGTTTCTCTGCTGGCCATGCTTGGGAGCCTCTATTTCAGCGAAGTCATGCGTCTCGTGCCGTGCATCCTTTGTTGGTATCAGAGAATCCTGATGTATCCTCTCGCGGTAATTTTTGCCGTCGGCTTGCTTCGCCGCGAAGACAAGTCACTGCCCTATTATATTTTACCCTTGAGCGTTGCCGGCACCGCCGTCGCCCTCTATCATAATTTGCTTTATTATCACGTTTTACCGGAAAGCGCGGCGCCGTGTCGGGCCGGAGTTTCCTGCACCACGCGCTTAGTGGAGTGGTTTGGGTTCATGACGATTCCCCTCTTGTCTTTGATCGCCTTTGGGATTATTACTATAATCATGATCGTCATCATCTTTCGGGACCGCCGTGACCAACGACAATAAGATTATCGGCGCGATCGTTGTTTTTACCCTCGTGGTTTTTGGGGTGATTTTCGGTCTGGGCGCCAGCTCGTCTTCAACCAATCCGCCGCCGCCCCAGCCGATCAAAGTGGACCAAGGGGCGATTGTCCGCGACGCGAACCATTCCCGAGGCCCAAGCGACGCCAAGGTAACGGTGGTCGAGTTCGGCGATTTTCAGTGTCCGGCCTGTGAGGCACACTACCCCGTCTTAAAACAAATCCTCCAGGACTACGACGGCAAAGTGCGCTTGGTTTATCGTCATTTTCCCCTGATAGATATTCATCCCAACGCTTACGTGGCCGCCTTGGCGGCCGAGGCGGCCGCCAGTCAAAATAAGTTCTGGGAAATGCACGATCGGCTGTTTGAAACCCAGAATGATTGGGCGGGTCAGCCAAACCCACTGGCAAAGTTTGAACGGGATGCCCAGCAACTGGGGTTGAACATCGACCAATTCAAAAAAGACACCAAAGACCAGCCGGTTATCGACCGAGTGCGGCAAGACATGGGCGACGCCGAGGCTCTCGGCCTCGATTCCACCCCAACTATTTACATTAACGGCGAGGTAATCGCCCAAACCGACCCAACGAGTCTTAAGACTCGCATCGACGCCCTCCTTAAATAGAATCAATCCTGATCAGGACGAGTTATTTTGGGGCTGATTTTTTGGGTGGCAAGGACCGAGCGTAATTAAGAGACCGGCTAAGCCATTCGTTCAGGACCGAGGTGTCGCGATAAAGTTTTGAGGGAATGACGGCATACTCTTTCATCGCTCTTCCGGGGGTGGGCTCGAATATTTTGGCCGCCTGCTCGGCCAGAAAAGTTACGCGATCGGTGTCCGATAGGCGAATAATCAAACTGTCACCAAATAAGCTCGCGAACATATTGCCGTTAACAAACAACGCTGGATAACCAAAAACCTTCCGCTCGGCGACGTCCGGATCAACCGGCCTGATTGAGGCGAACAACGCCACCATATAGTCCGACGATTGGTCAAAATCCATCTTTCTCTCCAGTCTCGCGGCGCGTAAGCCCGAATGCTCGTTACGGCTTTAAGCCGCCGGCATGGGCATGACTTTGGACACCTTAACCGCGCCGCCGTCTATTAAGTTCGCTCCCATGTTGCCCGATCCCCCGCGATAAATATAAACAAACTTTGTCATACCACGGCCTTTCTTTTATTTGGTGGTGGGTTATTGCCGTCAATCGATCCAGGCATCCTGGCCGTTATTGTGATTGATCTTGGTCGCCACGTCAACCACTTCTTCGAGTAGGTTATCGGCCCGGACGGTTAACGTTGGTCGCTTACCGGATCGTGAAGATTTTTCCGCTCCGATGGTTATTCTTTCACAAGGTGATCGAGGGCGTCGTCGAGTCGAGCGTTAACTTTTTTCCCCGGGTTAAAAATGTTGTTCGGGTCGAAGATTTTTTTAGTTTGCTGAAACAGACGGTAAATTTTTTCGCCGTACATCTGTCGCAGGAACGGCGAACGAATCAAGCCGTCGTTATGTTCCCCGGTAATCGAGCCGTGGTACTTGATGACAAGGTCGTAAACTCGGCGCGAAAGCTCGGGAATAATGGCGCGGTTTTTGGGATCGCCCATGTTCATTATGGGAATAATATGAAAGTTGGCGTCGCCAACATGGCCGGCGATGGTGTATATAAGGTCGTACTCCCCCATAATTGCGTTAAGCTCCGGAAGAAATTGCCCCAGTTGCGACGGTTTTACCACGACGTCGTCTATGAACGGGGCCGTATGCATTCCTCGAAGGTGATGGCGCAATAAATTGAAGCTCTCTCGTCTGATAACCCAATACTTACGGGCGTCTAATCGGTTTTTTGTCACTAAGGTCTTGATGGGAAAATCGGCGAGGGCTTGCTTTGCCGTTAGGGCTTGGCGCTGGGCGTCGTTGGGCGTGTCGCTGGTAAATTCCGCCAAAAGGACTAATTTGGGAATGCCGTGAATGGCCACGAACGACGCTTCCGGTAAGAATTGCCACAGCAACGACACCAGAGTTTGACCCTTGATCTGGCGCAAAATATCGGGCATGAACCGGATCGCCAACTTGAGGGTATGATCGTCGTAAGATTCAAAACTTTCCGGTTTCAAGGGAAGAATAGCGTTGATGATCTCGGCCAGATGGTCGAGGTTTTTGAGAAATATCACCAAGAGACGGGAGTGTTTATGCGGTTTGATCAAGCGGTAACGAATTTCGGTGATAAGCCCGAGAGTTCCCTGCGATCCGACAAACAGTTTTGTTAAATCAAATATCTGGGACTGCTGATCCCACACGTCCCACAAATTATAACCGGCGGAGTTCTTCGACACTTTTGGTTTCGCTTCCGCTAAGATATCGCTATTGGGTTTGATTAGATTGACCATTTGGCGATAAACCGCACCTTCGAAATCGCGCGCCTTAAGTTTGACGTTCAGGTCCTTGGCCGAGAGCGGTCTCAAGACGTAAGGCTCGCCATCGGCCAACACCACCGAAAGAGATTCCACGTAATTTTCGGTTTTGCCGTAGCGTAGGGTTTTTTCCCCGCCCGAGTTGTTGGCCGCCATGCCCCCCACCGTGCAGAGTTCGCGCGAGGCCGGATACGCCGGCATGAGCTGGCCGGTTTTTAAGGTCTCGCGTTCAAAGTCGCGGTAAAAAACTCCCGGCTCGGTTACGGCAAAGCCGCGACCAACTTTGTGAAGGCGGTTAAAGTGGGCTTGCATATCGACGACGATAGAACGCGTGAGCGGGCCGCCGCTCATGTCGGTTCCGGCGGCGCGCGCCGTGAGGCTTAGGGCTTGATGATGATGCCGGTTGACGTAGCGGACTAAATTTTGAATATCCACAATGTCTTTTGGCCTGACAACCAGTTTAGGCGAAACCTTAAACAGACTGGCGTCTTGGGCGTAGGGCGCCAATATGCCCGGGTCTTCGATGACCTCTCCGTGAATCAGCTCGGCGAGGTCATCTCTCAATTGCGACATGACCTCTCTTTCTCTGACGGATTCTCGCCAGAAGAGCATCGATCCATTCGTCGAGGGTCAGGCGGCCGCCGCCGTGAATCAACAAGGACAGTCCGATGCCGTAGAGCAAAAAATGGGGCCAGACAGCTTCTTTGAAATACCACAGCGACAGGGTGAGATATAGTAGTGTTACCAAGGTGACAAGACGGACCTGCAAGCCCAAAGTAATTAACAGGCCAATCATAAATTCGGCGATGGCCGCTCCCAAGACCACCAGAAATGGGTCGCTGGGAAAGAGCCAGTGGAAGCGGGTCAAATTGTTTTGATTGACCACCATCACCGTCAGCGCGGGGTGGAGAAATTTAATCGCGATCGCTCCGTACATCAACGCCACTCCGTACCCGACCCGAACAATGGTGGCTTCGTACGGCGCGAGTTTTCGCCACATCGCCGGTAGCCAACCAAATTGGCGGTCGAGCGAAAAAGCCGATGCTCCCAGCATCGCTAGGACGAACAGTACGCCGATATAATTCGTATATGTCAAAATGTAACCGTGGTAGGTTGCGGCCGCCAGAGCGATCCCGACCAGCCCCAGGGCCGCCGCCAGAGGAGTCAAAAAACCGATTAGTATTAGGCCGCTGGTTAGCATCAGCATGACGCGAACCGCTTCGCCAAGCGGGACAGTGTCCAAGGGCATTTCGGGTCCCAAGATGCTCCGCGTCAATCCAGAAAAGAAAAACGAGCCGGCGAGAGCGACGCGAGTGATAAGGTGTCCAAGATGACCGTACTCCTTTAACTTCCCGTCGGCGCGTTGGCCCCAGCTGGAATGCCGTACCCAAAAAGCTACGGCCATTGCCGCCGCGACGCCGGCGGCGACCTTGAGAGTCAGGGCGAAATTCGCCGGATTATTCAGGGCCGAAAAAGCGTTCAGGCCCGCGTACGACAAACCGTAATTGAACTGTTCTCGCGTCAAGATATACGCCTCGTGAGCGTGAGCCGTGCTGGGGACAACGGTTGCAGCCACCCAAAACACGCCGTAGCCCCAAAAGCGTTTCATTACCTTAAATCTACTATGTTCAAATCCCGTCATCAAGCTCGCGGTTGGGCTCGTCGGTTGGCGTCGGTGGCTGTGTCGTCAGCCGAGGCGGCATTCGCCGCGGGTCGCCCGCGCCGTGATGGACTAAGCGCGCCGGCCGCGATTGGCGACTAATCAGGCTGGCCGACTTCAATCGTTACTTGCGATTAGCTCGGGCGGCAACGGCGAATTGGGTAAAATATTTCTCCAGACTGTCGGCCTCGGCGGCGATAAAATTGTCGTCAATCAGGCGCAAAAACCGATCCTTCGACCGCAAAACCTCCACCAGTCGGGGCGATCGCTTGCCCGCCAGACACTCGGCGGTGGCGTTAAATAAATCGAGGGCGCGAATAGTGGCAAAAAAGGCGCCACGGTCGTCGCCGTCGCGCTTGGCTTTGAGGGCTCGTCCAACCTCGCTGCCAATGTTGCCCATTTGCTCCAAAATAGTCAGTTTGGACCAACGACTCCGATCAACGCCGTAGACGGCACTCATTTCTGAACTGTCCGCTCAATAATGCGCCGAATTTTTTGCCGAATGGCTTCGTTTTCGACAGTCCGCGAATTATTGTTTTGGCTCGGACGAATATTGACCATCGAATCAAACTCAATAAAATTGTCTCGGCCGAATTTGTCGGGATAAAGGTTAATCCCCCAAAGATCTCCTTGCCGGGAACCGTTTTCGAGAAGGTACGCTTCCTCGTCAACATGGAGCTCGGCGTCAACCACCACCCGCTCGGTGGCCACGTCCACGACGGCCTTAACCATTTGCCCACCGTACATTTTGACAGCCATGTCCTTGAGCTCGACTAAAGAGAGAATCGTCACTTCTTTCATGGCGCCATTATACCCCAAAACCGCCTCGTCCGGCGGATAAGTTCTCTGGCCTGTACTAGTGAAGCGACTAATAATTCCGCTCCTATCACCAGCTTGCGGTTGTTGGCCTTCACCCGACGGGCATTATTTGGGGCGAGGCTTCAACAAGAATTTCAAGAACCCCTCCAAAATCCGAATTCTGAAAATTGGCGGAAGGGGTGGGATTCGAACCCACGATCGCCTTGCGGCGACACGGCCTTTCCAGGGCCGCTCCATAAGCCACTCGGACACCCTTCCGGGGTTCAATTTTGGTTTAATCCAAAACTTTAACTAACCTTCTTTGCCCATCTCTTTGCATTTTACTACAAGATGTTGCCGGCACGAACGGACGATTCCCCCAAATGTTATAATGAAGCCACGTTGAGCGACCCGATTATCGAAGATATTAAACAGCGCCTAGACATTACCGACGTCATCGGTAATTATCTAACTCTCCGCAAAGCCGGGGTTAATTACAAAGCGCTCTGTCCGTTTCATGGCGAAAAATCGCCATCCTTCATGGTTAACCGCGAACGGCAAATATATCGCTGCTTTGGCTGTGGCGAGGCGGGCGATATTTTTGCCTTCATCATGAAATACGAGAATGTTGATTTTCCCCACGCCTTGGAATTACTGGCGGCGCGGGCCGGTGTTGCTCTGCCCGATCGTTCTCCTTCCACGAGCGGCCGAGGAACGGACAAGAGCCGCCTGACGAAATTAAACGCCCTAGCCGCGCGGCTGTTTTACCAAATTCTTTCTTTGCACACCGCGGGACGCGAGGCCCAAGATTACCTTAGTAGTCGCAAGATGAGTAAGGTTACGATTGATGCCTTTGGCGTTGGCTTCGCTCCGCCAAAGCGCGATACCCTCCAGACCGCGCTCCGCAATGCTGGCTTTAGCTCCGACGAAACGCGTTTAGCCGGTAACCCCGATCGGTTTGTTGACCGCATCGTATTTCCCCTGCGCGATGTTATCGGTAATGTCGTCGGTTTCTCTGGCCGAGCGCTCCACGATCAAACGCCAAAATACCTTAACACTCCGGAAACGGTTCTGTTTCACAAAAACCGCTATCTTTACGGTCTGAACGAAGCCAAAAAAAATATCGCCCAGCATCAGCAGATTATCCTTATGGAAGGTCAAATGGACGTTACGCTATCGCACCAAGCAGGCATTACGTGGGCGGTGGGCACGTCCGGCACGGCGTTAAGTGAAGATCATCTAACTATTTTGCGACGCTATAGCGACCGGCTGCTGCTGGCCTTTGACGGCGATGCCGCCGGCCAGAAAGCCACTCTGCGGGCGATTCAACTGTCTCTAAAATATAATTTTGACTTGGGCGTTGTCGTTATCCCGCCCGATCTCGACCCGGGAGCCATGATCGCTCGCGACGTGGACAGTTGGCGTCAGGCGGTTAGCCGCCCTAAGCCGGCGATCGACTGGCTGTTAACATACTATTTTTCCGCCGCGATTGACCGGCCGTCAGTGGGCGAACGTCAGGCGATGTACGAAGCCATTTTTCCCTATATCGCCGCCCTGACAGACGCGGTGAGTCAAGACTACGCTCTCCAGCGCTTTGCTCTGTTGCTTGGGGTTACGCGCGAGGACGTGATCCGCGCCGCTTTTGCCGACTGGCGAGCCAAGATCGCAAAAAAACCGCCGCCGCGGGATGCCAAAACTCCACCTTCAAGTCAAGACATTTTACCCCTCGACGACTACAGTCGACAGGAGTGGAATTTGCTTGGATTCATTCTTCTTGACCCGAGCTTGTTGGCTCATGCCGATTTACGGCTGGTGTCACAGGACTTTTCTCGTCCGGCTCATGCCAAGCTGTACACGATTTTGCTAACTTGGTACAATGAGAACGCAACGCAATCTTCCAAACAATTAATTAGTCGCCTTGAGGCGACTCTGAAACCGGCGGAGAGACAGGCCATGCAGAAGCTGGTTTTTGATACTCAGACCTATTGCGCGGATTTTTCCCAGGCACAACGTTACGAAGAGTACGCCGTGGTGGTTAAGCTCGTACGTCAACGCTTGCGCGAGGCGCGGATCCGCGGTTTCGCGGCGCGCATTGCCACCGCCGAGGCCAACAACGACCGGCCGGGTGTGGCCGCCTTGATGAAAGAAATGCACCAAGCGATCACAACCAAGGAGATAAATGCCCAAAAAGATTCGTAAACTTATTGAGGATATCCCCGATGATTTTTCGGAAAGTCTTCGACGGTTGGTGGGCAAGGGCCGCCAGTTCGGCTTTGTGACATATCAAGAAATGCTTCAGGCGTATCCGGCCATTGAAGACGATATTCCGTTGATTGATCGTCTGTTTGACGTTCTGGCCAATAGAGGGATTGAAGTACGGGAATCAAAATCTCTCCTGACCATGCCGACCGGAGAAGCCAGCGCGACGCCAGTTAAGGAAGATGAAGCCGAACTCCGAGATATTTCCGACGATTCGGTGCGCATGTATCTGCGCGAGATCGGCCAATATCCTCTGCTGTCGAGCGACGAAGAAGTACGCTTAGCCAAACGGATTGCCAAGGGCGATCAAAACGCCAAAATGCGCTTGGCTCAAGCCAACCTGCGTCTGGTGGTGTCGATTGCCAAAAAATATATTGGCCGCGGTCTGGGTCTGCTCGATTTGATTCAGGAAGGCAACTTAGGACTAATGCGCGCCGTGGAAAAATTTGACTTTACGAAAGGTTACAAGTTTTCCACCTACGCCACGTGGTGGATTCGCCAAGCCATCACTCGCGCCATCGCCGATCAAGCTCGCACCATTCGCATCCCCGTCCACATGGTAGAAACGATCAACCGTCTTATCCGCGAACAGCGCCGCTTGGTCCAAGAGCTGGGACGCGAGCCGGCGCCGGAGGAAATTGCCAAGACGATGAAGATCTCCGTGGACAAAGTCGAGCATATTCTAAAAATTTCCCAGGAAACCGTGTCGCTGGAATCGCCCGTGGGGGAAGAAGAAGATTCTACCTTGGGCGAATTTATTCCTTCGGTGGAACATAGTCCCGAAGAACAGGCCGTTTACCAACTCCTGCGCGACCACGTGAGCGAGTTCTTGCAATACCTCTCGCCCCGTGAACAGAAGATTTTGCGCATGCGCTTCGGACTGGATGATGGCCGCACCCACACCCTAGAGGAAGTGGGGGAAGAGTTCGGGGTAACCCGTGAACGCATTCGTCAAATCGAAGCCAAGGCCCTCCAGCGTCTCAAAAAGCACGAAGAATCGCATAAATTGCAGGATTATTTGAAGTAATTTTTCGGCACTTCTTGACCGAGATATTCAAATCGCGCAACTTTTTTGCCGTCTTTTTCAATCGTTTCCAAAAACATTTTGAGCGGGCGCAAGGCGATCCTCGGTCCCTCTCTAAGATAAAGCGGCACGTAAACCGCAAACCGTTCCTCGGTTTCGGTGTGTCGGCCAACCCCCAAAACCAAATAAAACTCTCCCTTGTAGTGACGGTAAACACCCAGCTTGAGCTCGCTATCCTTACCCATTATTAGTCCGACATATTTCACCCAGTCGTATAACGGTTTGGGCAATCCGTCTCTCGCGCGTTTCTGGCTTTTTGGCCTCGTTAATCCATTCGGCGTATTCTCGCTGATGCGAATAGGCTAGCGATTTGAAATAGGCCGCAATCTCGGGCCGCTGATTCAGGGCAGCTCGGACATCAGCTTGAAGATTCACCTGCCGTATCGTCGTGTCAAGACGAACCTCAACCGCCACCGTATCGCCTTTAGCTTTGCCTAACTTCGCGCGAATATCTTTGCGCAGAAGAATCATTGGCTTTTTCCCCATTTTGGCAATGCTTCCCCGATATTTTTCTCTCGTATCAAAAGTCACAATAACTGGCACGAGATTGCCGACGCCGAAGGTCTGCTTAACATCATAAGGGAATATCACCCAAGCGGCGGCGCCCAAAGTGCTGGATTGCTCAATTGAGGCCGTAAAAGCAAGTACCCCGGGATCGATATATTTTCTTTCCACGACCCGATTATAAACCAATCGCCGCCATTCGAGAACGCGCGAGCCACCTTGTATCTTGTATCCGTCGGCTCGGCACTCTTCAGCTCGACGTTTACAGGGTAACCACCAAGCTGATAGAATGAGAATGTTCGGGCTTGATCCATTCCGGAGTAGCTCAGCGGCAGAGCGGGCGCCTGTTAAGCGCTTGGTCGTCGGTTCGAATCCGACCTCCGGAGCCAAATATAGAGAGAATAGGGGACGGTTCTCTTAAGCCCTTATTTATCCTAATTTTCTTTCTTGGTCAGATGATAATGCAATTTGTTATACTCATTTTTTCGTTGGTAATAGCTTCCCCAGGTCTGCTTACCGCCAGTTTCAAGAACCACATTCTCAACAATAAGCTTGGCATAAACCTGCTGGCGTTCCTGCATGTCACTGCCCAAGGTTTCGTAAAGAAAATCAGAAGTTATGAGATCGTCGGCTTGGCTAAGGCCGTAATATTTATAACTTGAATAGCGATAATCTTCCGGCTTTTCTACCAGGTCAGCGCGAACAGGATTTAATTCAATATACTTCCCACATTGGATAAAATATGAATCCTTCCCTACTGCCTGACTTTTATACCGATCCTGCCAAAAGTGCCCAATCCAACCATATCGCTTGTTGTAATAGTGGAAATAGGCCAAGTTTAATTTTTTCATAAAAACGGCAAAGTCCTGTGCATCTTTAGTCTGAAGGAGGAGGTGAGTATGGTTCGGCATGAGGCAATAATGATAGAGATTGAATGGATGAAGTTTTTTGTACTTGGCAAAAATCTCGAGAAAATAATCAAAATCTTGGTTGTCGTAAAAAACGGTATGGCGATTATTGCCACGAGTCATAACATGGTAAAAACTATGAGATAATAACAGCCGAGGAGGACGGGGCATGCGATAAGTGTAGCTTCAGTATGAAATTTATGCAATAACAGAAATAAAAGAGAACCGTCCCCTACTACTGTTGGCTTTGAACCGTAAGAAAGGGGGGAGAAATGAGACGCCGGTGGCGCAGGTGGCGGCCTGTGGGGTTTTTGATAGCGGTGATCATGCTGGTCATCGCTCAAGTGGCTGGGCGAAGAGCGTCGCGCGAGTACCTTATGTTCCAGAGCGATCCCGGCCGAGCCTGTTGTATTTGTGGGGTCCATGTCGATCAATCGGCCCACTCGACTGTCTTGCCGGTCGTACCGAATCCGGGCTTTCAGGTTTTAGTCGACCTTTGCCCGCAGCACGCCTTGGATCTGTTGACGGTTAAACAAAAAACTGCCCTTGTCGATATCGTCCGACAACGCTACGTCATTTCCCCCGGATACCCGGGAGCCGCCGAGCGACGCCAGGCCGTTCGCGCCATGCGGCTGTGCCTGGATTGAGCGGGGATTGCTCGCAGAACTGGCCCGAGACGGGCCAGTTCTCTTTCGGTCAGAGAAGCACAGTTCACGGGCCCGATATTTTTTAGGGAATTAAACAGAAGAAACAAGGATACGGGGATGGGGTAACGGCAGTAACGTATTCCCCCGTGCGCTCCGTATTCCGCGCCGGCCGTTTTGAAAAAATCCCCACGTCGGCCGGCAAGCCGACGCGGGGCAGTGTGCTGTCCCCCCTTCCCGTCGTCACCCGATGTTTTTTGTCTTTGAGCCAGACTCGGCCTCGGCTTTACGGCGCATCGCCTCTAGGCGCATCGCCTCTAGCTCGGCTCTGGCTTCACGGCACATCGCCTCGAAGGGATCGACGGGATTGGGCGGGTGGTTCCGCTGGTAGAGCCGTCCGGGGCTGTCCGGTCTGTCTTGTACCAGCACAAACCCTCGGTTGCACCCCGGGCAGCGGTATGACCACGCTCTCCCCTCGCGAGGTAAACCATCGACCCGGCAGTCAAACTCATAGCTCAAAGTGCATTCGCACTCTGAGCAGCTGGGATGTTTGTTCACCTCTCCCTCCACGTCGGCAAATCCTGACGTTACACTAACAAAAAAAGCGCACCGTGACAAGAGGGCGCGCGAATTA
>CAYJRF010000005.1:0-54443 GCA_964372935.1 uncultured Candidatus Saccharibacteria bacterium
CAATCCGAAAGGGTCGCTTCCGCAGGCGGGCGGAAGGGGGGTTTGGGGGGAATTCCGCCCGCCCTACAAATTTTGGGCGAAATTGGTTCGAATTTTTTCGAACACACACCGCCAGTTAGGAAATGGAGTCTTGGCTTGCCCGCCGTTTTTCGGGGAAATTTCAAGCCGTTTTGAGTGAAGTCAAGGCCGGAAGCGGGCTTCCCGAATTTTCATTTGGAAGAATAATTAGTAAAGTAATATAGATAATTAAGTTTTATGAACATGTTTAAGCCAGTCAAAGCAAAGTCTGTCAAAGAATATTTTGATATGCTTCCAAAAGAGAGGCGCGAGCCAATGGGATTTCTACACAAATTCATTCAGAAAACTGTACCCTCGCTCAAGCCGAATTTTATCTACAACATGCCAGGCTATGGAAGCTTCAAATGCCAAAATTATCAAAAGAAAGTGATTGACTGGCCGACTATTGCACTCGCAAGTCAAAAGAATTATATAAGCTTGTATGTCTGCGCTGTTGATAAGGGCGAGTATGTAGCTGAAAAATACAAACATGAACTCGGCAAAGTCAGTGTCGGCAAAAGTTGCATCCGCTTCAACAAGCTTGATGACTTAAACTTTAAGACTTTGGAGAAAGTTATAAAGCTTGCTGCAAAATTTCCCGGATTGGAAGGAGACGGAGAACACCGCTAAAGAAAAACTTGAGATCGTCCTTTCCGCTCCGCCTGCCGCGCCTTGCCTGCTCGCCGAAATCGGTAGAGCGATAGGCGTGGCAATGGCCGATTTGATAAAATATGTGAGCGTGTTACAATCAATAAAGGTCGAACCAAATAATTAACCAATTAAGACACAAAACGATTATGACGAACAAAACAATCATTATCGGAGTCGTTGCCGTTCTTGTTATAGTTGGGGGAGTGTTCTTGATATTTAAGAGCCAGGCGCCAAAAGTCGTGGATGTGAGTGCGCTCATCGGCGACGAAAGCGGGCTGGCGGCCTTCGATGCCGATCTTGCTTCGTTTGCCGGCGATGAAGTCATTTTGAGCGAGCTTGATCAAACGCTGAACGATGTGGCCGAAACAACTGGTGCCATAAGCGCCACCGAATCCATTGACGGCGCTGCAATCAGTCAAGAAGGGAGTCAGGTCGATCTCTCCAAAGATTTGGCTGGTTTGACAAGTGACGACACTATTCTGTCGGAGCTTGACCAAGCGTTTGGTGAAGTCACGCGGTAGCCCCAAATCACAATCCTAATCCTATGAAAAAACTATCACTGCTACTCGTTCCCGTAGTCGTCTCCGTGGCGCTTGCGGGAATGCCATCGGTCGGCATGGCACAAACTACTGATGCCGACCTTCAGAATGCTCTTACCCAGCTTCGTCAGTCGCGGCAAGACTTTAAGGACAGCAAAGCTCAAGAAGTCAACGCGGCGTCTGAAGAAGCCGGTGCTAAAGGTTCAGCCGCGCGGCAAACCGCCCAGCAGAAACGCGCGGATGCCCAGAAACGGATGGAAGAAAAACGCCAAGAGGTGCTGGTGCGACTCGTGGATATCCAAATCAAATGGCTTAACCGCACCAAAGAGCGAGTGCAAAAGATGCCGAATATCACCAATGACCTGAAGTCACAGCTGGCAACAGAAGTTGACGCATCCATCCAGACACTGAATGACGAAAAAGCGAAAATTCAGAGTGCGTCGGGACAAGAGGCGCTAAAATCTCTTGCTAAGGAAGTTCGCGACCTCTTTAAGTCCAAAAAAGAGATCGTTAAAAAAATTGTTGACGCCATTCTTGCTTCTCGCGCTAATGCCGCCGCCGCCAAAGCCGAAGATCGAGCCGCGGCAATTAAGGCCAAAGTTGAAGAATTAAAATCTGCCGGCAAAGATACGAGCGAGCTTGACGCTGACCTTGCTGACGCCGAGAATAAAATCAACGATGCCCAGACAAAAGTGGGGCGAGGGGCATTCAGAGAAGCGAATGAGGACTTGAAAGGCGCCTATCAGAAATATCGAGGCATTGCTGACAAAGCCACAGGTCTACAGTAGATGATATTTTGATTACATCAGTTTCAACTGGTGTAATCTATAATGTCTTTCTAATAAGCGGAGTGGCTGGGCGGGGTTTACGTTTTTCGAGATGCTTGTTGACGTGTTACACCCCGAGTCGCTGCCTTTCAGTCGGCGCTATGCCGGTCTTGGCCTATCAACTCTTGAACTGGTCCAGATGGTTTCTTTAATAGTTTTGCTCTTTAAAAGTTGGCCGACGGCGATAGAGCGTTGCAAAATAGGGTCTGATGGCCTAAAGTAGCATTTAATAGGGGGTGATGACCATGCGGAGGAATGGGAAGATTAGTCGACCGGGAAGCTGTCGTCAGAGCTCGCGCGAGGAGCGATTTCTATGGCTTGTGGTTGGTTTTCTGCTCGTCGGCACGTTCCTCGCGGGGTGGCTGACGAGGAATTTCTAGCGGGCACTGCAGGCGTCGGTGATCCGACGCCTGTCTCGTGTTTTTTTCGCCGGCGTATTATTTGAGAAAACGTCGAATCTTCGTCTGGGCTCGACGGGTGTCGCGCCACTCGGCGAAAGTTGTTTGCTCGGCGCCGGTTCGTTCGGTTAGAAATATTAAATGATAGCCATATTGGGTTTTGACCGGTCCGGAGATTTGCCCGGGTTGGAGTTCAAAGAACACCTTTGCCAGCTCGGGGGTGAGTTTTTCGGCCCGGGCCCGATCAAAAAAGCCCAGATCACCGCCGGTGTCTCGGGTGGTTTTATCGTCGCTATAGAGCTTGGCCTTGTCGTTAAAGTTGGAGTTGTCTAGTTCGCCGCGGACTTTGAGAGCCTGTTGTTCACTCGAGAGCAAAATATGCTTGACGTGAACTCTCTCGATAACCAGTATCTCGATTTTCTCTTGATACAGAACGTCGGGAATCAGGCGTTTAAATTCGGTATCGGTCAAACTGTAAAGCTGCGACAAGACGGTTCGGACTTCAGCTTCGCTCCCCTTGTCTTGGATAATCTTTTGATACGCGGCGTCAATGTCTTGATTGGTCACAAAAATCCCGTGTTTGTTGGCCCATTGTCGCACCACGGCCTCGTCGATTAATTTGTCAATAATTTGTTTGCGCATGGCGTCGTCGGGCGGAAGCGGCTGTTGGGTTTGTTGGCTGTAGTAGCGCAGATAGGTTAATCGGTCAAAATACGGCTTGAGGAGGATCACGTCTCCTCCAACCGTGGCGACGGGAAACGGATATATGTTTGCGGCGATCGCCAGGGCGACGCCGCCGGAACGTCGGATATAAACCAGATAACCCAATGCCGGCAAACCGACGACAAAGTAAATTACGAGAATAAAAACGACAAAAAACGCCAGCGCGCGTCGAAAGCTCAGCACGGTATGACGAGCGACAAAACGTCGCTGAAACGCCCAATATTTAATCCAGGCAATCTGCAAATCAGTGACCCGCTGGGTCAAAAATCGCCACACTAACGTCAGCATTGACTTCATTGTAACACGGATAGCGTTCCAAATCTCACATTTGGTCTACACACCGACTTTGGGCGATCCGATAACGATGACGATTATCAGGACGATTACCAGTATCATGATGCTCCAAAACTGACGCCAGCCTAAAACTGAATCGGCCGAGAAGCAAGCAAAACGCCAAAATACGTAGCTAAAAACCGTTGGCATATACGCCGCGAGCTCAAAACGAAACGGCCATTCGCGGGCCATGCTGGCGAAAATGACTAATATTTGGGCAATCATAAACCCGCTAATGACGGAATAGGCCGTGTGATGCTCCCGTTTAAGATGGGTGGCATAATGAAGGAGAATCCACATGATACTGCTGGCGATGCCGAAAGTAATTAAAAACAGCAGAGCGATCGGTAAATTGCGATTGTAGTTAAACAATAGGCCGTGGTGGGCGGTAAAAAAGAGCAGGGCGAAAATCAGGGGCAAAGAGTCGCGCCGAACCAAGGCCACGAACCCAAGATAAAAACCGCCAAAAAGCATCGCCACCCAGACCGCGGGAACCGCCACGCTCTGGCCATAGATGATCAGCTCTGCCAGAACGACGGCGAAAATGGCGAGCGTGGCGGGGATTGGCAGTCTGGGGGTGACGAATTGCTTATCCATAGATGTTGACTGTTCAAACGGCCATGGTGGTTCCGGACGATTCTGTGCCGTGGAAGACAGCGCGCCTCTTTCAAAAGTCAGCTGTCGGCGTGGGCGTACCGTCCCGGACGGCTTGTTATGTTCTACTCTTCCGTGGGCGATGAATCAAGCGACGGCCAAATTTTGCCAGTCACCAGGGCGTGGAATTGACAACGCCGGCCCGAAGTTTATCGGGATCGGCGCGGGTAATGTTCGCCCCCACGACAAGGAGAAAATCGTTCGTGGCCGACACCGTAACTTTGGCGGGAGCATAAACTTGTTGAAGATAGTTCAAGCTTTTCGGCTTGGAGTCGTCACTGGACGCGTAAAGAGTCGTTATCTTAACATCACTCGACGGGTTGTCGCTCACAGTAACCTTGAACCCGGCCCATCCCAATTCGGTGGCGACGCGGCTAACTTGTTCCGGAGTGCCAGTCCCGCGCTTGACCGTGATGGCTGGGGCTTCGGCCAGTCGTGGCGGGGCTGAAAAGTAAGCTCGGGTAAAAAAACGAATTTCGCTAAAATCGTTTGGTCCAGCTTTGGGAATGACAATCGAGGAGGCGCCGTTGGCCGACCGACCGGCCGTAACCAGACCTTTGTCGCCGTTATCGAGGACATAGGTATTAACGGTGGGTCGATTGAACGACGCGGCGATTCGGGCAATCTGGTCAAATTCCGAGGGAGAAAAGTCGGTAAGAATATTTTTCCCGAGGGTGGTGATGATGTCGGTGGTTTTTTTGGGGTTAGACAGGACGTTGGCGGAAAGCATTTTATCTTTAATGGCGACAATGACCTGCTGTTGGCGCTTGGCGCGATCAAAGTCCGAGGTTGTCTCGCGGGATCGGACATATTTGAGCGCGGTGGTGCCGTTCAGGGTATGGGTGCCGGCCGAAATAGAAAATGGCTCGAAGCCTTTCATCTCGGCGTCGGGAAAACGCGGATCAAAGATCGCGCGATCAACATTCACAGTGACTCCATCAAGAGTGTCTATGATTTTATGGAACCCGCTAAAGTCCACTCGCACAAAATAGCTAATCGGCACGCCAAGCAACTGACTGACAACTTGTTTGGATAAGGCTGGTCCGCCGCCGCGGCTCTTCAGTTGGGTTTCGCCGATCGCGTGGGCGGTGTTTATTTTATCTTTTCCGAACTCGCCGATTGTTACATACAGATCACGCGGGATCGAAAGCAGGGAGATGGTCTTGGATTTAACATCAACCGACGCGACAATCAGAGTGTCGGCTAAATTGCCCCCCGGATGATTGGCGCCGCCAATGCCGATGAGAAGAATATTGATCGGCTCACCGGCCACGCCATCTCTTTTCTCCAAGAGCGATGGCAGCTGACTATAGTTTTTAGTCGTGGAGTTTTTAATGGCCAGCATAATCGCCGCGCCGTACCAGCCGATTACCGCCGCTACCAGGAGGACGATTAACCAAAGCCAAGAAAATTTTTTTCGGCGGAACCGATCGAGATTACCTTGACCCCTACCAGACTTGTCCGACGAGGCTAAACGAGTAAGAAATTTCACGGTAGCTCTAGCTTAGCTGATTTACGCTCCCCTGCCTAGCATTCCACGCGGCGGTTTGGCCAAGTGTTTGTCGCGCGCCTTGGCTCGGTCCCAGACAAAAGTCGGAGGAAATTATGGCGATAAGGTTGTTGGGTACTTTGGTTCGATGGGACAGTTGGTTCGCGCCGTGGTGATTAATTTTGGCAAGTCATCCGGTAGGCGCGCATCCGATTCCCAGGCAAAAATCGGCCAACGTAACGCCCAAGCCAAAGCATTAGCCGTGGCGATGGTCGCTCGCAGTCGAGTATAGTGGTCGGGTCCTCTCATCGCCCCAATGTGGGTAATTTGCTCTATGGGATACCGCGCGTCTTCTAGCAGGTTGGCGATTGCTCCGATTAAACTGCGGTGTTCCTTCTCGGTTCCGAAGGGGCGCGACGATACCTCTGGTTGATAATCTGGCCGCCAAAGACTAACTTTGGCTTGGCTGGCATCGAGCAGCAAAACGGCAATCTTCATTCCGTCTCCGCCGCTTGGCGTAAGTTTCGCCAGAAATTTTCATCTTTCGAGCGCAATGTCGCGACACGGTGCGACTTGGTTGGGGTAAGATGGAGCCAGACAGTGTTGGCGGGAAAAATGCTTGGGGCGCGATCCGCCCACTCAACCAGAGTCGTGGCTTGCGGGCTGGCGAACTGATCGGCCAGACCCAACCGGTCGATCTCGGTGACGCTGTTCAATCGGTAAAGGTCAGCGTGATAAAGCATTCGCCCGTCAGGCCGGCAGTATTCATTGATTAAAGTAAAAGTCGGGCTGGGAATGACGCCAGTCAGTCCGAACGACCGTGCTAATTGTTGAGCCAAAGCGGTTTTACCGGCGCCTAACTCGCCTATCAGGGCAATCACACCTCCGCTGGTTAACGCTCGCGCCATCAACTGCGCCAATCGCGCCGTAGCTTCAAGATCGTAGAGGATATAGTAAGCTTGAAACATATTTATATTATACGGATTTTTTGATTCGGTAAGGTATCGCCAGAATTGATCCAAAGGTAATCAAGATGCGCCATAGCCACGGCCGCCAGCCGGTCGCGCCCCGAGGTAGCGTAGCCGGCCCAGGGCCAGCGGCCTGCGCTTGCGGAATTGGTTCGAATCGCTGTTGGGTTGCTTCCGTGGTGGCGGGGGGCGAAGAGGCGGCTCGGCTGGCGACTGAACGGCTGGCGTCGTCAGGGCCTGGGCTGGTTGTTGCTCTCGGAGTAATCAGTTCAAAAGTGTCTCCGGCTCGGACGCTTAAATATGTTCCGCGGCTCGATTGTCGCCATTCCCCGCTGGCTCTGACCCGGTCGCCGCGCCGTAGAGCGGGCTTGGGGAGGCGGTATGACGAGTGGAGGACAATTCTAATTGGCTCGCCGGTGTCAGTGGAAATATCAATGGTTCTGCCGCTTGGCAAAACAACAGTGCCCGACAAGTCCGTTGCCCGATGGAGTGGCGCGGGAGACGGGCTGGAAGACTGGGAAAGCAATGCTGGAGGAGTGGTATCAGGCCAAAAGATACCGTCGCGAGTCCACGTTACGCCCTCCGGGGACGGTGGAATAGTGGCCGTATCGACGATATTTCCAGCCGAGTCGTATAAATCGTAGCTGCCGCCGGTGTTGAGTAAAAAATTACTGGCGCGAAACTCATGGGTCTCGCCGGGGGAAATTGTGCCGGTTAAATCGTAACTTATGGGACGATCCCGACGGCGCAATTGCCAGCTATCGAGAATCGCCGGCACGTCATGATTGTTTTTGAGAGTGATGACTTCACTTTTCGTATCAACGCCAACCGGATTGGGTAAGAGCGATAGTATAACGACCTTGTTATACGTTTGGATATTAAGTATACGAGTGGCGATGTTAGCCTGATCGTCCAAACGTAAGTCAATACGGTATGTTCCGGACCGCTTAAATGACGGACGGAATGTCTGATCAGTCGACTCGGCAGGCTGGTTATCGACTGACCAATGATAACTGCCGCGATAATTTACGTCTGTCGCCGCTTTAAGCGTTAAGGGTTGTCCAGCGTAACCGCTATCCGGCCCGATGATTTGAGGTATTGCCGGTAACCCCGACCTAAAGTTGAGTGTGGCGAGGTGAACACCGTTGCCGATCTGGGTAAATACCTCGCTATAGTCGGGCTCGGCGCGGCCAAAACGATAATAAGCCACATTGACAGTCTGTTCGGCGGTGCGGGTATTGGCCTGGCCGTTAAAAATCGGCACAATATGTTTAAGCGTGTTATCGTTGACAATGAAATATCCCTCTTGGTTTAATTGCCCTAGCTCATTATATGAGCGCATACTAAGGTCGTATAACGGAACATTCGCTCCCGGTTGATATGATTGTAAAATACGACGATTTGTGGTTGATCCGACTTGCCTTCTCAACAGGTACAAAAATTTTTTCTGCCCTCCCGAAGATACGCGGCCGATAATATGGCCGACGACTTGGCCGTTCGGACTGACGGAAATTATTGGCATATTGTTCCACTCATCGTGTTGGGCGAGCCACTTGTCACCATTCCAGGTCTCTCCTTGGCAATTAAGGTTAGTGACATTCGTTTCATTGTCGAGGGGCAAATCGATGTCAGAGAAACATATTTTGACGCGAATATCTTGCGATATGTTTGGCGGACTTCCAAACGTAGTATCCAAGGGAATTAGGAACGGTTCATTGAGGCGAAGTGCCAGGAGAGTTCGGGCTTCAATCGCGGCGTGAGTTGGCATAGGGGCGGCGACGGCCAACAGCAAGCCACCAAGATAGCCCGCGGTGGCGATCGAGGGCCGCAATCTATGAATCGGGATCGTCAATAATGATGTCCAAGCCATCACTGTCGTTGTTTTCGGTTGTACTCACAGATCGAGAGGGGGGATTGTTGTCCGCGGGCGCGGTGAGATCGGGCGGTTGGCTCGCCCCCGAGTGGGGATTTCTGGTGGGGTCGCTTGGCACAACAGCGCCCATTTGACGGAGGGGCGTCATTGAGTTATAAAGACGACCGTTGATCACCCCCTTAACTTTCCCCCGTGGAGTCAGATGAGAATCGTCCGTTTCAAGACGTTTTTTTGCCTGATCGGACAGATCGAGAATAATCGTGCTGATTTCTCGTGGATGCAGAACGCTGTTGAACACGAATTTTTCTCTTGCCGCGGCCGTTTCAATGATGACCATGCCATAGTCGAAAAGCGAGCTGAAAATTCCCTGATTTTTTGTCGTAACGTCTTGGACTTCCTCTAAGGCGAGCTCATTGATCTCGCGGTGAAAGAGAGATATTTGATCAATGTCCACCAAGCGTCGATCGGTTACTAGGTAGATGTCGTAATAATAATTAATAAACGCCACGGTGAGAAATGAAACGATAAGGAGTAAATAGGCGCTCGTAATCATCACCAAAATGTCGTGTCCAGTCGGATCGGCCAAAATGCCGGGGAAGACGGAGAGAGTGAAGACGAAGAAAATTATGCCGATGATTAAAAGGCCAAGAATAATCACAAACCACGGCAAGAAAGCAAGATAGTACGGCCGAACAAAAACATATACCGATTCGTCGCTCTGTTCGTTGGGAAAAACCTTCCGGAAGTTCATGCCAGTAACAATAAGACAACTGAACCAAGAATAATCGTGCTCGAAACGGCGATATAGAGCCAAGACACCGTGGCGCTTTTGTCGCCCGGGAATCGATATCTTTTAAGATGAAACAAGATTGCGTAACTCACTAGTCCGAAAGCGAAGAGGTAGAGAGCGTAGATGGCGAAGAGAACGGTCATGGTCGTACTGTATCACGACTGGACATTCCCAACCAAGTTATCGGTATGAGAACGATGACCCGAGGCTGAAGGGCGATGGCGATCAGACCAAGGTGGGTTGATGGCCAAGATGGGCCGCGGCGGCTGGAGTGGCGCGACGACCCCTTGGAGTGCGGTCGAGGAATCCTATTTGAAGGAGATACGGTTCGTACATATCCTCGAGGGTATCGCGTTCAATCGCCGTGGCGGCGGCGATAGCTTCCACGCCAACCGGCCCGCCGGCGTATTGCTCGAGAATGGTTTTGAGAATCCGCTGGTCAATCGGATCAAGTCCGTGGGAGTCGATCCCCAGCTCTCTGAGAGTTGCCTCGACATCGTCGCGGCGCACAACGCCGTCGCCATGAACGGTCGCATAATCTCGAACGCGCTTAATCAAACGATTGGCGACGCGCGGAGTTCGCCGCGCTCGGTCGGCTAACAGCGCCGCGGCCTGTGGTTCAATCGAAACGTTAAGCAGTTTGGCTGATCGGGCAACGATTTGAGCCAGGTCTTTGGGAGTGTAGTACTCTAAATGAAAGTGCAGTCCAAAGCGGTCGCGGAGCGGCGCCGACAGTCCACCGGGTTTGGTGGTGGCGCCAATCAAAGTAAACCGAGCCAATTGCAAACGCATTGTCCGGGCCGCCGGGCCTTTGCCGAGAACTAAGTCCAGGGCGTAGTCTTCCAAGGCGGGATAAAGCATTTCTTCGATAGTATGATTCAAACGATGAATCTCATCGATGAACAGCACCTCACCTGTCTGGAGATTAGCAAGTATTGAGGCGAGATCGCCACTCCGTTCGAGGGCTGGTCCGGAAGTAACGCGTAGAGGTACGTTAAGTTCTTTGGCGACAATTCCCGCTAGGGTGGTTTTGCCCAAACCGGGCGGGCCGGAAAAAAGAATATGATCGGCCGGTTCTTGGCGCATTAAGGCCGCTTTAAGGGTTACGGCCAAGTTGCGTTTGAGGGATTCTTGCCCGATATATTCGCTTAGATCCCGAGGCCGCAAGGCGTTGTCAAACGAATTATCGTTTGAGGGAACAATTTCGGCGACAGTATCCATGCTCGTAGCATAGGGAATAGTAGGTTCTTAATCAAGTTGGGCGCGTGGCGACGAGGTGAGTCGCGCGGCCAAAGTACGGCGGCGATCAATTATTACGGGACGATAAATCGCGCTCGGCCGTAGTCGGCATAACTGACGTTGCGCCGTTCACTGTAGCCGAATGGCGGATTCCAATTGTATTCCGAAACATTAATCGTGCCGTCGTCGTTGACACCCTCGACGATCGCCGCGTGGCCATACGGCATTGCCGGTGCCCGATCCCACGACACAATCGCTCCGGACTGGGGTTTATCCACCACTTGATAGCCTTGGTCACGGGCTAAGGCCGGCCAATTCCACGCGCTTCCCTTGCCCGGGCGGGTATTTTCAAATGAGCGGCCGTAAACCACATTCCACTTCCAAGCGACATAGGACGTGCATTGACGGGTAAGAAAAAGCCAGGAATCAGCGCTATTAATCGCGGAGTAAGGGTAGCCGGAGGATCCGGTTAAATAAATTTCTTGATTTTGCTGGGCTAACTTTTGACGGAGGGCGTAGATCTCTTTCGAAATATCGTCGCGCTCCGAGGAAAGTTTTTTGACTAATTCCCGATACTTCGCTTCGTCGGCCTTTGATTGTTGAAGGAGACCGCTCTGGCGATGCTGTTTTGTCTGGAGGCTGGCGTTGCGGGCCTCCTGCTCGCCTTTGAGTTTAGCCAAAACGACGCGTTGAGCTTCCAAGCTGGTGCGCTTGGACTCGAGATCGGCTTTAACTCGCGACATCTCTTCGATGGTGGAAATGATCCTCTCCTGAAGCGATTGGAGATATTCGCTGCGATCGGCGTAGCGCGAAATATCTTGCCCGTCGGACGCGACCTCGACTGACGACAGATTTGTCAGCTCATAGAGCGATGCCAGGGAGTCGTTAAGATCTTGATGAACACGGTTTAATTCGGCTGATTTGGTGGCAATGTCTTGATTTGTTGCCTTGATGGACGTCTCCTTGTCGTTGATTCGTCCCTCGTAATCGCGGATGCTATTTTTAACCGAGGCAATCTGATTTTCCAGGCCGGTAATTTCTTGGGTGTACGAGGCCGAAGTGTTGGCGGCCTTTTTTTGGAGATCATAATAGCGGTTCAACGAGTCTTCGGCTTGGCTTAATTGATCCTGGAGATCGCGCAGCGAGGCGGCCGAGACAGTCATTGGCACAACCAAAACTAGTGTCGCCGCGACAATCGCCGTTAGATCGCGAAGGGATAGGTGTCGTTTGCCTCCCAGACTGCCTCCTTTGTCACTAGACTATCGTAATTGGCTGGCCTGTCAAATTCCAAAGGGCTTCTAACCGGTGTGAGGGGCGTGGCTAACGCTTGAGGTGATGACGAACCGAAAACCAGCTACAGATGACAGCCAGAGCAATGGCGAACAAAATTAGACTACCGCCAACTTGCGAAATATTAGCTTGGAACACAGTCATTAACTCTCGAGCGATCAGGGTATCTGGCGTCGCGATCACCGTGCTGCTTTCCGGGAGCCCGTTGCGGATGTAAAGATAAAGAGCGGGAAGTGTCAGCAGGCCAGCCAGGAGGCCGTAAAGGGCGCCTTCGACAATAAAAGGGCCTCGAATAAACGAATCGGTCGCGCCGACCAGTTTCATGACGGTGATTTCATCTTGGCGAAAATGGATGATGATACGAATGGTGTTATAAACAAATATGATGGCGATGATGATGAAAATCGCGCTGACTATCAGGCCGTCTCGGATGGCCTTTTGAGAGCGGGTAATTAAACTCTGAATAATCGGCCGACTGTCGCCGTAGGATAGCTTGCGGACATTACCGCCAGTGGCAAAATCGGTGGCCTGAATCTTCGTATGAACGGCGTCGAATTGGGTTGGGTCGTGGAGCTTTATTTTTACCGTTCGGGGCAGGGGGTTATTTTCGGGGTTGATTTGGTTTTTAATCCTGTCGTCCACGGGCAATGTGTTCCACGCCGCAATTACCTGGTCTTTATTCAAATAAACCACATCTTTTACCTCCGGTAACTGACGGAGGTCGGCAACGAATTTTGCCACCTGATCTTCGCTCGGTGTGTCGTTGATATAGACTGCCATGTCGAGCTTGTTTTGAATTGAACGGGTAGCTAGCCGAGTGACGTAGGCCTCCAGAGTGAAAGTGCTGACGATAAAGAGAGTCATCGCCAGGACGAATGTGGCGGCGATCGATAACCAGCCGTTTCGGACATAGTTAAGGACGCCAAACCGCAAAACGCGCTCAAGAGTGTGAGTCATGGTGTCGTTTTTTCCCGAGTGGCGTAGCCAGCTTGGGCCTCGTCGCGCACAACCCGACCAGCCTTTAGTTCGATGACTCGACGCTGCAAGCGATCGACGACACTTTTGTTGTGGGTGGCTAAAAGTATCGTCGTACCCAATTGGTTGATGCGATACAGCAAGTCGACTATTTCCCAAGTGTTGGTGGGGTCAAGATTGCCAGTCGGTTCGTCGGCAATAAGAATCCGCGGCGAATGAATTAGGGCGCGGGCAATGGCTACTCGCTGTTGCTCGCCGCCGGAAAGTTCGTGAGGATAGCTGTTGGCTAGGCCATCAAGGTTGACCAGCTCAAGAATTTTCGGAACACGGCGCTTGATATCGGCGCCGAGAACACCGCAGACTTCCAAAGCGTAGGCAATATTTTCCGCCACCATTTTTTGAGGTAAGAGCCGAAAATCCTGGAAGATAATGCCAATTTTGCGGCGGTAATGGGGTAATTCGCCCCGCGACAGTTCGGAGATGTCGCGGCCGGCAACGTAAATCCGTCCTCGAGTTGGCGTTTCTTCTCGGGTGAGAAGCTTGATGAGCGTTGACTTTCCTTCGCCGGATTGTCCCACGAGCGAGACAAATTCGCCGCTCTGGATGGAGAGCGTAACATCTTCCAGCACTTGGGTCTGGCCGTAGATTTTCGCGACGTTCTGGATTTCAATCATAAATCGTTATCACCTTACCATAATTGAATTGTTTCGACAGCCGCGCCGCCAGACGCCAAGGCAGAGCAGTCGTTCGTCTCTTTTTATGGCCGCGAAAGACTGTTGTCAGTCGTCCGCGGCGATGTTTTGATACCACGCGTGATCCAACGCCAATCCGCGCCAGTGCAGAGCGTAAATTGACCCAAAATCCGGATACACCGCCGGTTCAAGAAACGGGGATTCAAACAAAAGGGCGTTGATGACCAGGGCAATCGGGTGGCCATGGCAGACGGCCACTATTTCCGAGCCTAAATGTTGGATGATTTTTTCCTCTAAAAAGTGGCGCAGCCGCAAAACGACATCGGCACCCGATTCGGACTCGGCCGTAGAGACAAGCGGCAATTGAAAGCCGATGGTTCGAGATTTTCCCTCGAATTGTTTCGGTGTCCGTAGTTCCAAGAGACGATCATCCAAGGTAACCGGCGCGTGAGGAAAGGCTAGACCAATCAAAGTGGCGGTTTGTTGGGTTCGGTCAAGTGGGCTGGTGTAAATGTGGCTGATTTTTCGATGAACCAAACTAAGCGTCGTTTCCTCGACTTCTCGCCGGCCTGCGGCGCTCAAGTGGAACCCGGGTAAGCGACCGTAAAGAACGTTGCGCGGGTTATCGACCGCCCCATGGCGGATCAGGTGGACTCGGGTGGAGACGGGAGCGTTCATGGACGGGAACGCTGGGGTTGAAGGCGGACTTTTACCTTTAGTTTTCGCGTCGTGCCGTCAATGCCGACGATTTCGTCGCTGGCGTTCTCTTGGCGCCATTGGAGGAGCTCGTGGTCAAGAATGTCGTTGAGGTCGGCAATCTCCTCTTTTATTTCCCGTATCTTCGCTTGGTTTTTTTGGTAGGCGGGCAAACTCCAAATATCACTCCGTATTTTTTTCTTTTGGATCGTCAGCTCGCGCAGTTGGAGATCAACCTCCTGGTATTTGGCGTCTTCTTTCAATGCGTCGTCGAGGGTAGTTTTGATTAACCGGAGTTCATTGGAGGCCTTATCCAATTGCTCAATTCGTCGCTGAATTATTTCCAGATCCATCGGGACTCCTTTCTATTTCGCTGATGATTAGACTTCGCCCACGATACCAATTTCCGGCTCCAAGGTAAAACCGAATTGGGCTTTGACGGTCGCTTGGACTAATTCTATCAGAGAAAGAACGTCTTTTGCCGTGGCTCCGCCAAGATTAACAATATAATTGGCATGGAGAGGAGAAACCATGGCATTGCCCACCCGCTTGCCTTTTAAGCCAGCGCGGTCAATAAGGCGTCCGGCCCCAACGCCGTCAATTTTTTTGAAGACCGACCCACACGACGGATAATCTCGCAACTGGGGCTGTTTTTGAGTCCGCCACGCCAAGTTGGCTTCGGCTTGCTGACGCATTTTTTCGGGCGATCGAGGCGTCAGTTGAAACGTCGCGTCAAGGACAACGATCTGGCGGTGATGGAGAATCGAATCGTCATAACCGAACGCAAAAAATTCTTTGTCAACGGTTCGGACCGAGTTATCCTCGGTTAACACACGAGCGAGACGAACTATCTCGGCCACGAACAGTGTGCTCTGCCGGTCCGGGGCGAGAAAATGGAGGTTTTGACGCACCGCTCCACCGACAGACGAAGGAATCCCCACAAAATGTTCCAAACCGGAGAGGCCACGCTTCATACTCGCGGCGATCAAGGCTTCAATCGTCGCCCCGCTGTCGGCAACAAGGCGGTTGTCGGGCAAAAACCGATAGCCATCGGCACGGTTATGAATTACCAGTCCCCGGATTCCTTTGTCGCGAATCAAAATGTTCGCTCCGCAACCGAGAACAAAGTAGGGCAGACTGGCGTTTCGAGCGGCGATGACGATGGCGGCCAAGTCGTCGCCCGAATTCACCTCAACAAAATATTGGGCCGGGCCGCCAATCCGATACGTCGTGAAGGGCGCTAGGATAACTTCGTGGCGCAGCGAAGGCAGTTTGAGCATCGGTTCATTTAGCATAGCACTCGCGACGGGAATTATGGATCCACAACTAAAACACCTCCGTTCGGAGGCGTTTTAGCTGACACTAACGCGCGACTATTGCGAGATCGTGATAACTTTACCAAGCTCGGCTGACGGAGCGTTGCCTTTAACACGGTTACCGCCCCCGGTGGTGTCGATGCAGATGGTGTAATCGCCACTCGTTGGCTGGGGATCCGCGGGAATGCTCGAGAGATAGGTCGGCACCATCAGTTGCGTCAGGGTTGACGCGCCACCACTGCCAAACGTTGAACCACTAATTACTTCTGGGGTTGCAGTGCAAACGTCGACACCCAGACCAGTGATAGAGCCGTTATTATCGGCGGCGTACTGATTGGCCGCGCTCACCACGGCGCGGACGTCGCTATTGCGCTGGGTGTTACGGGCTTGGGAGAACTGACGAGCGGGGTTAACCGCCACGATAACGATTGCCGCCAAAATGGCGATGATTCCGATGACAACGATAAGTTCAATTAAGGTAAAACCTTGATAAGTCTGTTGTTTCATAGCCTCTCCTTTCTTTCTGTGGACAGCGCTCGCTCGACCTCATATCTGCAGAGCGCGAAACTACCAGTAACCCTACTATAACGCAATTGGAAGACATTACAAGACCGCGTCAAGAGGGTAAGTCGATTGTCCGAAACGTGGTTTACCTCTGGCTGAAAGCGGGCGATTTGTCGATAGCGGCGCCAAAATCCGACTCGGCAGAAAATGCTCCGCTGGTAATCTCGGCGGTCTGAAGCAACGGTTTAGCTTGAATGGTTACGACCTGCTTTCCCAGATCAATAATACCGCGCGCGCCAACAACCGCCAACTCGGCGGTATAATCGCCTTGGCGGAGAGGCACTATCGCCACCCCTTGGGTATTGGTAATTTTCCGTTGGACTATCAGGCCGTAGTGATTGCGAATCGAGATCAAGACATAGCCAATCGGTTGGTGATTGGCGCTGCGAACCGTGATCATCAAATTGACCTCGCGCCGGCGACGAATTTCTTCTATCAGGCCAAATATAAAGTAGCCGCTGATCAGTCCATGCATCGGGCTGGGGGCGGTCAGAAACGCCAGTGCGGCGCCCACCCCGGCAGCCACCAGAAATATCCGTCGCAGGCTGGCCAGGTGGAACAAGAATGACTCCAACTGCTGTAATTTAAGGTGGCTAAGTTCGAGCGGATCCATCGCTAAATTAAGCTGGCTGACGTTTTTGGCGCTTTCAAAAGTAACATTCTCGCCTCGATATGCGTTGGGCATGATATGCGAGGGAAAACTAAAAGCGCCATGCCCGGCTGTCAGGAAGAACGACCCCGCGCCAACCGGAAAAGTGTAAAAGCCGTTTTCGTCCGTTGACGTGCGGGCGATTTCTCGTTTTGACGCGGCATCGGAGAGAATCACCGTCGCGCGGCGGATCGGACGGTTCGTGGTGGCGGCGATCACCTTACCCCAAGCTCGGCCAATTTTCTGGTGATGGGTTAAGCCGAAAAACCAGTGGCGACTGTTGCGCAAAGCCATGACTATTCGGAAACCGCGCTGAACAGCTCCTTCGCCCAGCGATATGGCAAATAGCCCAAGGAGGAAAAACAGAAGGTTGTCAACCGGCGAGACAGTATAATTATTGGTCAGCCAACGTTTGATCATGATGACCGCGGCGGTGAAGTTGCCCTGCGGGGTTGCTGGCGAGTCGAGTTTTTGACTGAGCAAGTCCTTATAAAATGCTCTCGTGGCCGCGTCGCCCTGATTGCGGGCTGTGCCGGCGTATGCGGCCGTAAGGGTGGTAAAACGGTGTTCGCACTCTTTGATCGCGTCGCCGGCGAGAGTAAAATAATATGTCGTATCTGGGGTTAGCTCGGAAAGTTTGTAACGGTGATTGGCGGTGTTTTGGGATTCGGTCAGGGTAATTTTGGCGTCGGCGTAGTTGTTGGCGATCCCGTCGCGTCCGGCACGGGCGGCGTCGTAAAGGTAAATTCCTAGGCGCGTGGGGATGACGGAATTGACAGTAACGACAGCTTGAGTGTCCGAGCGTATAACCGCCAAATTACGGAGCTTTCCTTGACACGGTTTAATGTCGTCGCGCTTGGCGTAGTCAAGGCCTTCGGTATTGTCAAAACCAGTGCCGGATAAGGCGGGTGGGTTGGTGGCGGCGTTATTGTCTGGCGCTACCGTTGTGGGGGCAGTCTTGTTGGCCACGTTGGTCGTGGTCGGCGACGTTGCCACAGGGGTTATAGTTTGACTGGCGACTGGTCGGGGGGTGGGCAAGCTATAGCGGATAGTTAATTTGGGCGGCGCCGGCCCGTCGCCTGACGACACGTGGGCGTCGTCACCGGAAAATAGTCCGGTTTTATAGTCGCCGTCGCCAAAGGCGCGGAGGGCGATGCCGTGATTAGGGTAAGTTCCAGCGACCCATCCCCGCACCGCCTCGGTAACGTCGATTGACGGCGGAAAAACGTTGTTGGCTACCTCTAAGTTGGCGATGCTTTCTTCGGAATAGCTCGGTCGCGTGTTCCAGGTGGTGGTTTTATCCCATGGCGAGGTAACGCGGCGCAGGCGAATGTCGCCGTAGCCATAAATGGCCGAACCGGAGGGGGTTAAGATTAAGGTGGCATCGCCAATGATGGCGTTGTTTGGCACTTGACTAACGTCGAACTGAATAAAACTCTCCTGGGCGTCGGCCGGGGCTGTGGCCCAGTCCATGCCGCCGTCGTAAAGCATGTCGAGCACAGGAGCGGCGTCAAACTGTTTGTCCGATTCGGTCAACTTTACCGTGGTGTCGAAGCTGGGAGTCAGGCTGACTTCACTGGCGAATGCCAATCCGGGGGCCACGGCCAGCGCCGCCAGCCAGATCGCCAGACTCGAATAGACCACCACTCGGTGTCGCCAATGATACCTGACTAAAGTCATCCTAAAAGCTCGCGACCTCGTTATACGACACCTGCTGGAGAGTCGCCGACTGGACGACCATCGCCAAATTTGTCCTTAGACCGTTTACCGAGGACCAAGCGTGGATCGTTTTGTTATTACCGGCGGTGGTAATGGCGTCAATAGTGCAAGCGGTTGCTTGATTGCCAATGCCAATCGTGAGGGTTTCATTCCCGAGATAAACATTATTGAGGGAAAGGTTGAGGAGGGCCTGATCCATACAACCTTGAGCGGCAAACCGGCTTTGTTGTTTGTTGGTTTCGTCGAGAGCGCCAAGTCTGGCGGTAAACGAACTTAGAGCGATTGAGGTGCTGACGGTAATGAGAACGAAAGTCAGAATAATTACCGTGGTGATGGCCATAAAGCCGGAAGGGTGTTTCATAGGAAAAAATAAGTTTGGTCGAACTGGCTGATCTGATAGCGGCCGGTGAGTGTCATTTGGACGCGTGCCGCCGCTTGGCCATTAATTGTTAGGCGGGTAAACAAGAGACCGCTGATTTGAGCGTGGCTGTTGCTGATCGGGTAGACGACATCGGCGGAGGTGAACAAACCGTCGCCGTTGCTGTCGCGCCAGAGTCGAAGACTACCGTTGGAGTCAAGTTGATAACGCGTCCCGTTGGCCTTTTGAAACGTTAGGACGGCGGCGGCGCCGCTGGCGGGGGTAACCGAGCCCTGATTTACTTGCTCTAACAACCAGTTAAGCTTTTGGGAGATAAAGCGCCAGTTTTCACTCACCGCGGCTCGTTCGCGGTCGCGTTGACTGGCGGTAATCATGCCGTTGGCCGACGTCATAAATACTCCCACGATGGCCGAGACCAGCGCCGAATAGAGCAAGACTTCCACCAGCGACAAGCCAGCCGGCGACCTAAAACGTCGGGCGGATAATTCTAAGGGCATTGTTGCTCCTGACGGAAATATAGATGGTGTTGTTTTCATAGGTAATTCCGGTGGCGGCCTGGGGGAAATTGAGGGTGCCATAGTCGATGTTGATACTGGCCGGATTAGCGATGTCCAGGACCTGAAATTCGGCGTTCGGCTCTTCCGTAACCATAAACATCAAGCGGTTAACGGCGACCATGTCGTTAATGCCGGCGGCCATGCCGGCGGAACCCAACAGGGTGATCGCCGCCGGATTGAAGGCGTTGAGGATAAAAAACTCTGGGGCGGTGTCCGACAGCTTGCGTCCAAGATAAACGTTAAATTCGTCTTTGACAAAGACGCTGTAGCCGTCGGTGGTATCGGCGGCGTTGTAGCTCCCCAATTTGGTCATACTGGCCGGACTACTGACGTCAATGACCATCAACTCCTCGTTATCCACCGAGGTAGCAAGGTAGGCGCGCTGATTGAATATCGTCATGTTGTTAACGTTGCCGTTAATCTCCAAACTGCCTAAAACCGTCGGATTAGCCGGATCGGTCACATTCAGGGCGTAAAACTCTGGCGCCCCGCTTAAGACTTCCATGCCGACGTACAGCGTGTTGCCCGACACCTCCAGACTTAAAGCGCGACAGGCGCATAAGTCTAGCCGCCGGACAACGACGGGTAAAGCCGGGTTGCTGACGTTGACGATAATCAGCTCGTCGGTTGAGCCGCCGGCGAGCGAGCCGTAAAGATAATTGCCGCTCACGGCGATCATGGAAATATTGGAGACGCCTAGGTCAACACTACTGTTATTAATCGGATTGTTGGGGTTAGTAACGTCAAAAATCGCCAGATCAGGCTTCGATTGATTAGCCGCGCTGGCCGACAAATAGACGCGGTTATTGAGACCCTTTACGTCGGTGCCGGCGGCGCCGATGGCGATGTCGGCTGTGCCGGCGCTTAAGGGCACTTTCCAATTGCCTTCGATATAGTTGCTGGCCTGGGTAACGCTCCAGTTGGTTAAAATTATGTTCAGGCTCACGGCCAGCGGCCGATTGTGCAAACCAGTCCAAGTAATGGCGCTGGTAACGTTTTTGCTGTTGGCCGAACGGGGGGTGATAGTCAAACGGCGGGTAAACGTTCCTTTGGTGTCGCTCGATCCGGAAAATTGCCAATTATTGGCGACTTGGGATAAACCGAAAGTGCCGTTTTGGAGATTGCTCCACCCCTGATTTCGAATTAGGCGGACGGCCTCGACGCCCTCCTTGGCGTAGGCCGAGGCGGCCAGAGCGTTTTGGGTGTCGGTCACCAGGGCGCGGCCGCCAGTAATGAGGGTGATTAAACTTGATGAGGTCATTAAAAACACGCTCGAGGCGATGACTAACTCTAGAACAGTCTGGCCGAGGTGGAAGCGCTTCACGACAGCTACCAATCAACCGTTCCTTCGGCGTTAGTCGTCACCGTCAAAATGCGATTGCCGGTTTGAAGGGTAATGACCGCGTTGCTGGTTTGTCCCGTCAGGGCGGTAAAGTTAAGATCCGCCGGTCCGGTCATGGTAACGGCGTTGGGTCGAGGGTACGTCAGACTTTGTTGAGTCGCGCCGGCGGCGTTCGGGCCCTGGTAGACGATAATCTGGGCGCTGGTAATACTCACCCCGTGGTTTGACTGATTAAGGTTGGTAACGGCCCGATCACGGGCGTAGGTCAAAAATGATACCAGGTTATCACGGGTGTCTCGCAGGTTGTAAGACGCCAGAAGGTCGAAGGTGGCTGGCGCCACCAAGCCGATCATGGTCGTCGCGATGGCGATCGCCATTATTAACTCAATTAATGTATAGGCGGCAAGGGAACGGGCGCCGATCATGTCATTTTCCAATCGTTTGGCCCAGGCTGTAGATTGGCAGAATGATGGAGATGGATATAAAGCCAACCAAACCACCCATGAATACCATCATCAACGGTTCGAGCAGGGAGATCATGTTTTTGGCAGTCTCGTCAACTTCTTGTTCGTAGTAATCGCTTAAGTAATTGAGGGTGGTTTCTAGGGTGCCGGCGGTTTCGCTAACTTCCACCATCTGGGAGAACATTTTTGGAAACAACTTCGGATAGCCCTGGAGGTACTTACCCAACGGCGCGCCGACTCTGACTTGATCGGCCGCCCCGCGGGTAATTTGTCGGTAGACAAGGTTGGGCATGACTTCACTGGTGATGCCAAGGGCCTCGACGATTTTTGTCCCGCTTTTTAGAAGGACCGCGAAGGTGCGGGCAAACATGGCCACTTGGACGCTGCGGAAAAGGGGTCCCAAAATCGGTATGTGGAGGAAAAATCGGTGAATAAAGAATCGAAATGACCCAATATTGAGGGTGAGGCGGAAGGCGATGACAAAACTGGTGATAGACAGTATTACCGCGAGCCAATAATGAGTAAAGAAGGCGTGAGTTTTAATCAGCACTCGGGTGGAAAGGGGAAGGATAACGTTCAGGGTACTGAAGACCGGCAAAATTTTGGGGAAGATCAAAAACATCAAGACGCTCGTGAGTCCCAAGGTCGTAACGAGAATTATTATCGGGTAAAGCATGGCATTGAGAATTTTGCTCGTGAGCATCTGGCGTTTTTTGAGTTCAACGGCCAAAAGTTCGAGGTTTTCCGACAGTGTCCCGCTGCTCTCGCCGACGCGGATGATATTAATAAACAGGCTGCCCAAGGCGCCCTCGAATTTCTTTAAGCCGGTGGAGAGGAACTGGCCATTTTCCAGGTCGTCAATAACCGATTGGAGCACTTTGTGCATACTGCGAGACTGGGTTTGTTGCTCGATCATATACAAGCTGTCGAGGAGGGGCATGCCCGAGCGCACCATCAAAGAAATATTACGGGCAAACAAAATTTGCTCCTTCACCGGTACTCGAAGGAAAAAGCTCCCAGATTTACTCATGGACGACTCGCAAAACTTCTTCGATGGTCGTCTGACCGTTAATCGCCCGCCGAAACCCGTCTTGGAGCATGGTGGTCATGCCCGCGCTTTCGGCATAGTGGGAAATTTCGGCGGCGCTGGCCCGTTTCATTATTAGCTCTCTGATTTGATCGTCAACCACCAGGACTTCGTAAATGCCGACTCGACCCAAGTAGCCACTCCCGCCGCAGACACCGCAGCCCCGGCCGACAAAAAATTGCCGCGTATTGCCAAGCGTTTGGGGCGGGATGGATTCGGCCAAGCTTTGATATTCAACGTCGGTAATAACTTTAGGGGCGCGACAGTAAGAGCAAATTTTCCGCACCAGCCGCTGACCGACGGCGACGTTAACGGTTGAAGCGATCAAGAACGGTTCGATCTTGAATTCGCTCAATCGAGCCAGGGTTGTCGGGGCGTCGTTGGTGTGGACGGTCGACAAAAGCAAGTGGCCGGTCAAGGCCGCGTTAACGGCAATTTCGGCGGTTTCTTCGTCGCGTATTTCTCCCACCATAATTATATTGGGATCTTGGCGTAAAAATGACCGCAGCCCATTGGCGAATGTTAGGCCGGACTGGGGGTTAACCTGAATTTGGTTGATGCCTTCCATGGAGTATTCAATCGGGTCCTCGATTGTAATAATCGACACTTCCGGTTTATTGAGCGTGTGAAGAATGGTGTAAAGCATGGTAGTCTTGCCCGAGCCGGTCGGGCCGGTGGCGAGAATCATGCCATAAGGACGAGTGATGGCGTGCTTGACTTTTTGAAGATCGAGCGGAAACATGTCCATGTGTTCCAAGGTGAAAGACTCCGATGGCGACTGGAGAAGACGCATTTCAACGTTTTCACCGTAATATGTTGGGACGATTGAGACGCGAATATCAACCGGTCCAAGGTCGCGCAGGACCATTTTTAATCGCCCGTCTTGAGGGATCTGATGTTCGTCGGTTCGCAGACCGCACAGGATTTTGATGCGCGAAACAAACACCGACTGAATGATCCGGGGAAGCGACAGAGCGTCGTGAAGAATGCCGTCAATCCGAAATCGTACCCGAACATAAGTTGGGGTGGGGTCAACGTGAATATCCGATGATTGCAAGAGGCTGGCATAGGCGATGAGCTGATCGACTAAGCGAACAATTGAAAATTCGCTCGCGTGGCGCGACAGTTCCTGTTCAATCGAGGCGCGAAGGGTCGCGGCGGTTTGGGCCGCTTGGGCGCGTTCAAGTATCTCCTGCTGTTCGCGCAGTTGCGTTGCCGTTACAGCGGCATTGGGACCGACCACGGGCGAAGCAACATTCGCGCCGACGCCAGCCGCGGCCGAATCGTTCGTTGGATTGGCCGCGCCCATAATGTTGTTACTAACGGCGGGGACTGGTACGCCTATCGCCGGATTGGTATCAATCGGGTTCCTCCTCCTTATTTATCTTACCTATGGCTATCCCCAGACGCAAATGGTTTGGGGGCGTCGTGGCCGTATTCTTGAACCGATAGTTTTTGGCCTGATCTTTCGGACAACTGGCGGATAGCGTTATATTTCAATATTCCTGCGGGCATGACTTCGGCGGGGATCAACGCCGCGCCACCGCAGATTGAAACATATTTAGAAACCGAGTATAAGGTGTACTGACTCGGAGCGATATCCTTAGCGGTTATCGGAACTATTTCCATGGCATTTTTTAAACTTTTTGCCCGAACCGCACCAACAAGGATCATTTCGGCCGATTTTTGGCGACATCGGCGAGGGCCTTTCGTTACTCGAGTTGTCGTTCGGAGATATTATGGTTTCGTCGGCCGCGGTGGCGAATATGCCGCCACCGGCCAGAGATTCGTCGGCGCCGCGAAAGTCGAGATGAGGTTCGGCCGGCGCCACGGGCGGCGCCGCTGGGGTAATCTCCACCGTGGCCAAGTGATGAATAACGTCGGTTTCGATTGCCGCCAACAGCCTCTCAAACAAGGAGAAGGCCTCGCGCTTGTACTGAACCAATGGGTCGATTTGACCGTAGGCCTGCAGGCCAATTCCGTGTCGCAGCTCATCCATCCGATTGAGGTGTTCAATCCAATACTGGTCTACCAGACGCAAATAAATTAACCGCTCGACTTCCTGAGTCACGGCCAAACCGTATCGGGCGATCTTGTTTTCATAGCTGACTCGGGCCTCGTCTGTCATCAGGCCGAGAAGCTCGCGATGGAGCCAGTTAGCTTCGGTTACCGACGCTTGGTTCGGATTGGCCGAGGGTTCAAGTTCTAAAATCCGCCGCCGTTTGCGGTAAATAATCTCGCGGTGCTTGTTCATCACGTCATCGTATTCGACAAGATGCTTGCGAATATCAAAGTTGTGGCCTTCGACGCGCTTTTGGGCGCTTTCGATCGAGCGAGTAATCAAGGAGTGAGTGATCGGCACATCCTCTGGCAATCCCAGACGCTCCATCATTGATTTTAGACGGTTGCCGCCAAAAATCCGCATGAGATCATCGTCCATCGAGACATAAAACATCGACGAGCCCGGGTCGCCCTGCCGACCGGCTCGGCCTCGAAGCTGGTTGTCGATGCGCCGCGATTCGTGGCGTTCGGTGCCAATAACGTGGAGGCCGCCCGCGGCGATCACTTTCTGATGGTCGGCTTGCCACGCTTTCCAGGCGGCGCTGGTGGCGTCGCGCGGTGGCGTTCCGCCCAAAATAATATCTACGCCGCGCCCGGCCATGTTCGTGGCGACCGTGACCGCCCCGGGTTGGCCGGCCTGCATAATGATTTTGGCTTCGCGTTCGTGGTGCTTGGCGTTCAAGACTTGGTGGGTAACGTGATGTTTTTTGAGCAATCGGGCTAATTTTTCGGATTTGGCGATGGAAATCGTTCCAACAAGGATCGGCTGGCCGCGGGCTCGCCGCTCGCTTATATCGGCAATCACGGCTTGAAACTTGCCGTCCTCGGTCTTGTAGATGTTGTCTTGGATATCTTTGCGGTCGATTGGTCGATGAGTGGGAATAATCACGACATCAAGCTGGTAGATCTTCCAAAACTCCTCGGCTTCAGTGGCGGCCGTGCCGGTCATGCCCGATAGCTTGGGGTAAAGGCGAAATAGATTTTGAAATGATATCGTCGCCAGAGTTTCGCTTTCCCGCTGAACTTCAACCCGTTCTTTCGCTTCAATCGCTTGGTGCAGACCTTCGCTGTAGCGCCGGCCGGGCATGAGACGACCGGTGAATTCGTCCACGATAATAACTTGACCGTCTTTCACGACATAGTCCTTATTTTTTCGATAAAGGGCGTGAGCTCGCAGGGCCTCTTCCAGGTGATGAACAAGAATGATGTTCTCCCCGTCGTACATGTTGGGCGTGTTTAGGGCCGATTCGACCTTAGCAATACCGGAATCGGTGATGGTCACGGCGCGATCTTTTTCGTCAACGGCGTAATCTTGTTCGGGTTTTAATCGGGGGACAATTTCGGCAAAGGTGGCGTAGAGACTAGTGCTTTGGGCGGCCGGCCCGGAAATAATCAGCGGTGTGCGAGCCTCGTCAATCAGAATGCTGTCAACTTCATCGACAATGGCATAGAAAGGCGGACGCTGACGCAAGGCTTGATTCGTCGTGACCATGTGATCACGGAGATAATCAAACCCGAATTCGTTATTTGTGCCGTAGGTGATGTCGGCGCCGTACGCCTCGGGACGGGACACCGGACGAAAATGGGCCAGCCGTGGATCCGATTCTCCCTCAATCGACATGCTCGGGTCGTAGATAAACGACAGGTCGTGGGCGATAAAAGCCACCGATAACCCAAGCAGGTGGTATAGCGGACCGTTCCAACCGGCGTCACGCTTGGCTAAATAGTCGTTGACTGTTACCAGATGGGCTCCGCGACCTGCCAAGGCGTTGAGGGCCAATGGCAGAGTGGCCACTAAGGTTTTCCCCTCGCCGGTTTTCATTTCGGCGATTTTTCCTTGGTGTAGGACGATCCCTCCCATCAACTGGACATCAAAATGACGCATGCCGACGGTCCGCTTGGCCGCTTCGCGCGTCATGGCGAACACCGGCACCAAAAAATCGTCGAGAACTTTTTGGGTTTGTCGCTTGGTCGCGGTGTCATCGCCAAGTCGGTCAACAGACTCAAGACTGGCGAGGATATTGCGTCGCGCCGCGAGGAAGGACTCGCGAAGCGCTGTGTCCGAGAGCTTTTCCATTTCGGTTTCGCCCTGATTGATGGCGTCAACCAAGGGTTGGAGTCGTCGGGTATCGCGATTGGTAGTGTCGCGGATCGGGGAGGGAAAAAACCGCATCATGACCTTCGCATTGTACCTAAAACGCCTGTCGCTGTCATGTCGGGGCCCAACCGGTGGTCGAGCGATTAAATCGCCCCGAACCGACGAAACAGCCCGACGGAACGAGACAGTCAATCGCGGTTTTGGTTTGAGGCCGACCACTCTTTTGGCGAGAGACCGGTGTAGTGATAATCGGACTGCTTATCTTTCTCAATACTTATCGCGCCGTCTAGGCGATCCAAAACCCGATCGACCGCTTCAATCAAACTGGCGCCATGAGCCAAAAATCGAATCACCGGTTTACGCCCGGGAATGTCGACAATGACTTCGGCGGCCTTGTCACCCTGGGGACCGGACTTGGGGAGTTGTTTTACCACGACCTCCATATAGGCGCTGGCCGGCACTAGATGAAGAAAACGCTGGCATTTCTCCTTGATCTCCGCCACCATCGTCGGCGGACACTCCACGGAACGATGCTTGACATGGACATTCATTAGGACCTCCCATAGTTTTCTCGTACCATAAAGTGGTCTAGGCGTCTAGTGTCGGAGAATGATCCGGTGGTGTTTAGGCAACCCCCGGGCCGATTGACTCAAATCCTGCGTAGGACTTCAGCGCTGGCGGCAAGGCAATTGAGCCGTCTGGTCTTTGGCCGTTTTCCAAAATGGCGATAGCCATACGACCAACCGCCACCGCCGTGCCGTTAAGAGTGTGAACAAAACGGCTTGTCCCATCGGCGGTTTTCGTGCGAATTTTTAACCGGCGTGATTGAAAATCGGTCGTGTTCGAGCACGAGTGGGTTTCGCGATAACGGTTCTGGCCCGGCATCCAGGTTTCGATGTCGTATTTTTGGGCCGCCTGAACCCCAAGGTCGCCGGCGCATATTTCGACCACCCGATACGGCAAACCCAAGCCGCTGACAATGCTTTCTGCCAGGTCTAGAAGGCGAGTCAATTCGGTTTGAGCGTGTTCCGGGGCCACAAAACTCACCAGCTCAACTTTGTCGAACTGATGTTGGCGCATAATACCGCTAGTGTCGCGTCCGTAGGAACCCGCCTCTCGCCTAAAACAGGTCGAAAATCCAACATAGCGAATCGGCAACGCTTCGACGGGCAAAACTTCGTTGGCGTGATAAGCCACGAGCGATTGTTCGCTCGTGCCGATTAAGTATAGATCGTCTTGGGTTCGGTATGATTCAGCCACCCCCTGGGGGAGATAGCCGGTGCCGACAACTGTCGCGGCGTTGACCAGTTGAGGCACGATCATGGGAACAAATCCTCGGTCAATAGCCATGTCCAAGGCGTAACGCACCAGGGCGAATTCCAAGAGCACCAGCTCGCGTTTGAGGAACGCGAACCGGCTCGACGCCACCTTTCCGGCGCGCTCCAAATCTATCAGGTCGTGGCGCCGGCCCAAGGCAACATGATCAAGGGGCGCGGGGATCGCTGGTGGGTCCCCGACCGTTTTTACCACGAGATTTGCCGACTCGTCGCGACCTTCGGGAACGCCGTCTGCCGGCAAGTTAGGCAGAGACAGCATTAATTTTTCGAGGGCGGGGGCGATTGTCGCAAGGCTGGCCGAGGAGCGGGCGATCGCGGCTTTAAGTTCTTTTCTGGCGCTTATCCCGTCTGGCGTGTCAAAAGCGATGGTTTTTTGTTTCGCTCGGTGTTGTTCCATCTCTTTTTGAGCCGCGCGGTGTTGGGCGTCTAAAGCGATAATGTCGTCAATCAAGCGTGGGTCGGTTCCTTTTTGGCTCACCCCTTGCTTGACTCTCTCCGGTTGATGGCGAATCAGGTCTAAATCGAGCATGGCAATTCCTTGGCTGTTTGACGATTAACGCGCGTCGTGTCGCGGGGGCGCGCCGGCTTCTCGGAGGCGCGAGATCACGAAAGTTTTGTCGAGCGCGGCGAGGAACCAACCGAGTTGGGGACCAAACTCCTTGGCCAGAAAAACGCCATAAATGGCCGAAAACGCCCTCGGCGATGCCAGCCCGGACAAGTTTTTGGTTTCGTGAAGGAGCTGGTGAATCTCGGCTCCGCGCCACTCGGTTTTCTCCAACCCTTCGGCGACGTTAGCCAAAAAGTGGCGCTGGTCGTCGGACAAGTCCACCGCCGGCAGGGTTGGTTGAAGCACAAATTTTTGCTCCGGCGAAGCGAACGTGTCCAGCCACCGTCGGGCGTACTCAATTCGCTCGGTCAAATCGGCCGCATCGGCTTTGGTCAGGGGTTGACCTTTATCTTTCTTGGCCAAAGTCGCGATTTCCAGATGGGGCATTTGGATCAAAAACGCCACTTGGGAAAAGCGCATTGTGTACTCCGGCCAAGGGGGATCGGCTTGGATCGCGTAGGCGATCGCTCGGGCTTCCGGTGAGGCGGGGGCCGTTTTAGTGGCGGCCAGAGCCCGATCGAAGGCGTCAAAAATACGAGGAATCGTCTCGCCTTCCGGCGTGAACTCCAGTTGACGATTGGGCGGCAAGTGGTAGACGAAAAAGCGCATAATTTTTGGCGGGAAGATATTCGCGGCATCGTTGGCCGACATCCCCAGACCGCGCGACGAGGACATTTTTTTGCCCCCGATCAAAAAAAACTCGTGCGGATAACCAATTGGCTCGTCAGCGGAAAAAACTTCCCTCACAATGCATCGGCCGTAATCGCGGGAACTGCCTTTGGTAAAGTGATCCTTCCCGCCTCCCTCGTAAGCAACTTTAAGGAGAAACCATTTTGCCGGCCATTCGACCTTCCAGTGGATTTTGCCGTTACCGTTATATGGGCTGATGCGTCCGGCATGACCACACCCTCGCGCCCATTTGACTAAATCGGGTAAGCATCGGTAACCCACGGTTGCCCCATCCCAAGTGTCGACGTAAGTAGTCGCGATACGGCCGCACTGTTCACAGACGACTTGAAAGGGGTGCCAATCATCGGGACGAGGCGCTCCTAATTTGGCATAGATCTCCCGAATTTTCGAGGCGTTGTCTAAAACGATCGTGATCGCGGGGTTGAACTCGCCGTCCAGATACATCTGACTGGTTTTAGGCACTTCGGGAAATATTTCCAAATCTTCCATCGCTTCTAAATACTTTGCGGCATAGTATCCGGCGAACGAAGCGTAGCCGTCAACGGGCGACGGGACCCGAAACAGGGGAATGCCAAGATAGCGCCGAAAATCGGCCGGGACGTCGGACGGCAGGCCATCCATCGGGTCCATGTCGTCAAACCCGTAGTGATAGGTCGCCGAAAAACCCGACATCATCAGTCCGCGGTAGATCGCTTGGTGCAGCAACACTGTTCGCAGGTGGCCGGCGTGGGCTTTTCCCGACGGCGTGAACCAATCATATACCGCGTATGGCGGCTGGCGTTTGGCGGCGATTTCCTCAACGATTTTATCGGCCCAAAACATATGGCGGTTCGTCTTTCAGGTTGATCGTATCAAACACCCGGATGTTCTGCCAGTGAGCGATTGCGTCGCCGTCGGCGCCAGCAAACTGGGGTCCGTCCGTCAGCTCACGTCTTTGATGACGTACGTTACGTCGCCTCCGGGAGCGACAATCGTAACGGCTTCCCCCCGCTTGTGTCCCAATAGTCCGCGGCCAACTGGCGACTCGGAGGATATTTTGTGATGTTCAATGTCGCTTTCTGTCGGCCCAACAATTTCATAGTTCACCGTCTCTTTGTTTACTGCCAGCACGACATAGCTGCCCACATTAACCACCCCCGATTCCTGTTTTTTCTCGATAATCTCGGCGCCTCTTATTAGGGCGTCAATTTCTTGAATTCGTCCTTCTATGAACGACTGATCTTCTTTCGCGGTCTGGTATTCGGCGTTCTCCGACAAGTCGCCAAACTCTTTCGCGCGGCGAATCCGTTCTATCACCTCGGGGCGTTTAGTCTCTTTGAGCTCTTTAAGCTCACCCTTCAAATGCTCGTAGCCTTCTTTGGTCAAGGAAATTGTTTTGACGGCCATTATTCTCCTAAAAAATCTTTCCGGCAATCAAACTATTGCCAGCTTTATCGCCGCCCCAGCATACCAAATGACTGGTCATTGTCAAGGGAACGACATCCCCAAAAACTGCCCAGGTCTGTTGGGAGTCGCCCACATTTTGATTCTAGGCAACGAGGGCGATATGTGGCAGGATGAACAAGTATGATGTCGTTGTTTCAATCTATCGCCACAACTCTCTTGTTGGCCTTTGCGATTCGGTTTTTTGTTGTCCAGCCTTTTGTGGTTGAGGGATCAAGCATGGAACCGAATTTTTACGATAGCGAATATATTTTGATTGACAAGTTATCCTATCGCTTGCGTCCGCCAGCGCGCGGCGACGTAGTTGTGTTTCATCCGCCAACCAGTCCGTCCCAAAACTACATCAAGCGGATCATTGGTCTGCCTGGTGAAACGGTCAAAGTTATCGATGGTCAAGTTGCCGTTAACGGCCAGCTTCTTGAAGAAGAATACCTTAGAACCGGCAAGGTTGGTGTCGGCTCTGCGGTTGACAATGTCCTCACCACTCTGGCCCAAGACGAATTTTATGTCATGGGGGATAACCGTGATCATTCGTCGGATTCACGAGAGTGGGGAGCGCTAAAACGTCAAAATATTGAAGGTCGAACTTGGCTGATCGTCTTTCCGTTCGACAATTTTCACTTGGTGGGACAACCGAGCTACGAGGCGACAGTTTCCGCCCTTTTAGATTCCGGTGTATGGCTACTCGCTTTGAGGAGTTTGACTAGGTCTTGAAGCATCTCGGCAACGCCGTCGCCGTTTAAAGCAGAAATAAACCGAGCCGGTAAACGTTGAAGGAAAGGGAAGCGTTTGAGAAAACGCTCGGCGCGGGCCAAACGCGTGGGAGCCGGCAGTCTTAAAATCGGTTCGATGGCGAGGTCGGTTTTATTGATCGCCACGATAATGGCTTTGCCTGATTCTTGGGCGTACATGGCGGCGTGGGCGTCGCCGCGAGCCGGTGCTTCCTCGATCGTCAGAAGGAGTATGACGGCGTCGGCTTGGTTGATCGCCCGCAGGGTCCGAAACAGGGCGTACTTTTCCGCCCCCGGCGTTACGCGGCCGCGACGCTGGATGCCGGCGGTGTCAATCAAATCAAGAGTCGTGCCGTCAGGCAGTTGGGCAGTCGCGGCGATCACGTCGCGGGTTGTTCCCGCTTCGGCGCTCACGACGGCGCGCGTCCGGCCGATTATTTGATTTAAGAGGGCGGATTTGCCGACATTCGGTCGTCCGATAATCGCCACTCGAGGCCTTGGCGCGGGCTTGATCGAATGTGGCGACGGGTAGTGCGTTAACAAATAGTTTGCGAAGTCGCTTATCCCGCGATTATGAATGGCTGAGACGGGAAAAATATCCTGGACTCCAAGGGCGGCAAAAGAGTGTGCCTGAATGTCGAGAGCGGCGTTGTCGGCTTTATTGGCCAAAATAATCGTCGGTTTACTGTGACGACGCAACTGTTTGACAAGCCAAGTCTCGGTTGGGTGAATGCCGGCCGTAACGTCGGTTATCAAGGCCACCAACTCGGCTTCCTCGATGGCGATTTCCACTTGGGCGTCAATATTTTCTTGGAGTTCGGGCGTCAGGGGGCTTTCGGTGTCGTGCTGGGGTACGCCGGCCGTATCAACCACCGTCCAAAAATGATCGTGCTGGTTCATGACCCCAAAATGCCGATCTCGGGTTGTTCCGGGCGCCGAGGCGGTAATGGCCTGACGGCGACCGACGAGTCGGTTAAATAGGGTTGATTTGCCCACGTTTGGCCGACCGATGAGTGCGATAAGCGGCGGTTCGCGCATAGATATATTCTATGCCAAAAGCTGTCTTGAATCAAACGCCCCTCGTTGGGGTGGCAATTCGTCGGTAATTTGGTACACCTAGAGGGTGCAGTATGCCGACATCATTATTAATCACAAAGCGGGACTAGAACCGGTTACTTACGCCATTCCACCGGCGATTCTGGGACACTTGACGAAAGGCAGTGTTGTGCTGGTGCCATACGGTCGGCGCGACGTTCATGGCGTGGTTTACCGTTTCTTGCGTCGACTTGATCCCCAAATACGCCCCAAGCTAAAATCGATTACTCGCGTTATTTACCCGGAAAATTTCGTGGCCTTATACCAAATTGTGGCCGCCGAGTCGCTTCACGCCCGCTGGGGTCACGGCATGGGGGAAATTCTGTTCAGGTTGATACCGCCTCTGCCAAGACGGCCGCGACCGGCCGTGTTACCGAAGGTGACTCGCCCAGTCGGTTACCGTCTGGAAGAGACAATCGTGTCGGTGTCGCGTCGCCTGGGGTTTTATAGGGCTCTGTTTCGTCGGCTAGCGGCGCGAGGCCAGTCGCTCTTGATTATTACTCACTCTATTGCGACAGCCGCCACGGCCGCTAAGGAATTGATGAACTTGGGCTTGCCGGTGTGTCTTGGTCCATCTTCGGGTAATTCTGTCTCTCGGCGCCAATATTTCGCTCAAGCGCGGGAGCGCGCTGATGCGGTGATTATGATCGGGCCGCGAAGTATCGTCGCAACACCTCTCGATTTGGTCGGCGCCGTGGCGATTGACGAGCCGTGGTTCCCCGGTCATAAGGAAGATACTAGTCCAAGGCACTGGTCGGTTATTTTAGCCCAAGCCCTATGCCAAGCCAGAAAGATTCCTTTGTTTCTGGCCACCACCGTTGTCTGGCCGGATACCGCCGTCTTGGGAGCGGGTCGGACGCGGTTAATCGGCGTGGCGGCGGCCAATCGCCTTACTTTGGTGCCCAGTCGGTCGGTCGCCGAGGTGGTCGGCCTGTTCGCCGCCTCGCTGCGCGAAAATCGGGCGATCGCCGTTTACGAACAACGGCGTGTCTTGCACTGGTGTCCAAACTGCCGCAAGCAGATTTCTGGGGCCGAAACTTGTCTTACCTGTCACAGACCGGGACAGGTTTTGACCGGGACGACGCGCGCGGCGGTTCAAGCCATCGTACCGGCCAACATTCCCGTTTATACCTTAGCCGAGATTGAGCAATTCCGCCGGTTCAACGCTGTCCTAATTTTGGGTTTTGACTCTTTGCTCGCCATTAGCGACTATCGGCTACCGTGTTATGTCCGTTCTGTCATCGCCACTCTCCGAGATCAAAGCCGTGTTTGTTGGCTGGTAACGGCGCAGACTGACGCGTGGGCTCACTACCTTAACGTTTCGCCAACCGAGTTCGACAAGACCGAATTAGCCGAACGTCGGCGCTATCGGCTGCCCCCTTACGGCCTGCCCGTGCGATTCACCTGCTCGTCGCGTTCCCCGCTGGAAGCCCTCAAAGAGACGATTAAAACTGTCGCCGTGCGGGTTGGGTCGGTCCAACTAAGCCACGGTCGGCATTGTCTTTCGGCGATTTTACCCCGCGAGGCGGTTATTCCAGCGAGCTGGCATCGCCGCGGGGTGACGGTGGACGTATTGCCGCACTATGTCGATTAACTCGCCCAGACATAGAGAAGACGCGAAATTGCCATATTTACTATATAGGGCAACTATACCACGGACAACAGTCATGACAGATGAGTTTGCAGTGGATAAATATCTCAGCCGACGTTTAGGTTATGACCAGCAAAAGATTAAACACAAGAAACATCAGGACGTGAACGCCGATATCAACCCCAATACAATCGAAAACTTCTGGGGCTCGCTTTTTGACCAGATGATTTCACTGGTTTCGAAAAATTAGCCATTGCATGTCGCTCTCCACGAATGTAGCATACAAGTAGTTCCAGGCCAGACACAATTAAGCGTGTGCCTGTTTGTTGACAATTTCTACCCACTTAGTATAATCCAATAAACTTTTTCATCATGATTAAAATTAACAACACACTACATCGAGGCACAGTTACAGTTTTTCTTTTCCCCAAAGGTAAAAAATACATTGGGGTATGCTTGGAACTGGATATCGTTGACGAAGATACTAATATTGAAGAACTTAAAACTCGAATCAGAGAACGAGTCGATTCTTATATTGATTATGTTTGTGATAATAAAAAAGATGGGGCATTACTAAATCGTCCGGCGCCAGATGAATATTGGAAGAAGTTTTTTACTTATATTCGTTATTTGCAAGAACTTGAGAAAAAAGCTTCATTCCGTAACCACTTCGATCAACCAACAGAAGGAGTGATTGAGACGTTGCCTCTACGTCGTTTTGCGCGAGCCTGATCTAAGTAATCTAAAATGGCTCGTCTGACTCCGCTTTCTTGTAGAAGAATTGAAGCAAAGTTAGTAATACCTGGGTTTAATTTAGATCGTACGTCAGGGAATATTTGTTACTATACGAAAGTAAAAGAAGGTCGCGAGTTAGTTGTCCAAGTTCATCGGCATCCTTTAGATTGAGGGATAGAGGTAATCCAAAGCATTTTACGTACTGGAAATATATCTCGAGAAGAATGGCTAGACGCCTAAATGGTTAAAAACAATAAATCGTGCAACAAGCTTAGCTGGGACTAAATAAAAGAAGCTTTATAATCTACATATTACAACGTGATGTACTAGTGTTATTGCCATATTCAGATCCGTTCAAAAACACTCCGGGTGGTTAGCCAAGCTTTCAGCCGTGCGGGCGGTGTGGTCGCCAGACCGAGCGACTTTCGGTATAATCAAGTTTATGGAACGGAAATTAGTATATTATCCCGAAAAAATATTGCGTCAACCGGCGAACCTGGTCGTTGATTTTGGTCCCGACCTGGAAAAATTATCTCGGAATATGCGGCGAGTCATGCATCGGCACCAGGGCATGGGTCTGGCGGCGCCTCAAGTTGGCGTACCGCTTCGGCTTATTGTTGTCGAATACACCCCGCCGGAAGACTCATCGGAATCGGCCATTCCCTTTACGGTGATGATTAATCCGGTAATCGCCTCGTCTCGCGAGCGTGCCGACAAGATGGCCGAGGGATGCCTGTCGGTGCCGTTCGTCGAAGTGCCGGTGCGTCGATCAATTGGAGTCTCGATCAAAGCGTGTGATCTGACCGGGCGCTCAATCAAAATTAAGGCCAAGGGGCTATTGGCGCGGATTGTTCAACACGAAGTCGATCACCTCGACGGAAAACTGGTCCTCGATTATGAGACCAGAGTGTCGCCGGTGCGTCGGGCGAGCCAAGTTAGGACAATCGTCTGGGGATCGGGATCATTCACGGTTGGGGTGCTAAACGAATTGCGCCCGCGTCTGAATATTGTTCAAATCGTTACCGAACCGCCCAAGCCAAGCGGCCGCGGCGGGACATTGACGCCATCAATCGCGAAAGCGTACGCCGACACCCTAAAAATTCCCACCGCCGAACCGTCTGATTTAAGCGATCCGCGTTTTTACGCCTACATTTTATCCCTCAAGCCCGATCTCATGGTGGTGGCGGCGTATGGGCGGTTGATTCCCAAGTCGGTATATGAGCTTCCCCCGCTGGGGACGTTGAATATCCATCCTTCGCTCTTGCCAAAGTATCGCGGCGCCAGCCCGATTCAGGCGGCGATTTTAGGCGGCGAAGTTAAGACCGGCATCTCAATCATGCGCCTGGCTCAAGGATTCGACCGAGGCGATATTATTGCCCAATCGCCGTACGATCTCACGGGCAAAGAAACTGGCGGCGACTTGGCGACTGCCTTGGCGGAGTTGGGGGCGGCGACTCTGCTGGAAATATTACCGGACTACACCGCCGGAAAACTGGTTCCTGCGGCCCAAGATTCCAGCCAAGCGAGCTACGCCCCGAAAATTACACCGGCCGACCGCTGGCTGAATCCGATCGACGGCCCGACACTTAATGAACGCAAAATCCGGGCGTTCGCGTCCGATCTCGGAGCGTTTGTGATGCTCTCGGGTCGTCGTTTGAGCGTTTTTGGGGGACACATTGAAAAAGGTCGGCTGGTGTTTGACGTGGTTCAGCTAGCAGGTAAACGACCCATGACTTGGTCGAATTTTGTCCGCGGTTGGCGCCAGCCGTTGCAATTTGAACCATATAAAGATATAATAAATAAAACTGCAAATAATCAAGGCGTTCCTGACTCCGAGTTGGGGATTGCCTAGTCAAGGAGAAAGGTATGTTGGCCATTCGTCTGCGTCGCGTCGGCCGGACTCACGATCCGCACTATCGCATCGTGGTCGCCGAGCACACCGCGCCCGTTCAAGGAAAATTTTTGGCTCAAGTTGGGCACTATCACCCTAAAACCAAAGCCCTGGTGATTGATCAGACCGCTTTGACGCGCTGGTTGGCGCAAGGCGCCAAGCCGTCCAACAGCGTGGCGCGATTGGCGTTGCGTCAGGGTATTGACCACAAACAAATCCAAGTAACGACGAAAATCAGCCAACCTAAAGTCAAGGCTCAAGAACGAGCCAAGGCCAAGCTGTCACCCGCGCCAGCAACATCACCCGCGCCACCCGAACCGACGTCTCCGGAGAGCGAGTCGGCCGAGACCGAACCGTCTGTCGAAGGCGTGATTTAATAACGACCGCCAAGCTGGCCTTTTAGGCTATGGCTAAACCCTCACCGGTCGACCGTCAGCGCGCGGCAAAGTTGCGCCAGGCGATCAATGATCTCCGTTACCGGTACCACGTTCTTGACGATCCGGCGGTAACGGACGAACAGTATGACGCCCTGATGCGCCAGTTAGTGGCGCTCGAGTCCCAGTACCCCGATTTGCGCTTGGCCGACTCTCCCAGTCAACGTGTGGGTGGTCAGGCCTTGGCTAAATTCACTCAAGTTAACCATACCGAGCCAATGCTATCTTTAGATGACGCCTTTGACGAGGACGAGCTGCGTCAGTGGGAAGTTCGCTTGCGGCGACTGGCGCCGGCGGCGGAGTTGGCCTATTTTACCGAAGTAAAAATGGACGGTTTGGCTATCGCCTTGGTTTATCAAGACGGCGTGCTTCAAACTGCCGCCACAAGGGGCGATGGTCGCGTCGGCGAAGACGTCACCGGCAATATTAAAACTATCCGGGCAATTCCGTTGCGTCTGCGCGTGGCGGCGGGGACGAAACATCTCTGTCGTGGCCAAATTGAGATTCGAGGCGAGGTGTACATGCCGAAAAAGTCGTTTGCGAGAGTTAACCGCGAACGCGCCTCCGCCAGTCTGCCGCTTTTTGCCAACCCGCGCAACGCCGCGGCCGGGGCGATACGTCAACTCGACCCCAAAATCACCGCCTCGCGCGACTTGAACTTCATGGCCTATCAACTCATCGCCGCCAAACCGCCTCGTTGGCATCACCGAGAACACGAACTACTTCAAGAACTGGGATTTGCTGCTAACGCTCTCAATCGCCAACATACCGATCTCAAACAGGTCATCGCTTACTGGCGCGTCATGGAAAAGCGTCGTCCAACTCTCGAGTACCAAATTGACGGCTTAGTCGTCGGTCTGGACGACAACTCTCTCAAAGCTCGTCTGGGCGTGGTCGGTAAATCGCCCCGCGGCATGATCGCTTTTAAATGGCCGGCCGAGGAAACTACCACCGAACTGCGCGGGATTATCATTCAAGTCGGTCGCACCGGCGCCCTAACGCCGGTAGCCCAGTTGCGTCCGGTTAAATTGGCTGGCTCAATCGTTAGTCGCGCCACCCTCCACAACGCGGCCGAAATTAAGCGCAAAGATATTCGCGTGGGCGATACCGTGGTGGTTCGCAAGGCGGGCGATATTATTCCGGAAGTCGTGCGAGTGATTAACTCCCTCCGTCCCACCCGGGCTCGGCCGTTCGTCTTTCCCGATCACTGCCCGGTCTGCGGGGCGCAAGTCACTTCTCCCGAGGGCGAGGCGGTGGCGCGCTGTCCCAATAGCGCTTGTTTTTCGGTTCAACGTCAACGATTGGCCCACTACGCGGGGAAAGCAGCATTTAATATGGAGGGTTTGGGGCCAAAAATCCTTGAACGTCTAATAGAAGAGGGACTGATTAAGGACTTTGCCGATATATTTGACTTGGAAGTTGGCGACATCGCTCAATTAGAACATTTCGGAGAGCGCAGTGCCGTCAAACTTATCGCCGCGATTCATGATCGCCGCCAAATAAGTCTCGAGCGATTTATTTACGCTTTAAGTATCCGGAATGTTGGCCTCGAAACGGCCTACGATTTAGGACGATTTTTGGGCGAAAAGTTTCCGGGACGAACAGTGATAACTCACCAAGATGGCGAAACGGAATTTTTTCTGTTACTTGACGCGCTCGAGCCAAAAGACTGGGAAACCGTCCACGACGTCGGGGCGATTGTCGCTAAAAGTTTGTCGGCCTATTTTCGCTCCAAGGCTAATCGTCAATTTATGGCTAAGCTTCTTGCCAAAGGAGTGGAGATCATCCTACCGGCTCCACCGCTGGCCGTGGCGTCTGTTGCGCGGGGAAAAACTTTTGTTTTTACCGGCAGCTTGGCCACCCTAACGCGCGACGAGGCTAAAAGTCGCGTGCGGGTGGTGGGGGGCGAGGTGTCCGACGCCGTCGGGCCCAGTACCGACTATGTTGTTGTCGGCCGCAGGGCTGGCGCAAAGGCGTCCCGGGCTCGTCGGCTGGGAATTACTGTTATCAGCGAGACGGATTTTCTCGAGATGACGAATGCCAATCGGTCTTCGGGGGCAAATTAACGGCGCCGCGCCGCCGTGTTTCCCAACCGCTTTGACAATCGCGGCGGGACGTCGCTATACTGGTGGCGTATCGCGATTGAATCCCAAGATGAGAGGGTAGCCGCGTTTGGGATGGCTGTATTGGCTGACAAAGGAGGATATATGACGCGAACGGAGGCGGATCGAGACTTTGTCGAGTACGTTGTCAAGGCGATTGTCGACCACCCGGAAGACGTGACGACGGAACGAACAGTAGACGAGCGCGGGGTGCTGATTAAACTGACCGTTCATCCGGAAGATATGGGAAAGGTGATCGGGAAGGACGGCCGAACCGCCGTGGCCGTTCGCAAGCTTTTGCACATTTTGGGGGCGAAACATAATGCGCGAGTTAACTTAAAGATCATTGAGCCGGACGGCTCGACCTCCGGCCAGGCCGGCGGCGGGAATCTTGACGAGCCGAGCGCCGATTGAGTGAGCGTTTTCGGCCGGCCAAGCCAGACGGTTATAAGGGGTGTTTATTATGAGAGTAGATATCATAACTCTTTTTCCGGAATATTTCGCTGTGCCACTGGCAACATCGATTTTGGGTCGGGCGACGGCGTCGAATCGAGTGATTTTTGGCTGTCATGATTTGCGCGCCAGCGCTGATGACGCTCACGGCACGGTTGATGACACCCCCTACGGCGGCGGTCCCGGGATGGTTCTGAAGGTCAATGTTGTCAAGGCGGCGCTCGACCGAGTGATTGCCCAAGGCGAGGGCGAGGCTAAGCCGTTTGTCGTCTTACTGACGCCCCAAGGCCGACAGCTGAACCAGGCCGTCAGTCTCGAATTGAGCCAACAGAGTTGGCTCATCGTTATCTGTGGTCATTACGAAGGCTTTGACGAACGAATCCGTCGCTATGTTGATGGGGAAATCAGTATCGGTCCTTACGTCCTGTCGGGTGGGGAGCCGGCGGCGCTGGTTTTAGCTGACAGCGTGGTGCGATTATTGCCCGGCGTTACCGGCCACCCGGCCTCAACCCTCGAAGAAAGCTACACCCTCGCTGATGATCGAGGCCGGCTCTTGTTAGAATACCCCCAATATACTCGTCCCGAAGAGTTTGACGGCCAAAGCGTACCGGCGGTTTTGCTCTCCGGTCATCACGGCGAAATAGCGCGATGGCGGCTGGAGCAGGCCAAAAAACGCACCCTGGCCGCCGACGGATAGGTTGCATTTGGGCTTCGGTCTGTTATGCTAAGGCCAGTTTATGCCGAGTTTGCTAGAATTGTTGCAACAAGCGCAGAAAGAACTCACCTGTCCAACGTGTGGGCGTCGGTTTATGTTGTCGGAAATCCGTCCGCGTGGCCATGTCAACAACACCCTCATGCTTCAAGCGGTGTGCTCAAACAATCATTTTCCCATCGTCCTGTTCTTTATTCCCTCCAAGCCATTTACCGACGCCATTACCCCGATTACCAAGGGGGACATTCTACGCTTGCGCCAATCACTGGAAGCGTTTGAGGGAGATTTTAAAAAAATCTGGTCCCAAACATAATTGTCCCTTGAAGTGTTCGGCGAATCGGCCTATAATAACCGAGTCTCATGGAAACGCCTATTTTACGGGTTGAAACCCGATCGATAATCGGCAAAAAAGTCAAACTCTTGCGACTGCGGGGCCTTGTCCCGGCGGTGATATACGGTCACGAAGTCGCTAACCAACACGTTGCGGCGCCGCTTTTGGCCTACGAAAAAGTGTTTCATCAAGCCGGGACGAGCGCTCTGGTTGACGTGGTGGTTGACGACCGTCCGCCCATCAAGGTGCTTTTGCACGAGCCGCAATATCATCCCACAAAAGGCGTGCCGCTCCACGCCGACCTTTATGCCGTCAAAATGACCGAAAAACTTCAGACGGAAATCCCGCTCCATTTTATTGGCGAGTCCGAAGCGGTTGAAACCTTGGGCGGGACGTTGTCCACCCCCCTCGATACCGTCCAAGTCGAGTGCTACCCGGACAAACTGGTGCCGGCGATTGACGTTGATGTTGCCTCTCTTAAAATATTTGACGACGTTATCCGTGTGAGCGATATCGTGGTGCCGTCTGGCATCGCGATTCTTAACGAGCCGGCGGAAGTCGTGGCCATTGTCATCGAGCCGCGAAGCGAAGAGGAGCTGGCGGCGCTGGAAGAGGTTGCCGTGGGCGAGGCCGCCGACAAAGCGGCGGTTGAGGCGGTGGAAGTCGAACAAAAAGACCGCGAAGACGAGGCCGCGGAATAGACAATGCCCCGAGGCGCGCCTCGGGGCATTGTGGGAAAAAAATAGTGTGTTAGCTGGTTTAATGGCTTTCCATCACCTTTAGTAGGAGATGGCCAACTCGCCGCCTCGGCGGGTTTCTATACAGAGAGTCGGTCCCTGGCGACCAAGACTTGGAGCGGCTTCTTGATTCCGTGATGCCGGATCGGGGGCTTTTTTCGCCCGCTCGCCCGCCGCTCGCTCGCGATCCGCGTGACGTTGCGCGGTTCTACGCTGTCTTTCACGATGCTCTCCCATCTTTCTTTCTTCCTCCTTAAAACCAGCCCAACAGAATAAATTCTAGCTAGTTGGTCAAGGTTTGTCAACTGGTCGGGACCGTCGGTGAGGCGCGTTGCTCTCGGCCAGCGAGCGGGCGATGTCGCGCGCGGTGTCACGGGCGCGGATTTTATGGCGCTTTTCATATTCCTTAGTCCCGCGCGAGATTGCCAGAAGCAATTTTGCCCGTCCGCGCTTCAGATAGACTTTTTGAGGTATTAAAGTCAGACCTTTTTGTTGAACCAGTCCAATCAGACGGTTAATTTCTTGGCGGTGCGCCAAGAGTTTTAGGCTCCGTTGCGGCTCCTCGGTTTGGGCAATCGAGGCTCCAACCAACCACAGCTCGGGCTGACGCTGTCCGCGCAGAATCCGGCCATAACTGCCGTCCAGATGCATTAGTCCGGCGCGCACGGCCTTAATTTCCCGTCCGGTCATCACCAAACCAACTTCCAGCGTGTCAATCGTCTGGTAGTTAAAATTGGCTTGTTTATTCTTGACAACCCTTGGCCGCGACCGCTCCGGTTTCATGCATCCCATTATACATTGGTCTTGAGGGTGTGATAATGTCGGGTTATGAAGAGTGGCCGATTTATCATCTTTGAGGGTCTCGACGGGTCAGGTCAAACAACCCAAGTCGATTTGCTGGCTGTGCGGCTGAAAGGCGACGGGCATAAAGTATTAGTCACTAAAGAACCGACCAATAATCTCGTCGGCGGGTTAATCCGCGGCGCCTTGACAGGCGAATGGCGCCCATCCAATCAGATAATTCAACTCCTTTACGCCGCCGATCGCGGTCATCATTTGGAACGAGAGATTCTGCCGGCGCTGGCTAAAGGGTTTATTGTCATATCGGATCGCTATTTTTTTTCTTCAATCGCTTTCGGTTCACTCAATTGCGATACTGACTGGCTAAAAGCCCTGAACCGAAACTATCCTCAACCGGACCACGCTTTTTATGTTCGCGTGTCGCCCCAGACCGCTCTGAAACGGATTCGCGCCGGTCGCTTCGAGTTTGAGCTGTTCGAAAAAGAGCAACAATTGACTTTAGTGGCGGCGGCTTACGAAGAGCTCATTCGCGACAACGCTAATTTCTATGCCGTGGACGGCGAACAGCCTATCGAGGCAGTTCACGAAGCGATCTATCGCTTGTGTTGCGATCGCTTGATTCGCTATTGTCCGTTACCGACTGTCCAGGCCTCCTCGGCCTAAAATAAGGCGGGAGTTTCGTCGAGACGCTTCAAACCGAGGGCTAAGAGCTTGGATTCCTGGCGACTCTCGGCCTTTAATCGAGTCATCTCGGCATTTTCCGACCAATCCACCAGCATTCCTTGACCGATCGCCGGATGAACTTCGCGGATCCGGCGGGCGATTTCTTGGGCGATATAGCGATAACTCCAGTGGCCTTGAATCGTGCTGCGCAGTTCGCACAAATGGTAGGCTTCGCGGGCGTTCATTTTCATGTTGAATCGGATGAGATAGCCGAAGGGAGTAATGTATTGAGCCTCGTGGGGAAACTTAGCGGCTAGCTTAAAGTAGGCCCGCTGCGCCGAGTCCATGGCTTGGCGATACCGGTCTTTGGCGCCGATTTTGGCAATATCCTCCGGCACGACGTAGCCGAGATTCGGATGATAGGTCTGGCGCTGTTGGGTTAACATGCGATGGCGGTGCAAATCGCGGAAAGCGCCGATGTCGCACACGATGTCGAAAGTGTAGCTGGCGTGTTCAAAGGCGCGCGACACTTTGTGGGTACGGTGGCCGCGCAAGGGCAAAGCGCCGCGTATAATCGCTCGGATGTAGTCTTTGGCTTCCGTAGCCAGGGCGGCGTGTAGATCGCTCAACGGTCGCTGGCTGGACTCGAACATCATCGCCGCTGCCACGCGCGTTTCGCCGTCTTTGTCAAAATGAGCCAGTTCCACCCCCATGCGTGTCATGGCCGCCGGAGGCATATCGGGCTGGGGCGCGGCATGCTCATAAGCGGAGCGCGATTTAAGGTAAGCCACGCTTTGCTCGCCGCGTTCGGTTTCGATCCGCCGGACAAAAGCCGGCAGGACCAGCCGCAATTCCGCCAGAAGATCGCGGGCAACAACGTGGGCTTCGAGAAATGGGGTGGCGAGAAGACACTGGATGACATATTCGAACGCTCGACCGTTACCCACCAGGCCAACATTCGTTAGGGTTCCCATGGGCAGGAGATACCGCGCCACGTCGCAGGCCTGGGCCCTAATAGCGGCGGCGTAAGCGGTTTCGCTTTGATCCGGCTGGCGGGGAAAGCGGGTGGCAAAGTGGGCTTTGAGCGGATCGATCAGGGCGCCGTAGGTGTCAAACAGCAAGTCCATAGCGGCGGCGTAAACTTTGCCGAGGGCGGACTTCATGACGTTGGGCGGTCGGTAGTAGGCGTACTGGCCGTGGGCGTCTTTTTGATTAAAATTGACGTAACGACTCGACTTTTCGAGTGGGTTGAGACCGATTCGTCGGTCCTCAATCAGCTTGGCGACAACATTGCTGACCTTCTCGACGGCGATGTGGGTAATTCCGAGCTCGGCCACCGAATCATCCCCGTATTGAACGAGAACTCGGTCATAGAACGCTTCGGCTTTGGCCGGATCCGCCAAGGGAGAATCGTCAGTTTTCGGGATGTTATATGCGCCGGCGATGCGTTTGAACTCGGCGTCGCCAAAAAATTTTTGAATCAATATCTCGCGGGCCGAAAGAGTCGAGCGACTGTAGGCGGCAAAAACAGCTCCCATCACGACTTGGGGAAGATTTTTTAAGCCGTAAACGTTTCGGTCTAGGTTGGTAACAAAATGGGCTAACAGGGCTTGCTCGCGATTATTCATGACATTGGCTTTATTTCGGCGATACCCGATTAACCACTTTGGCCGTTGCCGGTTGACGAATCTCGCGGTCCAAATACATTCGCGGCAACATCATTGACGGGTGCCATTCCTTCATCATCGTGGCAATTTCGTTCGTAGTTTGGTATTTGCTATTTCGGCCGTAGAGCGGTTGAGCCACCCCTTCGGTCTTAAAAAACAGGATTTGGGCAATGCGTCGTCCGACGACCAACGGAATCTGGTATTTCGAGGAGTTGTTGGTAATTTCCATCGTCCAGCGATTGCAGTAACCCACGTCGCCCAGTCCGGCGCACTTGCACACCTCAATAAAATTGCGGCCGGTGCTGGATCGGGCCTTCATCATCGTGGTGATTTTGTCGTCTGTGCCGCCGATAAACTCGTGGGTATGAGCCAGAATGGTTTCGCCCGGATCGAGAACGATGATGAACATGTCGTCGTCAATGTTTTCTAGCGGGTATTGATGGTTGTGTTTGCGCCAGTCTCGCACCAGTATCGCTTCATGGTAGTCGTCTTGGCCGCCCCAAACCCGACCGACATCGCTTTTCGAGTAGGGATTGTAGAATGAGAGCCCGCCGGCGTCGCGATTCTCGCGGTAATAATGCGGGCCGAGAGTAACATCATACGATCCGGTTCCGAGATTGTTGAGATTGAATGGCTCAATTAAGATATGGCTGGCGTCTCGCTCACGCAAAATCGCTCGATCGCTTAAATAGGACCATGTGGACGGAATTTCGGCTTTGACCAAATTGATCAGTAATTGACTCAACTGGTCGCCGGCTTTCGGGTTAACTTTTGGAGCGAGGTTGTCTTCCGCCATGGGCCTCCTAATTGGGTTTACCAAAACATAGGCGGCTGGTGATGTCAAATAACTGTATGCGTCCATAACATTGGCGGACGGCCGGTGTTAATCAATTGACGCGTCTGTTACGATGACTGCGAGGTTAGCCGTGGCTCAAAACGACACCATATTTGATTTGATCACCAAGGAATACGCCCGCCAGCAATCGTCGCTGACGCTGATTCCGAGTGAAAATTACGTCTCGCCGGCGGTTCAGGTCGCCCAAGCCAGCTGTTTTACCAACAAGTACGCCGAAGGCTACCCGGGTAGACGATATTACGGCGGGACACAGTGGTGCGATGCTCTCGAAACGTTTTGCCAACAGCAGGCGCGGGCCGTTTTTCAGACCGATTATTTTGTTAACGTCCAGGGCTATTCGGGGTCGCCGGCTAATTTGGCGGTCTATTTCGCTCTTTTGGAAATAGGCGATGTCATCATGGGGATGAATTTAAGCGCCGGGGGACATTTAACTCACGGTCACAGGGTGAGTGCCAGCGGGACGATTTTTCGCGCCGTCCAGTATGGCGTTGACGCCGCCAGTCACCAGCTTGATTACGACGCCATCGCCGCTTTGGCTCAGGAGCATCGTCCCAAATTGATTGTCGCCGGCGCGACCGCCTACTCTCGGGCGATTGATTTTGATCGTTTGGGGGCGATTGCCAAGTCGGTGGGGGCATATTTACTGGCCGACATATCCCATATCAGTGGCTTAGTCGCCACCGATTTACATCCCTCGCCTTTTGGCCACGCCGACGTTGTCATGACCACGACTCACAAGATGCTTCGCGGACCGCGCGGGGCTCTGCTATTTTGTCGCGACGAAGAGATTGCCGCCAAGATAAACAAAGCCATTTTTCCCGGCCTCCAAGGCGGGCCGCATCTCCACACTATCGCCGCTATCGCCCAGTGTCTGTCGGAGGCTTTGGCGCCGGCGTATGCCAAGTATTGTCGCGCCCTGGTGGCTAACGCGCAAGCCATGACCGATGTTCTCACGAAGCGTGGTCTGACGGTCGTCACCGGTGGAACAGACAACCATCTTTGGCTTATGGACCTGCGGCCGAACAATTTGACCGGCCAAGAAGCGCAAGAGATGCTCGAGGGCTACAACATTGTCGCCAATAAGAACGCCATTCCGTTCGATCCCGCCGGACCGTTTAAGCCGTCGGGACTGCGCCTAGGAACGCCGGCCGTAACCACCCGCGGTCTGACGGTGAAAGACTGTCAAGTATTGGCCGAAACTATCGTTAAAATCATCAACCGCCAATCGTTGTCTCGGGCGAGCTTAACCAAACTGATCGCCGATCATCCGATTCCCACCTCCGGCTTGGTCACGGCGACAGGTTGACGGCCAATGCTCTTGAGAGAAAATTTGGCTAGATAATCGTGAGATATCGCCTCGAGATATGTTACGACCTTGCCGGAATTAAGGACGACTTCAACCCCGGCCAAGCTTGGAGTTGGCGCAAAAATCGGCCATAGATTGCCTTCACGGCTTGGTTAGGCGCCGCCGCCGTGCCGTCAACGCCGCAAGAGATTAGCCGCAGGGTCGGTTCATTAGAGTACATGAAACTATTTTACTCGGTTAGGGTTAAAAATAAATGACCCGCGCTGTCTCGCGCGGGTCGAACACGGCCGATATCGCCCTTACCCGACAGCGAGCGACGCTCGCGTCCCAGCTCCCTCGGTGTTCGCTGGGCGATCTGTTGAAGTCGGGTCGGGCGGACAGTGCCGACTCACCATTTCCGGGGTAATCTTGATGCTACCCCGCGGTGTTCTTTGCCACTCTTCCATCATGGCGGCGCACAGGTCATCCATTTCCCTCTGGGAAGGAGAACGCTCCATAGCGCGATGAAACGCCTCAACCGCCTCCGACCGGACGTTGCATAGTTGGCGCAGTTCGGATTCGGAACCCACTTTGTATCACCTCCCGCTGGTCGTGCCGTTCCACTCTTAGGACTATACCACAATTGATTGTTGAACGCCCGCGCCAATAGCGATACACTACGACTATATGGAGCAATCGGATCAGCTCAATCGGATGCGCCACTCGGCGGCTCATCTTTTGGCCATGGCGGTGCTCAAACTTCGTCCCAAGGCCAAGTTGGGTATCGGGCCGGTGATTGACAACGGCTTCTACTACGATTTTGAGGTTAATCCGCCACTAACCATGGAAGATTTGCCTCATCTGGAGCAAGCGATGGGCGAATTGATTGGCGCCGATTTTGCTTTTGAGCGCCGAGAAGTTAGCCGTGAAGATGCCAAAAGGCTGGTGGGTGATCAACCCTACAAGCATGAGCTTATTGACGCCCTGCCGCCGGAAGAAGTCGCAACGGTCTACCAATCGGGCGGTTTTACCGACTTGTGCCGCGGTCCCCACGTGGGGCGATCGGGCGAGATTAGTTCGGCCTTTAAGCTGACTTCGCTGGCCGGCGCTTACTGGCGCGGCGACGAGCGGCGGGCCGTGCTCACCAGAATTTATGGCGTCCTGTTGGCCTCTCCCGATGAGCTGTCAGCGTATTTAAGGCAACTGGACCTGGCCAAAGATCGCGATCATCGCAAGTTGGGCAAGGAGCTGGGTTTGTTCACGATTATTGACAACATCGGCCCGGGACTGCCCTTGTTTTATCCCAAGGGAGCCGTCCTGCGATCTTTAGTCGAAGGGTACGTCGAACGTCTTCAGACCGAATTTGGCTACGAAGCCATTTGGATTCCCCACATTTCCAAGGGCGAACTGTATCGGCGTTCCGGTCACCTCGATAAATACCCCGAGATGTATCCGCCCATGCGCTTAGCCGGCGAGGCCGACTATTACCTCAAACCGATGAATTGTCCCCATTTTATGATGTTATACCAGTCAACCCCGCGCTCGTATCGCCACTTGCCGGTTCGCTGGACCTGCATCACGACCAACTACCGTCACGAAAAAAGTGGCGAATTGGCCGGCCTGACCCGCGTGCGCGCTCTTACCCAAGATGACTGCCATGTGTTTTTACGTCCCGATCAAATTGGGGCGGAAATAGACCTTATGCTTGACATGGTCGGCACACTCTATCGAGCGTTCGGGTTTGATGATTTTCGGGTGCGAGTGTCAACGCGCGATCCAAGCGAGCCGGGACGTTACATCGGCGAGCCGGCGGTGTGGGCGGCCGCGGAAGAGACCCTTGCCGGTCTCATTCGTCGGCGCGGTTGGCGCCATGAAGTCGGGATGGGCGAAGCGACGTTTTACGGTCCAAAGCTAGATTTTATGATCAAAGACGCTTTGGGGCGAGAGTGGCAATTGTCGACGATTCAACTCGACATGAATTTGCCCAAACGATTTGACTTAACCTACACCGATTCTGCCGGCGCCCTGCAGCGTCCGGTGGTGATCCATCGCGCGATACTCGGATCGACGGAGCGTTTTCTGGGCATCATGATCGAGCATTACGGCGGCGATTTTCCCCTATGGCTGGCGCCGGTTCAAGTTGCCATTTTGCCCGTGTCGGAAAAGTTCCTTGATTACGCTCGATTGGTCGAGAAGAAACTAAAAGCTCACGCGGTTAGGACATGGATTGATGTCGCTAACGAAAGCGTAGCGAAAAAAATTCGCCAGGCCGAAGGCCAAAAATATCCCATCGTCGTCATCGTCGGTCAACAAGAAGCCGAGTCGGCCACGGTGTCGGTGCGGCTGCGTCATGTGGGCGACACGGGACGTCTGTCGGTGGAAAAGTTTCTGGCTTCCCACCAATTCGGCGACCCCAAATAAGCCGACTCGCCCTAGGTTTTAAGAACGTTTTCAAACAAAAAATGGACTGTCAGTGGTCCGACGCCGCCTTTGGGCGGAGTAATCGCCGCGACCCGATCCTTTACTGCCTCAAAATCAACATCCACGCCCGAGCAATCAAAAATGATTTGACCGGCGCGGGTGTTGTTGGAGTTAACAATATTTTTCGCCCCGGCCCCGGCAAAAATAACCTCGGCTTGGCGGATAAGAGCGTTTTTTCCCGTCGTGGTCTTGTGGGTGATCGTCGGGCGATGGCCTCGATGGCGTAACCACTGGGCGATTGGCCTGCCGACCAACCGTCCTTCGCCGATCACGCCGACCTGTCTGCTATCCAAATCAATCATGTAATGGTCGCAAAGCGCCGCCACGGCTTGAACCACCGGCGAGGTAAACCGATTACGGCCGGTAAGGTTGTCGACATCTTTGGCGTTAGCGAGACGGTCTAGGACGGCCGCGGTGGCGATCTGTCGCGGCAGTGGGAGCTGAATAATCACAGAGTCCAGTGTTTTGTCCCTGTTGGCTATGTCCACGGCCGCCAACATCTCCGCGGTGGTCGTGCTAATGGGCAAGCGAGTTACGCGGGTGCTGATGGCATATTTTTCCGCTTGGCGTTGCTTTATGCTCACGTACAGCTCCGATGCCGGATTCTGACCAACTAAAAAAATTGCCAGCGTAGTCGGTTTTTGGGCGGGGAAAATCGGCAATTTATCGAGAATCGGTTGGGCCAACAGTAACACCATGACATCATAGACGTAAATACCAAAAGAGGCAATACGTTGCCTCTTTTGGGTTGATTAAGATTTTCGGCCTACTTTTTCCGACTAGAAAACTGACCTTCCAGCGATTCCAGGGCTCGCTTGGCGCTTCCTTGTCCACCCAAACCAAAGGAAATACCTCCCGCCAAGGTAATCATGGTGATCGCGCCGTAAAGGAGGGCGCGCATGACGTCGCTGGCAATGCCGAGCTGGTCTAAAACGGAAATGATGGTAAATATTATCACGGCGTTTCGAGTCAGGGCGGTAAGGGCGTTTACGTGATCCAGCCCGCTCGCTTGGGTCACGTGTCGCACAACGTCCGAAAAGAAGTTGGCGACGATTAGCCCAACAAGGAGTGTCGCGGCGGCGCCGATCACATTCGGAACGTAGCTCAAGACTCGGTTAAGAAAATCTTGAACGCTCTGAATGCCCATCACCTCGGCTCCGGCCATAAACACCACGATAACTAAGATCCAGGTGACTATCTGACCGAGAATTGCCGAAACGCTCTTTTCCACGCCCGCCGAATCGAGGAGGCGCGTTAAACCAATTCGGCGCGACAGGCTGTCAAGACCCAAGGCCTGCACCACCGTGGCAATAATGTTGCCAACAATTAACGCCACCAGCCACCCAACTACCAAAACGATCAACGCCAACACCAGACGCGGAGCAAAAATCGCCAAGCGACTGGAAATGTTACCAAACTGGTCTGTTACCGCCGTTACGGCGCCCTCGGTGGATGTCATGCTCCCTCCCTAAATAATGCTCATCCCAGTGATTTAATCCCCGGAAACGAGATTGCGAATGATTAACATATTCATCGTAAATGACTTTCAACCGGCTTGTCAAGCCACGCCGAAAGGGGGCAAACCCCGAGTGTCTATGGTTGTTGACACGCCTGACGCGTCGCTTAGAGGTTGGCCGGTAATCACGTCATCGGCACCTGAGCCAGCTCAACGAACGCCGGCAGAATTGCCTGCAGGATCAAGTAGGCCAACACCGCCACCAAAACAATAAACAGCACTTGGGCCCAGTTATGGCGAATAACTTTGATGTCGCACGTGCCGTTGTAGTGCTTGAGAAAGTAGTAGATCGCTCCATCCATAAAGATGAAGGCCAGCGCCACAAGCCACCAATGGTACATCATCTGAACATTGGCCATGAACGCCGCCGCGACGCTTAGGCCCAAAAACCCCAATACCACGGCCGAGACACAACACGACCAAGCGACCAAACCGGTCAACACGCCGATAGCCGCTCCGGACCTAATTTGTTTTGACGTCCCCATTTTTTTCTCCTTTGTTGTATTTTACGCCCGGCGGGCGCTTTGGCAAGACAATACTAAAGTTGGATCCTCGTCCCTCCCGACTTGTTGCGGTAATGTCACCTCCATGCTTGCGGGCGATAATGCGCGAAAAATATAATCCTAAACCATAGCCATCCGGACTGGCGTGAATCGCCCCATCGGTGCGATTGAACTGGGAAAAAAGACGCGACAGAACTTCATGGCTCATGCCAATACCGGTATCGCTAACTTTCACCACAACCTGTTTTTCGTCTGGGGCGATGCTAATGACGACACTGCCTCCCTCCGGGGTGTACCTAATGGCGTTGTCTAGGATATTTTTATAGGCGATGCGCAACATTCGGCAGTCGCCCCACATTTCGACTGGCTGATGTAACAGATTGACGGTCAGTTTTTGGCTTTTCGCTTCGGCGCTTGACTTGTACTCGGAAACGATGTCGCGAAGTAACTTTGTTAAGTCGAACTTGGCGATTGACAGTTTCCATTCGCCGCTTTGAATGCGCGCGGTATCGAGGAGGTTGTGAATTAGATTTTCCAGTCGTTGATTATTGGCCGTCGCCAAATGGACGAGCTGAAGTTGCTTTGGGGTCAGCCGGCCGAGATCAGCCCGTTGCATCAACGAGAGGGAGTTTTGGATCGCCAAAAGTGGCGTCTGAAATTCGTGGGAGGCCACTTTGAGCATATTTGAGCGCATGATATCAACCGCCACCAAGTGATCGTTCAGAGCCTTAAGGTAATTTGATTTTCTCTCCAAGACATACCGTATTGAACGCTCGTAGATGGTCTGGTACACGAAGTACCAAACAAACACCGCGATCGAAATGGTGCAGAAAGTAAATATGGTCAATATGCCGATCCGTACCGAAACCGTGTAGGGAGCGATCGCCAAGACATAAAAGAAAGCGGCCTGCAGAATGAGGAGAATTACCACGACATATTCCGAGAGAGGGTACTTGAGAGCGTCGGCGACAATGATCACGAAGTAAAGAAACAAGATCAGGACGCCGTATTGTCCGGCGATACTGGCGATGTAAGTGACGATAGCGATATATATGGCGTCGCCGAGCAACAGAAAAGTTTCGTGAAAATATATTTGGGGCAAAAAATAATAGACCAAGAAAAAAGCTGTTCCGAGCAACATCACGAACACGAAACTTGCCGGCGCGACGCTTAACGTGGGAAGGAAGTAGAACGACACCGCTAAGGTCGCGAGCGACAACAAAGCGATCGAAGCGCTCATGCGTTGGATGATTTTTCTATTCACCAATAATCGCGAACCAAGCGCCAATGATTGTGGCAGAGTCCCGCCTTGTTCCATGACTACATCAGACTGGTTTTGGGGAGAAATTTTTCCACTCGCGCCACCAGTTGATCCAGGTCTAGTTCGGTTTTAACAACATAATCGGCGGCGCCTAGGGCCATTATTTCGTCTTTCTCGATCTCTTCCAATAGGGCGCTACAGACAATCACCGGCACGTTATGGAGTGATGTGTCGCGCTTTAATTCCCGTAGAAATTCTCTCCCATCCATAACTGGCATCATCAAGTCAAGAACGATGGCGTCGGGTCGGCGATTGCGGGCTTGCGTCAGGGCCTCTTTGCCATTGCGGGCTGTTAAAACGTTCAGCCCTTTGGCCTCAAAAGCCATACGAGAAGTCGTTAGAATCGCCTTGTCGTCGTCGACTAACAGCACCGTGGCGGCGTCATGGGACATTCATCATCCTTTTCTGTCTGAATCCACCGTACCACAGCCATTAACCCGTGTCGACGATTCGTCAAGCTTACGACAAACTTTCAAACTATCAACTCGCCGAGCCGTGCAAAGCGTCGCTTCAAAATGAGCCCGGAGAGGCCGTCCCATTACCTTAGTACTCGCCTAACACGTAAGTATCCTTGGCCGTCGTTAGCGGGTCGGTGATTTTCCAGGCCGCCAACGCCTCATTCAGACTTAAAAAATATGTCCGATCACCGTTAACGCAGTCTAAAAGCAACTGCTCGTGGGCGTTTGCGCGGCAAAGGCTTGGCGGTATCTTGATAATCGTCGATTTGTTTTCGTCGTTATAAGTCGTAATAATTGCCGGGTCGGGTTGGACACGGACGGTTAACAATCGAGGCGGACGAGGATGGACATCATCGCAATCTCGAAAGTGAATCACCGCTTCGGTGAGTTTTTGGGCCATCCGCTTGCCGATTGTTAATATTACCGGCAGTCCGCGCCAGCGACGAGAAGTAAGGGTGAGCTCGATTCGAGCGGACGTTTCGGTTCTGGAATCTCGCGCCACGCCCGCCTCGCGGCGGTAGCCGGTATATTGCCCAACTTCAAGGAGACGAGCATGACCCCTTTTTAATGCATTTAGTCGAGCGAGCTTAACACCCTGTTCGCTCTCGGAGGCCGGTGGCTCCATGGTCAAACCGGCCACGAATGACAAGGCGTGATTTTGAAAAATGTCTCTGATAATGCCGGTGTGATCAAAATAACCGGCGCGAGAGCCGATGCCGTCGGTTTCGGCCATGGTGATCGTTATGGATTCAATAAACCGAGCGTGCCAAAAATGTTCAAGCGTTTTGTGTCGGAAACGGTAATCGGCTAAATACCGCATGGTCCCTTTGCCCAAAAAGTGATCGATCAAAAAAATTTGGCTGTCGTGGAAATTTGCCCGAAGTTGGCGGTTAAGTTCGATGGCGGATTGCCAGCTTGTCCCGAACGGTTTCTCGATCATTAAACAGGGCGAGGGCGCTTCGGCCGAAGGCGGCACATGTAAATTGGCAGCCGCTAAGCGGTCTGCCACACGACCGTAAAATTCCGGGGCGATGGCAAAGTAGAATATATTGAGGGATTTGCGCGAGTATTGCTTGCCGATGTTTGACACCAGTTCTTTCAGGGCGGTAAAATCCCCGTCTCCGTCAAGTTGTCCACGGCAATAAACGCAGCGACCTAAAAACTCGTCAATACTTTTTTTATCTTTGGCCGCCAGATTTGGGGCGCTGTCGAGGTGGTCCTTTATAAATTGGCTGAAATCCGATGGGGAAAATTCTCGCCGGCCAAAACCGATAAGATGCAATCCCGAATCGAACTGACCTTCCACCCAAAGGTTATACACCGCTGGAAGGAGTTTTTTGCGGCTCAAATCGCCGGTGATCCCAAAAATTGTCACGATTACGGGCGGTCGTCGCATATGCGTACTATGCGAGGCATAGTTAGACGCTGTCAAATGTTGGCCATTCGCGGGGCGTTTGTCGTGTTATGAGGTATAATCGAAGAGCGAGCGTAAACATCGGGGTGTGGCCTAGTGGCTAAGGCGTCTGCTTTGGGAGCAGAAGATCCGCGGTTCGAGTCCGCGCACCCCGACCAA
>CAYJRF010000006.1:0-41592 GCA_964372935.1 uncultured Candidatus Saccharibacteria bacterium
GCCTCAATCACCTCCCAGCCGCCTTTGCTGCCAATCTCGCAGCCGGCCACAAACAGCAGGGTATCGCTATCGGCAATGCCGTGACGTCGACGCCACGACAAAGCCGCCGTCGGGGTTGGCGCCGGACAATAAAAGTCGGTGTCGACCGATTCCTTAATCACCAAAATCTGCGGCTTGGTGACGCCGTCGCGGCGAAATGTCCGCGCCACCGTCTCGCTCGGAGCGATAATGAGCGGCAGGTCGTTTAAAATCTCGGCATAGTAGGGGTAAACCCAGCCGTCGCTCACCATGGCCGGCACCACCACCAGACCGTGTTGCCGCGGATGGACCACCGTGGGCCATGTATCGCGCCAACTGCCCACGCTTACCACGGCATCGGGGGCAAAGTCGGCGTAGGCGGCCAGTTTTTGGCCGTCATCCAAATACGGCGCCACGGCCACCTCGTGACCGAGCGCGGTCAGGCCGCGCGCCAAATCGCCGCCTTTGACGTCAAACGAATTGGCGGGACGGAGTGTGTCGGTAGAGGAATGTTTGGAACAAAAAATAAGTAGGCGCATCCGTTTACTTCCCGAAACAATCGTGATTCTATCACATATGAGGGGTAACATGACACCATCGCCCGCCGATCACGCCACAAGGCTCGCCGTGACCGCGATTAACGCTTGCGTCAACGGCGACCATATTTTGTTTGCCTCGGCCATCGGGCGTCAGCCAGCCTACGACAGTCTCTGGACGCGCGACTTTTGCCACACGCTGTTTGGATTGATCGCCGCCGGCCTGACCGATCAATTCGACACGGTGATTGAGCGCTCGCTCGAAGCCATTTTTGAGTCGCAAACGCCGTCGGGCCAAATTCCCGCCAACATTGATCGCTGGAGCCAACGGCCCAAGCGCGCCTACTGGGCCACGGTAGACTCCACCCTATTGGTCCTGCTGGTGATGGCCCTGCTACCCGAACACCGGCGATTCCAAACGCGGTTTCAAGCCAATATTCGCCAGGCCTACCGTTGGCTGGCCGAACGCGACACCGCCGATTTAGGGCTGATCGAGCAGCAGGAAACCACCGACTGGCTCGACACGATTCCGGTGCGCGGACACGGCCTGACGACCAACTTGCTCTATTGGCTCGCTCTCCGCGCCGACGGGCGGGACGACGACGCCGCTCGCTGTCTGGGCAGTCTGAAACATGAGTTTCGGGTTAACGAACAGGGGTTTTTGCCATCTTGGGTCTGGAAAGTTGATCGCGCCGACTATGGCGACGCCTTGGGAACATGTTTAGCCATAATCGCGCGGCCGTGGCCAAGTAATGATCGGCAAGCGATGCTAACATGGCTGGAAGGCGATTGCGCTAACCCCGCGCCGCTCCGCGCGATCATGCCGCCGCTCACCCCGTCGAGCCGCGACTGGCGGCAGTCTCTGGTCGTGAGCGCCTCGCGCGAACCGTTTCAATATCAAAACGGGGGAATCTGGCCGTATCTCGGCGGTTGGTACGTTTTGGCTTTGGTGAGCCAAGATCGCCTCGCCGACGCCGAACGGATGCTGCGAATACTCGAACAAATCAACACCACCTCCGACCATCCGTTCCCCGAGTGGCTCGATGGTCGCACCGGCCAAGCGCGCGGTAGCTACGGGCAGGCGTGGTCGGCCGGGATGTATCTGGCCGCCGCCGCCGCCGTCCGCAACCGACGAACCTTTCTTGACCGGTTGTTAATTCCGTCAAACTATCCCTCGGCGCCGTCCTCCGTCAGATGAATGGCGCGGTAGGCCTCGGCCGAGATGACGAAAAAAGCTTCGGCTAGATTGCCCCACCCAAAAATCGCCGCGCGGTAGCGGTTGAGGCCGAGCATGGCCTCTTGGTAATTACGGCGCAGTGACTGGCTTTCGTGACGGGCAATGGCCTGTTGCTTAACGTCGGCGACGGCATCAATGCTCAACACGCGGTTGGGGATGACTGGCGTTTCCAGCTCGTATTGGGCCACGGTCATTTTCCGGCGGCGCGTAGAGGGCAAACGGCCCAGGGCGCCGACCAATATCCGATTGACGCGATAATCGGCCGTCTGGGTGTCTAAGGGCGAAGGAACGTAGACAATATCCGGATTAAGCTCGTCGACCAGTTCCGTCAGCGCCAAAAGTTTGAGTTCGTCAACCATAATCGGTTCGTCCCAACTCCAATTAACGACCCTAATTCGCTCGGTCGTGATGACGGCGTGGGCCGCGGCCTGTTCCCGCCGACGGCGCGGCCCCAACGCCCGAGACAGGCGTCCGGTCATGGTGCCACGCAAACCGGCCGTAAGGGTTAACACCGTCATAATAATCTCCAAACGACTGTACTCGGCCATGGCGCCGGCCATGGCCATAACATCATCGCCCGGCTGGATGGCGATAATCAGGGGACGAGTCCCCGGCGGATCGGTTAACCGCTCAAACTCGGCTTGACGGCCTATCACCCCCCGAAGTCGGCTTAAACCGAACGATTGAATAATTTCGAGCCAATTTTTAACCCGCCAAGTCATCGCGCGGTTGATCTCCGTCCTCGGAACTAATTTTCGCCACCGCGGTCTCCAAACGACGGAGAGATTCGTCGCGTCCCAGAACCGCCAAAACTTCGAACACTCCCGGCGAGGCCGCCAATCCGGTCAACGCCACCCGCGTTGGCCAGAGCACTTCGCCGCTTTTTTGGCCGCTCATCAAAATTGCTTCGCGCAGGGCCGCTTCCAAATGCGACGATGTCCACGGCGAAACCGTGGCCAAAGTGGCGCGCGCCAACTCTAAGGCCGCCAGCGCCTCCGAACGCGACTGCCGCTTTAACGGGATTAACGCCGAGAGATAATTAGTCGGCGCAACGTAAAAAAACGCCGACAAATTGCCAAATTCGCCCAGAGTAACCAACCGATCGCCCAAAACTGCTACGACTGCCCCAAAAAAATCCGGCTTGTCCCGCCAGCGCTCGGCCTGCGCCGGATCGCGTATTTGCCAATAATCCAGTAATCGATCTGCCAAGGCGGCGGGAGAAAGCAACCGGATATGGGCAGCGTTAAACCAATCAAGACGGATGGCGTCAAACGCCGCCGGACTGGCCTGAACGCGACTTAAATCAAAAAGCTCAATCAGCTCGGCCAGAGAAAAAATTTCCTGATCGGTGCCGCTCGACCAGCCCAAATGGGCCAACATGTTAATCATGGCCTCCGGCAGATAGCCGGCGGCGCGATAGTCCGTGACCGCTTTGGCGCCGCGACGCTTCGACAGCTTGCCCTTGTCGGCGTCTAAAATCACCGGCACATGAGCGTAAACCGGCGGCGTCCAACCCAGACAGTTAAGGAGAGCAACGTGCCGCGGCGCCGAAGACAGCCACTCATCGCCGCGAATAACGTGGGTAATATTCATGTCGTGATCGTCCACCACATGGGCCAAATGATAAGTGGGGAAACCGTCCGCCTTGAGTAGAACGTGATCGTCAAGGCGCGCGCCGTCTACCGTCACAGCGCCGTGAATCACGTCTTCCACCCGTATCGGCGCCGCGGGCATTTTTTGACGAATCACCGCCGCGTCGCCCCGCGCCAGTCTGGCCTGCGCCTTGGCGAGCGGCCAGTCGCGGTAGCCCCAGCGATTGTCATAGCGCGGCGGCAGACCGGCGGCTTGCCTGACGGCGCGCATGGCCGCCAGCTCGGACGGCGTGGCAAAGCAGTAGTAGGCGTGACCGACGCCCACCAACTCTTCGGCCACGGCGCGGTATCGCGCGATTCGGGCTGATTGGCGCACATACGGTTGGCCGTCGTAGGGATCCGGCCGCAACCCCAGCCACGCCAAAAGGTCGAGAAGTCGTTCCACCGCCCCGGGGACGACGCGCGCCTGATCGGTGTCTTCGACCCGCAAAAAAAACTCGCCGCCGTGCCGGCGGGCGAAGAGGTAGTTGAACAGGGCTGTGCGGGCGTTGCCCAAATGCCAGTCGCCGGTGGGGCTGGGAGCGATGCGCACCCGAATATGCCGGTTGTCTGCCGCCATGCTAGAATTCCTCAATCGCGAACGGATAGTGCCTAACCACCGGCTGGGGATCGGCCAGTCGGTCAATGGTGATTACGTCAACTCGAACAGGCTTATTATACTCGCCCTCAAGCCATTTCGCCAACCGAATTAGGGTGCGCCGTTTGGCGGGCGTGATCATCTCCACCGCCACCCCAAGGCGAGACGTCCGTTTGGCTTTGACCTCCACTATCACCAGGCCGGTGTCGGCTTGAGCTAAAATATCAACTTCTCCGAACCGAAAATGGGCGTTGCGACGCAACACCCGCCAACCAAGATTTTGGACAAACTCTATCGCCAAGTCCTCCCCAAAGCGGCCGGTGTCGCGCCGGTGATGGTTCATGACCAACGGTCGTTTGGGGCGCCCGCGCCCTTAGTCGGCGGCCGCCGACTCGCTCTTTGGCTGGTCCGGTTCGCCGGCCGAAGCGTTTGACTCATCAGCCGACTCCGAGGGATTCAAGTTGCCCGAAGTCGGGGCGTCGGGCAATTCTGCCGACGGCTGGTCGGCGACAGCTTGAGAGATATCGTCGGCCCGAGCCTCCGCCCGAGCCTCCTGCCACGACGCCGTGTCGCGCGATTCCTTTTTGAGCCTAGACGCTCGGCCAAACCGTTCGCGCATATAATAGAGCCGCGCTTGGCGCACCTTGCCGGTTTTTAATCGTTCAACTTTGACAACATTGGGCGAATGCAGGGGAAAAGTTTTTTCCACCCCGACGCCAGAAGCCACTCGACGCACCACGAAACTGGCGTTGATAGCCCGACGACCGCGCGTGGCGAGCACCAAACCTTCAAATATTTGAATCCGCTCTTTATTCCCCTCGCGAATGCGCTGATGAACCCGCACGGTGTCGCCCGGCCGCAGGGCCGGAACCTCGCGCTTCATAAACGGGTCGGCAAGACGTTCAATTACTTCTCTGGTGTCCAAGTGTATCCTTTCGCGACATTCATTATACCCCATAAACCGGCGCGGCGGCAATCAGGCCAACATTAAAGGGGCCTGCCAACGACCAGCGGTCGTCGGCAGGCCCCTGCGTGAAACTTTTAGCGCCCCACTAGCACTGGGTGTACTTGAACAGCTTAGTGCTATCCCCTTCTGACACCACCACTGCGCGGCCTGGGCCAGTGGTCGACCTGACCATCACGGCCAGAGCTTCCTCACCACCGTTATCGAGCGCGGTGATGATGTTGAGTCGGACATCGGGGGGGATGGTTAACCCCACGGCCCCATGCCTGGGCAGGCCGTCCGACCAGACGAGGAGGTCACTCGGGTCGAGTAATTGCTGGAAAGTCCAGCCTTCCGGCAAGCGATGCTGGAGATTCGTCGAACCTCCGCCGCTTGCGGCTTCTACTTGCGCCACGCGATTTCCCTCTTGTCTTGAACCTACCGATCCGATCACCATGTTGGTGTTCTCCGTCGCGCATCGCGGCTGCACGCGATCTCGCTTCAGCGAGAAGAAGCGACGGGGACGGCTTGACCGCGGCGAAGAGGCCGCGGCAACGCCATCAACGAACCGGCCGCGCCCAAAGGGTACCCTTGGGCGCAATAGTCAAAAATTAAGGTGCAATATGCAATACATTCCAATTCGCTTGGCAGCTTTCGAGACAAAGCCAACCGCGTTGTTGCCGCAACAACGGTTAGCGGTTCGAGACGGCTCGTAAGCCACCTCGCCAATCCGCCGCCGAGGCGGATCGGGCGAATTGGCTTGAATCAGGCCTTGGGATCCACTCTCGCAGGGGTGTCCGGCAACACGTGAACCATACGCTTGGCGCGCCACTGGCCGTTAAAATTGCGCACGGTTTTCACGGCGAATCGCACCGTGCCGGCCGAGCGAGCAAACAGGGTATCGTCACCGCCCCGACCAACGTTTTGGCCGGCATAAAACTTACTCCCGCGCTGACGAACCAAAATCCCGCCGGCGCGGACGCTCTGCGAGCCAAATAATTTGACCCCCAGCCGCTTGCTGTCGCTATCGCGCAGGTTTCTGGTGGAACCTTTGCCTTTGGTATGAGCCATTCGCGCTCCTTCAACGAGTTGATCACCCGATCTTTTAGTTAATCTACATCAAATCGGCCCTAAAAGCAACCCGCGCCGTCAAAATCGTCTCAAATCCGTCTTGGCGAGGCGGCGCTAGTTAGGATATAACAAAAAGAGCATGGCCAACTTCGTCCACCTCCACGTCCACTCCCATTACAGCCTTCTCGACGGGCTGGGTAAAATTGACGAACTGATCGCTAGGGCCAAGGAATTGGACATGCCGGCGCTCGCCCTGACCGACCATGGCAATATGTACGGAGCGATTGAGTTTTATACCAAGTGCCGCAAGGCCGGAATTAAACCGATCATTGGCGTTGAGGCCTATCTCGCGCCGCGGGGCATGCTTGACAAGGTCCCGAAAGTTGACTCCGTGGCCTACCACCAGCTCCTGCTGGCCAAAAACGAAACTGGCTACCGCAATCTGTTGTCCCTCGTATCCGAGGCCCACTGCCGCGGGATGTATTACAAGCCGCGAATTGACTTAAAATTGCTCGCCCAGCACGCCAAAGGGCTGATTGGCACTTCCGGTTGCTTGGCCGGCATGATACCGACGGCGATTGTCGCCGGGGACATGGAGCGAGCCGTGGCGTTAGCGCGGCAGTTCGCCGAGATGTTCGAGGGCGATTTTTATCTTGAGCTCCAGCATCATCCGTCGCTTCGCGATCAAGCCACGGTCAACGACGCTCTCCGAGACATCGCGCGAACGCTCAACCTGCCGCTTATCGCCACCGGCGACGTTCATTACGTCCGTCCGGAAGACCGCGAAACCCACGAGGTGCTGTTAGCCATTAACACCGGCAAGGATTTGGCGGCCGACGATCGCTTAACGTTTGGCACGGTCAATGTGGCCATGGAGGACGCCGACTACTACCGCCACGCCTTCGCCGACACGCCGGAAGCGATTGCCAACACCATCAAAGTGGCCGAGGCGTGTAGCCTTAAGCTTAAACTGGGCGAAAACATCTTACCGAACTTCCGCGTGCCGGCGGGCTACAACGAAGATAGTTACTTGGAGCGCTTGTGCCACGACGGCCTCAAAAAACGTTTCCATGAGATCACGCCGGAAATCACCGCCCGTCTTAACTACGAATTGACCACGATCAAAAACATGGGGTTTGCCGCCTATCATCTGATCGTGGCCGATTTCGTGACCTGGGCGAAAGACCACGGCATTTACGTCGGTCCCGGGCGCGGCTCGGCGGCCGGCAGTCTCGTGGCTTACGCCACCGGCATTACCGACATTGATCCGTTCCCCTATGGCTTCCTGTTCGAGCGCTATCTTAATCCCGACCGCATCGAGATGCCGGACATTGACATGGACTTTGCCGACGACCGCCGCGACGAAGTGATTGACTACGTCCGCCAAAAATACGGCGACGATCACGTGGCTGGCGTGGCCACCTTCGGGACAATGATGGGCCGGGCCGCCGTGCGCGATGTTGGCCGAGTGCTGGGCATGGCCTATAGCGAAGTAGACGCCATCGCCAAACTGATCCCGCCGCCAGTCCAGGGCCGCCACATTCCGCTCAAGGATTCCGTAGAACGTGTCGCCGAGCTGGCGGCCAAGTACGCCGCCGAGCCGCGAATTAAACGCCTGATTGACTTTGCCGTCAAGCTCGAAGGCACGGTGCGCCACGCCAGCCAGCATGCCTGCGCCTTTGTGATTTGCCGCGAACCGACAGTTCACTACGCCCCGGTTCAGCCGGCCCAACGGGGGCGGGTGGGTGTCGTGACTCAATATTCCATGAAGCCCATCGCCGAACTCGGGCTCCTTAAAATGGACTTTTTGGGACTGTCCAATTTAACCATCATGCGTCAGGCCATGCGGATTATTCGCCAAACCGGCCAGCGCGATTTCGACATCCATCAAGTCCCCCTTGACGACCCCAAAACGTATCGGTTGTTGGCGCGCGGCGAAACTGTTGGCGTGTTCCAGTTGGAGTCTGACGGCATGCAACGCTACATCAAAGAACTCAAGCCCGACCGATTCGAAGATATTATCGCCATGGTGTCGCTCTATCGCCCCGGGCCGATGCAAAACATCCCCAGTTTCATCGCCCGCAAGCATGGACGCGAGCCGGTCACGTACCTTCATCCCAAACTGGAGCACGCCCTGGCCGAAACCTACGGCATTCCGGTGTACCAAGAACAGGTCATGCAAGCGGCGAAGGATTTAGCCGGATTTACCGGCGGCGAGGCGGACACGCTACGCAAAGCCATGGGGAAAAAAATCGCCGGTTTGATGGCCCAGATGAAGGTTAAATTTATTGCCGGTTGCCGGAAACACTCCGCCATCGAGGCCGGACTGGCGGAGACGATTTTTAAGCAGTTCGAGGATTTTGCCGCTTACGGGTTTAACAAGTCGCACGCCGGTTGTTACGCCCTGATCGCCTACCAAACGGCCTACCTGAAAACCAATTATCCAGCCGCTTTTTTGGCCGCTCTCCTGACGAGCAACAACGACAACCTGGACAAAATGGGCGTCGAGATGGCCGAAGCCGCCAGACTGGGCATTCCCGTCCTCCCGCCCGATGTTAATGAATCGTTCCCGGAATTCGGGGTGATCGTCAAGCAAACTGCCGTCGGTCAGTCGCCCGCCAACGACTATATCCGTTTCGGCTTGGCGGCGATTAAAAACGTTGGCGGGAGCGTGGCCAACAGCATTGTCGCCGAACGCCAAGCCAACGGACCATACGCCACCCTGACCGATTTCTTGGCCCGCCTAGGCCCGACGGTGCTCAACAAACGCGTTCTCGAGGCTCTGGCCATGAGCGGCGCCTTAGACAAGTTTGGTGAACGCAACAATTTAGTCCAATCGGTGGAGATTATGACGCGGTTTCTCGCCAACGGCAAACGCGACGCCTCCCAAATCGGCCTCTTTGCCGCCGAGAGCGTGGCCATCGTCAAAAACATCGCCTTGGCCGAGGCGCCCCCGGCGTCTCAACGCACCTACTTAGAATGGGAAAAACAGTTGCTGGGAATTTATCTCACCGGCCATCCCTTAAAAGAAATTCAGCCGATTCTGCCCCATATCGCCACCGCCATCACCCAGATCGCCGTCCGCCACAGTGGCGAGGCGCGGCGGGTGGGCGGGTTGGTCACCGACACGCGAGTCATTACCACCAAAGGCAACGAAGCCATGGCGTTTGTCAAAATCGAAGACGGCGGCGGCGCCATTGAGCTGGTGATCTTCCCCCGAGTTTGGTCCGAGGTGAAGGCCTTCGTCGCCCCGGAGCGTTACGTTATCGCCGACGGGCGGGTGGACACTCGCGACGGCGCCCCCAAAATTATTGTCTCGCGAGTCATGGAATTGCATCCTCAGGAGAGCGTCGCGGCCATTAAGGCCGCCCTCGGGCCAATCCCCCAAGCCGAGGCCCGACCCTCCAGAAAATCAACGGAGAGTCGTGCCGCCTCGCGGGCCGCAACCGCCAATCAAGATAGCCAGCTACGGCTCAAACTACCCCAAAATATGGGCAAGAAAGCTTTGGAGGAAGTGCGCCATATTCTCTACGCTCACGCCGGCGCCGTGCCGGTGTTTGTCGAAGCCAATCACGGCGGCACCTTAACGCTTGCCAAAACCAAAACCAGCGTGCGGCCGTCGCGCGACCTCCTGCAACAGTTGGAGCAAGCCGGGGTCGAAGCCGCCCTAACCGGCGCCGTCATGCCACCGGAAGTGCCCGACGACATCGTCATTGAAGACTTTGTCGAGCCGGTTGAGGACGCCGAAGAAGTTGTTGCGGCCTAGGGGCTAGTTAATTACCAAATAGAAAGCGCCCCACCGGATGGGTGGGGCGCGCCCGCCAGCTTGTGGCGGGGGGAACACTAGAGGGGACGGAGGACCGCCGGGACCAGCCGACTCTCTGGATCCACGGCCACCACGGCAATCTCGCCGCGGTTGTTAATCCCTTGGGCATACAAGACCCAGAACGGGGTCTGGCCGGTGACAGCGTTGAGGTCAATCAACGCCCCCTCTTTCGGGTTCCAGACGAACCCGCTCCCGCCGCCGAAACCAACAACCTGTCCCCGGTCGTTGATGCCTTCGGCGATCGTCCAGGCCGCGCCGAGCCGGCCAATTCGCCTAACGCCGTGATCGCGCGACCAAGTGATCGCGTCGTCGCCGAGGGCGCCGGCAAATTCGCCGGTGTCGGCGGCGGCCCAGATTAAGCCGCTGTAGCCGATTTCGGCGTAGCCGGCTCGGTCGACCACGAATGGGCGGCCGTTGTCAGATAGGCCGCCGCACTCCCCGCGGGAGTTAACGGCCAGGATCTGTCCGCGGTCGGGCAGGCCCGCCAGGCGCGGTCCGCCGGCCAAGTCGCGCCAGAACGGCACGCCCTCGCCGTTGACGACCTGCCAGCCGACCACATACCGCCCGCCGCGGCTAACCGCCGCGACGACGCAAAAGTCGACGTGCGGGGAAAGATCCTGCGCCTTCCCAGTGACCGCGTCGTAGAGGAAGGCGTGAACCGCCCCGCTCGCCGGGTGGCGAAACCACCCGAAGACCTGCCGAGTGGCGGTTACGCCCCAAGGGAAAGTGGCCGCCGTGCCGATCTTGACGGGCACGGGGCCTTCGCCCTCGCGGGCGAAGGCCCCGACGATCCGACCCGCGGAGGTCTCGGTCGGGTAAACGACATCGCCGACGTCGTTTACCCCGATCACCGGGTTCCGCAGGGCGCCCGGGGCCGCCACCGGCACCAGCCGGTAGCGCTGGGGCAGCCGAGTTACCGGCTGGCGCGATTTCGCGGCATCCCGGGCCGCGATGCCCCGATCCAGCCCCACGGACGGGGCCGTCGGCGCCGAGATGGCCCCGGACACGCTCGCCACCGCCAACATGGCGGCGGCGGCAATCAATCGAAAAACTTTCATCTCGCGCCCTCCTTTTAGGCGCGTAGCCCAACACGATGTCGAGCGAACAGAATGAACTATATACTATTTCGAAGTAAATGTCCAGTGTTTAATCAAATTAGTAGTTAAGGGTGGGTTTTGTATGAGGTAAGACAGGTAAGCTACCCTCCCAAATCGGGGGACGGACAACTCCCTGCCCCCTGTTTAAAGATAACCGCCTTTTGAGGCGCTTATTCTGGTTCACCATTGACGAAACCAAGGCACATACTCTATACTATGGCTTGGTCGCGTTCTAAGGCGCGTGATCAGGTTGAACTAGCCTTTCGAGGAATCGAAAATGGAACCGCGCGGTTGGGAGGGGCCGGGTCGGCTGGCGACGCAACTGGGACTTGACGGCAATGACCCCGCCATCTTGGCGGCCCTAGCGCCGGCGTTGGCAATCGGCAACGAACCGGTGAAAGTGCGCCAAGCACGACAGCAGCGACTTGCCTACCTAGGTGACGCACTCCTGCGATATTACGTTCGTGCGCTAGGTAATAAATTTCCGTTGAGACTGTGGCATAGAGTCGAGCATCTCGCCGTGAGCCGAGATAGTCTCGCGGCCGTCGCGCAACAGTTGGAACTCGAACTGGTGGCCGTCGACGCGGTGGAAGGTGAGTGCGACAATTCCGGGGCCCGGGTGGCGGAGAAAATAATGGAGGCTCTGTTTGAGGTCCTCTTTGGGCTGGAAAGCGATCAAGCCATCGCGACGATGGAGCTAGTGGCGGAACTGGCGGCGATTTGGGGGTTCGCGGCCTATGACGCCCAGTATCCATTCGGAGTGACCAGAATATTGGCCGAAAGCCTAAGGGAGGAGTTCGGCGTTTCGGTCGAGGTAACGCTGGAGTCTCGCAACGTCGGTGGGCAAGAGAACTATGTTGCCAAGGCTCGCCTACGCGACACACCCCAGTTTGACGCCCTAGCCGACGACGCCGTGGGCAAATCGCTCTTTGAGGCCGCGATGAACTGCTTAACGGTTGCTCGCCTTATCCTAGCCGAGCAAGCCGGACTACGGGAATTCGCCCTACGGGCCACCAAACCGGCAGCCCGCCGCCCATTCAAACGGCGGCCGTAAGCAAACTCATCATTAGCCCCGGCAGTTCAATCGTACCGCCGGGGCGATTTTTTATTCCTGTCAGCCCAGGTCGAAAAATAGGATGGACGGGTATCGTCGCATTCAATAGACCTTTTCAAAATAGCTCAATTAGCGTTCTAGTTAGCGGTTGAACCCAGTTCCAAAAACACACTTGTCTAAAACGCTCACCGAGCCGAAGGACGGGGAATCGGCTTCGTTACAATTCCCCCGCTCGGCGCAAGCGACACCTTTATTCCACTCCCGCCTCTTTTAGGGCTCGAACAATCGCCTGCTGAACCTCGTAGGGATCGGCCACTTGGCGGAGAACCAGGAGGCTGTCTTTCGAGGCGGTGCGGATCGTGACGTCGCCGTAGCCGAACATGGTTTCGGGCACGCCCTTAATGTCGCTGGAAACGTCCTGAATCCGACTAAGCTCGGCTTCGCTAATCACTCGAGAAAAAAACCCGCGTTGGATAACGCTGACAATCCGCTGGTCGGTGAGAACGGCAACGCTCGAAGCGTACGAATACCAATGCTTGGCGACGTAGTAAACTAGCCAGACGCCATACACGCTTAGGGCGATTGTCTGGATCGGGCCAACGGCATATCGCCACAGCCAATACGGCACGCCCAAAGACGCCGCGACCACGCCAACGCTCAAAGCAAGGGTAATAGGATGCTTGTTGCGCACCAGCATCACATGCTCCTCTGGGCGCTGACCGCGAAAATGATAGGTGTCCTGGGACCAAATCGTTGAGGCGTCTGGTTCGGTCATAATTTTAGTTCCCGACTTGGCGGCGACGGGCCAATTCTCTCGACGCCAACACCGCGCCACCAAACACCATTATACTCGCGAGACATGCCACCGCAATCAGTTTGCCGTATGATTGAGTTTCCAGCGCCGCCACCCCAAAAATCGCGCTCACCGCGTAAAGAAGGAGCACGGCTTGCTTCTGACTAAGACCAGCCCGCAACAAGCGGTGATGGAGATGAAAGCGATCAGCTCGGTAAACCGGCTTTCGGGTCATTAGGCGGCGGATGATGACCCAAATTACATCGAGAATCGGCACGCCCAAAACCAAAAAGGCCGTCGCCAATTTGCCGCCGGAAATAATCGAGAACGCCGCCAGCAAAAAACCAATCACCTGCGAGCCGGAATCGCCCAAGAATATCTTGGCCGGATAAAAATTAAACGGCAAAAATCCCGCCAAAGAGCCGGCTAAAATTATCGCCAACAGCGACATGCTAATCTGGTTGACCTCCGGTTTAATGGCCAGTAGCCACAGTACCACCGTGGCGATCAGCGACACTCCGCTGGCGAGACCGTCCAGGCCGTCGAGCCAATTGATCACGTTAATCATCAGGACTACCCAGACGATGACAAACGGGTACGCCCAGCTACCCAAGACGATCTGGCCGCCGAGCGGGTTGGTGATGTGGGGCACCAGCACCGCGCTCCACGCCAGCACGCCGCCAGCCAAAAAATGGCTCGCCAGCTTGACCCCGGGCGACAGGGCTCGGATATCGTCGGCCAAACCAAAGCCAAGCAAAATCACCACCCCGGCCACGATGCCGGCAACGTTTCGGTCGAGACCCCAGACCCGTTCGGCAATGAAATTAAGTCGATCGGGCATCAGGATAGCCAAACCTAAAGCGATAATTAAGAAACTGGCGCTGACGGCCACGCCGCCCAGACGCGGCACGGCGCGGGTGTGAGTATCGCGCGGCCGCGGCCACAGCACCCCCAAACCGGTGCGTCGCCCGAACCGGGCCAGCCACCATGTTAAACCGGCGCTGACAGCCGCGGCAATAACAAAGAGCCAAATGGCCAAGGCGCGTCAATCCTAACTGGTATCGGTGCTAGTCTTTAACAATTCGATCTGAGCGTCGTGACGGCGGTAGCTGACGATTTCGTCCGGTTTAAACCAGTGGGCGATTTCGTGATCGGCCTCGGCGGGCGTTTCCGACGCGTGAACCAAATTCATGAGGGCGCGCCGCTCGGCATTGGCCAACAGAGGCGAATCAATCGAATAATCGCCCCGCACCGTACCCAGTTCGGCGAACGCCGGAATCGTCGGGCCGACGATTTTTCGCACCATGTCCACGGCGTGGACGCCTTCCACCACCGCGGCCACCACCGGCGCCGAGATCATAAAATCGACGATCCAGCCGCGCACCATGTAGCCGATTTTGAGCAAATCGTTAGTTCCTAGTTCGCGCTCGCTGTCGTGGCCATATTTGTCGTAAGTTTTTTTCGTTTTCTCTCCCAAGCGACGGATCCAGGTTTCGTCTTTTGGATAGTGTTCGTCTATTTGGTCGCGAGTCGGTAAAAAAAGTTTTAAGGCGACGATTTTCATGCCCCGTTGCTCAATCCGCCGGAGAATCTCACCGCTTAAACCGCGGGTCACGCCGTCGGGCTTAACAATCACGAACGTCTGTTCGGTCTTAGTCATTATTACTCCAATTCATTGACTTTGTATCAGTATAACCCAGTTCGACAGGCCTGAAAAGGGAGGATGAGTTCGCAAACTAAGTGCAACGGTTAAGTTTTTGGTGCTCGGATGGGAGCAAGTTTACCCCTTCCTTGTTGCACTTAGAACGCGAACTCACAGAGATTCGACCTTTTTTAGAGTTCATAATATAATCTTAAAAGTGAACAACGACCAAAAAATTGACGAGTTAGCGAAGAAACTTTGGGACTATGGTCTTATGCATCAGAAGCTTGAAAAAGCTGATGCGATAATGGTTTTTGGGAGCTACAATCCCATTGTCGGTCAGCGGGCGGCTGAGCTGTATTTACAGGGATACGCGCCCATAATTGTTTTTTCTGGCAATCGAAGCGACTCGACCTCGAATTGGGAAAAATCAGAAGCAAAGACTATGTCAAATGTCGCGATTAAAGACGGAGTGCCTAAAGATAAAATTTTACTAGAAACAAAAGCGACCAATTCTGGTGAAAATATTCAGTTCACCAAACGACTGCTAGAAAAGCGTGGTATCAAGCCAAAAAAAATTATCGCGATTCAAAAACCTTATGCCGAAAGGCGAGCTTATGCCGCAATTAGAAAAAAGTGGTCAGAGGTCGAAGTAATTATGAGCTCCCCGCAACTATCGTACGAAGAATACATGGAAAGCTCTCCTAAGGGCAAGGACGCTTCTATCGGTATCATGGTCGGCGATTTGCAAAGAATTAAACTGTACGCGGAAAAAGGGTTTCAAATTCCGCAGGAAATTCCAGACGATGTCTGGAACGCGTACGAGCAACTGGTCAAACTTGGTTACACAAAATCACTTGCTTAGTTAGAATTATAACACCCCATACGACTCGGGGCCAAACTTTTCTGCTCATTCAAAAATGATGGCCTGTCGTGGAGTTCGAGCCAGAGAAGTGGTCAATAGGCGCAGTTTGGGGTATCATCGAGTTAACAAACCGAAAAAAGAAAAGAAGAACCAATGAAAAGATTTATGGTCAACTATCACTCGCCCCAGGAAGCCGAATCAATGGATGCCGTGGTTGAGATGCTCAAGAATCACCCCCACTTAAATATGCCGGGTGGTTGCGAAATCGAAGTCTACGAGTCGTTGCCCACGCCAGGAATGTAAGTCTTAATTGACTTGCCGTGTTTCGTTAAAATCTTTGCTCCAAATTACTGATCGCATCGTACCAGCCTTTTTCGAGAACATAGGTTTGGGCTTTTTTGTCGTAGCCGAAGGTGACGCTCAATCCGACAACGACGAGGATTAGTCCAAGGAGAATACGGAACCAGCCACGCTCGGTGATAGCCCAACCAAGTCTAGTAACAACGGCCCGTCCGAACCACGCGATCAGGGTCAACGCCAATGCTAGTCCGAGGACATAGGCCAATAAATAGCTGGTGCCCAGGCCAAAAGATACTGGCAAAATGGTAGCGACAATTAAGGCGTAGGTGGGGCTACAGCTGTTAAACACCGGTCCGAGAGCGGCGCCGAGGAGAATCTCGCCCTTATATCCTTGAGTAGTTGACGCCGCCTGGAGCGCCGCGCCCGTTTTTGAATAGATTCCGGTCACCAAGGTAATTTGCCGCCAGAGCGCCGGAAATAAATAGTTGAGGCCAAATAGAGTCACAATCACGCCCGACACGATTTGCCAAAACAATTGCGGCACGCCAAGGAGCGCCGTCGTGGCCTTCAAGAGTAAACTGAACACGAAGACGGAAACCGCCAATGAGGCGATAATAATCGCCGGACGCACCCAATGGCGTCGTTCGCTTGCCACGGAACCAGTCAGGACAACCGGTAACAGAGGTAATATGCACGGCGCGGCAACCGTCAGGCAACCGGCTAAAAAAGCGACAATTAACAGCGGCATAGCTAGAGGAGATGAGCTATGACGGCTGCCAGGGTTGGGCTATCGTAAGCGACATACTTTTTAACGATATCGCCAGCGTCGTCAACGCGCACGAGCGTGGTTTGAATCGTTACGCCGTATTTTTTGCGCAGGTCTTGGTTTGTGTCGTAGTCGGTTTTAATAATGGTAACGCCGCTCGGAATAGCATTGGCCTTAATATCGGCTTCCAAGGCGCGGCACTGCGGGCACCACGGGGCGTGGAAAAAGAGAATTTTAGTCCCAGCGGTCGAGGCAATAACCGTGCCAGAGTAGTTAATGTACGCCCCGCTGGTCGCAGCGGGAGTCGTTGCGGTAGCGGTTGCGGTAGCGGTCGCGAGCGAGGGTTCACCAGTCGGGTTTACGGACAATGAGGCCGCTGGCGAGGCGGTTGATTCCAAGACCGGCTGGTTCGAGTTTTGGCTTAGGAGATAAATCGCCATCCCCGCCGCAACAATAGCGATGCCCGCCCCGATAATCCAAGGTAGTTTCATAGCGATATAGTATCATAGAGTAGGGTGCAAGTTCCAATTCTAAGTGCAACAAGTTTACTCCTCCTTTGTTATACTTAGAATTGGAACTCGCGGATCATGGCGCGCTTGACAGGCGTCTTGAGACCGCGTTACGATGAAAGCGCATTGTGGCGCGCGAGCCGAACATAAAGGAGGGTACGTGGGTATACTGAAGGTTCCCATAGACCAGTTTTTGCCGCTAACGGAAGTAAGAGACAATTTTTCTTCGATCATCGATCGCCTCTCCTCGTCGGACGATCCGAGCGATTTGTATGTCGTGACTCAAGATGGCAAGCCGTCAGCGGCGATTGTCAGCATCGACGCTCTTGTCCAATTAATGAAAAAGACCCCGACAGCTCATCGCGCGACGCCACCGTCAGACGACCTTGATGATCGCCCGAATACCGACTCTCAAAGAAGCCTCATATCGCGATTTGCCACCACCGATTTGCCTCTTACGCCCAGGCCGGAGATCACCCCCAGACTAGCGAGCGTTGTTCCTCCACCGCCAGTGGCGCTTTCGCCAGCAGACAAATCGCCCGCTTCGCCCGTTACGCCTGGCGTGCCGACACCGCGAGGATACGACTCGCCGGTCCCGGCCGTCAGTTTGCCGATTGCCCCCATCGCGCCCGCGCCGATAATTAAACCGCTCCCCGACGGCCCGGCGGCTGTCGAGCCGCCCCGAACATCCACGCCCATGCCGGCTCCCCCGCCGCCGACGCCCAGTCCGCCGGTGGGGCCATTGCCCAGCCCGCCGCCACCACCCGTCTTCAGACCACCGGCGCCGTTGGCCCCGTCGACGTTTAAACCTACGCCCGCGCCACCGCCAGATCGACCACCGCTCGCCTTTCACGACAGACCGAATACTCCACCAGTTGTTATCCCAAGCCCCACGCCGTCAATACCGGCGGTAATTAAGCCGCAAAGCCCCCCGCCGCCCAGCCCGCCGCCCAACCCACCCAAAATATCGCCCCCTAATTCACCGCCGATTATCCCCGGACCAACTTCCTCGCCGCCAGCGCCGCAGTTTCCACCGTCGGTAGCGGCCAAGCCGTTGCCGGCCACGCCCGCGCCAAGCCCAACGCCCGCCGAACCGCCAAGCGCCAACCCCGCCGTTAATGCCGCCGCCGCGGCCTCGTTGAGCGCCCTAAAAACTACTCCCGCCGGCGCCGTAAAAGATATGGATATCGATTAGAAATCGTATCTTTCGATTGTGAGTCAGCCCCGAATGGCTCCAGCGTTTTAACTATGCCAGATGGAAACGTCGCGCCAAACCAATCAACGGTCGCCATAATCGCTCGGCGAGCTTGTTATGCGTTCGACTAACAAGTAAGGCAACAAGAAAACCGTCCACAAAACCAACAAAGATATCGCTGGGGTAATGGACCGCCACCGCCACGCGAGCGACGCTCACGGCGAGCGCCAGGGCCAACAGCCACCACCCCGCCCGACGACTGCCGTTTTGGTGCAATAAAAAGAACAGCGCGACACCGGCCAGAAAGGCGGCGTGATCGGACGGAAAAGAATTTTCTGGCCGCTCGAACAACAACTCTTTAATCGGCAAGGTCGAAGTTGGGCGCGGATGGAAGTAGAGTTGTTTCCAAATCGGGCCCAGTCCCCACCACGCCACCAAACCACTGGCGGTGGCGGAAAGAATTTTTTCCCGTTGACGCTGGCCAGCCACGTACCACCATCCCACCCAAACGATCGGGATGGCATAGACGCCGTACAACGCCAGGGCACGCGCGAGTCCGGCCAACCACGGGTGAGCGGCGACGATGGAGTTCAAGACCACCACGACCAGTTCGTCACGGACAATTAAATAGCCCATTTCGGTCAGTATAGCGACGAATCACCCAAACAGAAAGAGCCATATCGACATTGCAAATTATCGCCAGCGTCGTACAATAATTAGCATGACACTGGAACGATCCGTAAGACAGTTTTTGGAGCATTTGGAAATTCAAGAGGGCAAAAGTCGTCTGACATTGCGAAATTACGATCACTACCTCCGAACATTCATCACTTTTTGCGCCCCCAAAATTACCACTCCAGAGAATATTACGCTTGAGACGGTTCGATTGTATCGCCTGTGGTTAAATCAGCCGCGCAAACTCCCCAGCCGACGCGATTATGTCGAACGCGGACGCAAGACCCAAAATTATTACTTAATCGCCCTGCGCGCGTGGCTGAAGTACTTAAGCGCCCAAAACGTTGCCACCCTCCAGCCAGACAAAATTGTTTTGGCGAAAGTTGCCGACCGAGAGATTGGTTTTCTTGAACCGGAAGAGATCGATCGGATCGTGGCCCAGCCGGATTCGACCACCCTCCAAGGACAGCGAGACAAGGCGATCCTGGAGTTGCTATTTTCTACCGGTCTGCGTCTGGGCGAACTGACCAGCCTGAACCGCCTCGATATCCAGCTAAAAACAGGTGAATTTCGGATTCGCGGCAAAGGGGGCCATCTCCGCGTGGTTTTTTTGTCTCCGTCGGCCACCTCGGCCCTATCAAACTATCTAAAGAGGCGACGCGATCACGACCCGGCTCTATTTATCCGCACTCAAGACAATCAATTTGAGGCAAAGATAGACCAAGCGCCGCCCGACGGCGATGCAACCGACCGAAGACTAGCCGTGCGATCAGTCCAGCGGCTAGTCCAAAAATATGCCCGCGAAGCCGGGATTGCCAAAAAAGTTACCCCGCACGTGTTTCGCCACAGTTTCGCCACCGACTTGCTCCAAAACGGCGCCGATCTCCGCTCGGTTCAAGAATTGCTCGGCCATCGTTCGGTGACGACGACCCAAATTTACACCCATGTGACTAATCCCCAACTTCAAGAAGTTCATCGCGCCTTCCACGCCCGACGTCGGCCAATAAAACCGCTTGACGACACCCCAGAAGCGCCCCCGTCCGCGCGGTAGGGCGAGACTTGTCTTACGCCTCCAGCCCCAGTTGAGCCGCGAGCTCCGTCGGATTATATCCCACGACCACCGCTTCATCGGCGCCCGGGTTAATCACCACCACCGGCGTGGCCGCCTGTCCAGATTTGGCGATCATCTCATGTTGTTTCGCCAAGTCGGTGGAGACGTCTATGTCCTGATAGGCAACGTGGTGACTTAAAAAAAACTGACGCGTGCGAGTACACCATTCGCAAGTCGGCGTGCCATAGAGCAACACTTTAGACACGGCGTTACTTGGTTTGGGACGGCGCGCCCTCGGCCAGACAGGCGCGAATATCTCCCACGATCTTATCCAAACGGTGATCGGCTTTAACGTAGTACTTTTTAATCCCCAGTTGGAGATATTTTTCGACTTTTTGGGCGCTGGCGGTATTCGACACCACAAAAATCGGAATTGACCGAAAACGTTTAACCCTCTTGAGACGCATCACGAAATCAACTCCGTCTTCATCGCCCAAGAGGTAATGATCCAGCCAAACGACCGAGACATTCTCGGCGCCCTGAAGCTGACGCATGGCTTCCTCGACCGATTGCGCCGTCAACGTTTTGAAACCGTTAAGTTCCAGTTTGTGGTGAATCGCCTCTAGCAAGGCCGCGTCGTCCTCAACAATGAGCACAACGTGATCGTGATCTTTGACTGTTTGAGATCTCGTCATCTTTTTGTCTCCGCTTTAAGTGAGCTCCTTGGTCCCTTCCTTTGATATCATGCCGGTGAGCGGCAACCGGACTCTAAAAGTCGTCCCTTTATTTTCTCGCGAGGTAAACGTAATCGTCCCCTTAGACTGATCGACGATCGACTTCACCACATAAAGGCCCAGTCCGGTCCCTTCGGTCTCCTTCCGTTTGATATTATCGGCTCGAAAAAGCTTTGTAAACACCTTGTCCTGCTGGGATTGAGGAATTCCGTAACCGGTATCCGATACCACAATCATCAGATCAGCCGGCGGCTTACCGCGCCCGGATTTTGCGGATGATACGGCGATTTTGAGGGTTACGACGCCTCTTTCGTGGCTGTACTTAATGGCGTTGGACAGAAGATTTTGAAACACAATCCGCATCAATTTAGGATCAACCGACACAAGCGGGATGTTTGCGGCGTTGCTCTCGCGGATTTTGACCTTCTGTTGCAACAAAAGAGGTTTAAGCTCGTCGATTTCGGATTTGGCCATGGCGACAATGTCGGTCGGCGACGGCTCAACCGCGAACGTTCCCAAATCAATCCGCGACACGTTAAGCAAGGCGTTAACCAGCTCGACCATGCGCTGATTGCCCCGATATATTTCATTGAGATAGGAGCGTTGCGGCTTGGTCACCTTACCGGCGTCACCGGCAAGGAGCATTTCGGCGTACCAGTTGATGGTCGAAAGCGGCGTTCTAAGTTGGTGCGAAGCGAGTGAGACAAATTCCGTTTTCGCGCGATCAATTTCCATTTCCTTGGTTATATCGCGAAATATCAGGATCGCCCCTTCGGTGCGACGATTGAGGACTACCGGCGTGATCGTGATGTGGACGGGGATAGGGCTACCTGTTTTACCCAACCGAGGCAAGTGGTAGCGACCGGTAATTTTAACTCCCCGATCAAGAACCCGTCGCATCGGCTGTTGTTCGGGGGCAATCAACTTTTTATGTTCATCATAAAGCGGCCCGCCGGCGCCCCAATCCAGACCGATCAGACCGCCGGTCTCTCGCCCGAACATTCTTTCGGCTTGACGGTTGGCCAAAATTATTTTCCCCTTTGGATCCGTGGCCACGAGACCATCGCCAATACTGCTCAACAGCGCCTCGTCTTTCGCTCTGGCGGCTTCCAGTTTGAGTTTTTCGGCGTTGAGTTGTTCCACGTTGGCGGTTAAGGCGGTTGTTTTAGTCGTCAGAGCGCTAATAAAATTGCGCGTCTGCATGATGTTGCGCGCCACCAGCACCACCCCCTCGGCGGAATGTCGGCCATGTCGCGCCAGCGGCGCCGCGACGAGAGACACCGGCACCTGCCGTCCGGTTAAAGCAACCAAATTAGCTTCAAAAAAACCGATCTGTTTTTTTTCTGTCAGAGCCCGTTCGATCATCTCTTCGCGAAACAGGCGATACATCTTCGCCGACGAAAAGAGCCGCCCCAGTTTTTGGGGGCGATCATCGGTTTGGTCATACCCGAGCATTTTTTTCGCCGATCGGTTCATCAAAACTATCTCTTCGGCGCGGTTGACAACAATGACTCCATCCTGCTCAATATCCAGGAGTGTCCGCCCAGCCGCCCCTGTCGTGTCACCGGCCAGTTTTTGCCATACTATCGCCACAACAATCGCCAAGCTCGAGACATAGACAATCAGCCAACTTGGGGCGATCAGACTAAGCCATATCGTCGCTCCGGCTTGGAACAATACAAAGACCGCGGCCAGCCGCCGCGTTGGCGCCGCCATGGCAACCAGCGCCATGGCGAACACGGCGACCAACCACGAGAAAACGAAAGCCCAAAGAGCAAATAGACTATCCATAACTAGCGACACTCAACGGCCGGGCGCGTCGAGACCGTCTCAATCCACGCCCGAACCCTGCGGAGTCAACCAGCGCTAAAGCTTAACGAGTCGCCTGAATCGTGCCGTTCTCGGCCAGCGTGGCGGTTACGGTAATGCGATTGTTCGCGGTCTTAAGAATCGTGTACCCTGTCCCGGCCACGGTGGCGGGTTCCAACGGATCGATCGGGAACGACGGGATATACGTCGAGTTAGCCGTGAGATCGGAAAGATCAATGAAGCCGGTGCAGTCGGCAGCGCCGGTGCGACAGATATCCTGGGCGGTAGTGGTCAAAGCGCCCGGACCCGGGAAAGTGCCGTTGTCGATATTGTACTGGTAGACGGCGTTCAGAACGGTGTTGATGTCCACCTTGCGTTGAGCGTCGCGGGTCAGCTTGAGCTGACGGCTCGGATTGATGGCAAAGACGACAATGCCGGCCAAGATTGCCAGAGCGGCAACCACGAGAAGGATCTCTAAAAGAGTAAACCCTTTTTGAGATCGCGCGAGTCTGTTCATAGGACCTCCTTTTGAAACTATCTAACTTTACTATGACACCACCAAACGGAAATTAAAAGCTCGCCACTTCCCGCCAGCTGGCCACTCGGATGCTCGGTGCCAATCGGTCAAGAGTGATACTGACGCGCTGTGTCGTCGTCGCCGCCTTGCCGGTGGACTGAATAAGGCGGGTGTTCCCACCGGTATTGGCCACCGTGTAGCCGCACGTCCCTTCGGGAAACGCCAGATTAACCGCGCCGGTAAAGAGCGGATTGTTATGAACCTGACGCAAGGCGTCCTCGGCGCAGGCCGAGGCGAACAATCTGGCCTGAATACCATGACCTAAGGTCGAACTGGTCTGGGTCGCCGCCAGGCCCCAGATAAGCAATGACGTCGTCATAGTTAAACCGACCGCCGTCGCCGTGAGGACTGTGATGAGAGCGATATATCCTCGAAAACGCATCTTATTGCCGCAGGGACGCCGTGGTCGCAAACCGGCGGCTAAAATTCAGCTCGGAGCGGCCGGTGGCATTCACCGCCGAGACAGTATATTCGACTCGAATGGCTCCCAAAGACGAGGCCGGAGTGGCGTTGTTAAAACGGAGGTTAGTCACGGCAACGCGATTGTTAACAATTTCAACGGGAGAACCAGCGCCAACACTCATCCGCAGAGTCGGTCCCGATAGATTGACCACTGTCGGGCTAACCGCGCTATCGGCAAACGTTAAGGTCAGGCTGGCGCCGGCCGTTCCAGCCGTTGGGCTGACAATTCCGTTGGCTCCTCGGATCGCTCGAGAGATTATCCCCAAAGCGGCCATGCCGTTTTGCTCCACTTCGGCAATTGCTTGGTTTTTCGCTCGATCTTGAAGCATTATCCCCACAAATCCCGACGCGCTCAAGGCGATAATCGCCACCAATCCGACATAAAGGAGCAACTCCAAGAGGGTGAAGGCCGATAGTCGGTTTGAGGGTTGCCGCATCATGACGCCGGTCCGTCCCAGGCAAAATCGTACCAATAGGCCTCGTCGAGAACCCCTTGGCCCGGATGCGCGCTAAAGGCTCGACCCGGCGGGGTGGCGTAGCTTGCGTCGCTGTCCCCGTTCCACTCCACGGTAGCAAGGTTCTGGCTCGTGTCGGCAATCACGATCATGGCGTCGTTATTGCTCGGATCGGACACGACCCGGGCCGTCTCCACCGCCGCGCCCATCGGCGGCAGGGAAGTGGCCGCGGCGTCCCACGATTGACTTGAACCAATAAAGCGTTTCAACTTCGCCGCCGGCGTCGTGTCGGCGTAAACCCCAACGGCTTTGGCGCCAACCGTCAGTCCGAACCCAACGTCAAAGCTGGCTTGAACGCCCGCGTCGGTGGTCGGGGCGAGAGTATTGTTGGCCGGCACCGTTAGAGTCGGATTATAAACCGAACCAGCCAGAGTGGCTACAATAGTATAGCAAACGATCTTGGGCGGATTGGCCGTGTCTTTACCGCAGGTGGCAAACTCGTTGGCGTTCGGCCGACCGTCCACCGCCAACGATCCAAAATTGTTGGAGTTTCCCAAGGTTTGAACCGCGCCCGACCACGTCCCGCCACCGCCGTTGGCCGTCCACAACTTGGCCACGTAGTAACGATCCTTGTTTTTATTGCTATCGGTATAAACCAACGCCCCCAAATTGACCGCTGTGGGGTTCCAGGCAAAATCAACTAAGCGTTGAGCGTTCGACGCGGCGGCCGTGGCGTGTTGAGTCGGACCAGCCCAGGCCGCGCCGTCAAAGTAATAGGTGCTGGTATCCGACGCGCTGTCGAGAATCGCCAACATCACCTCGTTGCTCCCCGGACGGGTCTGCGCCGCCATAAAGCGCGGCGTGGCGCCCAGGTTGGGCAAGCTAACCTCGCCACTCCACTGTCCCGTCCCCGAATTCCACAGGCGCATTTTGGGCAGATTGGAATTATCGGAGTAGAGAGCCAAAAAGCGGCCATCGCTAAGATAGGCGCCGGTAAAATTATTGGCGTCGAGAAGAGAACCGGCGCGCCAGCTGGAGAGGAGGGTAACATTGCCCCAGCCGCTCCCGTTAAAGACTTGGCCGTAGACATATTGATCTCGACCATCGTAATGGCGCGAAAGCAAGATTTTTTCCGTCGTGGTCGGGGCGGCGTAAACTTGAGCGACATACAAAACTCGGTTCGTCGAGCCGACGTCAACATCGGCGGCGAGAGCGGCGGCACCCCAACTCCCCGCCGAGTCCAAGACGCGATACCGAACCGCGTCGGTCGTCGTGCCGCCGGATCCGTAAACCAGCATCCCGCCCCGCCTTGGCGGCGGTCCGGTGGGAGAGCGCCAGTTCGTCAACAGACTGGTCATCGTGATCTGGCCGAGACGTTGGAGATTTTGGGGCCAGGTAACCGCCACCACGACGCGCTTTGTCATGCTGTCCGGAGAGGTAATGGTAATTTTACGGGTAAAATTGTCGGTAATATCTTGGGCGCCGCCAAAGGTCCACTGGCCGCCAGAGAGGATCAAACCGTATGTGCCGTCCGACAGGGCAAAATAGTTGCCGTCGCGAATGCTGCGCGCGGCTTCAACACCCTCCTCGGCCAACGCCGCGGCCCGAGACCGAGCCCCGGCAAGGGCGGTGCTTTCTTCGCCATATAACGACGCCACCACAAAAACCGTTACGCTAAACGACAGAATCGCCCCGGCCATCAGGGCTTCCGTAACCGAAAATCCTCTCAACCGATGACGCCAACTTTGTTTCCGGCTGGCTCGATGAAATGGTTCGCGCCGCGTGTTCATCCCAGTCACGAACTAATAGCTCACCACGCCAGCGGTGTTAACGGTCACGGAGCGTGTCTCGCCGCGCCGATTAGTCAGGATAAACGCTCCAGCGGTGAGCGGCGCGCCGCCGGACGTGGGCCCGCCGGCGATCTTAGTAAAGACCACCTCCCCCAGCGACCCGCCGCCAATGACAACGCTTAGCGATAAATCGGTTATCTCGTCAACGCTCGGATCGCGAGTCGCGAACGATGTCCCGCGAAATAGCACGACCTGTCCCGTCTGCAGACGCACGCCCCACTGGCTGTCGTCCTGTCCGCTTTGAGACAAGGTCTGGGCCCGTCTAACGGATTGCGCCACGCTCTGAGTTGCGACTTCCAAATCGTTCCGCGTCTGAAACGATTGATACACCGGAACCGAAACGCCAGCTAATATCGCCACAAGCGACACGGAAAGCATGATTTCCAGCAGGGAAAACCCCCGACACCTTGCGGTCATAAACCGGCCCGCGAAAGAGTTTGGTCCGGAATAGCGACCACGGGCGTGGGCGACGGCGCAAGAGTGGTATTCGTCTCGGCTGGCGGTGTTGGCGTTGGCAACGGGATAGACTGGTCAAAATCCGTCTCTGGCGAGGCGGTCGGAATCGGCGTTAGAGTGGCGGTGGGAGTGGTCACGACGACCGGTTGAGGCGATGATACCGGCGTCGCCAGGGTCGGCCCAGGCGTGGCGGAAATACTTCCGCTAATGCCGCCAATCAGACTGTAAATTGGCAGAATGATCGCTAGGGCCACAAATACCACCCCGATCCAAACGACAAACAATAGGATCGGCTCCAAGGCGGTAGATAGGTTTTTGCTCGAGGTGTCGATCCTTTCGCCGTACGCCTCGCTGATACGCATGAGCGTTTCCGGCAACCGGCCGGTTTTTTCGGCCGCCTCGAGCATCTGTCGAGTCGTTGGGCGCATGACGCGGTTAATGCCTCGAAAACTGGCGAACGCCTGCTCAAAGGTGCTGCCGCCGGCAATACTCTCGTTAAGGTGCCCCACGAACCGGCGATAATTATACCAAGTAGTCGCGTTACTGACGGCGCCGAGAGCATCGTCAATCGGCACGCCGGCGCGCAAGAGAGTCCCGAGGAGAAATGTCATTCTGGCCACTTGGGTATCTTGGATGACTCCCGATAACATCGGGACGCGAAACAGGAACGCCTCGCCGATCCAGCGAGTCGGACGAGCCACAAAGACAACATAGATGAGTAAAATACCCCCTCCAACCGTACTCGGTATAGCCACCGCGCCGGAGCGCGCCAAAAAATTACTGAACCGAATCAATAACCGCGTGGTAATCGGCAAATTGAGATTGAACGAATCGAAAACGTGTGTCAGCCGAGGGAGAATAAACCACGATATGCCCGTGCCGACCACGATGGTGATGACCAGGATCAGCACCGGATAGGCCATGGCGGCGCGAATTTTAGACCGCAAGGTGCGCTCTTTGCGTTGCTGGAGGACAATCACCTTCATATTATCGGTTAAAGTGCCCGACTGCTCGCCGATACGGAGGAGCGAAACCAGATAAGACGGAAACAGGTTAAGACTTTGGACCGATTGCCACAGGGGAAGACCCGACTCCACGTCCTCGACCATCCACCCGACAATTCGCCTCATGGCGGACGAATGACTCTCCCGTCTAAGGGAGTCCAACGCCGACGCCAGGGCGATGCCCGAGTCAAGCATGTCGGTCAAATTTTCGACAAACGTCTGCTTTTCGTCCTCAAAGTTCAATCCGGGAAAGATCAATCGCCGACGGCGCGGCGGGGAAATGTTGGCCACGGCTAATCCTCGGGAATTTCCGCCACGCGCAATAACTCTTCCAGGGAAGTCAGGCCCTTTTTAACCTTGTCCACGCCGTCCCGAAACAGGGATAGGGATCCCTGCTTGGCGGCTAGTTGCCAAATTTGATCGCTCGACGGACGGGTCAAAATCAGTCCCTCCATCTCGCGCGTTACGGCAATAAACTCGAAAATCGCCACTCGCCCCTTGTAACCGGTGTTGCCGCATGACGGGCAACCCTTGCCGCGATAAAGATCCACGGTTTTCTCCTCAAAAAATCGTTTCGGCTTCGGGAGGTAGCGCTCGAGATCTTTCGGCGTCGCCGAGATGCTGTAGCGGCAGGCGTCACAGATGCGACGAACCAGCCGCTGGGAAATAATCAGCTCCAGGGTCGAGGCCAGCAGGAACGGCTCAACCCCCATGTCTAACAGGCGCGGAATTGTCGTTGTGGCGTCGTTGGCATGAAACGACGACAGCAACAGATGGCCGGTCAAGGCGGCGTTAACGGCGATCTCGGCCGTCTCGCGATCGCGGATTTCGCCCACGAAGATGATATTAGGGTCTTGTCGGACAATTGATCGCAGGCCCTTGGCAAAAGTTAGGTTGGTGTCTTCGTTGACCTGAATCTGGTTGACGCCCGTCAGTTTGTACTCCACCGGATCTTCGATAGTCGTAATGTTCACTTCCGGCTGGTTAAGAATTTTTAGGACGGCGTAAAGGGTGGTCGTTTTGCCCGAACCGGTGGGGCCGCAGACCAAAAGCATCCCGAACGGTTTTTTGGCCGTCTCTTCCAGCTGTGTTTGGTGCGCTTCCGAAAATCCCAGATCGGCCAAGCCAAGTCCCTTGACATAGTTCGTCAAAAGACGCATCACGACTTTTTCGCCGTTGATCAGCGGCACGATCGAAACGCGCACGTCTACATGATCGTCTTGATACGGCCAACGGATCGTCCCGTCTTGGGCGTCAAAATGCTTGTCGGTGCGAATCGCCGCCAGAACCTTAATGCGGTTGACGATGCCGTCGTAATATTGTTTCGGAATCCGGCCGGCCTCGTGGAGGACGCCGTCAATCCGGAATCGCACCACGACATTGTCTTCTTGCGGTTCAATATGAATATCCGAGGCGCGGAACGTGAAGGCGTCGTCGAACAATTCACTAATGATTTCCGGGGCGACTTTCTGGCCCGACTCCAGAATCTGCCGCAAGCGAGTCGCCAATGATTTGCGATAGTGGATGAACGACAGCTCCACCGCGTCGGTTGGGGCGTAGGCAAAGACGATTTGCTCGTCCTTAAAGTACGGCTTCAACACCGCGCTAAGATTGCTTAGGCCGGGATTTTCCGTCGCCACCGTGACGGTGTCGGCGGCGATTGAGGCCACGACGACGTGATACTTTCGGGCCATATCTTCGGGAATTTTAAGGACGTCGGAGCGATTGGGCGGGTGAGACCGCAAATCGACGAACGGCACGCGGTAGTATTCGGCAATCGCCTGGCCCATCAGTTCGCGGGTAATTAGTTCTTCCTCGACCATCACCTCGTCGAGCGGCAGTCGCCGTTGGCGGGATAAATTCTCTACCCGCGTCATGTCCTCGCGACTAATATAACTCTCGTCGAGCAAGAGCTTTTTTAAGGTTTCGTCGTCAATCGGCCCCCACGGCGAGCCCGGACCTTTATCTGCCACCCAGCCCCTCCTATGCGTTGTCGTCTATATTTCTGCGCCTAGACTAAGCGTTTTTTTAACCCGTTGAACCACTTCCTCAATCGGCGTGTTGGATTTGATAAAATAATCCGCCGCGCCAAGGGTTCGGGCCCGCTCGGCGTCTTCTTCCTGACTCAAGTTGGAAGATACGATCACCGGCGTGGCGTTGCCCGATTCACGCATGGCCGCCAACACCGCGAAGCCATCCTTTTGGGGCATCATCAAATCCAAGAGCACGAGGGCGAATTTTTGCTCCGAGAGCGCCTGCAACGCCGCTTCGCCGTCGGCCACCGTTACCACCTCGAACCCCGAGCGTTTAAGCTTCAGCTCCAACGCTCGCGACATGGCCTTTTCGTCTTCGGCCACTAATATTTTAGGAGCATCCGACATAACTGTTTGCATTGTAACACCCTGACATCCGAGCGCAACTTGACCCCAACCGGTAACAGTCGGCGCCATTTTGCCTCGCCAAGATTCTTAAGCTTGGTTGACCTTACTACGCAGACGATTCATAAGGTCGGGCGTTGGTTTGGTGCTCGACCAAACCTGTTATTCGTTGTAAAATGATGTCATGAGTCTCTCGCTTGGCATTGTTGGATTACCTAATGTTGGCAAATCTACCCTGTTTAACGCCCTAGTCAAATCGAGCGTCGCCCAGGCCGCCAATTATCCCTTCTGCACCATCGAGCCGAACGTCGGCATTGTTGATGTGCCCGACGACAAATTGGCGCGGTTAGCCCAAGTGGCCAAGTCGGCCAAAATTGTCCCAGCGGTGGTGGAGTTTGTCGACATTGCCGGTTTGGTCAAGGGAGCCAGTCAAGGCGCCGGCCTGGGGAACAAATTTTTAAGCCACATTCGAGCCGTGGATGCCGTGGTGGTCGTCTTGCGCTGTTTTGACAGCGACAACATTATTAATGTTGAGTCGAACATCAACCCAAAGCGCGACTTGGACACGCTTGATTTGGAGTTGATGCTGGCCGACATGGCGACGCTAATCGGGCATCAAGGTGCCGCGGCGAAGGAAATGCGGGCCGGTAAAAACGAGGTCATGGGCGCGGCGATTGACCTGGCGCTGGGCGAAATCGCCCGCGAGCATCCGTTGCGTCTGGCAAATTTTACCCAAGAGCAAACGCGGATATTACAGTCGTTGTCCCTTTTGACGCTCAAACCGCTCATGGTCGTGCTGAACGTGGACGAAGCCGAGGCGGGCCAAGACCCGTTAAGTCTGGGCCGGAAATACTTCCCGGCCGGCATCGCCTACCCCACACTCGCCGTGAGCGCCCAGATTGAATCGGAGATTGCCACGCTGCCAGCCGAAGAGGCGCGGGAGTTCACGGCATCGTTGGGCTGGCGCCAGAGCGGCTTGGATCGCGTGGCCATGACGGCCTACGACCTCCTTGGTCTTCAGTCGTTCTATACCGCCGGCGAAAAAGAGACCCGCGCCTGGACAATCAGGCAGGGCACGACCGCCCCCCAAGCCGCGGGGGCGATTCACGGCGATTTTGAGCGCGGTTTTATCGCCGCCGAAGTCATGTCGTTCGCCGATTTTATAGCTCTAGAGGGCTGGAGCGCCGGCCGGGCCGCCGGCAAGATGCGCACCGAGGGCAAAACTTATGTCATGCGACCCGACGACATCGTGCTCTTCCGCTTTAACGTGTAGCAATCAGCCAGACTCTGAGCGGCCATCGCGGCCCGATGAGCCAGGGTGACTAAGCGACGGTCATTGGTTCGATGTGTTAGCAGGTTTTCAACATTGGTCAAAATAAGCGATCTATAAATAGCGTCTCGACCGCGGGAATCTAATGATATTACCGTGCGACGCGCGACGCCCTCGGGCCACCCGAGGCGGCCCCCGTCGTCGGTTTGATGATATTCTTGGGGAACCCAATCAACAATCACCGCTCGCGTGCCGTCGGCAAACGTTACCGCCACATGAGTCGAGGCCGTGGCGTAAGTCGCGTCAAGTCGGTGGTGGACGTGCAAACTCGCCCCCGAGGCGGTCGCGCGACATTCGGTAGCCACGGTTCGACCCGCGGCCGAGGTCTGTTCCGCCGCCGCGACAACCCGTAGAGCCTGGGCATCAACAAGCCAAGCAAACAGATGATACCAATGAATTTCCGAAACCAAAAACCAGCCGCCGGACCGATTTTTTTCCCAATACCATCTCGGGAGGAGTGTATGCTCCGTGGCCAGGTTGCGAATGGTCACTGACCGTATTGGCCCCCTGACGGCCTGCGATTCTTTCAGACGGCTATAAAACGGATGATTCGGCAAAACAAAGCCGACCCCCAAATAACGCCCTTCGGCGGCGGCCAGCTCGTATAAGTCAGTAATGTCGCGAAGATTTAACGCCAACGGTTTTTCGCACAGGACATGCTTGCCGGCTCGCAGACAAGTCGCCACAATGTTCCGATGGGTATAATTAGGCGTGGCGATAATCACATATAGCGCGGGGTGGCGCTGTAATTCCTTCATCTCGACGGTGTTGCCGTCAACACTCTCGAGCGACAGATCCAGATCGCGCACAGCCGAGCCCACGAACGCCCCATAGCCGCTCGAACCGATTAAAATTGCCGCCTGTTTGCCCATAAGACCGATTTTACTATTTTCTAGGCAATAAATCAGCCCTCCAAACATCCCCGCCGTCGCTGACGGTTGCGGCTTGAACCTTATTTTGATACAATCAGGCAGAACTCCGAAGAAACAGTCCCCCAAAAATCAAACGCTTAACCAACCATGCGTAAATACGAGCTGACATATCTCACGGCACACGAGGAAGGGACGGAGGCCAAAACGGTCGCCGCGTTTCTTGACGCGCGCCACGCCGCCATCGTCTCGGTTCATCCGTGGAGCGTTAGACGACGCTTGGTTCACCCAATTAAAAAACAGGACCAGGCCTTTTACACCACGATTGTTTTTCAGGCCGAACCAACCGAAATCAAGCCGCTGGAAGACGCCTTAAAACTCGATCACAATATAATTAGGGCCTTGATCGTCCACTACGAGCCGGGTTATTTCGATCGCTCGCCGGCCGGCGAAGAATCAGCCCGTACAGAAGCCGCCAAAAGCGGCGCCGCCGCGCCGGTTGAGCCAGTGGCCCCCGCGCCAGCCGCTTTACCCAAACCGCGACGCCCGCGAAAGACCGCCGACCAGCCGGCGGCCGATCCCAAATCGCTCGACGAAAAAATTGACGAACTGCTGAAAGATGATGTGGTAAAATAGGTTCTATGTTCAGTCTTAACCGCGCCATGATTATCGGCAACCTAACCCGCGACCCGGAGGTTAGAACCACCCCCAACGGCCAGAACGTCGCCAACTTCGCCATCGCCACTAATCGTAGATGGACGACGGCTCAAGGCGAAACGCAAGAAGCCACGGAATTTCACGAGATTGTCGTCTGGGGTAAGTTAGCCGAAGTAGCCCAAAACGTGCTTTCGAAAGGAAAGCGGGCCTTCGTTGAGGGACGTCTTCAGACCCGATCGTGGGAGGCGCCCGATGGCGCCAAGCGCCAACGAACCGAAATCATAGCCGAGAACATTATCGCTCTTAGTCCTCGCGGCGATGGCGGCGAATCAATCGTCCTGCCGTCGAGCGAATCAAAAACCACCAAGGCTAAAACCAGCGGCGCCGGCAAGCAATCGAACGAGACGGCCTCGACTGGCGGGGATCAGGAGATTGATCTCTCCGACCTGCCATTCTGATATTTTCAACTTCCAAGGACAATACCGTTATGCCCAGACCGAAAAAACAGTGCTATTTCACCAAAAAAAATATCGCGCCCGACTATAAGGACACCGCTCTGCTCCAGCGCTACCTCACGCCATGGAGCAAGATTAAGGAAGCCCGAGAAACGGGTACCTGCGCCAAACATCAGCGGGGGCTGACTCAAGCCATAAAACGAGCCCGTTTTTTGGCGTTGCTACCCTACACGACGCGCTAGCCGCCGCGTCGGGTCGCCGTCGGTCTAATTCATGGTAACCATCAACGAGCTTCAGCCCGGTCAAGCGATTATTTACCGCCAACAACCCCATCTCATTTTGCGACGCGAACATACCGTGATGGGACGAGGGGGCGGATTCGTCCGCGCTCGACTCAAGAACTTACTAAGTGGCGCGACGGTTGAAACAACGTTCAAAGGCGGCGATCGCGTCGACGAGGCCGATTTGGCGCGTTCCCAAGCCCACTATCTTTACGACGAGGGCGACGAGGCGGTATTTATGGATCTGGCAACTTTTGATCAATTTCGCCTGTCTCGCGAGACTTTGCCCGAGAGCGCCAAGTTTATGGCGGCCGGAGCCACCGTTGACGTATTGTCGTATCATCAGCGCCCCATCACCGTTACCGTCCCGATTAAGGTCGAGTTGCGGGTCAGCTACACCGAGCCGGGGTTCAAAGGCAACACCACCGCCACTCCCCTCAAGCCGGCCACCCTTGAAACCGGGGCAACGGTCCAAGTTCCCCTGTTTGTCGCCATTGGCGATGTGATCCGTCTCGATACCCGCGACGGCCGCTACTTGGAACGAGTCTCAAAGTAACGGCGATGACTTACTCGGCGCGAAGTCTCTTGGGACTGCCCGTCCTCGCCGCCAATCATCCGGCGACGCCCCGCTTGATTGGCACGATCGAAGCCGTGGTACTTAATCCGGTTACCTTCGTCGTCGACGGTTTTCTTTTGGGACACGCCGGCCAATCCGAGGAGCAATATTTTCTGCCGAGCGAATCGGTTACCGACATCGCCGAGCGCGGTATTACCGCCCACGACACCACCATTCGCCGTCCGCCCGCCGCGCGGAGAATTATCGGCTTGCCGGCGTGGACTATCGAGCCAAGATTCTTCGTCGGTTTCGTTTACGACTTTGATTTTAATCTGGACAACCGCATGGTCGAGTCGTTCGCCATCCACCAGCTCATTCGGACGTGGCGCATTCCGGCCACCGCCGTGGCCAAGATCACAGTCAAATCTCTCTTGATTAATAACGATACAACCGTTAAACTGAAGCTGACGCCGTATCCAAGCAAAGGAGCATGACAGATGGCCGATGCCTCGCCAAGACACGGGCGCGACGGCTTGACTCAATCGCTCGAAAACCTCGACGAGAGTGTCGAAGATCTCGATCAAGATGTTCGCGATCTAACCCGAAAATACTCTTTTTGGCCAACATTGTCTCGCGGTGTTGTCGGCGCGCTCGGAGCGGCGGTGGGGGCGTCGATTGTCATCGGCTTGATCGTTTACGCCCTTCAGGCCTTAGCTGGTTTCCCGTTCATCGGCCAGGGATTCCAAACAATCTTAAACCAAATTCAACAAAATAAATGATCACCCTGAATCGCGCCATCGCGCTTTTGATCGCCGGACTGGTTGTAACGACTGGAGTAACGGCTCGGGCCATTGCCCCGGGATTACCGCCTCCGGACGGCTCCAGCCTGCTTCTCGGCCAGTACCATAATTACAGCGTGACGTTACGCGGAAACGGCGAGGCGGTTGTTCTTGCCCGCCTGGCTTTCAGTAACACCGGAACAACGCCACTCGCCACCTTCAGCTTTACGATTCCATCCGCGCCGGCAACCGACATCACCGTCTTCCAGCAAAAATTGCCGCCGACGTGCCTTCAGTACGCCCCGACTGGCGGTTGCGTTCAGTCTGGCGATCCGGACTACACCACGTCGTACTTCCCAGATGGCGCAGCCGAGTACAAAAAAATTACTCCAGTCGCCACCAACAATCGTTACGTTCTCGCCCTCCCATTTATCGTCGAGCCCTCCAAAGCCAGCGGTCTGATAATCGCTTACACATCAAGAGCCGAGGTAATTAAAAGATTCGGTCTATTTAACTACAAATTCGCCACGCTTAAAGTGCCCGAGCGCGTGGCATCGTCGGTTGTCGCGATAAATGTTGACAGCGGCTTGTATCTCCGAGGGACGCGAGAGAATGTCGCCTACACCCAAAGCCTCCCCGACATCGCCGCCCTGGGCCAATTGGCCGCGGACTCATCTTCCCTGCTGGCCTTGGATCGAGCAGTCCAGACCATTGGTCTTAACGGGGACATTGTAAAAGAAACCAGCAACCTCGCGCCCGATGAAACATTCGTCGTCGAGGGTGATTATGCCAAAAGCTGGGCGCGCCTATACCTGGCGTCGATCTTATGGGCCTTGGCGGTTGTCGGGTTGATTTTGACGATAACCTATTTCGTTGCCCGAAAGATTGGCCAAAGGTCATTGACGACAGCGGCTTCGGTCGCCACCGGCCCGTCGCCCTGGAAATCCGCGGCGGTCACCGCCACATTTGGCGGCCTGGGTTCGGCTGTGTTCGTCGTTCTGATCACGGTATTTCATTATCAGCTCACCCAGCTGCCGTTTTGGAATTCCTGGGTGCGCCAAGACATCAATACTATTCTGGCTATAGTTATGTTTTTAATTTACGCCTTGGCGATTTTCGGGCCGGCCGCTTTCCTGACTTCGCTCAAAAACTGGCGGGCGTTCTTAAGTATTATTCTACTTGAGATTCTTTGGCTGTCACTGTTTTTGATTCTGTACGCCACCCTGTTTACAGCCGATTCTCCCAAGATACCGCTATCTCCCCGAACGCTTGACCAGGTCCAGGTTGATTCAACCACGCCTCAATAGGGTGGGGCGGTTTCGATGTTTCGGTTGCGGTTGTCACAGCGACGTTTTTGACTTTTGGGACCTTGTCTGGGGGGAACAAACCCAACATCGTCCAACGATACGGGATGTTAAGCCCTTCTTTGACCATCTCGCGAATCTTCCAGCCCCTACCGAACTGGGGGAGGCCTGAACAGAAAAGCGGCCAGCCGGCCGCTTTTCTGCTGCGATCCTTGAGATGTGTCCGCCGCGTGGCGGCGGTGCTAGAAATCGCCCCCCATGCCACCGGGCATCCCACCGCCGCCGGGCATAGCCGGAGGGGACTTTTCGGTAACTTCCACGACGGCGGCTTCGGTCGTCAGAAGCATGGCCGCCACCGAAGCGGCGTTTTGCAACGCGCTACGCGTAACCTTGAGCGGGTCAATTATACCCTCTTTGATCATATCGACATACTGCCCGCTCGCGGCGTTAAAGCCGATCCCAAGACTGGCCTTTTTGACTTCTTCCAGAATAACCGCGCCGTCCATGCCAGCGTTTTCGGCAATTTGGCGCATCGGCGCTTCGAGAGCTTTTTTCAAAATCGCCACGCCAACGGCTTCGTCTTCGCCAACCTTAATCGTGTCAAGCGCCTTGACGGCGTTGATCAGAGCCACGCCGCCACCGGCGACGATACCCTCTTCCAAAGCGGCCTTGGTGGCCTCCACGGCATCCTCGACTCGGTGCTTCTTTTCTTTCTGTTCTACCTCCGTCGCCGCGCCGACTTTAATCACTCCCACCCCGCCCGACAGCTTGGCCAAACGTTCCTGAAGTTTTTCGCGGTCATAGTCGGAGGTCGTCTTGGCAACCTGAACCTTAATTTGCTCCTGACGATCTTTGATGTCGGTCTCGCTCCCTTTACCTTCAATAATCAGGGTTTTATCTTTATCCGCCACCACGCGACGCGCCTCGCCCAGAACACCAACCGTGGCGTTTTCCAGTTTGAGCCCGACTTCGTCGCTAATGACCTCGCCGCCAGTAATGACGGCAATATCGCGGAGCATTTCCTTGCGACGGTCGCCAAAGCCCGGGGCCTTAACCGCCAGAACGTTCAAGATGCCGCGCAGTTTGTTAATCACCAACGTCGCCAGGGCTTCGCCCTCCACGTCATCGGCCACGATCACCAGATCCTTCTTGCCGGTTTGAGCCAGTTGCTCCAGCAACGGCAGAATTTCCTGAATCGAACTGATTTTTTTATCGGTCAAAAGGATATACGGGCGTTCAATCTCGGCTTCCATGCGGCTGGCGTCGGTTACAAAGTATTGCGAAATATAGCCGTTTTCAAACTGCATGCCCTCCACGACTTCCTTCTCCATTCCCAAGGTTTGCGATTCCTCGACGGTGATCACGCCGTCTCGCCCGACCAAATCATAAACCTCGGCGATCAGCTCCCCGATCGCCGAATCGTTGGCCGAGATCGAGGCGACTTGGGCGGTTTCCTCTTTGCCGTGAACTTTTTTGGCTCGCTTTTTGAGGTCGGATACCACCGCCTCGGCGCCGGACTCAATCCCGCGGCGAATCGCCATCGGATTGGCCCCGGCCGTAACATTGCGCATCCCCTCGTTGATCATTGCCTGGGCCAGAATCGTTGCCGTGGTCGTGCCGTCGCCGGCGGCGTCGTTAGTCTTCTCGGCCACCTGCCTTACCAGCTGGGCGCCCATGTTTTCAAATTTGTCGCTTAACTCGATTTCTTTGGCGATGGTTACGCCATCATTGGTAATTGACGGTCCGCCGAACGATTTGTCTAAAATGACATTGCGCCCTTTTGGACCAATCGTAACTTTGACGGCATCACCCAACACGTTCACCCCGCGACGCAGTTTCGCGCGGGCTTCATCGGCAAACAGAATGTCTTTTGCGGCCATAATTTCTCCTTTGAGGGATTATTCTAGAACGGCGAGGACGTCATCCTCGCGGATAATTTGATACTCTTCCCGGTCAAGTTCGACTTTTTGGCCGGCATACTCGGAATACAAGATGCGATCACCCGCTTTGACTTCGGGAGCGATTCGCTTGTCGTCCACCAACTTGCCCGGGCCGACGGACACGACCTCGCCTTGGTTCGACTTGTCCTTGGCGGTTTCGGGCAAAACTATCCCCGAAGCGGTTTTGGGCTCGTCTTTGAGCATTTTGACCACGATGTGGTCGCTAAGCGGACGCAATTTAGACATGAACACCTCCGAAGTTTATTAATTTTTTGACCGAGATAACGATAACGCCAACCCCGAACACAAAAAAGCCATAGCGCATTGTCAGGGCCACACACCCCTCCCAAAACCTATGAGCCAGACCGAGATATACAAAGAACCAGACGTTAGCATTGTAACGGCCTCTTGAATGCTTGTCAAGAGAATATGTCAAGTTAACTTGACTATCGGCGGTAGAGTATACCCCCAACATTCACCCGAGTTGCTGGTTTGCCGCCAATACGGGTGCTATACTGAACCAATGGAACGCGTCTTGTCGGGTATTCGGCCAACTGGCGTGATTCATGTTGGCAATTACCTGGGAGCGATTCGGCAATGGGTGGCCCTTAGCCACGAGCCTCGAACCGAATGCTATTTTATGATCGCCGATTACCACGCTCTCCTGTCGCACCGCGACACCCCCCTCGGCCCGGGCGCCTTGGACCTCGTGGCGTGGGAGCTGGCCGCCGGTCTCGACCCTAACAAAGACAGAGTCACCCTGTTCGTCCAATCAAAAGTCCCCGCTCATGCCGAGTTGGCCTGGATACTCAATACTCTCGTGTCCGTTTCGGAGTTGAGCCGTATGACCCAATACAAGGACTTGCTGGCTCAAGACAGCGAGAAGCCAACTGCCGCCCTCCTAACGTATCCGGTTCTCCAAGCGGCCGACATCCTTCTGTACAAGGCCGATGTCGTGCCGGTAGGCGAAGACCAGGTTCAACACGTCGAGCTGACACGCTTGCTGGCTCGGCGGTTAAACCAACTCGTTGGCCGGACAATTTTTCCCCAACCGCAGGCTCGTTTAACGGAATCTTCTCGGGTGATGAGTCTGGACGACCCGAGCAAAAAAATGGCCAAAAGCTCGCCAGCGGGCGCGTTGCTCATGACCGACGACGCCACGATTCTTCGAGCCAAAATTGATCGAGCCATCACCGATAGCGGGCCCGACGCCAGTTCCGCGCCGGCGCCATGGGCCTATGCCACGCCGCATGTAACCCCCGAGTTGAAAGCCCATCTGTTCGTGCTGATGAGTCCGGGTACCCGCAACCTGTTCACTCTCCTCGACGCTCTCGACCCGAACTCCGCCGCCGGCCAGCGCTTGCTTTTGCAATACCGCGATCAAACAATTCAGTACCACCAACTCAAAGAGGCCGTTGCCGATGCCGTGGTCGAGTTTGTTGCTCCCCTCCAAAGCCGTTTCCGGGAGATTCGCGCCGACGAATCGGTTCTGCGCGACATCTTGAGAGCCGGCACGGCCGCGGCTTCTCGGGTGGCCAGTCAAACTCTCCGCGAGGTTAAACAAGGCCTCAAGCTATTCTCTTTCGCTGACGACGACCAATCATTGGCGGCGTAACAGCGGCCGTTCCCGAATAACCCGCCGTCGCCGTTCGCTCCTTTAAGTACGACATTAGTTCGGCCGTCATTTCGGGGTTTCGAAGAGCGACCTCGATGTTGGCCCGAACATAATCAAATTTATTGCCGCAATCGCAAAACACGCCGCCTTTAATTTTGACGGCATAAACCGGTAAACCGTCGCGGATCATTACCTCCAACACCTCGGCGTAGCCGTATTCGCCGTTAGCCATCGGTTTGATTTTGGCCGCCCGTTCCATAAACTCCGGCGTCGCCACAAACCCGCCGACAACGGCAAGGGATGAGGGCGCTCGATTGACCCCGGGCTTTTCGATGATCGCTTCCACCCGAATCACGCCCGACGCCACTTCCGGACCGGCGACGTAGCCGTAACGCGAGGTGTGGGCGGGGTCACTTGTCTCGTACAGACCTAAAATAACACTCTGGTATTGCTCGTATGCCGCCACCAACTGCTGACAGCGCGACGGCGTGGCCAGAAAAAAGTCATCACCCCATATCGCCAAGAACGCCCCGCTACCGATGGCCTTGTGGCCGCACTGGATCGCCGGTAATGTGCCGCGCCGACCCTTTTGACGAACGTAAATAAAGTTGGCTAATTGGGCGATTTTACGCACTTGAGCGAGAAGCGACTCCTGGCCTCCGTTAGCCAAGGCCGATTCCAACTCGTAGGAATAATCAAAGTGATCCTCAATCGCCCGTTTTTGCGAGCTGGTAACGATAATGATGTCGGTCACTCCCGCGGCCACGGCGTCTTCGACGACATACTGGATCACCGGCTTGTCCAGCACCGGTAGCATCTCTTTGGGCATGGCTTTAGTCGCCGGCAAGAAACGGGTGCCATAACCGGCGGCTAAGATGATCGCTTGGGTAATCGCCAATACTCTTTCCCTATTCGGCGCTGACTTTCAGGACCCGCGTTTTGGATTTTTCGGCTCGCGGAATGCGGATGGTCAAAATACCGTCTTTAAGCGAGGCGTTGGCGTTGTCTGGATCAACCGCCACCGGCAGGACGTACGAGCGCGAAAAACTGCCCCAGTAGCATTCCTGAACAAAATAGCTTTCCGCCGGCACGTCTTGATTACGCGACCGCGACCCGCGCACCGTAACCACCTCGTCGGTGATCGAGACCTCCAAATTGTCCTGATTGACCCCGGCGATTGGCGCCACGATCACCACCGAGTCATCGGTCTGATAGGCGTCAACGGCCAACTGTCCTTCGTCCTCAACGTGCTGAACCCACTGCTCGTCTTGGGATATTTCTTTCTGAGCCATGCGTTTGCCTTTCTCCCTCCATCGGGTAGCAACTTGAAATCGTCTGCGATATTATCGAATCGGAAGGAGCCACCTTACAATCATGGCCTCACCATACACCGCGTGGCAAAACATCGTCAAGGTGGGCGGCAATCTGATGACCATTCTCTTCCCCAGCGAATGCTTGGCCTGCGGCCGCGAGGGCGATTGGTTGTGCCGCGACTGCGCCGCCGAGTGCGTGGCCGTAACCGCGCCCACCTGTCCGTTTTGCGACCGCCTGACCGATCACGGCCAAACCTGCGCGCGTTGTCGGTCGCGATTCCCCCTCACCGGCAACCGCAGCCTGTGGCACTATCGCGGCCCCGTCCGCCAGGTAATTCACGGCTTAAAATATCGCGGCGCCTGGGCCAGCGCCGAAGTCCTGGTACCACGGCTGGTCGAGGCAGGGCGGGCTCTTCCGATGTCGCGACGGGCTAATGTCTTAGTCACCGCCGTGCCGAGCTCTCGCGCCCGATTGGCCGAGCGGGGCTACAATCAAAGCGAGATTCTGGCTCGCGCGGTAGCCAAAGCCGGCGGTTGGCGGTTCGAGCAAATCTTAAAACGAACCAACGTTCCTAGCTCGCAAACCAAACTGCGCCGCTCGGCGCGCTTTGCCAACGTCCAAAACCAGTTCGTATTGAGTCGCCCGCAACCGTTTCTTTCGGACGCCGCAATTATGATCGTTGACGACGTGATTACGACCGGCGCGACGTTAGCGGCCTGCGCCGCCGCGCTCAAAGCCGGAGGGGTAAGTCCGGTCTGGGGGCTAACGGTGGCCAAAGACTAAGCTTCATTTGCCAAGCAAAGCGTGGTACAGTTATCCCGTTAATCGTCTTGCGCCCGTAGCTCAGCGGATTAGAGCGTCTGGTTGCGGTCCAGAAGGTCGCAGGTTCGAGTCCTGCCGGGCGCGCCACGTAGGAAATTGCAAGCAAGCGAGGCGAACCCTTCAAACTTGCAATTTCCT
>CAYJRF010000007.1:0-38404 GCA_964372935.1 uncultured Candidatus Saccharibacteria bacterium
GTTTTACCTCGGCGCGTCGGGTTGGCGCGACTGGGCTATATTTTCCCCGCAACCTTGACACTCAACCCTGATAGAATTATTATTGAGACATCTAATGCCCAAATCCGGAATCCATCCGCCCTACCATCTCCAAGCTAAAGTCGTCTGTTCCTGTGGCGCCGTTTATATGCTCGGGGCGACTCAAGACAATATTAAAGTTGATATTTGTCGCCAGTGTCATCCGTTCTACTCCGGGACGCAAAAATTCATTGATACCGCCGGGCGAGTGGATCGTTTTCGCGAGCGGATGGCCAAAACCACCCAGCGCGCCGTCAAGGGGAGAGCCGGCGCTCGAAAGACGCCGACAGGGACATCGGCGGCGGTTAAGAGCCGAGACAAAACATAATGCGTGCTATGACGCTCCAAGAACTGTATAATGTCGGGTTGCACTACGGCCATAAAAAAGAGCATTCCACCCCCATGACTCGGCCATATGTTTACATGGTTCGCGACGGTATTTGCATTATTGATTTAGCTCAAACGCTCCATCACCTCCACATGGCCCGAGATTTTTTGCGCCAGGCGGCGAGCGAAGGTAAAACGATTCTCATGGTGGGCACCAAACGGCAGGCCCGGCCGCTGGTAAGCGCCTTGGCCAAGACTTTGGGTCTGCCTTATGTGACTAATCGATGGTTTGGCGGTATGTTAACTAATTTTGTTACTATTCACCGCAGTTTGGATCATCTGGCCGAATTGGAACAACAAACGGCGAGCTTAGAATTTGGCGCTCGCCCCAAGCGCGAGCAAAAGCGCGTCAAGGACGAGATTGATAAGCTTCACCGGTCGTTTGACGGCATTAAGGATATGTCTAAGTTACCCGATGTCTTATTTGTGATTGACGCCCACGGCGAAGAGAATGCCTTGATTGAGGCGGCGAAAATGGGCGTAACGACGGTGGCCACGATAGACACGAACGGCGACCCGCGCCAGGTTGATTACCCGATTCCCTGCAATGACGATTCGCCGCGCGGCTTAAGATACGTCCTTGGGCGAGTCGGCGAAGCGGTGAGTGAAGGATTGGGCCAGACGTTTACCCTTCCCGAGGAGCTTGAAGTCGATACGACCAACCTGCCGGCCATTAAAAAATCCGATGCCAGCGACGCGACATAACCCAACCGTCAGATGATCGATGACCTAGCAACTATCAAGCGGCTCCGCGAAGAGACCGGCGTTGGCGTTATGGATGTCAAGCGCGCCCTGGAAGCGAGCGGTGGCAACATCACCAAAGCGCGCGAGTCTCTGCGCGGCTATCACGCCGTGGCCGGCGCGAAAAAATCCGGCCGCGATATGACCCAAGGTTTGATTGAAGCCTACTGTCATCTGGGGCGTATCGGCGCGATGATCGAGGTCAGCTGTGAAACCGATTTTGTGGCTCGCACGGCCGATTTTAAGGCCTTTGTCCACGATCTGGCCCTCCACGTCGCGGCGATGAATCCTGGTGATCTCGACGAGCTTCTGGCTCAACCTGTTTTCAACGACGAGAGCTTGACTGTGGAACGTCTCGTTGCCGGAATGATCGGTAAGATGGGGGAAAATATCCAAATCCAGCGGTTCGCGCGTTTCGCCCTCGGCGAAGAGTAGTTTTTCACCAAGCCGAGAGCGATGGCCACGCGCCACCGCGCCAAGACTTCGGGAGGCAGTATGGAAGACAAAATTGGCTCGGTAAAACGGCAGATGGCCGAAGTGGTCGATCATGTCAAATTGGAATTTGGAGCGATTCGAACCGGTCGCGCCAATGTCTCGCTGGTTGACATGATTGGAGTGCCGTATTACGGCAACACCCTGCCCCTCAAACAGATGGCGTCAATTTCTGTCCCCGAGCCGACGGTTATTCTGATTCAACCGTGGGACAAGCAGGCGATTGGCGATATTGAACAGGCCTTGCGTCTCAGCGAGCTGGGGTTATCGCCGGTTAACGAAGGGACGCAAATCCGTCTGGTCTTGCCGCCGCTTACCACCGAGCGCCGCGCCGGTCTTGTTAAGCTGGCCCATCGGCAGGCCGAGGGCGGCAAAGTGGCTCTGCGGACGGTGCGCAAAGATGTTTGGGATCTGATTCAGAAAGAGGCCAAAGCCAGCGAAATAACCGAAGACGACCGTTACCGCTTTGAAGAAGAACTTAACCGAATCATCGACGATTTCAACAAGCAAATTGACGCGTTGGTCGAAGCTAAAACCGCCGAAATTGAGGCGATATAGGAAGAACCCCGCACCAGTCAGGCGCGGGGTGGAGTCCGATCTTTGGCGACTGGTTTTTTGGGGACTACGAGTGCTACCCTTAACACCCCGAGACCAATAACCGCAGCCGTCACCGCGACCAACAGCAACCCTAACATGGCCTGCCTCCTTGTCGGGACGACAACAATTGCTTGCAATGCTACACTAAACAGAGCCAAAAGACAAGACAGGTATGGGGCAAAACGCGCCCGACGCGGGGCGATGTCGCTTGTCCTGCCAAGGACAGTTAATCACCTTCAGCGAGGAAGAAAAATATGTTGCTGACCTTAGTAATTTTTATCGTCATGCTCGGGTGGCTGATTTTTGTCCACGAGCTGGGGCATTTTATTGCCGCCCGTCGCGCTGGCGTAACGGTTCACGAATTCGCTTTCGGGTTCAAACCGCGTCTGGTGAGCTGGACGAAAGGTAAAACCACCTTCGCCATCAACGCTCTCCCCCTTGGCGGATATGTGAGGATGGAGGGTGAAGACAGCGAAACCGGCCAGCCCGGGGCATTCGCGAGCCAACCGCCGTTAACACGAGCTAAAATTCTCTTGGCCGGCGTGGCGATGAACTTGGTTCTGGCCTGGGTTCTCCTCACGCTCGTCTACGCCTTTGGGTCGGTGGCGATTTTGCCCACCATGGCCAATCATCCGGGGGTGGTTCGGGGGGTAGAGGTCGTGGTTGTTGGGGTTCGGGCGGATAGTCCGGCCGCGGCGGCGGGTGTCACGGTTGACGATTCGGTCCTCGCGGTTGATCAGACGGCAATCACCGAGGCCGACCAACTGACGCGCGTCGTGGCGGCCGCCGCCGGACAACCAGTTGTCTTAAAGTTGCGTCGCGCCGGCCATGTTCAATATCTCAATATCGTGCCGCGTCTTAGTCCGTTGCCTGGGCAGGGGGCGCTTGGCATCGCCCTGGGTGAAGTGATTAGAGTACGCGCGTCATGGTGGCGCGCGCCGATTATCGCTGTGGCGGAGGTTGGGAGCGAAATAAAGCTCGCTTTCACCGGTTTTGTAAAATTCGTCGGCCGATTGATTGTGCGCCGCCAAGTTAGCCAAGACGTCAGCGGGATAGTCGGCATCGGCGCCGCCACGGGCACGATTCGTCGTTTGGGACTGGGGCCATTCCTGCAATTTATGGCGATCATCAGCACTAATCTCGCGGTGGTCAACCTTATGCCGATACTGCCTCTCGACGGCGGTCATTTGGTATTTCTGGGAGTCGAGGCGGGATTAAAACGTCCGATTCACGAGTCGGCGCGGCAGTGGTTGGCAACGTTCGGTCTGGCTTTCATCGTTGTTTTGGTCCTCATTGTCACGTACCACGATTTGCACCGTTTTGGTATTTTTCAGCGGTTAAGTTTGGGCGGTTAACATTCGTTCGAAGGTTGCTTTCCCATCAGGTACGGGTACAATTGAGGTATGGAAGAAAAAGCCGGAGGCGCCATCTCGCCCCGAGGGGTTGATTTTGGCCAGTGGTATCAAGACGTAATCGCCGCGGCCGACCTGGCCGAGCATTCCGGTGTTAAGGGTTCGATGATTATCAAGCCCAACGGCTACGCTATTTGGGAACGCCTCCAAGGCGTGCTGGATGATCGGATCAAGGGCGCGGGCATTCGGAACGCTTACTTTCCCCTGTTGATTCCCGAACATTATTTTGCCCGCGAGAAAGAGCACATTGCCGGTTTCGCGCCCGAATTGGCGGTAGTAACCCACGCCGGCGGGGCAAAGCTCGCCGAGCCGCTGGTGGTGCGACCAACCTCGGAAACGATTATCAACGCGGCTTTTGGGCGCTGGATCCAATCGTGGCGCGATCTGCCGCTCAAGATTAATCAATGGGCAAACGTTGTCCGTTGGGAACTACGCCCGCGTCTGTTCCTGCGGACGACGGAATTCCTGTGGCAGGAAGGGCACACGGCCCACGCCACCGAGGCCGAAGCCGAGACTCAAGCGCGGGAAATACTCGACATGTACGCCGACATCTGCCGAAACTTTCTGGCCATGCCGACCCTGGCGGGACAAAAAACCGAGGCGGAAAAATTCTCTGGCGCCTTGCGGAGTTACGGCGTCGAAGCCATGATGCAGGACGGCAAGGCGCTCCAAGCCGGCACGGCTCATAATCTGGGGCAGAATTTTGCCCGCGCGTTTGACGTCCAATTCGTTAATCCAGCCGGAAACCGCGACTTTGTCTGGCAGACAAGCTGGGGGGTGAGCACTCGTCTCATTGGCGGGCTGATTATGACTCACGGCGATGACATCGGTTTGGTGTTGCCGCCGGCAGTCGCCCCGACCCAAGCGGTGATTGTGCCGATCGGCGCCGGCGACGCCTGGCAACCGGCTCTGGCGGCCGCGGCAAAGCTTTGCCAAGAACTGGTTAAGGCCGGGGTGCGAGCTCACCTCGACGACCGAACAACCTATACCCCGGGTTTTAAATTTAACGACTGGGAAAAAAAGGGCATTCCCCTTCGTTTGGAGCTTGGGTCGCGCGATCTTGACAAAAATCAAGTTGTTTGTGTTCGCCGCGACACCAATGCCAAAGTGCCCGTGGGTTTGAATGGCCTCTCGACCGCCCTTGAGGATATTCTGGCTGCCATCCAAAACGGTCTTTTGGCTCGCGCGGAACAATTTCGCGCCGACCACACCTTTGACGCCGCAACCCCAGCCGAATTCCGAGCTCATATCGAACAAGGGTTTGTTCGCGCCGGTTGGTGCGGCTCGGCCGAGTGCGAAGCGACAATCGCCGCCGAGACCAAAGCCACTATTCGGATTCTGCCGTTTGAGTCGTCTCCGGTAAAATCGTGCGTTCATTGCGGCCGGGCGGCGGCCCATACGGCCATCTTCGCTCGGGCGTATTGAAGGCGGGGGAGAAGCGTGGCAAAACTTGTCATCGGCAACTGGAAGATGAATCTCGCTTTGCCGGCGGCAACCCAGTTGGCGCGCTCGGCCAGCCGCGTGGCGGAAGATTATTCGTCAGATCGGATTGTGGTCGCCCCGCCGTTGATCTGGCTGGCGCCGATCCGCGAGGTTAGCCGCGTTCAGCCGCCGAATTTTGCTCTCGCGAGTCAAACTGTCAGTCCATTTGATGTCGGAGCTCATACCGGCGATGTGTCGGCCGAGCAACTCAAAGGTCTGGTAACGCACTGTCTTGTTGGCCACTCCGAACGGCGGCGAGATCATCAGGAGAGAGGGGCCGTTATCGCCGCTCAAATTAAGCGGCTGGTCGCTCAAGCGATTACTCCCGTGGTGTGTTTTGGCGAAACCGCCCAAGGGGACGGCGCCGCTCCCCAGTCCCAAATCACGGCCGATTTGGCCGACGATTTGAGCGGTCTGTCGCCAAGCGATCTTGAGCCGTGCGTGTTCGCCTACGAGCCGGTTTGGGCAATCGGGTCGGGTCGGCCGGCGTCGCCGTCATACGCCGCCGCTGTCATCGCCGAAGTCAGGCAGTGGTTGACTCGAACATATCGCTGGCGCGGTCAAGTTATTTACGGCGGCAGTGTCACGGCGGACAACGCTTCGTCCCTGGGGGCCGAAGCCGAAATTGACGGTCTTCTCGTGGGCGGAGCATCGCTTCACGCCCGCGAGTTCGCCTTAATTTGTCGCCGCTTTTTGCGCCATGTATAATTAGATTGCGCCGAACTTAGAGCGTCGAGGTGGGGGATAGTCTCCTCGCCCGATGTCTCTGCGATTCTCGGCGTAAGGAGGGCGTGTGGCTAAGATTGCCATCAATGGGTTTGGTCGGATTGGCCGCGTGGCTTTTCGGGTTTTGCGCGACCGTAAAGCCATGACGTCGCTGGTGGCGGTCAACGATTTAGGCGACGCTGACACTTTGGCCCAGTTGCTGAAATACGATTCCAATTACGGTCCGCTCGAGACGGACGTCGTGGCGCACACTTACAGAGATAATCCGCCGTATTCCGGCGCCCTCGTCGTGGACGGCCACGCGTTTTATGTTTTGGCCGAGCGCGACCCGGCTCGACTGCCCTGGGGCGCGTTGGGGGTGGATATCGTTGTCGAGTCCACCGGCCGATTTACCGACGCCGACGGCATGAAAAAACACCTCGCCGCCGGGGCCAAGCACGTTGTCTTGACGGCGCCGGCGGACGACGCCACCGTGCCGACGGTAGTCATGGGCATCAACGACGATTTGCTTCAAAGTCCGCCCCCCCTCGTTTCCAACGCGTCGTGCACCACCAACAATATCGCCCCGGTGGCCGCGGTGATTCTGAAAACGTTTGGGATTGACAAAGCGATGATGACGACGATTCATTCTTATACCGCCGACCAGATGCTTCAAGACGGGCCGCACCACGATCTCCGTCGAGCGCGCGCCGCGGCCCAAAACATCGTTCCCACCACGACTGGCGCCACCCAAGCGGCCTCTCGAGCGATTCCCGAGTTGGCAGGCCTTTTTCACGGGATGTCTATCCGGGTGCCGACGGCGGTGGGATCGTTGTCCGACTTTACCTTCGTCACGCGCCAAACAGCCACGGTCGAGGCCGTTAATCGAGCCCTGATATCGGCGAGCGAGACCCCGCCTCTAAAGGGTATTCTGGCGGTAACCGAAGACCCGCTCGTTTCGAGAGATATCGTCAAGACAACGGCCTCGGCGATTGTCGATTTGTCTTTAACTCAAGTCGTCGGCGGCAATCTCGTGAAAGTGGTGGCCTGGTACGACAACGAATGGGGCTACGTCAATCGTTTGGTTGATCAGGTTCTGAAACTTGCCGAACATCTGTCGCCCGTCTAACCGGCCATGACCGATCATCGGGCGATTGTGATTATCGGCGCCGGTTTTGCCGGCTTGGGAGCCGCCCTCGATCTCGAGCAGGCGTACGGCGGGGCTTTGGACACTCCAATATACGTTTTCGACCCGTCGCCAGTCCATTTTTATTCCCCAAGTCAGAGCGGTTTGCTCTTTGCCCCAAGGGCGCGGTTCACCGCCGTGCCGTATGAGGAGATTATGGCCCATCGGCGGCTTAATTTTATTCCCGAAGCAGTCCTAGGGGTTGATTTGGAGCGAAAACATGTTCTGACCGCGCGTCACTCCTACCCCTACGGCGATCTTGTTCTTGCTGTCGGCGAGGTGGTCGGTTGCCCGCAAGCTTGCCAGGACATCGGCATAGCCGGTGATTTAAGCCATGAAATTGGCAAAATGATGAGCGACATTATCGATCGGGCTGTTAATCATCGTCCGGAATATCGAGTGGTGATTGTTGGCGGCGGTCAGCGAGGGGTCCAACTGGCCGCGGGACTGCGGGCGCTTTTGTTGAATATCAAGTCGCCAGCCCGCGGCAAAGTCAGCCTAACCCTGATCGAAAAAAGCACCATCCTTAACGGTTACGCCGACGGGACGCGCGAACGGGTAATGCCCTTTCTGGGGCGATGGAACATTGCCGTGGCTGAAAACACTTTGGCGGCCTGGCGAGGCCGCGAGGTCATGGCTAACGGTCGGCCGATTCCAGCCGAGACGGTCATCTGGGCGGGCGAGCGAACCGTCAGTCCGTTGATGTCGCGTATCCGCGGTCTGCGACGCAATCATCGAGGACAAGGGCTGGTAGACGGTGCCTGCCAAGCCCTTGATTGGCCGAGGGTATGGGTTGGCGGTTCGGCCAGCGCGGCCGACGGTGGCGGTGAAGCCGCGGCGGTGGCTCAAGGACAGCACATCGCTCGGGCGATTATAGCTGTTCGATCTGGCCGCGCGGCGCTCGGTTATTGTTCACTTGCCCCTCAAAGAGTGATCCAGATTGGTCCATTGATGGGGTTGGTGGAACATCGCCCCATTCTGGACGGCGCGCCGGCAATATGGTACAAACGAACTAAAGAACTGGCTTATTTAACGTCGCTCCTTGGACCTGTCTCCGGCTTGGAGTATTGGCTTGCCGGCGATCGGGTGGCGGATTCCCCTGCGGTCGCATTGTTCGAGACCGAAGCTCCACGGCCGCCAAGGCGCGATCGTCCGACTCAAGATGTTACTAGCCGAATGTCGAGAGGATTTTGATGTTGCAAACAAGCGCGCCATATCGAATACTGGATTGCGGTGGTTGGACCGACACCTCGTTCATGCCGGGCGGGCAAGGCAACTGTTGCAACGTGGCGATTAGTCTTTCGGTTTATGTTGATTTCGAGTCGGACGGGTCGAATAGTTTGACGGCGCGCCATCGGACGAGCGATCAGAGCGAAAGCATTCGGCTGCCGTTCGGGGGCAAACCGAAAACGCTCGCCGAGGCGGCGGTCGCCACTCTTAAACTCGGCCCTTACGCCGGAGGCGAGATTGTTGTCAAGTCGGATGTTCCGCCGGGCTCGGGACTGGGCGGCTCGGCCAGCTATAGCGTGGCTCTTTTGGCCGTCCTCAAGCCGAAGCTGTTAGCCGATCGTCACCATCTTGCCGAACTGGCCTGGAGCTTAGAAGCCGAATGGCTCGGTAATTCGTGCGGCACTCAAGATCAGATGGCGGCGGCGTTTGGCGGAGTCTCTTATTCAAAAATCACCTACCCCAATTTTACTCACCAAGCGATTGAACTGGGAGATAACTTTCTCTCCCGCCTCCAGACCAGCCTGATGCTGGTGTATACCGGAGAATCGCACTTCTCTTCGGCGATGCACCAGACAGTGGTTAACGAACTGGCCGCCGGCAATCAGACCGTCGTTGAGGCGTTTCGTGCCCTCAAAAAATGCGGCCTGGCGGCGGCCAAGGCCCTCCAAGAGGGTGATTATATCGGCTATTGTCGGGTTCTTAACGATAATTGGCAGGCCCAAAAAGCCCTCCACCCCAAAATTACCACCCACGCCATCGAGTCGCTTCACGGCGTGGTACGCGCCATAGACCCAACGTGCGCGTTCAAGGGTTCGGGCGCCGGGGGTGGCGGGTCGGTGGCGATCCTAGTGGAGCCGTCGTTGCGTCGTCGGGTGGGAGATGTTATTGGCGCAAAATTCCCGACGATGGTCGTTTGGGACAATCTGACGGTTAATTCAGTCGGCGTTAGCCCCATGACGGTTTCGAAAGATCGCGGTCGGGCCTCGTCGAGGGAATTTGGTTAAGGGTAGCACCATGATCATCCCGTCTATTTACGATCTGCCGCTCGCCGGCAAACGGGTGTTGGTTCGTTTTGACGGCGACGTGCCGGTTCGCGATGGTCAAATTGACGACGATTACCGCTTGAAAGGCGTTTTACCAACCCTGCGGCACTGTTTGAGCCGGGGCGCGTCCTTGGTTCTGATGGCTCATCGCGGTCGTCCCGATGGCCGACCCGATCCGGCGTTCTCGAACCGAATCTTAGCCGACTATTTTTCGAAGGCGTTGGGCGAGCCGGTGGTTTTTGTCCGCTCGCTAACGCCCGTCCAGTCCCGCCCGCGGATCGTGTTGCTGGAAAATCTTCGCTTTCACTCGGGCGAAGAGTCGAATTCGGCGGCGTTCGCCGAGCAATTGGCGCGGTGGGGCGACGTCTACTGCAACGACGCTTTCGGCGTCAGTCATCGCTCCCACGCCTCTGTCGTCGGCGTGCCGAGACATTTGCCTCACGGGGCGGGTGAGCGCTTGCTGGCCGAAGTATCTCAGTTGGAGTGTTTGCTCGAGTCCCCCCAATCGCCGTATTGCGCCATTCTAGGAGGCGCGAAAGCGGGCGACAAATCGCCCATTATTGCCGATTTAATCGGACGCGTCAACAGCTTGGTTGTCGGCGGTTTGATCGCCGTAACATATTTGGCGGCCATGGGCACGCCTACCGGCCGACACGAAACTGACGGCGCCCAGATTAAGCTGGCCCAATCAATCATTCGCCGCGCTCACGAGGACGGCGTCGAACTTGCCGTGCCGGTTGACTATGTTAATCAGGCCGGCGAAGCCAAAGCGGTGGCACAATTCGCGCCGGCCGACACGATGCTCGATATCGGGCCGCGTACTCGGGCAAACTTTGCTCGGCTGATTGGCCGGGCCAATACGATCTTTTGGAATGGCGCCATGGGCAAATTCGAGGAACCGGCATTCGCCAAAGGGACACTCGCCATCGCCCACGGTGTCGCTATCGCCGAGGCCGATGTTCGAATCACGAGCGGCGGCGACACCGTAGCGGCGATCCACGACTTTGGTCTCGAAACGGGTTTTACTTTTATTTCAACCGGCGGCGGCGCGACCTTGGAATACATTGCCGGCCACAATCTTCCGGGCATCGCCGCCCTGACGACCTAAACGCCTCGGGCGCAAAACGGCAACAATAATGGAAGTAACAATAGATCGCCTCCCGCGCTCTCGGGTAAAAATTCACGCCACCCTCGACGAAACAGACCTTGGGCCGTTTTTGACCGCCGCGCGAGCCGAATTGGGTCGCCAGGTGACGGTGCGCGGTTTCCGCCCGGGAAAGGCTCCCGATTCGCTCGTAGCCCAAAAGGCCGGAAGCGGACGTCTGTTGAGCAAATTGGTCGACCACGCTTTGGCGGAATCGCTCGCCGCCGCCGCTCAAGAGCATGACTTGACGGTTATTGAATCCCCCAAGTATTCTTTGGAAAAGTTGTGTGAGATTACCGCCGACGGCGCTCTAAAAACCGGCACGACCATGCGGTACGTTGCCGAGGCCGATGTCGCCCCGGCAGTTATTGTGGGCGATTACCACCGACTGGGCGTTACGCCCGCGCCGCTAATCGCTGTTACAGACGAGACCGTCAACGCCGTCCTAAAAGAATTAGCCCAAAGCCGCGCAATTTTCGTTCCAGTTACGCGCGAGTCGCGCTTGGGCGATCAAGTGGAAATTGATTTTCAGGGAAAACTCAACGGCATCCCCGAAAAACGACTGGCTAGCCAACACTACCCCATCATCATCGGACGGGGTGTCATGATCCCCTCGTTCGAGGATCATTTGGTGCGTCGCCGCGCGGGAGACAATTTTTCGTTCGAGGCAACCTTTCCCAAGAATTATCACACCCCCGACTTAGCCGGACAAAAAGTAATTTTTGATGTTAGCGTTCACAGCGTGGCCGCCAGCCAAATCCCGCCTATTGATGATAGTCTGGCGCGGGACTTGGGGCGAGCAAATCTTGATCAGCTAAAAAAAAGCTTGCGGGACGAGCAAACGCTGATGTTTGCCCAACGGGCCAAGGAAGCAAACGAGGCCGCCACTCTGGAAGCGTTTTTGAAGTTGGTTCAAGTTGACGTACCCGCCAGTCTTGTGGAGCGAGAACTTGACCGCCAAGTTAAAGTGATGCGCGAACAGGCAACTCGTTATGGGTTGTTGTTTGACGATTATCTCCGACATTTAAAGAAAACTCCTGTTACTCTACGTCAAGAGCTTCAACCAAGCGCCGAGAAAGGGGTCAAAATTGGCCTGGGGTTAAGCGAGGTAGTCAAACGGGAAAACATTACCGATCAGCAACATGCCGGCCAAAAGGCGGTCGAGCGGTTGATGAATCTGGCGCTCAACAATGGACAATAGCCGCAACTTGCGATAGGATACTTTCTAGTTGGCTTGTTCCTGTGGGAGGGAGAGATGGACACGTGGCGCAGTGTGGTCGCTTTGGTATTTATGTGGCTACTTTGGGCGTTTGGTGTCAGGAAGATGCCAGACGGCGACGATGACGATGATTAAAAAAGACTCGTGTATATTCGCGCCCGATGCTTCGCTAGCGTCGGGCGCCTCTAATGTCAAGTTTACTTGACATTAGAGGCGATGTCGTGTTAAGTTGGCCGAAATAAGGAGTGACATGACGCCATTAACTAATCAGATCCTGGTGCCGACAGTTTTGGAGAAAACCCAGTACGGGGAGCGCGCCTACGATATTTATTCCCGTCTCCTCAAAGATCGCATCATATTTATTGGCACACCGTTGGACGATCATATGGCCAATTTGGTTATGGCCCAGATGCTGTTTTTAGAGTCGGAAGATCCCAAACGCGATCTCCAGCTTTACATCAACAGTCCGGGCGGTTCGGTGAGCGCCGGTTTGGCGGTCTACGACACAATGAATTACGTTAAGCCCGATGTGTCAACGATTTGCATGGGCATGGCGGCCAGTATGGGCGCCTTTCTTTTGGCCGGCGGAGCTAAGGGCAAGCGATTTGCTCTCCCTAACTCCCGCGTGATGATCCATCAAATTATGGGCGGCGTCGAAGGTCAGGCAACGGATATCGAAATCACCGCCCGAGAAATTTTGAAGCTTAAACAGTTGTTGAACCTAGAATTGGCCAAAAACACCGGCCAGAAGGTAGAGAAAGTTGCCGCCGACACGGAGCGCGATTACTGGATGAGTTCCAAAGACGCCAAAGATTACGGTCTAATCGACTCGGTAATAAACCGCACCGGCTAAGTAAACCATCAGTTATTCGGGCTACTTTAACGTCGCGCCGTGGTGTTGACACAAGCGGACGATTAGGGTAGCATTGCTCTTAGCTAGTCATGGCGAGATGTTTTTGGTTTGGCTGGCGGTGGCTTAAAAAAATAATCGCTTAAAACCGCGACCACACGCAAAGTTATCGCTATTGGTCCTTGACCAACCGCGAACCGAGTTTGTGTGGTTGTAAGAAACGAGTCGTTCGGTCATGGCGACTCGGTGCAAAAAATAATTATGCCAATCTTAAAGCATCAAACGCTTTATTTTGAGAGTTTGATCCTAGCTCAGGATGAACGCTGGCGGCGTGCCTAATGCATGCAAGTCGAACGGTCCGGCGCAAGCCGGATAGTGGCGAACGAGTGAGTAACGCGTAGGAATCTGCCCCGAACAGGGAAATACCCGGCCGAAAGGTCGGTTAATGTCCCATAGTCTTGGAGCAAGGAAAGAGGCTGGACGCCGCGGTGTCCGGTCGAGACGATGTTGGCGGTTGCAGCTGGTTCCTTGTGGGGACCTTGAGGAATTAGCAAGACACGCCAGCAAAGGACGGGCGCGGCGGATGACGACCAACCATCACTCCCATGGTAGAGGACCGGCGGAAGCTTCTCGGGTAGCGGCGACCCCAGTCGCCAAAGCCCGAAGAGCAGAGCCTAACCTAGCAGTGGAGTGAGGGGACATCCGCCGCCTCGTCCGATTAAAGACAGCGTAGCCAAACGGCTAAGGCGCGGGTTTGCAAAACCCGAGTAGGCGGTTCGATTCCGCTCGCTGTCTTTTGGGCGCTTAGCCCAACCACCTGCGGTGCGTGCATTGTCACGTTACGCACCGCGCCTCTTTCCTTGTTCTAAGTAAAGGCGTAAGCCGGTTTGGGAGGAGCCTGCGTCCTATCAGCTTGTTGGCGGGGTAATGGCCCACCAAGGCAATGACGGGTAGCTGATCTGAGAGGATGGTCAGCCACGAGGGAACTGAGACACGGTCCCTACACCTACGGGTGGCAGCAGCAGGGAATCGTACGCAATGGACGAAAGTCTGACGTCGCAACGCCGCGTGGAGGAAGACGGCCTTCGGGTTGTAAACTTCTTTTCCCAGGGACGATTATGACGGTACTTGGGGAATAAGGGCCTGCTAACTACGTGCCAGCAGCCGCGGTAATACGTAGGGCCCGAGCGTTATCCGGTATTATTGGGCGTAAAGAGCGCGTAGGCGGTTTGGTAAGACTGTGGTTAAATCCCCGAGCTTAACTCGGAAACTGCCAGAGTAACTGCCAGACTAGACGATAGCAGGGGCAAGTGGAATTCTCGGTGTAGGGGTGAAATCCGTTGATATCGAGAGGAACACCAATGGCGAAGGCAGCTTGCTAGGCTATATGTGACGCTGAGGCGCGAAAGCGTGGGGAGTGAACGGGATTAGATACCCCGGTAATCCACGCCGTAAACGATGCACACTAGCTATCAGAAGCATCGACCCTTCTTGTAGCGTAGCTAACGCGTTAAGTGTGCCGCCTGGGGAGTACGGCCGCAAGGCTAAAACTCAAAGGAATTGACGGGGGATCGCACAAGCGGTGGAGCATGTGGTTTAATTCGACGCTAACCGGAGAACCTTACCAGGCCTTGACATCTCCCGAAAGCCGCCGAAAGGTGGCCGTGCCCGCAAGGGAACGGGAAGACAGGTGTTGCACGGCTGTCGTCAGCTCGTGGCGTGAGCTGTGCCCTTAAGTGGGTAAACGAGCGGAACCCTTGTCGTCTGTTGAATTTTTCAGACGAGACTGCCCAGATTTATCTGGGAGGAAGGTGAGGACGACGTCAAGTCAGCGTGGCCCTTACGGCCTGGGCTACACACGTGCTACAATGGCATCGACAATGGGTTTGCCAAGCCGCGAGGCGGAGCTAATCCCACCAAAAGATGCCCCAGTTCGGATTGGAGGCTGCAACTCGCCTCCATGAAGCCGGAATCGCTAGTAACCGTGGATCAGCTATGCCACGGTGAATACGTTCTCGAGCCTTGTACTCACCGCCCGTCAAGTGAGCCGAGTTGGCAACACCCGAATTTCGATTTTATATGTCGAAACACGGTGGGATCAGCAAGGAGCACTAAGTCGTAACAAGGTATCCCTAGGGGAATCTGGGGATGGATCACCTCCTTTCTAAAAGGAATGCCCGCCTAACGGCGGGAAGGTCGGTGGCGGCACGCCTGATGCCGCGCCTCGCGCCCGAGCCGATGACTGTTGCCGTCCACAGGAGACGGCGGTAACGATAAACAGTTACGGTTCGTGATTTCTTACAACCTCACAGTCTCGGTTTTTTTGTTGCTACACCGGCGGGGTGTTAGCGTTGGCTCGAAATGCTTGCGCAAATTTTAAAATAGACCTATAATGTACTTGATTCAGAAAGGAGGGAAAAGTGGAGGAAATTCTGGATCGCAGTGTGGAGGTCACGGATCCCCCACCGAGAGTCGTCTCCCCGAAGGAGTGGAGGGGGCAAGTCAAGACGGCCAACGGTTTATGCCTCCTTGTCGACCGCCACCTTGATTACGAGGCGAATGGGCGGCTGACAGACTCCAAGAACTTCCGCCCCGAGCACCTCTGCCCAGAGCAGAGGGTGCAGTTGGTGTCCGACATGTACGCCGCTACGCGCTAGTGGTCACCAGCCACGGCCGAGCGGCGGTCCGGCCAGCAGGCGGCTATGCCGCCTGTTTTTTCTTGTTTTGCAGGCGGTTTTTTAGTACCATAACAGGGCAGGATGGCGAGAATGATGATTATCGCCGTTTGGGTGTGTAGCTCAGCCGGCTAGAGCACTTCACTGATAATGAAGAGGTCGATGGTTCGAGTCCATCCACACCCACCAAAGAAGTAAAAATAACATGAATCCCCAATTTATTCTCGGCATTTTGATCGCTGTTTTTTCGCTTGGCCTGACACTTGTTGGCATTCCGACTCAAATCGCCAAAAATTATCGCCAAAAAACATCGGGCCAACCACGATGATAACCATTGTCCATGTTTTAATCGGCGGAGCGGTTGGGGCGGCTGTCAACAATCCGGCCGGCGCGCTAGTCGCCGGCGTGGCCTCGCATTTTGTGGCCGACATGGCGCCTCACCTTGATGTTTCGCCGTATGCCCCAAGAGACAAAACCGGCAAACTGATTTACACGCGGCGAATTTATCTTCAAGCGACGGTAGATGTGTTAATCGCCGGCGGCATCGTCCTCGCCCTGTGGCTCAATTACTTTGATTTTCCCCGCCTGACGCCGTTTGTCTGGGGAGCGTTCGGGGGATTTTTGCCCGATTTGGCCGATAACGTGCCATTTTGGAAAAACCGTTTCCGCCAATTGCCTCTGGCGCGGCGTTTTCACGCTTTCCACGATTGGACCCACGAATTATGGGAGAGCCGCTTTCCCATGAAGGGCTACTGGTGGTTGGGCGTTATGACCCAAGCAACAGCCGTCGGCTTAAGCTACAGCTATCTGACTACTCGTTGAAGAAAACTCGATTTTCCGGTAGTGTATTCGTGATTCGGCATGTCCGGCGAGTAGTAGGGACGAGACGATTATCGGGGGCCATTAGCTCAGCGGTAGAGCAGCGCCTTTGCAAGGCGAAGGTCCGCGGTTCGAATCCGCGATGGTCCACCAAACCAGGCAGGTTAAGAGTTAATTTGTGCCAAAACGAAAAAACTGGCGGCCCGAAAGCCGCCAACGGCACCATAGATCAGCGAGTCTGGGGCTCATCATCTTACGTCGCCAGGCGACGGCGACGCGACTGTGCGTTAGCCATCGAAGCCTGTTTCGAGAGTTTAACGCAAAACGATCGAAGTTGAACCATTTCCGATCTCGTTAATGTTCTATCGCCGACGGCGACGCGCCGAAGCAGAATAATGTAGGGCAAAACCGCCCGCCTTACCTCGGATACCAACGTGTAAGGTGGCTGGCCTTTCTCTCGCAGTGTTCTCGCGAGCAGAAGGACGAGGTCACGGTCCGCAGGGCACTTCTCCACTAAGGCATGACGAAGAATCTCCCCCAGCTTAGCAACCGGGACAGGGTTATAGTCCATACCTCCCAGGTACAAGCTGTCCACAGCCACCGCCGTATCGCAGGCAATCTGGGCAAGATCGCGACTAAATACATCGAACATTTCCCCCTCCTTTAAGCTATCGCGGTGATAGCCTATCCGTTTATTTATACCACTTCTTAACTGGAATCATCAAAAAAGAGTGACCCGTCTCCGTTTTTATCGGGGCTATTCGGGAGAATCCAACTCTCTTGAGGTTTTAGGGAACAAAAAACTGGGCGCTTGGCCGTTAATCCGCGATGGTCCACCAATCGAGCCAGATTACGAAGTTAAAAAATTATCAGCGTAGCGAGGGCGGTAACGGCTTTTTGCAGTGCCGTCCGTGTCGTTTACTACTCTTGATGTGTCTGTTAGAATATAGCTGAACTTAAGCCCGCCCAAAGGGCTTAACCGTAACTTTACAAGCAACTCCGTTAAAGGGTTGCGGCGGCTGACGACAGAAAGGGGGCCGAGATGGAGGATTCAACCGCAACCGCAATACCGAATATCGCCAGGTGCTTCTCCTTCGGGGAGGGGGATGACGCCGTCCGGTGCCTTCTCGTCTGCGGAACGGCGGGCGATCTGGTTATCGAAGGGTGTTGCGGGGGCTTGTATCACCGGGCCTATCCCCCCGAAAGGGGTGAGACTGTCCTCCGGCAAGCTGGCTGGAGGTTGCTCTATGAGTGTTGTCTGTCCAAAGAGGTAGTCCGTATCTGTCGAACTTTTGCCGCGGCCCTGATCGCCATGGAGCGGCACAAAAGAGAACTGGCGGACTGCCTTGCGATGCCACTGTCAGGTGACAGTGGCGTTAATTGCGTGGCGAGCAAAGATGCAATTTGCTTCCCCGGACAAGGTATGGTTGTGAGGCGGGCGCCAGGTGGCTCGGGGTATCTGGTCGTTGTTTCTGCCTTAGACGACGCTGCGCCCGAGCCTGCTGCCGAGGGGGCGTCGGTGTGGGAGGTGCCGGCTGAGACGGCCTATGCCCTATGGCGCACTTTGCGGGCCGGAGAGAACCAACCGGTAGTGGTGGATCTTGCCACGATGCTCGAGCGAGACCGGCAGCGCGTAGCTGGAGGATTTCTTCCAAATGCGGTGGCTGAACTAGAGCCGCTCTTCGGAGAAGAAGTGGCCGCGAGCCATGGGCGCGCAGAGGCCGAGAGATTGGCTCGCAGGGCCGATCCCTTGGAGGGGCTAAGAGTCGCTACAAATAAAAGTCTCGAAGAGATGCGAGATCAAGGCACAATCTCTCATGGGGCCTTTGTGAACGCGTACCTGGAAGTGAATTTCCTGAAACCAGACGCCAACGGGAACTGGCCATCCCCCGAGGAGGCGTTGCGATTCGCCCTCAAGGCGTCCCATCGTCGCTTGGAACCGGAGCAACGCGAGGCGATGGATCGCGCTCGAAGGGGCGATGTGTGCTTTATCCCCACTGTCTTCACAGAGACATAGGGGAACAAACGACGGGGCTACGATCAGTAGCCCCGACTTCCTTTCGCTATCTTCACTGGCGGCGGGCGAGTTTGGCTTTGGCTAAACTTTAATATATTTCCGAATCACCGCCAAAAGATATTCCGGCTCGATCTCGGCTTTCACAAAATAGTCGGCGGCGCCGTCGCGCATAATTTGCTGTTTTTCCAGGTCGTCCATGAGGTTGGAAAAAATGAACACCGGAATGTGTTTGGTGTCGTCGTCGCGCTTAAGACGTTTCAGGACTTCTCGGCCGTCTAATGTCGGCATAAGGATGTCCAGCAGGATCACCGCCGGCTTTTGCGATTTTGCTGCGGCCAGCCCCCCCGCCCCATTGTCGGCCGTTAAAACATTAACGCCCTCGGATTTAAGGTAGGCCTCAATATTTTTGGTGAGCGATTCGTCATCGTCTATAATGAGAACGTTGTCGGTGATACTGCTCTGGGTCACGCGGCTCCTTTCGCGTTCATACCCCAATAATACACCCAAGTTATCGGGCGCGCAACGGGGATACGGGGTTTAATCAGGCGATTATTTTCGGTACAATAAACGCGATCTCGGGCCATTAGCTCAGCCGGTAGAGCGTCGCATTCGCATTGCGAAGGTCGGCGGTTCGAATCCGCCATGGTCCACCAACGAATTAACGGGTCAAAAGCCCGTTTTTTCGTAACATGAAACCTTAGGAGAGCCGAACTTGGTCTGTCTATCTAGTATTGACTTTCCCGCACTTTTCTGCTACATTATATATGCTTTCGGACGGTCCTGCGACACAGAAAGAGGTTATAACATGATAGCAATCTACTCTTCTCAGTACGATACCTCGTGTATCGTAGTTGAGGAAGGAGACCATCTCGACTATTCGATTGATGACGTAATCCATGCGGCGGTGGACGGTGGAGCGACATACAATGATGGCGAAGACGAGTGCCTCGTTGTGCAGTTGCCTGGCCGACCGGTCGAGCTCTACACCGAGCGTGCTCTGCGAGGCAGCCTCAGGAGCTGGAGATAGGTGGCCTAGTTCCATAACCGGACAACAATTAACCGTCCCACTTCGGCCAACTGTCCTTAGGCCCGTATGGACTCTTCGGAGAACCCAGCGGGCTTTTGTATTTCACCAAGATATTGCAGCTGTACTACTATTTAGAGACAAGTCATTAGATACTCAGCTAGTTCTTGATGAAAGTTCAACCCAATTCCCCCCACCTCCACCAAAATCTGATTTTCAGCAAATTGACCGACTTTTTTGGTGGCGAAGAGCTATTGTTTGTCGGCGCGGGCTTGAACCAAACAAGTAATTTTTGTCCCGCGATTTAAATAAAATCTTATTTAATTATTACGACTGAGGCGAATGAGCCCATGAAGCCCATCCATCTCCATACCGGTTATTTGGGATAAAGCAGATGAGGATTTATGGCTGATCCGCGCTGAAACCAAGCCAGATCAGTTACTGCCGATGCTTCAGTCTTATCCAGCCGAGGTAATGGAAACCGATGCTATTTCTGATGAGGTCAATAAACCGACCAGTGATTGTCCCAACATTATAAAAAGTTTGGACTAAAAAAGCCCGCTTGGTCGGCTGACCGAGCGGGACCACAGTTAGCGCCTGACAACGTAGACTGTTGTCTTAGGCCGTTTGAGCGGTTTGTTCGTATCGCCCTTAACATACGGGCGAATGTAACGCGGTTCCCAAATCCTTTTTCTTGGCATCCATTGCCGGCGCCAGTGACCGGAAACCATCCACGAGCAACTCCACTCCCGACCTTCATTTAGGCCCTCTCCATGCTGCTCGGAACCCGAACGACGCAGGGTAATGACCTGAATCTCCGGTTCCGGCTTGCCAGCCTTTCCAAGCTGGCGGCGCAAGTGTCGGCTTGGGTAAGCTCGTTTTGCTACTACGAACCTCATATCCATGAATGCCGCGGCAGCCGCCAGTGGGCAAAACCAGTCGGGGATCGGCTCTCCAATGGAGAAGCCGTACCATTCTCGTCTGTCTTGCCGACTCGGCTGGATGCATTGAACCTCATGGACAATGCCGCTACCGAACCTGTGCGTAGCCTGCTCCACCAACCACGCCGGGTAGACTTTGTCCAGCTTGCGGTGCAGGAGGTAGCCAACCAGTCGCCTTGGTGTTGGCCCAAAGGCTCGGGTTTCCTGGTGGTGGATAAAGATCGGCTCCCTCGACTGGATCAGCCAAACCTGATCATACAGGGTAGCCAAGTTCCAGTCGGAGCGGTGGAAGGCGGTATTGCCACGGGTGGCTGCTTCCCACAGATCTTCCCGCCAGATAACAACCCGCGCGTTCGCCAGTTCAGGCTGTTCCTCGGCGATCAAGCTTTGGATGCGAGCGGCGTAGTCAACCGAGAGGTCAACCCACCTTATCGCTCCAGCACCTCGCTGGTAGCTCTCAATCAGGCCACCAACCGCTTGCCGTATTTCGCGGCGTGTCTTAGTCCGCAAGGACTTGAGTTCACTTTTCTGCAACGAGTGCTCGATGAATCGCTCAACGAGTACCTGCAGCCGGTTGTGAGTTAGATCGTCGTGGCACTGGTCGCAGAGCAGAATCCAGCCACCCTCCAGGCCAGGTCCGTACTCGAAGAAGGGACCGGTAGCTATGTGTACGCCCTGCTGATCGCAGCAGGCGCATTCTCGCTCAGCGGTTGGGTCTTCGTCGAGCTGGCAGCCGGAGCAGAGAAACCGTCCAAACGAGTCGATGTGCTGGAGCGACAAAGGGTGCCACTGGCACATTTCAAGGTGCTTGGGTAGAGTCGGGACGATCACGGCTTTTCCTTTCGCGCGACGAAAGGTGAGTTGCCTCACCTAAGAACTAACCTCTTAATTATGACGAAAAATCGCCACTGTCCTGCTGATTCGGCCGTTCCCCAACGCATAATAATATTTGCCAGGGGTAAACCAGCAGGAAACTAACGGCTTAATACCATCACTTAAGTCCATTATATACCATAACTAACTTAAGAATGAGAGCCCCAAACGCATTGTGCCAAAGCACAGCACACGCTGGGGCGAAGAGTCAGGAGAACATGTCGAGCATGTCACCTTGGTCGTTGATGACCAAGGATTTTCTGAGCTCGAAGGAGAGTTTCTCGACGGGGAATCACTTTCAGCCTTTCCATGCCCCTTTTCTCCTTTTGGAAAGAACGAGCTACCCCATCGCAGTCCCGAAAGATTCGGGACTATGAGGAATATCTGACCGTCCGAGCGCAACCCGGACGGTCAGAAGCATCACCTGTTTTTATATCCAGGATTTTGGACAACTCCCGAAGGAGAAGTTTTTTCTTAACGGGTGTTGAAGCGTGCCTTCAAGGCTTCGAGCATGGCGTCCATGTCCTCGCCACCTTCGCTGGCTTCTTCCTCAACCGTTTCTTCCTCGTAGACTTCGTCCACGAGCTCTTCGCCGTTGATCTCCGCCTCAAGGGCTGCAATCTCGGCCTCGAGCTCGCGCTCGACCGGCAGATACGCCTCCACCGCAATGAGCTTGAAAGTCGGTGTGTCCACCAGCCTATTTCTCTCACGGCAGTAGTACGCCCGCTCTGGCTTTACGCGCAGCCGCGTCCGCCGGTCGAGGATGTACTTGACGCCACGGCCACCCGCCTCGAGCTGCTCCTCGCCGGTCTTGGGGTTCTTGCCCACCCGGAACCGCAGCTTAAAGGTGTAACCGTCGGCCAAGTCCTGCTCGGCCCGCTCGACTTCCTCAGCGTACGTGGCTCGAGCCTTCTTCAGCTCAGCCAGCTTGAGCTCGAGTTCGCTCGGCATCTGCCAGAGCGTCTCGGTGACGAGCTCACCGCCAGAGCGGATGGCGTCCGGCTGGGCCCTAAAGTAAAGGTTCCAGGAACCCCACTTGTAGAAGGCCAACAGCTCGGCCACCACAGCTTCACCGAGGGTGGTCTGCCGCACCACGAAGGCTTCACACCCTTCGAAGAAGGCAGTCGGCTCCATTGTCTGTGCCTCGAACGCGGCCACGGCCTGCTTGGAGCCTTCCGAGTCACGGGAGCCCAGGCAGTCGCAGTATGCCGTGCCGTCACGGGAGTCGGCTGTGCCGAGCTCGCGCTCGACCGGCTGCTTGCAAAAGGGGCACTCGGCGTAGTGCTCTCGCAGCACGCTTCCCAGTTTCTCACGCAAGCGAACCGCTCGTTTGGCTTCAGCCAGCTCCTGTTCTACCTCTGCCAGCAAGGCGTTGGTTTCGCAGGTGAACTGCCGAAGTTCCGCAACGGTCGAAGGAAGACCGGCGTGGTAACAGCGGTACATCCGGCCCTTCAGGCCTTGCGACAGGCCGCCACTGTAGTGGTGAGCCGAGTACGCCTCGGACAGGCGAGCGTTGGCAGTCTCCGCCTCGGCTTTCACCAAGTTCAGCACCTTAGCATCGCGTGCCTGCTGCTTCAGCTCCTTGAGCTTCACCACCGCCTTCTCCCGCTCGATCTCGGCCTCTTCCAGGACACGGAACCACTTGTCCTCGAACCAGATGTCCGGGGCGTGGTACCGAGAACTTTTGAGACCAACCGTCCCGTAGGCGAACAGTGGCGTTCCTTCCATTACGCACTGACCGTATTCGGTCGTGGTGATGTTCGGAACTGCCGACTGTTCGTCGTCGGGGTCAGGGAGAGTTATCGTGGGTTTGAACGTCCACGAATCCCAGAGCTTCTGGTTCAGGTACTGTCGCACCTGTTCCTTTAGCTTGGGGACGTCCGTGCCGTTGGCGCGACTGTTCCAGTCGATTTGCACCGACACGGATACTAACCGCCCTCCCGGGAGCTTAACCCCTGCGTCTGGCAAGTCCTTCCAAGTGTGCGGACCTTCAGTTTTGCACGCCAGCGTGATGCTGGGCGTGTCACCGCTTCGGTACGTCACCTTGTAGGTCTGCCCGAGCAGTTCGATCTGGTCCGGGTTTTCGAGCAGGACACGGTCAACCGTATCCTGCTCGAGACTGGGCATGCGCAACGCTTCGATATTGGGGATTCCCTTCACGCAGCGTGCACCAGCCAGTCGTTCCGCCAGCCAGGTCTCCAGACTCTTGCGATCCAGTACCGGAAAAATATTTTCTCCGGCCCGGATGTTTAACGCCATCGCCTGCTTTTGTCTCTCCAAGTTGGCGGTAACCACCGCCTCCAAGGGACCAGAGACGACGCAACAGTAGCTTGACACCACCATCTGTCCGGCAATCCAGGCGCAGAAGGTTTTCACTGCTGCTTCGTCGTCAGCCGTAGTCACCGTGTAACGCCGGATCTCAAGGCCGATGAACATCTCGACCTCGGTTTCCATCACCGCATCCAACGTAGCGTCGTAGCGGTGATCGCCCTGACGCGTGCGCGTGCAGAGCTGCGGCATTACTTCCGATAGCCACTCGGCCTTAACGGGAGCGGCGATGTCGGCCAGGTGGATAAAACTGGTTCCACCCCGCCTCGCGTTCACCGGGATTTTTCGGACCCCGCCCACCATCACCAGTTCGCAGCCTTTGGGGCAAGCGGACTGGTAGGAGAGCTCGAAGGTGCCGAGCGGTCCCGTGAACCCGTTCTCGTTCCGAGCTATGTGGTCGGTCATGCCGGAAGCCAACGCTTTGGTCAGTGCCTCAGCGTCGAACTCCCGCTCATGCGTCAACCCGTTCTCCATCCGCAGCGGCGACGAGGCCAACTCCTCACGGATTTCCCACATGACCTCTTCGGCCATGCGGATCCGCTTGAAGTTGATACCCCACCGATCGCACCAGTTCCGGAGCTCGCGCTCGGCCTGGTTGCGGCTGAAGTCGTCGTCCTCGCGGACGAGAGTCTTGAGTCGACGCTCTTCACCCTTGAATGCCCGGTAGGCCCGGACGAGGGCAACGAAGTCGCTCTTGCTCACGCCCGCCCAGGCGGCGCGGATCAGGTCGCTGACCCACCGCCGGCCTTCTCTATGGGGAAAGTCGTCGTTCCCGCACTGAACCTCGTAGAGGTTGCTCTTGCGAGCGATCCACTCGGGGAGCTCGCTCAGGTCAACACTCGCGGAGTCCCGCGCTTCGTGCGCCTGCTCCCAGCTGCCATACCGTTTCTCGCAGCGGGCAAGGATCAGACGCACAATGGCTTCATCAGCCACAAACGACTCTCGGGGTTCCCTGGGCCGGAAGAAGATGCCTTCCACTTCCAGGGTAGCCGTGGCCACGACCGCTTCGGCCAGAATCCCCAGCTGGTCGGCGGTGATGAGGGCCTTGGCCCGCTCAGGATCGAGCGGGAACTGCAGAAGGAGCTCACCCAATCCGGTGATATTTTCCGCCTCGTCCAAGGCACCCAACCGCTTCAGGCGGGTGATGGCCACTTCTACGCGGGCCGGATCGGGGGCGTCGATGAACTCGAAGTCCCGTACCGAAGCCCCAACCGCCGCCACCTGGAGGGTGACGTGCGTCAGAGGCTCGCGCAGAATGGCCGGAACCGGGTACGGCTGTAGGTTCTCGTATTCGGTCTGGTAAGAGACCGGCATGTAGAACCCAGGCTGGGTCCGTCCCGCCCGTCCCTTGGCCTGATCCGCTTCGGCCTTGGAAATTGCCACCTTGGTCAGGTGGGCGACTCCCTTTTCGTCCGTAATGAGTCGCTTCAACTGCAGAGAGTCAACGACTCCCACAGTGTGGCGTACTGTCACTGACGAGCGGAGAATTTCCGTTCCGCAGACGAACCGCAGCTTGCCAGGGGCAAGCGGGGACTGGATCGCGTCCTGCTCTTCCGGGGACGATTCCCCGTGGCAAGAGAGGATTTCGAAGCGATCGCTCGCCTCGAGCTTTTCAGCCTGCCATTCCAGGTGTCGGATCGCTTGCGCGATGTCTTCCTTGCCTGGGAGAAGCCCGATAACCGTCCCCTGCGTGACGAGCTGCTTGCCCTGGCCATCCGGCGTTGGGATGGTCAGCTCTCCCTTGAGGAAGCGCTCCATCACCATGCCGGCTGCGCGGGCTGCCGCCTGACTGTGATGCTCTGCGTGAGTGAGTCGCACCACCTCGGTCGAAACCGGGTGGCACCGTCCACTCACACTCACCACGGGCGCACCACCGAAGAACTCGCTAAACTTCTTCGTGTCGATGGTGGCCGAAGTGATAAGCACCCTCGTCTCGGGCGACTCTGACAGCCGCCGCTTAATGAGTCCCAGGAGAACGTCGGTTGAAACCGAGCGTTCGTGGGCCTCATCGACGATGAGGACGCCTTTCGGCAGTCGGCCATCGCGCCGTCGAATCTCGTTCGACAGCGCTTGGTCAACCTGTAGGATTAGTCGGGTCTCACCCGACGCAACTGGCTCTTCTCGGGACAGTCGCCAGCCAACCGTTCGGCCCGGGCGCTGACCCATCTCCTCCGCGATTCGCTTCCCGTTCCACCGAACGGCATTGCGGCGCGGCAAGGTCATACGCACCCGAGCTCTCGGGTCGGAGACAACGATCGCCTGGCCGATCCGGGTGGTTTTACCCGCTCCGGTTTCGGCTTCCGCGATCACGACCTGGTGCTCGGCCAGGAGGCCGAGAATCTCACCAAGCCGTCCGTCGATGGGCAACAGCTCACGCCGTCGCCTATCTTTCCAGTCGAAGCTCATCATCATCATCATCTCTCCACATTTACTGTTTGCTTTGCAGCTTAATCCCAGCAGTAAATGGCGCGTTCCATACGCACTTCCTGTGACCCTTTCGGGCTACAGGCAAACCGGTAGGGTGACCGGCTGAAACCAAAATTGACCGATATTGCTATCGGCTCTCGGTCTTACCGAGAGAAAAATAATTGTCATTGGATGATAGTCATCATTTCTCACGATAAGTATTTAAACCACCATTATTCTGCTGGTCGGCAGTTCCTTGCTCCTTACCGAAAGCAGCAAAGATAAAACCAGCAGAATGATAGCGGTTTAAGACAATGAACAGGCTCTCCATTTTGCCAACACCACAAAAACGTCCAATTTTTCTCCTTTCTGGAAGTCGTAGCTCCCACATCTCAAGTCCGCTTTTTCAAGCGAATTTAGGAATGAGAGCAGGCCCGCGAGTACAACCCCCGGTCCTGCTATATCGCGTGCGACATTTCTTTTTTATCAGGGAAAGTCGCCAAAGACCTGTTGGACCGAAGTCCTAGCGGAGCGCCTGGCGGACGGCCTCGAGGGCCGCCGCCTCGTGCTCGGGATCGACGTTCGCCTTCTGGGCGAACCCGGAAGCGGTCGGAACCGCCGCCTTGACGATCGCGAGCAAGTCCAGCGCCCGGTCGCCGGTGCCGAAGGAGATCTGCAAGGTCTTGCGACCCAGGGCCTTATTGAAGGCCTCTCCCTCGAGCACGACCACCTTCGCCCCCTCCTTGTACAGGCGGGACATCAGGGTGGTCATGTCCACCGTTTTACCGGTGGCGACGACCCGGTGGATGCCACCGCCGAGGTCGACCTTGGTCGTCACGATCTCGTCGTGGTTGGCCAGGATTGCCTCGTACTCCTGGATCCACCCGCTGATCTTCTTCTTCTCGTCCGGCTCGTCGTTGAAGGCGAAGTGCCGGGCAAGGTAGACCCGCCGGGTGTCGTCGGCGATCGCCGATTTGACCGCCTGGTTTACGATCCCACCGAAGTGGGTCGAGAAATCCATGCGGTCGCCGGCATCAGCCGCGGCGCAGAGCTCCTTCGTCTGCTCGTCCGCGTCGTCGCCGAGGAGGGAAAGCAGCAGGGCGCCCGAGGACTTGATCTCCCCGGAGTCCTGGCTCACCGGCTTCACGGTCAGGGCGTTGAAGTCCAGCCCGGCCGTCTCGAAGGCCCGCGCCCAGTCTTCGGCATTGTGCTCGTCGAGCACGCCGATGATCTGATGGCCGGCCTCCTTGACGCGCCGGAGAAACGCCACGGTCATGGCCTGGTCGCGGTTGTTCACCGCGAGGTCCACGAACAGCACATTCCGTCCCTCGCCCCAGCTCGCCGGGTTCACCTTGTCGACGGTGAACGCCTGGCAGAAGGCCAGGCCCGCCCCCTCGGACGCATTCCGCAGCACGGCGGCGCTGGTGCACACGCCGTCCACAGAACCCACCGAGAGAATGAAATTCACGTTCCTCATGTTTCAGTCTCCCTTTCAAAAGAGACCCTGGCAGGCATGATTACCCGATCCAGTGCTTCCTGGCTTCTAAGCCACTACGGAATGCAAAGGAAGAAATATTTTATTTCCTCTATTTGTATTTCGTAATAGTTGCTTCATCTCAACTTCGCCCCCTGCTGGCGGATTCTTCGGAGCTAGGAGAAGCAGCGGTTCCACAGGTAGCACCCATAGAACCGCGCGTGCACTCTTTTATTTACCCTCGGGGAGTGCGTTGAGGAACCTTGATCGGAGGACTATTATCCTGGTGCTCGGTGATCAAACCGCCAGGAATGTCAAAAGAATAATCTTTCTCCTTTCTTTTGACATCATGTCAGTGTTACTGCCTCCGTTTACTGACTATTAACGGAGGAGTGATCTGAAGGGGGAACTACTTTTTGCCGCCCTTCTTGTTTCCGTGCTGCGGGCCGCTCTGGCCCGTGGGGCCCTTCGGCCCCACGGAGCGCTCGAGCTGCCGGGTGCGGCGGGCGTTCTCGCGCTTCGCCCGCTCCGGATCCGCCCCGCCCTTACGGGCGGGCGAGCCTCCACCGACTGGCTCGAAGGCGCGCTCGATGCGCGCTGACAAATTCCGGACGATCCGGATGGCACTCCGGCGGTCCGGATGGGGCTTACGCCCCAAAAGCCCGGGGAGCTTCTCCAGCTCCCGCTCGACCGCCAGGCGGAGGCGGTCGAAGGCCTCGTGCTGGCCAAGCTCCTCAATGGCCGCCAAAAGCTCGCGCTGCTCGGCCTCGAGGACGGCCGCTTCCGCCGCCCCGAGGGCGGCGTAGCACATACCCGGCACCCGCCGGTATTCCCCGGCGGCATAGGCCACGGCGATCTTCGCCAACGCGGCCTCGAACTCCCGCGCGGCCGTCTGGTGGCGGCCGCCGGTGAATAGACTGCCCCTGTCGGCCGCCACAGAGGCCAGAGTCCCTTCCGCCTTGAGGCGGAGGTCCTCGATCGCCCGCGCCACGCGGGCAGCGAGATCCAGCCGCCCCACGGCCTCACGGCCGAGGGCGTCGCCCTGGGACTCGGTCCCGGGGGCGACGGACAAGAAGGGGGCACTGGTAGTCATCGTTTCAATCTCCAGTCCAGCTGCACGGAGCAGCATGGACGCTTGTAACGTGAGGCGGAGTGTGGTCCCGCCTCAAAACCCAAAGCGCGGATTATTTCAACCGGCTCGTAAGTGAGGAATATGTTCCTCACCATACGAATCGATTATTTAATTACTACCTCCTTTGAAGCTCAATCTAGTTAAGCCCCAAAGTGGTAGGACCTCCGGTTTCGCAGCCGGAGGTCCGCATCTGGTTTGGACCAGTAACCCCTGATAAACTTTTCTCATCCCTTATCAGGTAGGGATGCATGTTATGCATTTTTTCGCCGGATTAGCGGATGCGAAGCCGGTAGCCCCAGCTGGACCGTACGGGACTGGGTGCCCCGTGGATCCGCGGCTCCCGCCCCGGCCGGGTGGCCAGGGCGATCACCGTCTCCACAGCCTGGGGGCCCTGCTCCTTGCGGAGCTGCTCGAGCCGGGCACGCTGGGCGGGGGTGAGCTGCTGTCCGTTCTTCATCTTGCCCTCCTTGAGCAAAACGCCCCAGGTGCACATTTGCCCTTGGGGAAACCGACATAAATCGGCTTTGGCGGGAACGACGTACAACCTGTATTACTTACGATTCTGTTTGCAATCCAAAGGTATTATTCCTTCCCACTAAAGCTAAAGCCGATTGGAACCTCATCTCATCCATCTTTAAGCCTATCGTTTGATAATGATGGATCAGAGAGATTCAGTTGTTAATGTGTTGAGTCTTATTACCTGCCGAGTAATATTCTCATTGTGTCTCCGAAGGGAGAGTTCTGTTCCTACCGACCGACACTTCTGCCGACGGCGTAGAAGCAGTCACTCCTTCTGAGTTTGCGTCTTATATAAGGAAGCTCGATGGCGCTCTATTTATATAGTCACCGTAATTGGTGAGGCTATGTTAGTATAAACAGCGGCTGAAACTTACATAAGTTATGGGATTTCCGGTTTGGACTGGACAGGACGGTTTCGTTGAATACGCGCATCTAGGCTCGCAACGTTTGCGTTAGTTCCTACTTCAGCCTACGACCAGATTAATCTTTAATGTGCATTCCCTCCATTTATAATGCTGAGCTGTCATCCGCCTTCGCGTTTAGCTTTGGTGGATGCTGGCTTTTAACGAAAATGACCCGTCACGTGTGAGCGCGTATATAATGTATATAGTCGCGCTCACCGTGCACGCTGCCGTCATGCATTGTGGCGAGTCATTCGTTTTAATTTCTTCGTTGTAAAGTGCTTTGGATGTCGATTGGCTTGTAGGCCGTTCTTCATCGTTATGGCAGTAGTATAGCACAAAAGTATTAACTTGTCAAGGGGTTGATGGGCAATTTCGTATAAATAACAGGTTGGTAGGCTTGAGTGTGAATACCCCCCAAATGGCCCATTTGGAGCCGTCGGATCTCTTTGATCCGGTCTATCATAGCAGTATCAAAGAGCTGATAACCACCTGGACTGAGGGAATTAACCTGTGAAAGCCATTCAGAGACCCACAATCTGATTTTCAGCAAATTGACCGACTTTTTTGGTGGCGAAGAGCTATTGTTTGTCGGCGCGGGCTTGAACGTAAAGATAAACCGGGCCGGTTTTTTTTGTTAGCGGCCAATTAGGGAAAGTAAAGGTTGAACAAATTATTCGCGTGCCGGGGCGCGTCTCGCGACGGAGCTTGGTCTCCATCGCGGTCATGACATAAAAAATAGTGTAAAGCGTAATGACGGCGTAAGGTTTCGCCGATGTTTGCCAGTAGCTTTGCTGATGAATAAACGCCCGTTGACTTAGACCGGCGCGCCGAATTTGCCAGCGAGACCACCAGACCAGCAGAGGGTTGATTTCGTAGCCGTGGGCCTCGGCGCCAGCCCGAGCCAAGGCGATAACAATTCGTCCGTCGCCCGAACCAAAATCGGCGGCGCGATCGCCGGGTTTAATTTTCGCCAAATAGAGCATTTGATTCACAACAGCCGGACGGCTTCCCACGAACGGGCCGCCGCCAAACGAGGCTCCCAACATCGCCAGCCACCACGCGAGGCTCAAGGCGGCGAAGACACCGACGCCCATTAGGAGAAAGATGGCGAGGCCGTTACTCATGAATGAAAACTTTAGTCCCGTTTTCGGCCCAATTGTAGACTGTTTCGGCGTCGCCGGCCGCCAGCCGGATGCACCCGTGGCTTACTGGTCGGCCGATATGACTGGCGCCTTCAACCGCGCCGTTGGGCCATCGAGGCAGTTGGTGAATGCCATACAGGCCATTAGGCGTAATGGCCATCCAGAAGTCCATGTACAGGCCGTAGCGTTTTGACCACGCCGTGGGAATGTGGTTATGGATTTGAAATTCGCCAATCGGCGTCGGCGTGCTCCATTTGCCGGTGGAGACGGCGTAATCAGCCACAAAGTTAGTCCCATCAATCAAGGTTAGACTCTGTTTGGAAAGGTCTATTTCGATATATTTGCCGTCATAGCGGCCCAGCTCGTAAGTGGGGCCCTCGTTCACCACTCTCCGATCGATTTTTTGGGTTTCCAGCGACAGCGGTTGAACCGTGTCGGCCTGCTTCAGGCGAGCGATAATTTTGCCAACGGCATCGTTGATGACTAGGGCGCGGCCGTCGCGACCTTCTTGCAATACGCTGCCGTCAACCGCGGACACTTTTCGTATCGCCGACGCCACCGCGACATCTTTAGCCATCGCCTCGACTTGGGTTTTGACTTTGCCCTCGTCAAAGGTTATGGTCAGCCGATTATCGGTGGAGCTGTAGATAATCCAAGAGAAGATGGTCGCTTGGTCGAGGGCAAACGACTTGTCGTCAATTTGAATCTGAAACGGTTGGGCCATGAGTTTTTCGAGTTGCGCTTGAGCGTCCTGAACTTGCGCTTCGCTCGCCAACGCCGGGGCAATGGTGTCGAACGGCACGGGGATGGTTTGTGGCGGGGTGGCGGCCCTAAACGAGCTCATGACGGCCTCTTTCAGACGGTCATCGGCAATGGCGATGCCGTTTTCCGCCGGTATCGCCAGGACTCGGCCGTTGGCGAATTCCAAGGAAAAATCGCGCGGATCGCGGTCGGCGACGGTTTTAAGTTGGGCGAGAAACGCCTCGAGTTTGGTGTTGTCCACGGTGTAAAGGTAGGGACTGGGCGTCGAAACTTTGCCACGGATAATCCGCCACGCCAAGGGAGTTGCCGCCGCGGCGTATATGGCGCTCTGGAGCATGCCTTCACTTTCTATTGAGTAGCCCAGCTCGCTTAAACTGCCGGTAATCTTTTGGCCGCCGGTGGTGAAGATTATTTTCCGACTTTCGATTTGGTGGTGGACCTTGTCCAGTTTAGCTAAGGCGGTCTCGTAGGTTTCGCCGCCAAGGTTTTGGTCGCTCACCACGACCCCTAACGGCACTTTGCCGGCGTAGACGCTCTCTAGCCATAAGTATGGCCAAACAAGAATATTGGCACAGCCAAAAATGGCGATTAGACCCCATAGGGCTCGGCGGGATAAGTGATGCACGACACTATTATACTGTACTGCCGAGCGTTTGTGAGATGAATGAGGTCTCGGCCGAAGCCGAGACCAAAGTTACTTCAGAATTACCTCGCACAGCAAGGTCATCACAGCCAACGCTGCCAAAAGTATCAGCGGATAAACAAAAATCCCAAAGCGCACCTCGGAAGAGGCGGGTTCATCTTCTTCCATCATCCCCCCAGACGTGCCAAGGGGCGGCGGCACGGAAAGTATTAAATCACTATCGTCGACAAATAACAAGGCGGCGGGTAGAATGCCCCTATGTCCGACATTGCCGAGCGCAAGCAGGCTCATCTTGATTTATGTCTTAAAGAGGCGTCCCAAACCGGCCGGCCGCTTTTTGCCAAATGGCGTTTGCCGTATCGCGCCTTGCCGGAAGTTGATTTGGCGCAAGTTTCTACCCAAACGGAGCTTTTTGGCAAAACGCTTAGTCAGCCGCTGATTATCGCTTCGATGACTGGGGGGGTGGAGCACGCCCAAAAAATCAATGCCAATTTGGCGATTGCCGCCGAAACCACCAAAGTTGGCTTGGGCGTAGGTTCGCAACGAATTGCTTTGGAAAAAGTCGAGGCCGAAGCCACGTTTCGCCAGATGCGACAGCTCGCGCCGACGGCGGTATTATTTGCCAACATGGGGGCGATACAGCTCAACAACGGTCGGTCGCTTGACGACTATCGCCGCGTGGTCGAGATGATTGGGGCCGACGGCCTGTATTTGCATCTCAACCCGCTTCAAGAGGCGATTCAGCCCGGAGGCGACACTAACTACGGCAGTCTTCTGGACAAAATTGGCGACTTGGTTCACGAAATCGGCGTGCCCGTCTGGGTCAAGGAAGTTGGACACGGACTAGATGTGGCGACGGCGCGAGCCTTGGTGGATCGGGGGGTTGCCGGTATCGACAGCGCCGGAGTGGGCGGGACGTCGTGGGCTTGGGTGGAGTCACAAAGGGCCGCTAAGCCGGAATTGGCGGCGTGGTTCAAGGATTTTGGCCATCCCACCGACGAGTTAATCGAGGCTTATCGCGGTTTGGCCAAGAGCGTCCAGATAGTTGCCAGCGGCGGCATCCGTAGCCCGATTGAAGCGATTAAGGCTCGAGCCTTGGGCGCCGACTTTTACTCACTCGCCCAACCATTTTTGGCGCCGGCTCTAGCAAGTCCCCAGGCGGTGATCGATTTTATCGAAACTTTTGCCCAAGGCCTAAAGATTGTCTTGTTTGGCTGTGGTTGTGTCTCTTGGGAGCAGGCCAAAACATTGGCCATGGAAAAGATTAGCGGCGGCTAGGCGCGTTGGCGTGTCGGGGCAACTTTGATACCATGGAAATATGTTCGGTCTGTCGATTGGTTGGCGGGTGGTGGTTTTTGCCGCGGGGATGGGACTGGGATTTTTCTGTTTGCTCAAAACCCTGACGGTTCATAACTTAATCGGCGAGTTTCCGTCGGCGGAGAACTGGTTGGGAGCCGGCGGATCGTACAGCATGGTCAAGCTGATCGGTCTGGGTTTTATCGTGATTGCGGTGGTAGTGTTGCTGAAAGGATAAAAATGGTAGACGGACAGAGGGGTTTAATCGCCGGAGGACGGAATCGCTTGAGGTCTCGCCTCTCGCCACGGTGGTGGCGGCCACTGGCGGTTGTCTTGGGACTGATGGTTGTGGCCGCGGCGCCGACCACTGCCGCCGCCGAACGGTGCACCACGGGTGGGGGGAGCAGCTATACTTTTTGCGGTACTCTTTTTGGCAATCAATCGGCCGGCGGTTATTTCTTGGCTTTTTATTACTGGTCTGTCGGCATCGCCACGCTTGGGGCCACGGCGATGATCATCTATGCCGGTTATAAGTACGCCACCAGCCGCGATCAGCCCGAACAGGTGCGCGAAGCCAAAGAAATTGTCGTCGGGGTGATTGTTGGCCTGGCCCTGCTTATCATGTCGTATTCAATATTGAAATTTCTGGGCATCAACGTGGTGTGAGCCCACTAGCGTTCTAGTTCGCGGTTGCTAAAGAGAGATAGTTTAGGCCTCTAGTGTGGCAACTGGCAAGCTCCAGAGGAGCACGCCGGTTTTTGTTTGGGTCGCGACAGTTCGTAAGTGGGGTGAATCTTCGGTACAGACTCAAGCGTTAAGGTAGTTGCTTGCCGTTGCATGACCGTGAAATTGTCCAATACCATGCAGCCGAAGCTTGGCTTGTTTTCGACGTAAGCCTTAGAGGTAGTGGGACACACCATAACGGGCTGTATCCCGAACCAATTGCCGAATACTGGTTCTGCCGGCGAGGTGAGTGTGGGTTAGTTTTATCTTTCGAGCCCGAGTAATTCGTGCCCGAGGATTCTGGCACAGCGCAAATGCTTTACCGCAAGTCATACATTGAAACCGCTGGAGCTTATCTTGTCCTTTGCGTTTGCGCCAGCCATTTCGTTTTGTCTCTAGTTCACCACAATGCCTGCATCGTACATGCTTTTTCATGTCTACCCTCCCTAACCGAAGGATAGACTACTTGCTCCCCCTGTTCTAAAACAACCGCGAACTAGAACGCTAATTGTGAGCCACGCTTGACAACCGAACCGCCATCAGGGTACAATCAAAAGCGGAGATTATGGAGGTTTACACGTCGATTCGCCAAACTGTTGCGATGCTTGAGGTGGTTGTCATCGGGTAGCCCAAGAGTGGTTGGGCCGGTGCGAGCCGCCTGTCTGGGCGGCTTTTGTTTCGCTAACTTTTCATTAGGTCGCGGAAGCGAGTTGGGAAAAGTTAGGGTGGCACGATAGTGGCCTAACCGAAGGGTTAACAATTTAATAAGGGTAAAAGAAAAGTGTGATAACGAGGGACGCTTTCGGAATTTTTTCGGAAGCAAGCACCTCTTGTAACGTAAGAGTATGTGGTGGATGCCTTGGCATTTGTTGCCGATGAAGGACGTAGGAGGCTGCGATAAGCTTCGGGGAGCTGCCAACCAAGCTGTGATCCGGAGATGTCCGAATGGGGAAACCTATCCCGCTTAACCACGGGATGCCTCGCGACTTGACTGCTTAATTGCCGACGATGTGTATTGTTTATTGTCTGCAGACATGGGGGTTAACTAAACTTGTCTGGAGATACTCAATAAACACAACGCTAGGGTTATTTAAGCTGTCAAGCCGCGAGGCGGGTACCGGCTGAACTGAAACATCTTAGTAAGCCGAGGAAAAGAAAGTAGTAACGATTCCGTTAGTAGCGGCGAGCGAACGCGGAGGAGCCCAAACCCGAACCCGCAAGGGCTCGGGGGTTGTAGGGTGGAACTGTCTTTAATGACGACCGATCGATAACGGTTAGCCGAACGAGCCTGGAAAGGCCGACCAAAGCGGGTGATAGTCCCGTAGGCGAAAACTGGCGTCGCGGTGTTCCATACCTGAGTACCACAGGACACGTGCAATCTTGTGGGAACCTGCGGTGATCATGCCGCAAGGCTAAATACAACAAATGACCGATAGTGAACAAGTACCGTGAGGGAAAGGTGAAAAGTCCCCCGTAACGGGGAGTGAAATAGTACCTGAAACCGCATACTTACAAGGAGTCGGAGCCCAGCACTTTCTCGCCATGAAGAACGCCGTTGGTTTAAGTTTGGGAATCAACCAATAGAGCCAAGATTGCTTCGTGGAGAAAGTGCTGGGTGACGGCGTGCCTTTTGAAGAATGAGCCGGGGAGTGAGCTAGGTATGGCAAGCCTAAGTCCCAACGGACGGAGGCGCAGCGAAAGCGAGTCCTAATAGGGCGTTAAGTCGTGCTTACTCGACCCGAAACCGAGTGATCTACCCATGGGCAGGGTGAAGCCCCGATAATCTCGGGGTGGAGGCCCGCACCCACCAGAGTTGCAAGTCTGGGGGATGACCTGTGGATAGCGGAGAAATTCCAATCGAACTCGGAAATAGCTGGTTCTCCTCGAAATATATATAGGTATAGCCTCATGGCAGCGTCCGGGGGTAGAGCTCTGGAAGCCTGTGGGGGGCGTAAGCTCTTCCAGGCTACTAAACTACGAATACCGGTGCCGCGATCCATGGGAGTCAGACTGTGGGGGCTAAGCTCCATGGTCGAAAGGGAAACAGCCCAGACCGTCAGATAAGGTCCCTAAATCCAAGCTAAGTGGAAAAGGAAGTGATGGTGCATAGACAACTAGGAGGTTGGCTCAGAAGCAGCCATCCTTTAAAGAACGCGTAACAGCGCACTAGTCAATCGCACGATTGCGCCGAAAATTCAACGGGGCTCAAGCTTGGTACCGAAGCTACGGATCGTGTGCGAGACTAAGGAATTGAACCGAGCGATGCCGGAGAGACGACGGCTGGCCGTGCTCGATTTCTTTGTCTCGCATACGATGGTAGAGGAGCGTTCTCTGCTGGCTGAAGCCGCGCTGTGAGGCGTGGTGGACGGCAGAGAAGCGAGAATCCCGGCATGAGTAACGATAATGCGGGTGAGAAACCCGCACACCGAAAGTCCAAGGTTTCCTCCGCAACGATAATCGGCGGGGGGTTAGGCGGTCCTAAGGCGCAACGTCGATGGACAGCCGGTCAATATTCCGGCCCAGCAGCGCAATTACCCATTTCTGACGCATTCTCAAGCTTTGCCGTCCCTATGGCTATGGATGGTTGGGGGAGAGGGTGACTGGAAAAGGAAATGATTAACTCTGCGATGCTTCCGTACCGCAAACCGACTCAGGTGGACGAGGCGAGGAGCCTCAGGTGATCGAGATAACCTTCGTTAAGGAACTCGGCAAAAAAGCGGCCGTAACTTAGGGATATGGCCTTCCCGGCAATCTTGGCGATCATATCAAAGGGTAAGTCGGGGCGCAGCAAACGATTTTCAGGCGACTGTTTACCAAAAACTTAGGTCTCTGCAAACCCATCGAGGGAAGTATAGGGGCTGATGCCTGCCCAGTGCTCGTAAGTTAAGGGGAGGGCTGAGATGATCTTTTTGGTCGTCAAGGCTCGAACTCAAGCTCGAGTGAACGGCAGCGGTAACTATGAACAAAATTGTAGTTATAAAATCTGGCCATATGCTGGAACGTCTGAGTATCTGGTAGTACGATCATTCCATGAATGATCGTGACAATCTATCCAGTGCAGATAATCAGCAGGAAAGGTCACACCTGAATGTTCAAGATGTTTCGTCAGAATTAGGCTGGTATCTTACCGGCTTTACTGACGGAGAAGGTAGCTTTAATATCTCGTTCAAACGAGAATTGAACTACGGTATCGGTTGGAAAGCGGAGCTGATGACTATAACACCTTTAAGGCCATTACGCTAATTGTTTTTTCTAAAAAACATTTAACTCGTAACGGAATGAAGGAGTTGTTACAACTTCGTGAACCAATGAATTCCGGAGGGAAAAGAAAGTATTCATCGGTCCAAATCTTGAATCTTATGAGTGTGAAATCCCCAGAGACTATACGCCAGACTCCGCCAAGGCGGATGATGATATAGTCCGATCTGTATGGCGACATACAGTGTAATACAGAAATGTATTACCTCCACGAAAGTGGTGTAACACTAATGAACCGTTCTATGGTAGCGAAATTCCTTGCCAGGTAAGTTCTGGCCCGCACGAATGGCATAACGGTCTGAAAACTGTCTCAACGAAGGGCTCGGTGAAATTACACTACCGGTAAAGATGCCGGTTACCCGCAGCAAGACGAAAAGACCCCGTGCAGCTTTACTACAGCTTGTCATTGGGTTTGGATTCAACATGTGTAGCGTACGAGGGAGCTTTGGCGCCAATGAAACACCTCGCTTGTTGAGTCTAAACTCTTATCTCAATTCGAGAGACCGTGGCTGGTGGGTAGTTTTTCTGGGGCGGAAGCCTCCTAAAAAGTAACGGAGGCGTTCAAAGGTCGGCTAGGTACGGATGGAAATCGTACCGATAGTGCAAACGCATAAGCCGGCTTGACTGTTAGGCCTACAAGCCGAGCAGCTGGGAAACCATGAGTTAGTGAACCGTGTCCGAGCGAATGATAGTCGGACCGATCAACGGATAAAAGTTACGCCGGGGATAACAGGCTGGTCGCGCCCAATAGACCACATAGACGGCGCGGTTCGGCACCTCGATGTCGGCTCGTCCTATCCTGGAGGTGGAGAAGCTTCCAAGGGTTGGGCTGTTCGCCCATTAAAAGGGTACGCGAGCTGGGTTCAGAACGTCGTGAGACAGTTCGGCCTTCATCTGCTGTGGGCGTGGAAGCTTGAGAGGGTCTGTCCCTAGTATGAGAAGACCGGGATGGACGAACCTCTGGTGTGCCAGTTGTCAGGCCTCTGGCATTGCTGGGTAGCTACGTTCGGTTCGGATAACCGCTGAAGGCATATAAGCGGGAAGCCGGCCTCAAGATTAGGCTTCGTTATGAGGGCCCCGGAAGACCACCGGGTTGATAGGCGCTAGGTGTAAGTCTCGCAAGGGATTGAGCCAAGGCGTACTAATAGCCCCATTACAAGAGAAAGGTTGCTTCCGAATTAAGTTCCGACGGATCGCTCTTTTCATTTACCCGACAACGCTCGCACTAATCCAAAAAGCCCAAAGTGTTGGTGCTTTGAGCGGCGGGGGTACACCTCTTCCCATTCCGAACAGAGCCGTTAAGCCCGCCAGCGTCGATGATACTCGGGCCGCAAGGCCCCGGGAAAGTAGACCAGCGCCAACACCTTGGGCTTTTTGGATTACGCCAACCGATTGCCTAGTACCACTACTTGAACGTAACTGT
>CAYJRF010000008.1:0-34452 GCA_964372935.1 uncultured Candidatus Saccharibacteria bacterium
GGATACTACAGGCTCGCTAACCTATCCCAAAGCAACCGCTAACTACTACGCTAATGGTTGGCGAGGATTGACAAAAAAACGACCTTTGCTATAATGCTCCATATTGCCTCGGCTCATCCGTCTGACGAAGAGTTGAGGCCGACAAAGACTACCCGACTCGACGTTTGTCGGGCGCTGGTGGGATTAACAACGATCGAGAAAATCAACCGTGAACTGTTCTTAAGTTATCGCAAAAGGGGAGAAAGGACATGTCCTTAGCCATGCTAAACCTTTGGTTTAGGAGGGTTAAGGAGGGAAGTGTCTCTGTTCGCAGACGGCTGGCGACCGGGAGCGCTATTTTATCTCTGTTGCCGTTGTCTTTGCTGTCGCCGATTATCGCGATTGACTCGAAAGACGCCGTCTGGCGCACCGAGCTGGTTCTGGCCGACACTTCGCCGGACCTGCTCAAGCCGGCCGATGATCGTTTCAACATCGAGACAACCGTTTCGCGTTATCAAGAGGAGCAGGCGCGTTTGGCTGAAGCCGAACGAACTCGCATCGCCAGCGCCAGACTGGCTCAACGGAACTCGCGGAGGGAAACCGATGTGCCTCGCGAGCGCAAAGTAACTTTGGCGCAACAAGCGGCGGTCGCCTACGGCGTGCCAGCCGAGCTATTGCAAGCGGTGTGGCAGATTGAATCCGGAATGCGTTGGTTTACCGACGTTAGAAGTTCGGCCGGGGCGACTGGACCGTTTCAGTTTATGCCCGGCACGTGGCAAAAATACGCCACCGACGGTAACGGCGACGGGGTGCGCGACGTCCGACGAGCCGAGGATGCCGCTTATGGCGCGGCGCGGCTTTTGGCGGCTAACGGCGCGAGCGACGGCGACTATCGCCGCGCTCTGCGACGCTACAATAACGCCGAATGGTACGTCGATAAAGTTCTGTCGTTGGCGGGAATGTGATCGATTCAGTCGGAACTCGACAAGCGGGGCCCAGTTAAAGGCCCCGCTGTCGAAGTCTCATTGAACGGCAATATTTTGACCAATTTGGACAATTTCGACCCAGATTTGGCCGCGATTAAAGCGCGCTTCTTGGCCGGTGGCGGTCTCGGTAAAGATCGTCCGGCTGGGACTGGAGGTCTTTTGCCATTGAAGTTCGATTTTTTTGCCATCGCGAAACAACAGACCGGTCCCCCGACCTAACACGGCGACTTTTTGCACCCCCTTGGTGTTGCCGGCCAGAGGTTGATAGGCGGCAAACTCAATCACCACGTTGCGCGGGCTGATTTGGGCCCCGTCGCCGTTGTCTTTGTGGTCACTACCGGCGATTTTTCGTTTGTAGCTGTTGGTGAGCTTGTCGTAGACGTAGGTGACTTCGAACGATTTGCCGCTAAACGGTACGGTTACGGTTTGGGCTTCGGGACGGTTTTCGACTGGTTCATCGTCCTTGAACAACCACGGCCGAAAATTCGAATCGGTACGATAGCCGCGACTGCTGGCGACGCCATAGAGTTTTTCGGGGAAGGCGTACATGGTATGTTCCGTGGCCACGCCCGGGCGCAAAAATCGCTGGAAGGCGGCGGCGCCAATGTCAAACTGGTCGAGATCATACACGCCATCGCCTCGAATTTTGCCCAGAGCGTCAGCCGCCCCGCCCACGTGGGCTAAGTAGGCGCTACCGGGAGTATATTCTTCGGCAAAGTCGACGAATACCGAACGGACCGAGCGGACGGGCCCAACTTTCTCGGGTAATTTTGGGCCAAACACTGCCATAAAACGAGTAATTCCACCCTCGGTGATGGCCTCGTAAATAATGCCGGCTTCAACAAGGCCGGTTTGCGGCCGGGCGTCGGGGCTGTTTTCGATCATCACGGCTAAGGGATGGCGATTGGCAACGTCGCCGGGTACAAGAAGGCCGTTAAGCGAGGATTCTCGCATAGCCGGCGTGGGTGTCGGCGTTGGGGTGGGCGTGGGCGTCGGCGGACTGATCGTCGGCGGCAGGGCACGGCGACGAGTGGCGGCGTAGGTCAAACCGCCAAGAATGGCCAGAACCGCCAAGCCGGCGGCGAAGATGATCGCTCGGCGGCGGCCGGGGGTTAAAGCGCGCCACCAAACCGCCACGCCTGGCTTAGTCGGCGGGTTGGCGGCCGGAGGTCTCTCCGAAGTCGAAAAGTTTGAGTCATCGTTTGGCATTGGCATAGGTCTCCTCCATTTCTCGCATTCGTAGCATGGCACGAATGACGTTCGCGGGGCAAGTTGTCCATCAGTCGCCATCGGATGTATACTGGCGATGGAGGTAACAATGCGGCTCCAATTTTGCGGCGCGGCCGGCGAAGTCACTGGTTCATGCACTAAGCTAACGGTCGAAAACTCATTAATTCTGGTTGATTGTGGCTTGTTTCAGGGCTCAAAGTTTGCCGAGGATCAGAATTTCGAACCATTCCCCTTTAATGCCAGCGCCGTTGACGCCGTGGTGTTGACCCACGCTCACCTCGACCACTGTGGACGTCTGCCCAAGTTAGTCAACCAAGGGTTTGTGGGCAAGATTTACGCCACCGCTCCCACCCGCGATCTTGTCGGTCTCATGCTTCTCGACGCCGCCGGCATCATGGCGGAAGAGGCCGAACGGCACGGCCATCCCCCGCTCTATTCCGAAGAAGACGCCGTGGAGACCCTCGACCGATTTCACGTTTTGCCATACGACCAAACGTTTCAAATTGCTCAAGGGGTGAGTTTGACTTTGCGCAACGCCGGCCATGTTCTCGGGTCGGCGTTTGTTGAGATTGCCGGCGATAGTCGGACGATTATCTTTTCTGGCGACGTCGGCAATTATCCGGTGCCGCTTCTTCGCCAGCCAGAGGCTTTGCCTCCGGCTGATGCCATGGTACTGGAATCAACTTACGGCGATCGCACCCACGCCGATTGGAATCAAGGGGAATCAATCCTTGCCCAAGCCATACGCGACACCGTCCGCGACAAAGGGGTACTGTTAATCCCGGCCTTTTCGCTTGAGCGAACACAGGAGCTTCTGACCGTGATTGACCGGCTGCTCGCCGATCATCAAGTGCCGACGATTTCGGCCTATCTGGACGGACCGCTGGGAATTCGGGTTTCGCGCGTCTACGAAAAATACCACGATCTTTTCAACCCCGCGACGCAGGCCCGGGAAAGGCGCGAAGGCGATCACGACGTCTTGACTTTTCCCAGTCTGACGGTGACCGAAACGCCCGAGCAATCAAAGATGATTAACAGTGTTACGCCGCCCAAAATGATTATCGCCGGCAGCGGAATGATGCACGGCGGACGGATTCTCCATCATCTGAAGCGTTACCTGCCGTTCGAAAACACCCGACTAGTGGTGGTTGGGCACCAAGTTCAGGGAACGCTGGGTCGTCAGTTGCTGGAAGGGGCGCGCGTGGTCACGATTCACGGCGAGCGGGTGGAGGCAAATGCCCGCGTTATCGGCACCCATGCCTTTTCATCTCACATGGATCACAATCAACTCGTGGCATGGATCGGGGCGATGGCCAAACCGCCGCGCGAGATTTTCCTTAACCACGGCGATGACGAAGCGCGCGCGGCGCTGCGGTCAGCTATAGTGGAAAAGTTTGGAGTTAAGGCGTATATTCCGCGTTTGGGACAGGGCTATTTAGTGGGTGCGAGCGACGCGACTGGCGATGCCTAATCTCAAGAAGCATTATTGGCCCATCGGGATATTGTTGGCGACATGGGGCGGCTATTTTTGTCTCTTGTTTAGTCGAGTGATTCAAATTAGACCTGCGGGTCTCTTTTTGGGCCACGAAAACGTTTGGAGCGACTGGGCCCTTCACGTCGGCTTGGCCCACATTTTTGCCTACCAAAGTCCCTCGGATTGGTTTAGCTATCATCCGGTCTTTGCCGATGGGGCGCTGACCTATCCGTTCATGACCGACATGATCTCCGGTTTGCTTATTCGAGCCGGTTGGTCTCTGACAGCCAGTTTTATTGTCCCGTCGCTGGTCTTATGTTTTGTCTGGCTGATTGGCGCGTACGGTCTCTTCGGTCTGCTTTTAAGATCAAGAATCCAGGCTGTTGTGGCGATCAGCCTTTTTTTACTTTCGGCCGGCACGGGATTTGGGAAATTTATCGTCGAATTTCTCGCCCACCCATCGTGGGGACAGATTTGGTTTCCGGCGGCGCAGTTTGCTCGCTACGACCAGTACCAATGGTACGCCGGCAATGTCATAGTCGGCCTGCTGTTGCCCCAGCGCGCCTTTCTCCTAGGGATAACATTGGGCGTGTGGAGCTTGGTCGGTCTCTTGGCGGTAATTCTTGATCGCTGCCCACTCAAATATCGCCGTTTGGTCCTTTTGGTCAGCGGTTTGATCGCGGGGATTCTGCCGGTGGCCCATGTTCATACTCTGATCGTATTAGTGGTAATTGCTGGGTTGATTTGTCTGACGGCGTGGCGGCGCTGGCGCGATTTGGCGTGGTATGTCGTGCCGGCCGGGGTGGTTTCTGGCAGTCTTTACGCCGTTTTTTTGGCGGGTAAGATTGCCAATCCCCATTTTTTCGGCTGGATGCCGGGATATACGGCCACGGGGGGATTTGTCGGCTGGCTTATCCTATGGTGGCGGCTATTTGGGGTGATGTTGCCGTTGGCGGCGTGGGCGATGTGGATTATTTTTCGCCGCCTGACGCCAGCCGCGCGAGGATTTTTTGGCGGCGGGGCGATCGTTTTTGCCCTTGCCAACCTAATCCGTTTTCAGCCCGCGGCGTGGGATAATTCAAAACTGCTGTATTGGAGCTATTTTGTTTTTTGCGGCCTGGCGGCGGCCGGTTTGGCCTGGCTGTGGCGGCGCGCCTTCACGGGCAAAATCATTGCCATAGCGCTGGCGGGATTGCTAACGTTTTCGGGAGCATTAGAACTGATTCGGCTCCAGCATGTGGACCGCAACGGCTATTTGGTTACCACCACCGAAGAGATGACCCTAGGAATATCGATTCGCCAGTTAACCGACTCGGGGGCGCGCTTTCTGACGGCCACCAACCATAACAATTTCATCATGATTTGGGCTGTTCGGCCGATTATATTGGGTTACACGGCTTGGGTCTGGAACTATGGCTTTGACTATTCGTCGGTGGAGCGCGACGTTAAAATCATGTTTTTGGGCGGCGAGTCGAGTAGGGCGCTCCTGAGGCAACATCGCGTCAGTTACGTCGTCATTGGCCCGAAGGGACAAGCCGACTTTCCGGCTAACGAAGCTTTTTTTGTCTCGCAGTTTCCCCTAGCGTTTCAATCGGCTCACTATCGGGTTTATGATACTCGATCGGTTTTATGACGGGCTATATCTTCGCCTCGCGATCGCGAGGCGGGTCGGCAGCGTCGAGAGATTCCGGCGCGGTGGGGGCGGCGCGGGTTCGGGTTAGTTCCTGAAAACTGTTTTCGATAATTTTGAGTCGCTCTTCGGCTTGTTTAGCCAGATCCATCCCTTCGGCGTATTTTTTGAGCGATTCCTCTAACCCGAGCGAACCGTTCAACTCCTGAACAATCGCTTCCAGTCGCTCGATAATGGCTTCAAATCGGGGGGCGTTTTTCATTAATCAGTGCCGTGGTGTTTGAGGGGATGTCTGGGTCGTGGACTTAAAGCTACCATCGGTAACTTGAGTTTTTATTCTACCATCGGGCGGCAAATCCGCCAACCGGCGGATCAATTTGCCTGATTTAGCTTGAAAAGTAATGCTGTAACCGCGCCCGAGAACGTGGTCGTGGCTTAAGGCGCCTAAAAGGTCTTGCGACTGGCTTAGCCGTTGTTGCGCCAGGGCTAATTTTTGATTGAGGGCCAGGGCGAGCAATCGTCGTGCTTGAGGAGTGAAGGTTCGAGCGCGGGCCATGCTATCTTTAATTTGTTCCGAAGTCTGGCCAAAACGGTTGACTAACACCCGAATTTCGCCGACTTTTTGGCCCACAAAGAGTCGCAGACTGTGATCAAGCTGACGGATTCGGAGACGATCGGTGGCAATGCGCTGGGAAATCGTCGCAGTGCAAGCTTGCCGGTAGTTGGCGATTCGTCCCGCGACCTCTCGGCGATCCGATACCGCCAAAACCGCGGCGTTGCTGGGCGTCGAAGCCCGAACATCCGCGACTAGATCGGCGATGGAGGTATTGGGCTCATGGCCAATACCGGCGACTATCGGGATGCGTGAAGCAAAGATTGCCCGCGCGACGCGTTCACTGTTAAAAGCTTGAAGGTCTTCGAGAGAGCCGCCACCTCGTCCGAAAATGATCACGTCAACCGGAAAATGCCGGTTAAAATAATCAAGTCCATCGACCAAGTCGGCGGGAGCGTTTTTGCCTTGAACCGTCACCGGATACAAAAAAAGTTTTAAGCCACCCCAGCGTTCGTTGATAATTTTAATAATATCGTTAACGGCCGCGCCGTCGCGGCTGGTAACAATGCCCACCGTCTCGGGAAAACGGGGTAACGGGCGCTTATGGAGCCGATCAAACAGGCCTTCGGTTTCGAGTTTTGACTTAAGGGTATCAAAGGCTTTTTGCAACGCCCCTTGGCCTTTAAGCTCGACGGCATAAACGCCCAGACTGTACTTGCCATACGGCACATAGACTGTAGGCGTGCCGGTAACGTGAACCGCTTGGCCGTCGGCAAGGGGCAAATCAAGACGATAGATAGTTGTGAAGCAGTTAACGACGCTCTCGGCATCTTTGAGATCAAAACTGACCCATTTCTGTTGGCGAATCTGAAAATTAGACACTTCTCCCGCGACCGTGACCGCGCCGATGACTTCGAGCAGGGTTCGGCTGACGAGAGTGTTAAATTCTTTGACGGAGTAGACGACGGGTTCGGTCACGCCCCAAGTATAATGCCCTCGCGTTAAAATTCAACTTGGAGGGAATGGACTGGAGTTGGCCGTTCTATCACCGGCCCCTCGAACGTTCGAGGGGCCGGCAAGCGGTCAACTGGCTGTTCGGCGTGGCCGTCTAGCGTGGCCGTCTCGCGCAGCATCGCCGGAGCCAACGCTCCCGTTTCCCCCGACCAAACCAAGTGGTTTTTCGGGGACTCGCTGGCGTTTGTACCGTGGGAAATAACGCTGGTGACGGCACTCTTGAAGGCATTTCTCCCCCTCTAAAAAGCGCCACGATCCGAAATCGCGACACAAGCCAACAATCCTATTTTACCTAAATTACCGCCCAGACACCAGACTGCGCCACCGACCCAATACTGACACCCCAAGCCAAATGGCGCCAAGGAGACCGTCTATCGGCCACAAGGTGACGACGAGTTGTCTTACGCCAGGCTTGGCGACTTGAAACGCCTCGGGCCAATAGATGGCGGCAATAATGGCGACTATGGCAAAAAATAATATCCCGCCAACCGCCGGCGTCAAATCTTTTTTGCTTGGGGCCAAGGTGCCGGCGATGCTGGTCATTAAAATCAGTATGATGGCGGTCAGTCGCCAATTATAACGGTTAAAATCTTGGCTTAATATCGCTATCGCCGTCATTCCGGCGGGTAATGGGGCAAATGAAATGATCGGTTGAGTTAGCATTGACAGACGCGGTTTGGCATGGACCAGATGTCCGCCGCTGCCGTTCCAAAACGATAACCGTTTTATGGGCGTTAGGGTGATAACGCAGGCGGCGGCGTGGGCTAATTCGTGGAGAATCACTCCGGGTAAAAAGAAGAGCTGGACTAAGGTGGATGAGCCGCCGCCAACTCGCGCCACGGCGCCCATAATGCCGTAGCTCAAAAATACGGCGAGTAGAACCAAGCCGACGAACTGACTATAAATAAAGTCAGAAGAAGACATCTCCGGAATCTGGTTACGCTTTCGAGCAAAGACGCCAATGGACCAGAGATTGATTGGTCAATCCGTGGCGACTGGCTTGGCCGGCGTTGATTTCCAGGACGGCATCGGCGGGACTTGAAGGGGTGTGTTGGGGGATCGTCTCTCCCACCGCCGGGCTAAGGGTGACCGTTTCGACGATCTGATTGTCTTTAAGCCAAATAATGTCCAGAGCCAGACGAGTATCTTTCATCCAAAAGGGGTAAATGCCCGTGGTGGGAAAAAGAAACAGCATCCCGCGATCTGCCGACAAACTGTCGCGGCCGGCAAGGCCGCGGGCGCGCGCCGTTGGCGTTTGGGCTATCTCGGCCTTGATCAGGCTATTGTCGGGAAGAGAGATAATGGCGCCGTCGCAACGGTTCCGGTATTTGTCGGCGATATAACCCAAAGAGAGGAGTCCAATCAGACCAAAAACAATGCCAAAAACCCGAGGTGACGCCATACGCTATTCGGCGGGCGTCGGCGGCTCTCCGCTATCACTCTCGGCGCGCGGGCTCAAAAGATACCGCTCGTGGGTTCGTTCAAGATCAAGAAATTTGTCAGCCCATTCGATCAGGCGGGATGAGCAACTGCGGCCAAAAGCGATGACCTCGACCAAATTGCCTTCGTTGTTCTGCAGGTATGACACCAGTGGAGTAAAATCGCCATCGCCGGAAACGATGACCACCACATCAACATGTTTGGCGATAGTCAGGGCGTCGACCGCCATGCCCACATCCCAATCGGCTTTTTTGGCCCCGCCGGCGAATGTTTGAATATCTTTTATTTTTAGCTCGTAGCCCGATTTTTCCAGGGCGTCAAAAAAACTCTGCTCCTTGGGCCCTTCGGCGCGGACCACGTAAGCGATGGCGCGAATCAATTGGCGATCCCCTACCGCGTCCTCGAGCACTTGGGCAAAATTAACGTTGGTGTTGTATAAATTCTTCGCTGAATGGTACATGTTCTGGACGTCAACAAACACCGCTACGCGTTGATGGGAATAATTCATAAACCTCCTTGGAATAAATAGCTGACGGGCACGGGCCTACATTCTGAGCACGAACAGGTAGTACAAAAATCCGGCAATCACCAGCGTAATCAGACAAACGCCAGCGACCAAAAACGGCGGCGCGATTTGGGCTTCACGCGGGGTTTGAATCGAGTCGACGCCGCTACCATTTCGGTCCTGGCGGCTCTGTTTGTCCGGAGTGTTCGCCTTTGGCAATGTCGCCGGGGGCGGGGCGATGGCGACTGGCTCGCGGGCAACTACCGATGGCGGCTCTCCGGCTGGCTTCTTGGTAATATCCAGTTGACGCTTATCGTTCGGCGACATGGTTTGACTTGGGATAATTATTGCCAATGTCGGGGACTTGGCGGCAACTTATCTTTTGACTTCCCCCTTAAGCTCCGGCATTGGCTGCCAGTGGCTGTCTTGGTCTTCACCTACCTTTTGGGAGGCATCGCTCGGGTCGCTGGGCGCCAGCGGCTCAAGGATAATCTTACCTCGTCGCATGGTTATTGCCACGTCATCGCCTTTGTCGAGACTTAACTTTTTGAGCATGGTCTTGGGCAGAGTAACACAGAGACTGTAGTTACTGAATTTAATCAAACTCCGCCGGTATTCTTTGCGCATACGGGCTCCTTTCTTACACGCATTATAACATATACCGACATTTTTTTCAATCGCCTATGGCCAGCGCTTAAACAAATTTTCGGATTACTCCCTTAACTCGTCCCTGGATGACCACTTTTTTGACTCGGATGGGTTTATACTTTTCGTTGGCTGGCTGAAGGCGGACGTGATCCCGTTCGCGGTAGAATCGTTTGAGGGTGACGTTGTCGCGATCCAATAGAGCCACGACGATGTCGCCATTTTTCGGGCTGTCGCACTCTTCGATGATCACGTAGTCGCCGTCGAGAATGCCGTCGTCAATCATCGAGTCGCCGTGGACTTTTAAGGCAAAAACCTTCTTCCCCGCCATATCTCGCGGAATATCAATCGCCTCATTGGTGCGAATGGCCTCAATCGGTTTGCCGGCGGCGATTGTTCCCAGCATCGGCACGGCGACTTCATTGACAAGATCGTCTTGGGTGGGTTCAGACGCTTGAGGTGAAAGTGACCGAGCGCCGGAAAGATTGGGGCGCAAATGGCCTTTAGTTTTAAGCGTTTCAATATGTTCGGCTACGGTCGCGGTGCTAGAAAGATGGAAGTGTTCGGCTATCTCTCGGTAGCTCGGGCTGTAATCTCGCTCGCGCGTGAAGGCGATAATATAGGCGAGAATTTCGCGTTGGCGGGGCGTGAGCGGCAACATATTACCTCCTTCGGCTGTTGTTCGGTTAAGTTCTAATCTACCACACTCAATATGTTCGGTGTCAAGTTGAGTCCTTGCGACTGTTTCAAAATAGACAAATCGGACGCAAAAACAACCCTGTTCGTTGGCTTGACAACGAGACGGGCTATGATAAGGTTGGTGCGCCGTCGTTTTGCGAGTGGTGCTTCCGCATCGGTGTCAGAGTTCCCCCTTCTCTGCGCCGGGAGGCACCACTAGCAATAGGATGGCTACGGTGTCGCTGTCGGCATCATTGGGTCACGCTCGCCAATCAATGCCGCGGCGGCGTTGAGAGAAAGCGATTGCTGTGTCCCGCTTGTCATGTTTTTGACGATGACGGTTTGGGTCGTCGCTTCGTTGGGGCCGATAATCACGCTGTAAGGGCTACGTTGCTTGTGGGCAAATTTTAGATCGCGCGCCAAATTATTCGAGGTCGCGAGGACTGTTTTGACGCCACGGGCGCGCAAGCATGTCGTAACTTCCCGACCCCACGCCGTGGCTTCGGTGGCGGCAATAACCACGGCGTCAACTGTAGGTAAAAATTTTGGTCCCATTCCAAGAGAGTCGAGATATTCAATCAAAACCATGTCACCGGCGGCGAAGCCAATGCCGCTCACGGCCTGACCGCCGACGTTCGCAACCAAATTGTCGTAACGCCCGCCGCCGAGAAGGGCGCGATAGTTGCCTTGTCGCGCGCTCACCTCAAACACCAAGCCGGTGTAGTAGTCAAACCCGCGCACGACCCCCAAATTCGGGACAATCCAGCCGCCTAGTTTTTGTGTCTCTAATCGCGCCACCACGGCGGCGAGGCGTTCGCTGGCGCCACGGCTGTCAAGGCGGTTAAAACGGGCCATTAAATCTTGAAACGTTGCAAGATCGAGGCCGCGTTGGACGGCGTAAGTCGCCAATTCGTCGGCCGAATACTTGGTGGCGCGATCAAGCGCCGCGATGGCGGTAGTCTGGGCCTGGCGAGTCAGGCCCAACTGGAGCAAGAGTTCATTGATAACGGCTCGATCCCCAAGCTCAATTTGAACCTGTTGTTCGGTCAGACCGAGAGACTGGAGGAATCGAATGACCAGTTCGATTATCTCGACATCGGCGTCCACGGAATCGTCGCCGATCAAATCGCAGTTCCATTGATAGAATTCCCGCCCGCGCCCTTTTTGTGGCCGCTCGTAGCGCCAAAAGCGGCCGAACGACCACCAACGCAAGGGAAAGGTTAACTGGGCCTGGCGTTGGGCAACCATTCGTGCCAGCGTTGGCGTTAACTCGGGGCGAAGAACTACCCGAGCGCCCCCGCGATCATCGAACACGAACGCTTGCTCGGCGATAATCTCTTCGCTTGATTTAGCTTGATAAAGGTCGAGTGATTCAATTGCCGGCCCCTCTATTTCGGCATAACCAAACAGGCCGCAAACCCGAGCGGCGGTATTTTTGAAATGGGTAATGGACGATTGATCTTCCGGGTAAAAATCTCGAAACCCGCGCAACGGCTGGAGCACCATAAGCCAATTATACGGTTTCGGGCGAAAAATATCGATAGATTGCTGCCGCCTATGGCGGCTCGCGGCCAACCGACAAATGAGCGGTGGCGAAATTATTTCCGAAAAACGAGCTGGTCGCCTTTACGTAACACTCGAATCGCGGCGTTCGAGGAAACGAACTTGCCAGACAAGATCGCTTCCGCCAAAGGGTCTTGGAGGTATTGGGTGATGGCTCGTTTGACTGGTCGCGCGCCGTATTCCGGATCGTAGCCTTTTTCGGCGATGAGATCCCGAGCGGCGGGCGTAATTTCCAAAGACAGACCGAGATCGTGGTGAAACCGTTCCACCAGGCGGGCCAGATGAACGCTCACAATCTCGAGCAAGGTCGCCTTTGACAACGGCCGAAAGATCACCGTATTGTCGAGACGGTTTAAGAACTCCGGCTGAAAGGTGTCTTTCAGGGCCTTGGCAATGTGCTGTTCCAGCCGCTTATAAACAGCGTCTTGCGACACGTCAAGTCCGGTTTGAAATCCGATGGCCGCTTGGCGTGTCAGGGCCGCCATGCCCAGGTTAGACGTGAGGATGATAATCGAGTGCCGAAAATTGACTTGGCGTCCTTTAGCGTCGGTGAGTATCCCCTCTTCCATGATTTGGAGTAAGATGTTGAACACTTCCGGATGGGCTTTTTCGATTTCGTCAAACAGGACTACCGAATAAGGCTGTTTCCGTATCGTCTCGGTCAGGCGGCCCGACTCTTCGTAACCGACGTAGCCCGGCGGCGCGCCAACCAGCCGCGAGACATTGTGACGCTCCATAAACTCGGACATATCAACTTTTATCAGAGCTTCGGGTTTACCGAACACAGTTTGGGCGATTGTTCGGGCGAGTTCGGTTTTGCCCACGCCGGTTGGTCCCAGAAACAGGAAAGCTCCCAACGGACGTTGCGGGTCGCCCACCCCAGAACGGCTGCGTCGGATGGCCTTAGCGATGGTTTCGACGGCCGCGTCTTGACCAACGACGCGCTGGCGGAGTGCCTCGCCAAGATTGAGTAATCGGGTGCGCTCTTCTTTCACCAGATCAACTACCGGTATGCCTGTCGCCGTGCTAATGACGCGGGCAATGTCGTTGGCCGAAATAACGCGCGAGTCGTGGTTGCGGGAGAGTTCTTTTTGCAACGATTTGATTTCTTCTTTGATTTTCAGCTCTTGGGCGTGGAGTTTGCCGACTTGTTCATAAAGGTCCTTACTAAGATAAAGGTCAATTTTCTGTTTCGTTTCGGCTAATTTTTGTTCCCGCTTGATTATTTCCTGTTGGGTCGGGTCGGACATGGGCGACAGGTGAAAAGACGCGGCGGCTTCGTCAATCAAGTCGATGGCCTTGTCGGGCAGGGCGCGATCGCTAATGTAGCGTATTGACAGATCAACCGCCGCCGTTAGGGCGGCGTCGGTAATCGTAACGTTATGAAATGATTCGTAACGGCTCCGAACCCCTTTAAGAATCGCTTCGGTTTGGGCGGCGGTTGGCTCGCTAACGATTATCCGGCCAAACCGTCGTTCCAGGGCCGGGTCCTTTTCGAGGTGTTTGCGATGTTCGTCGTTGGTGGTCGCGCCAATAATCTGAATTCTCCCTTTGGCCAGCGCCGGTTTAAGCATGTTGGCCAAATCCATGGAACCTTCGGCTGAGCCGGCGCCTACCAATGTATGCATTTCGTCGATGAACAGAATGATGTTGCCCTGTTTTTCCGTTTCGTCGAGCAATTTTTTGACTCGCTCCTCGAACTGGCCGCGGTATGTCGTGCCGGCGATTAACAGGGCGAGATCAAGGGCGGCAATCCGTTTGCGACGGAGCTGGGAGGGAACGTGGCCGGCGACAATTCGTTGGGCCAGACCCTCGACAATCGCCGTCTTACCCACTCCGGCTTCGCCTGTCAGTATGGGGTTTGATTTGTTGCGTCGGCATAAGATTTGCATCGCGCGCTGAAGTTCACTCTCGCGTCCGATCACCGGATCGAGTTCGTTTTTGCTTGCCTTGGCGGTGAGATCGGCCGTAAAGTAATCCAGAGCCGGAGTTTTGGATTTGGCCGGAGTTTTGGTGGTAGTGTGTGTTTGACGTCCCGACGCCGGCGCGTCGGCGATTCCGGCGTTTGGGCTAATCATCTCACGTAAGGTGGTTTTATCGTCGCGGTGTACGCTGACCAGGTCGTCAAGGTATGAGAATTCTTCAAACAGGCCTTCAATCTGGGTCCGGATAACATTCGGATTAACCCCAATTCGGTCGACGATCCGATAAGCCTGACACGTTTTGTCGGCGACCAACGCCAACAGGATGTGCTCGCTTTCGATAGTGTAGTGGTTGTAATCCGAGGCTTTTAGGGCGGCGATTTGCATGGTTTTTTTGACTTCGCCGCTCAAGCCGCGTTTTGTTTTGGTTTGAAATTCGTCCAGCTGAAGAATCAACCGGATTTGATCAACGCTAATCATGTGTTCACGCAAGATGTCGTGAGACAAACTGCCGGGCGTGGCGGCCAAAGCGAACAGCACGTGGGCAGACTCGATGCCGCTGTCCATGCTTCGGGCGATGTCCTGACTGGCGATCAGAACCCGACGCGATGTTTCGCTAAAACGCTCAAAAATGTCAAACTGTGACATATGACGCCATTATAGCACGCTCGACAAGCTTGGCCGAGATTAAGTTTTAGTTTTTCTCGGCGAGGATGAAGCTGTCTTGCCCAAGGTGGCGGTTTTTTTGCTCTTGGTTTTAGAAGGTAATGTTTCAGTTTTGGCTGGCGGCGTATCGCTGTCCAAAGCGGTCGGAGTCGCGATATCGTCGGCCGATTCAGTTGATGTCGTGGTCGTGTCGGGGCGTTTTTCGGCTTCGTGTCCGGTCGCCACGATATCGAGACTCCAGCCGGTCAAGCGTGACGCCAACCGGACGTTTTGACCGGCTCGGCCGATAGCCAGCGACAATTGGTCTTCGGGCACAGACACAAGGGCTTTTTTGGTGTCATCAAAAAGCTCAACATGATCAACCTTCGCCGGCGACAAAGCGTTTGTGATAAAAGTTACTGGGTCGTCGTCGTAAAGGATGATATCAATTTTTTCCCCCGACAGCTCCGAAAGGACGGCTTGAACGCGGGCGCCTCGACCGCCGACGCACGAGCCCACCGGATCAATCCCCGCTTGATTGGATGCCACGGCTATCTTCGTCCGACTGCCGGCTTCACGGGAGATAGATTTGATGTCCACCGTTTCGGTTTGAATTTCCGGGACCTCTTGGGCGAATAGTTGAGCGATTAATTCCGGATGTGTGCGCGAAACTAAAACTCGCGGGCCGCGGGGCGTCTCCTCGACGCCGGTAACAAAAACTTTCAGTCGTTGGCCGACGTAATAGTGATCCGACGCCATCTGGTCGCTGGGGAGCATCATGGCCGACATCTTCCCCAGATTAATCAGGACGGTGTCGTTTTCGATCTGTTGCACCGAGCCGGTTACCACCTTGTGCTCCCGTTCTTTGAATTCGCCGTAAAGAATTTCCCGCTCGGCCTCGCGGATTCGCTGAATAATGACCTGTTTGGCGGTTTGGGCGGCAATGCGTCCAAAATCGCTATGGGGGGTGAGTGGTTCAACAATTTCGTCGCCGATAGCGATCAACGGCTGTTTTTCTTGGGCTTCGGCCAGTTGGATATGGCAGTGTTCCGATTCAAAATCGTCTTCGGCCACGACTTCGTAGACTTTGGCGATCGACCATTGTTCGGTTTCGTTATCAAATTTAGCCCGCACAACATCTTCCGGATGACCGTAATCTTTCCGATAGGCGGCGGCAATAGCGGCCTCGACCGCCTCAATGACGGCTTCCTTCGGCAAGCCTTTCTCGTCGACGATTTGATTGATTGCCGCCATAAATGGGCTAATCGGCATAGGAACTCCTCTGGGCAAATAAAAGTAAGCGAATCCCAATGTCCACCACTTACCACGGGCTTATCTTAGCATGTCCGGCCCAAAGATGAAAGCCGTTGCGACCCGACGGGTGTCAGGAAGTGAGACGCTCGGCGGTAATGCAGAGGATAAAAAATTGGATCGTGGCGATAAAAATTCGCCGCCCGCGACGGGGTTGGGTAATCAAGTACGCGAGCCATTCCAAACCGTGTTGCGTTACCCAAGACGGGGGCTGATATTTTAGGCCGGCAACGCTGTCGAACGTGCCTCCGACGCCAATCATCACCGGCACGTTGAGGCGGGCGGCGTTGTGGTCGATAAACAGTTCTTGCTTGGGAGCGCCGTAAGCCACGAGCAAGATATCGGCCTTGGCGCGACGGACGGCGGCCACCGCGGCGGCGCCGGGATCAAGCGACGAGGCCGTGATCCGGAGTTTGGGGTAGCGCTTTCGCCAAATAGCGGCGGCGCGGGGCGCCACGTGGGGTTGAGCGCCTAGGAGCATCACCCGCCACCGACGCTCGGCGGCCATTTTAAGCAGTCGCTCCGACAATTCTCGTCCCGTAACGCGGCGGTAGCGAAAACTTCGCGGTTGGGCCAAATATCGTAAGGCCAGCCCCGCGAACTGACAGGCGCGTCCCGCCAAGAATCGGGCGGGGGGAAGCTCGGCCAGGGCGCGGGCAACAATAATGCCGGTACCATCCGGCAAAGCGATACTGCTACGCTGGAGGGCGCGTAAAAAAGCCGTTTGTCGACGACTTAACATAATGAATTCCGGATTAACCGTCACAATGGCGTGGGGTTGACGGCTGACGACAAAATCAGCCAACCGCCGCTCGACTTCCGTTTCGTCTAACCAGTCTATGGGGACGTTGAACAGAGTGGATCTCACGGCTGGCGACCAACTCGCGTCAGAACGGCCAGAGTTTTTCGGGCGGCTTTTTCCCACGAAAATTCGGGGTATCGGGCCAGCCCCTTCGCCGTCAACATTTTTCGGAAGCGCGGTTCTTGACCCAGGCGCGTCATGGCGCCGGCGATCTCGTCGATTGATTCCGGATTGACCAAAAGCGCGGCCTGGCCGGCGACTTCGGGAAGGCAGGTCGTATTGGAGGCAATGACTGGTGTGCCCGAGGCGAACGCCTGCAAAACCGGAATGCCAAAGCCCTCGAAAAGAGTCGCAAAGACTAACGCTTGAGCGTGTCTAAGGTACCGCGCCACCGTCTCGTCGGGCGCGTAGCCCAGAAAAACAGCGTCCTTTTGGTAGCGACCAAGCGCGTTGTGGGCGTGTTTAATCGCCTCGTAACCGTAACCTGGTCGGCCGGCAAAAATGAATTTGTGGGGCAGGCCGGTGTCTTGCTTAAACCGAAGGAATGCCGCGAGCATCCGGACAATGTTTTTTTTCCGCTCCAATCGGCCGAGATAAAAGAAGTAGGGCTGGGACAGGGGCGAGGTTTCGTTTGGTCTGACTGGTCGAAAGAGCTTGTCGTCAAACCCGTGCGGCACGGCCGTTATCCGATCCAGAGAGATGCCGTATTTTCGGTGGAGGTCGTGGCGGGTGTACTCTGATGGCGTCAAGATGTGCCGAGCAAATATTTTCGCCCACGACACCGCAAAGCGATGGTAGATTTTGTCGGTCCATTTATACAGCTCGGGAAAGTGAACAAACCCCAAGTCGTGAATCATAACGACCGAATGGCGGGGCGGCAACAGGGGCAAGATGTGGGCTGGAATAAACAGGACGTCCGGTGGCCGCCACACCATTTCCCATGAGAGACGGATAAGGGTCCAACCGCGCGGGAACGGCAGTACTCGCCAGTCGATGTTGGCGTCGGGGGGCAAATCGGCCATGTCCCCCGTCGGCGCTTTCTGGGCGTATAGCCGAAATGTGTCGCGTTTGTCAATGGCGACGAGATGCTTGATGATTTCGGCATTGTGGGTTTCCGTGCCGGTGCGATTGGGTTTGAGGGCGCGCGAAGCGTCGATACCAATTACCATGATCGCATTCTATCAAAACTTCCGTCTCTTTAGAACGGTTGATGAGTTCGCGTTACTTGCTCCACAGCATCGAGCGTTTGTAGTCCTCAAGGTGCTCAATGGCGATGCCGGTCCCTTTGACGACGCAGAGCTCGGGATCATCGGCGACTTGGCACGGAACGCCGGTGATTTTGGTGAATAGTTCGTCCAATTTGCGAAATTGGGCGCTGCCGCCAGTCATGACAATCCCTTTGTCCATGATGTCTGACGCCAATTCCGGGGGCGTTTTCTGCAAAACGACTCGAACGGCGCCGATAATTTCGTTGATGGCCTCTTTGACCGCCATCATCACATCGGTCGAAGTTACCAAAATACTCTCCGGCAAGCCGGTGATAGCATTACTGCCCGATATTTCCAGGGATAATTCCGGGTTGAGGGGTAGGGCGCTGCCGGCGCGGATTTTGATATCTTCGGCGGTCTGTTCCCCTATCACCAGGTTATATTTTTTCCGAATAAAACTGGCGATGTCTTGGTCGAAGCGATTGCCGCCGACGCGGACGCTATTGGATGCCACGATATCGCCCAAGGCGATGACCGCCACTTCGGTGGTGCCGGCGCCGATGTCAACAATCATATTGCCGCTCGGCGAGGTAATGGGAATGTTTGCCCCCAAAGCGGCGGCGACTGGCTCCTTGATAATATAGGCGTGTTTGGCGCCGGCTTGAAGGCAGGCGTCGGTTACGGCCCGACGTTCGGTGGACGTGACGCCGGCCGGGGCGGAAATCATAATGTCCGGCTTAAAAAGACGTATTTTTCCGGTGAGGGCGTTGAGATAATGGCGCAACATTGCCTCGGTAATCCGATAATTGGCAATGGCCCCGTCTCGCAGGGGGTGGGCGGCGATAATGCTCCCCGGAGTCCGGCCGAGCATTTGTTTGGCTTCTTGGCCGATGGCGAGGATCTTATTATCGGCGGCTTCCATGGCCACGACGCTGGGTTCTTGAATCACAATCCCCCGCCCCGGGATGTGAATCAACACCGTGGCGGTACCCAAATCAATACCGAGGCGACGTAAAAACATTGGCCTCCTTGGGCCGACAGGCATTCCCACGCCGGAATGCTTATGGGATATTATCGGCTAGCTCTCAAAGCGTTCAATCGAGGCGCCAAGCAAGCGCAGACGTTCCCCGATCCGCTCGTAACCGCGTTCGATGAAGTGAGCGTGTTCTATCGTCGTTTTATCATCCGCCACCAATCCTGCCAAGACGAAAGCCATGCCGGCGCGAATGTCGGGGCTCATGATTGTTCGTCCACGGAGTGGCGTTGGCCCGCTTACCAAGGCGCGGTGGGGATCGCACAGCATGACATTGGCGCCCATCTTGGCCAGTTCGTCAATATAAAGCAGACGACGGTCGTACATCCAGTCGTGAATCAGAGAGTTGCCTTCGGCTTGGGTCGCCAGGACGGTAATGGGCGGTTGTAAATCGGTGGGGAATCGCGGCCAGGTGTCAATTTGGACGTTGCGCGCCGTGAACTTTTCTCGCGCCGAAACTTCCAAAGTAGCGCCGGTAAGGTTGGTGATTATGCCAAACTCGCCGAGCTTATGGCGGATGGCGTGGAGATTGTCGCCGTCAACTTCGTGAATCGTGCCGTGGCCGCCGGTAAGGCCAATGGCGATGGCCAAAGTTCCCGTCTCAATTTCGTCGGCGTTAACTTTAACAACGGTGCCGCTAAGTCTTTGAGTGCCGTGAACGGTCACGGTGTGCGAGCCAAGCCCGTCAATTTTCGCTCCCATTTGGATCAGCATCCGACCTAAATTCACCACGTGTGGCTCGCACGCCGCCGGTTCGATGATCGTCGTGCCATGAGCCGCCGCGGCCGCCATCATAATATTCTCGGTTGCCGTGACCGAGACTTCATCCAAAAAGAGTCGCGATCCGATCAGCTTGGTGGCTTTGCCCCAATAGCGCGAATCGTCTTGCTGGAAAGTCGCGCCCAGGCCTTGAAGTCCGTCAAAGTGGACACCGACCGGCCTGCGACCTAGAACGCACCCCCCGGGATGGCGCATGGTGACGGCGCCGACTCGTGCCAACAGGGGTCCCAGAAGCAAAATTGACGCCCGCAGCTTACTGGCGAGGTTGTCGGGTATTTGGGTGGAAACAATTTTGCGCGTCTCGATTGAAACGGTTTGGCCGTCAACTTCGACCACCGCGCCAAGGTGGCGCAGAATGTCGAGCATGATGCCCACGTCGTCAATCATGGGCACGCGGTGGATGAGACATTTTTCGTCGGTGAGCAACGTAGCGGCGAGCATGGGCAATGCGGCGTTTTTTGAGCCGTTGACGGTGACGTGGCCCTTGAGCCGCCGCCCGCCCTCAATCAGATATTTAACCATATATTTTCACGGTAGCAGAAGGCGCGGGAAAGTTCAAAGTTGGTTGGGTAAACAAGCAGTTTGGGCCGCAGTGCCCAGAACGGTTGCGCCAATTAACGGGGATTTTATGGTATAGTGCGGACGGGCCGGTGTGGTGGAACGGTAGACACGCACGACTCAAAATCGTGTGCCGCGAGGCATGTCGGTTCGAATCCGACCACCGGCACCAAGACGAGGCAATTTACCGCTGAGCGGCGTTCCAAGCTAAGTCGTATAAGTGGCAGAGCGAACGATAAAGAGGCGGAGACTCGATCACCGTGACATGGACGGCGTCGTCAAACGACGTTAAATAGACGCTATTATCAACCAGCGCCAAGTCCATGTCGAGGATAAAATTTTCTTTCAAATACCGAACAATTTGACGGCCTTCGATCAAGGCGCGACCGTAAGCGCGATCTTCAGTCGTATTAGTCAGAAGGTGGCGTCCGCCCGGTCGGGTTTTACCCTGAAGGTAAATTTTTTTCCAGCGAGCCACCTCTCCGGGTATAAATTGTGTTGCTTGACGAATAGACACGGCGTAACGCGCTTCCTTGGGACGGCGTATTTGGGCAAACGCTCGCCGCGCCCCCTCAACGCCCGTAAAATAGGTAATATACGGCTTGCCGGCTCGTCGTTGCACTGCCCTCAAATAGGGTAACATTTCCCGAAATTCCGCGGCTGTTCGATCTAATTCCGAGGCGAGAGCGTTCGGATCGATTGCCGTGTAGGTCTGTTTTTTGACTGACGGCACTTTTGTGACGTAGCCCAGCGCGCCCAGTTCGGCAAGGGCAATATAAGTTGAAGGGCGCTTTAATCCCGCCAGGGCGGCAATTTGACTCACCCCCGCTTGGCCTAGCTGCAGGACCGCTAAATAGATGCTCGCCTGTTTGGGGGTGAGCTTGGTCTGTTTTAGGAGTTCGAGAGAAACGTCGTCAATCATTTTGTTGTCATTTATGACAAATAATCAACTATTTCTCGATAAAAGTCAAGTGGTAGTTGATATTTTTATGGACAATATCCCGACAGCGTCCTATCGTTGTCGTAACCAAAACTCCAAGTTGAGGTAATGGGACCTTGACATCGCGATTGGTTATCAAAAGGAGAGAGACGATGGAACGAACAGCTCGACGGCTTTTGCAAGCCGCGGAGTTAATGTACGGACATGGCCTGCCGTATCACAACTTTACCCACGCCTGCGGGGTCATGGAGCGAGCCGACGCGCTGGCACAGCGCGTTGAGCAGACGGGCGTGGGCGTCAATCGCGGACTGATCCGGCTGGCGGCGATGGGACACGACGTTTTGTACGTTCTTGTCCCGGAAACCGTGATTATCTTCGATAGCGCGACCGGTCGCCAACGCCCGGCGCGGACGAAGGAGGAGGTGGCGGCTTGGTTCGTGAGGCGATATCTGGAACTCGACGGACTGCCCGTAGCCGCCATCCACGCGATATGTGACGCTATCATGGCGACACAAGTCGGCTGGCCGATCGGCGCCATCGAAGGCCGGATTCTCGCCGCCGCCGACATCGCCGGCATGGCGGCGCCGTATGACGATTTTCGTCGCGACTGGGAACTGCTCCGGCGCGAATCGGAAATGATCAGCGGGCCGTGCTCGACGGCTGTCTACGCCCACCGCGCTATCACTATTATTGGACGGTACTGCGCGCGGCGGCTCTGTCTTACGGATCGATATTTTGACCGAGACGGTCTTTCGGCTTGGCACCGCGCTGTCACGGCCAATGTCTTCAATCAGGCCGAGAGAGTTTGGGGTCCGGACAGGCTCTCGGTGGTGGTTGAACTGGACTGTTCGGCCCATCCGATAACCTCCTTGTGGGACAACAGTGGCGACTGCCGCCAGCTGCTTTTCCTGCCGGTGGCAGCGTCAACTCGTCGTCGAGAGGGACTGATCACCACCATAAACGTGCGGGCAAAAGCGACCGATGCCCCACTACCGCTAGTCGTACCGGTGCCGTTGGAAAACGGTGGCATATCCTTGCCGTCGGGCGGGGTCAATCGAGTCTACGTGGCTGGCGAAAGGTTTGCTCGACAGGACTGGGGTGGTGGTCGCGGCGCCGAAGTTCGGCGGATTATGAGGCCTGACGGAACCCTTAATGTCTACGTTTCGACCCAAACGCCGCCGGTCAACCCGCCGAGGCTCGACGAAACCGAGCTGTTGGCGGCCACCGACAGACTGACCAACGAGGGGTTCGGTTACGATCGCGGCCGGCATATCGAACAGACTCCATGGGGCTATCAGGCGGTGCTGACACCGCGCTAAATCCCCCCAAGTTAGGCCCGCCAGTTCCTTGGCGGGCCGTTTTTTTTGCCCTTGAGCTGCGACTCTCCGGTTGGCGCCTAACAGGGCCTTGCCTTGGTTAACAAAACCGAATCGCCGTCATCTGTCGGCGCTCGTGGACACGGCGCGGGCGGGTTGGCTGGTTTTGGGGCGAAATTTTTGCTAAAGTGAGCTCGAGCTTAAGCTGTCATGAACAAACTATCCAGTAGGCGATTGGCGAGATTACACAATTTATATCTTGGAGTGTTGGGCTTAACGATTTTCGCGGCTCTTTTTTTAACTGTCACCGTCGTCACCAACTGGTCGGCGGTGGAAAATGAGATCGCTTATGCGTTCCATCGTCCCAGCATATCTCGAGCCGATATTTTGTCTTCGGCCACGCCGCTGCCGACGGATAGTCCGGCGCCGATTATGGCGGTCGTTGAACCGGCGCGCCTTCTGATAGATAAAATCGGTGTCGACGTGCCGGTAGTTTGGAACGTGCCAATCGACCAAACGGTGGAATCTCTCAATCGCGGTGTCGCCCATTTGGCCAACAGCGCGCGATTGGGTGAAATTGGCAATCTATTCATTACCGGTCATTCCTCTGACTACGTTTGGAAACACAATCCCTACGCGGCGGTGTTTTCGCTCCTGCCTAAACTTCAACCGGGTGATGACATCAGTTTTCGGGAAAACGGCCAGACGTTCGTTTATCGAGTGACTCAAACCAAAATCGTCAGCCCGGACCATATCGAGGTCACGAACCAGACTTCCACGCCCATTATTACCCTGATGACGTGCTACCCGGTCGGGACGACTCGAGAGCGTTTTATTGTTCAAGCGAATTTAATCGCGGCGCCAAACGTGGCCTTAACGCCCGTCAAGCAAACCGGCTCGTATACACTGCCGGAGATAAAGTTCCGCTAGACCTTACAAGCCGCGTTGCCAGATTTGACCTTGATCTTGAAAAAGGAGGTATTGATAGTCGCTCGTAACGCCAAAGGCCACGGCGTCCGAGGTGGCAAGGGTCGCTAAAACCAAATCGTTTCCGCCGTCGCGATCAATCACCCGCAGTTCCTTGCCTAACTGAAACACGATATGAGCATTATCCGGCGTCCAGCGGGCGTTTTGAACCGGCTGGGAAAAACGGCTCACAAGGGCGAAGTTGTCGCCGATGCCGATGAACGGGTAGGACCGAATTACCGGCTTAACCCAGATTTCCGAACCGCGGATGTCAAGATCACTAAATTGCTGGAGGGCCATGGTTCTGTCCCAAATTTTCCGGTTTTCCGCCGAGACTGGTGCCGGCTGACTGATGGTCGAAAACAATTTTACCGACGATTCCACGATCACCTGACCCGGTTGGAGGAAGAATGTCTTGCGCCAAGGCACAAAGCCGGCTTTGGTCACGCTTACCGAATACCAACCCGGAAGCAGATAGGTCAGTTTGACGGGTGAGCGTTTCGCGACGTGCTCTTTCGTGGTGTTGACCCTCACGGCGGCCGGCGTCTGTTTAGTGGCGAGGATGATTGTCCCAGTCTGTTCGAATCGCCAAGTTCGGCGATTAAGAATATAGCCGTTGGCGCCGGCGATCAGGACGGCAGCCAAAATCAAGTAGACCGAAACAAGCGAGAAATACGTCAGGATGTCTATGGCGGTGATCCCGCGTCGCATACCCTACACTATGAGGCAATGGTGGAGTCGCGGTCAACGCGTAGCCCCTACAGAGAGCGGTTTCGCTGGCCGGGCGGCCTCTTCCATCGTCCGAAAATGTGTGATACAGTTAGAGTGTTAAAGATACGTTAGGTGTCTGGCGACGGTGTGTGCTGCTCGCGCGTGACCTAGCGAGAAAGGACTGTATGTTCCGCATGTATGTTGGAAACCTGCCTTACCAGCTGACCGAGGACGAACTGCGTGATTTCTTCACCTCGGCTGGCTGTACGGTTGCCGCGTCGGGCGGCGAGTCGACCGATCGGTTCGATAATCCAGTAGTGATTGTCCGGATGCCGGACGGTAAGTCGAAAGGTTTCGGGTTCGTAACGTTTGCCGACGAGGAAAGCTTTAACAAGGCGCAAGGCTTGGACAAGCAAGAATTCAAGGGCCGATCTCTCAACGTTTCGCCCGCCAGACCCAAAGAAGACCGAGCTTAAAAGTTACCTTCAGCAAGAAGAGGAGTGTTCACGGGGGTCCCTTTGATGATGCGATCGCGCGTCGGGCGCAGATCGGTGGTTTCGGTGTCGACGAATGCCAGTTTATCTGGAAGCACGGCTAAATTGTCGCTGCTAGCTCGTCAACATAGCGGTCAATGACGCCCAAACCGTCGGCCCAAAAATGGCGGCTGGTGATGTTAAGTCCGGCCCGTTTCAGACAGTCTTGCGGGGTCAACGACCCGCCCGCGGCGAGTAACGCCAAATACGTCGGCGCGAATGCCGCTCCGCGCCTTTGATACTGGCGCACGAGCGCCAGGGTGGACAGTTGGGCGAACGCGTAGGCGTAGACGTAAAACGGCGTATCGATAATATGGGGAATATACATCCAGGTGTTTTTGTGTTCGGGAGTAAAAATCACCGACTGGCCAAAGGGAGCTCGAAGATAATCGTGCCATAAATCGTCGAGCTCGTCGCTCGAAAGTTCGCCGTTTTGCCGTCGGCGTTGGTGGACGGCTTGCTCAAACTGAAACATGGCTATTTGGCGAAAAACGGTGGCGATATGGTCCTCGATTTTTGCCATTAATAACCCTCGACGGTCCAGGGCGGTCAAATCAGAAGCCATGAGATGTTCGATAACCAAACTTTCCCCGAACGTGCTGGCGATTTCCGCCAAGGCCAACGACGGTGAAAACTCAAAAAATCGGTGGTTTTTTTGGGCTAGAATATCGTGAATCGCGTGGCCAAGTTCGTGGGCTAAGGTGGTAACATCGCGCAAATCGCCGGTGTAGTTAAGGAGGACGTAAGGGTATGTGTTTTGGCCGGCGGCGGCGCAAAAGGCCCCGCCGCGTTTCGTGGCCGACGGCAACCAGTCGATATGATTAGAGGCGTACATTTCCCGAACTATCGCCCCCAATTCCGGAGAAAAGTTAGCATAGGCCCCAAGGACAAGCTTTTTGGCCTCTTCGATGGCGATGGCGGTCTTTGGCTGGGGCAACGGGGCGTAGCGATCCCACCAATGGAGCCGTTTGATTTTTAAGATTCGCTTTTTGAGGTCGTAGTAACGCTCGACGGTTGGATAGGCCTCCGTAACCGCTTGAACCATGGCGGCGACTGTTTGGGGCTCAACATCGTCGGCCTCGAACCTTCTCTGCTCGGGAAAATCGTATCGGCGCAAACGGTCGTTAACGGTTTTGTCCAAAATCAGGGCGTTGTAGACCGCCGGCGTGGTGCGGCGGTTGGTTTCCAGGCCGCGGTGAAGAGCCAGGCCAGCGCGTCGGCGGACGCGGGCGTCTGGATCGCGGAGTTGGGTGAGCAATTCGTCCAGAGTGAGTTTTTGGGCGCGAACTGTGAACTCCAGCGTGCTGGTGGTCAGATTAAATATGTGGGATAAGGCTTGCCAACTGGTCTGACTTTTTTCGGCGAGAATTTTTTCCTCTGGCTCGGACAGAGTGTGTTCGGCCTCTCGCCGACGATGCCGCAAAAATTGGCGATAGCCGACTAGTGCCGGGGCGGCCTGGTACTCTTGCCACTTAACGGGGGGCAATTTGGCGAGTTCGACTTCAAGAAAAATTATCTTTTGGCCGTTGGCGACCAGGCGTTCGGTCACGGCTTTATCGAAACGGGTGGCAACCGGGTCGCCAATTCGGGTGCTTTCCCACAAACTGGCAAACAGGCCGAGGCGGTGAAAAATGACCGCCACCGTCTCCCAATCTTGAATCACGACGGCGAATTGGGCCGGCGTTAATTGAGCCAAGCGGCCGCGACGCTTAGTTAAGCGTCTAATAATTCCATCCGCTTCGCGCCAGGCGGCGGTGAGTTTGGGATCGTTCGGGTCGGCAAAGAGATGACCAAGATCCCACTCGGTCGCGGTTTGGTTGGCCATAGACCAAGTATACCACGCTCGCGTATTGAACCTTGGGATTGTATCAAGTACAATCGCTTCAAGGGGGAAAGGCAATGTCAAGCAAACGGGGTAGCCGGTGCTACGACGTAGGTTATCCGACTGGTTGCCAGTTTGCCGTGCAGGTCCGGCAATTGGATAATCTGTTCTGGGTTTACGACTGGCGGAAAGGAATATTTGTGCTCCGGGTCGATCAGGGAGCGAATGCCGGTCGGAGGGCGCAGGAGATCGCGCGGATGCTCAACGCTTATTTTTATGGTGACATAGGTGACCCTGGTGACAAGGTGGCCGCAAGGTTCTGCCTAGAAACACGACGGGATGGACGGTTGGCGATCTACGAGAGACGATCGAATAGGCGCGTCGTCACTATTGCCACCAAATGGTCAAACGGCGGCGGTGACGCCGACGGTCGCATGGCGTTCGCGTATCGCGTGGTTTACCTGATGAACACCGTGTACGAAGGGCCTTGAGCCCTTCTCTTTTTATTTCGGCGGGGTCGTTGGCGCGGTTGACGGGGTGTGGTAATCTCGGGAGAGATTGAAAGGAGGGCTGTGAGTCGCACCATCTTTATAACCGGCGGTATCGTCTCGGGCTTGGGCAAGGGTATTACCGCCGCCTCTCTCGGGGCGCTCATCAAGGCGCGCGGTTTCGCCGTCCTGCCGCAAAAAATGGACCCTTATTTGAATGTTGACGCCGGGACAATGAATCCGTTTCAGCATGGCGAGGTGTTCGTGACCGAAGACGGCGCCGAGACCGATTTAGACCTGGGACACTACGAGCGCTTTTTGGATCTCAACTTATCTCGCCAGTCCAATTTTACCACCGGGGCGATTTATCAGGCCGTAACCGAGCAAGAACGCAACGGGACATATTTGGGCAAGACGATTCAAATCGTTCCCCATGTGACCGACGAAATTCAGGCGCGGATCACCGAGTTGGGCCGACAGACGAAGCCGGATTTTCAAATCGTCGAGATCGGCGGAACCGTCGGCGATATCGAGGCCTTGCCGTTTTTGGAAGCCGCGCGACAATTTGGCAATCGCCGCCGCGGCGATACCATTTACCTTCATGTGGTTAAAATTGACTACATTTACCCGTCGGACGAAGCGAAAACAAAGCCAATTCAACAATCGGTCGCTCTCTTACGGAGTTTTGGGATTCAACCGGACGTGTTGGTTGTTCGCGCCAAGCGTCTAATCAGCCTCGCCGTGCGCCAAAAAATCGCTCTTTTTTGCGGCGTGCCGGAGGAACAGATTATTCCGGCCTTGGACGCGACATCGCTTTACGACATTCCGCTCAATTTGGAGCGGGCCGGCTTGGGTCGGATCGTCTTAAAATTATTCGACGTGCCGGCCCCAGCGCCTCGATTGGACGGAATGCGGGAGATAGCTCGACGACTTAAGGTGGGGCGTGGCGTCATTCGGGTGGCGTTGGTGGGAAAATACACTGACTTGTCCGACGCTTATATCTCGGTTATCGAGGCGATTGTGCACGCTGGCATTGCCAACCGAATCGGGGTTGAAGTCGTGCCGATTGATTCGGAGCGATTACGGATTTCGGCTCTGCGGACAGTTGACGCGATGATTGTTCCCGGCGGGTTTGGGCGACGCGGCATTGAAGGCAAAATTCGCGCGATTCGTTACGCTCGGGAGATGAAGCTGCCGTTTCTGGGCATATGTCTGGGAATGCAATGCGCCATCATCGAATTTGCCCGTCATGTCCTGAATTTGGCCGACGCCAACAGCGCCGAATTTGAGGCGACTTCGCCGCACCCGGTGATTGTCCTCCTTCCCGAGCAAAAAACGGTCAGGGCGAAAGGCGGCACGATGCGTTTGGGATCATATCCGGCGGTCTTCTCGCCCTCATCGCGATTGAGCCGGTTGTATCGTTGGGCCAAGACGCGGGAGATGGACTTTCCGCCCTTGGCCACCATCGACTCACTCTCCCCCATCAGACAAGTCGCGGAACGTCATCGGCATCGTTTCGAGGTCAATCCACGCTATCATGCCGCCTTGCGCCGCGCCGGAATGCGCTTGGCCGGATTTTCGCCCAACCGCCGGTTAGTCGAGTTTATTGAACTGCCCCAAACTGTCCACCCATATTTTATGGCCACGCAGGCTCATCCGGAATTTACCAGTCGGCCCAATCGAGCCCATCCGCTTTTCGCCGGCCTTGTCCGGGCCGCCTTGGAGTGTCGACGCGAGCAGTCGGCCAGCGTCGCGTTACCGCTCACCCTTGCGATTGCCCCGAATCAGTCATCAGCCGATTCCCCGTTCTCGATTCGGTGAGAGTAATCTTGTCTCAACGGTTGGTTGGACACGACGCTGTCGGTGTGATAAGGTGGCCGTATACAGGAGTTGCATGGATAAGAAATCTCGGTTAGCTGGATTGGAACTGGAAACACCTCGCGCTTTGCCTCCGAATCGTTTTACGGTCAGTAAGCCCTGGGGAGGGTTCGATCAATTTACCCTCAACGAGCGTTCGACGGTCAAAATCGTTACCGTTCTCCCTGGTGATGTCTCTTCTCGATAATCGCTCGCTTATTAAACAAGTTGACGGGCACAATTATCTTAACCATTTGTTGGATGTTCCCGAGCAGCTAATTGGCGGATACGAGTTAGCTGTCGGAGCGCCGCTGGTCGCCCTGTTTGCCCAATCCCGTCAAGTGTTGATTGTCGCCGCGGGCGAAATGGCCCCCGCGGCCTACGCCGTCGCCACCCTTGCAGCCAACTACGGGCGTGTGCCGGTAGTGGTGAGCGAAGACTACGCTTTGCCCGCGTGGGTGTCGAGCGACACCTTAGTGGTGGCGGTGGATTATTACGGCTCAACCGGGCCGGTGGTGACGTCGTTTCAGGAAGCCGCCAAGCGTCGAGCCCGTCTGCTGGCAATTTCCCTCGGTGGCGATCTGGCAAAAGAGGCGCGTCGGGTAAAAGCATCTCATATTATGGTCAATTATGGCGCGCCAGCGCGCGCGGCGTTCGCTTACGTTTTGAGCTGTTTATGCCAACTGTTTCGGCGCCTAGACTTTCTGGAACTGCGTGAAGCCACGGTTACCGAGGCTTCGAGCTTGTCTCGGTCCTTGCTCGAAAATATCGGCCCAGATGTGGCGCATTACCAAAATCCGGCAAAACAATTGGCCCGGAATATCAGTGAGCGCAGACATGTTGTGGTAATAGCGGGCGCCGCCCTTTGGGCGGTGGCGCGTAAATGGCAAGTGTCGCTGGCTTCAACCGGTAAAACTATCGCCGTTTGTAGCATCTTGAGCGATTTTAATGATACGATAATCAACGGTTTGGCGCCGCAAAGCAAGCCGACCGAGTCGCCGCTGGTGATTATGTTGCAGTCGAAATACGACCATCAGCGTACCAAGGTGCAGCAGACTTTGACTTACCAGGTGTCGCAGGCTCGTAAAGTGGCCTACGAACAGGTCTTTATGCACCCGAGCGGGTCGAATTTTGGAGAGATTGTTTTGGCCGGCCTGATGGGCGAAATGGTGGGATATTATTTGGCGCTGTTGTCGCATCAGGATCCCTCGGTGACCGAGGCAAGCGATTACATTCGCGAGCAGTCGGCTCTGGAGGAACGTCGGGAAAACATCCCGACCCCTCCCGTTTGAGTCGGTTGCCGCCAGACAGTGTTTTATCAGACATAACCCGAAAGGAGGGTAATGGCGTTCATCGCGTCCGTAAGTAGCCGCGTCATTAGTGATTCCCGCGGCGAGTCAACGGTAGAAGTGACGATGACGGACGATCAAGGACGCCTCGCCACGGCCTCATTGCCTTTGGGGAGTTCGATTGGCAAATACGAGGCCGGATCGGTTAAGGCCAGTCAGGCGGTGGCGTCCATCACCGATCTTTTGGCGCCGGCGTTGTTGCGCCGTCCGTTAACATCGCAACGCGACCTAGACGTGTGGCTACAGGAATTTGCTCGCGATAAACAGATCAAGGGCGTCAACACTACCCTTGGGGTATCGCTGGCGGCAGTGCGACTTTTGGCGCAGAGCCAGGGCGTGCCGCTTTACCGCTATTTGCAAACTATCGCCGCTTCGCCCGGGTTTACTTTGCCGACGCCGATGTTTAATTTAATTAACGGGGGCAAGCACGGCCACAATAATCTCGATTTTCAAGAGTATTTAGTGATTCCCGTGGGCATGAAAACTTTTTGGGAAAAGCTGGCGGCCGGCCGGAAAATTTTTGCGTCTCTCGGGGAAATTTTGCGGCAAAAAGGCCACGATGCCCCGATCGGTTTCGAGGGCGGTTACGCCCCTAATCTGACGACCAACGAAGAAGGTTTTGGTTTTTTGGTCGAAGCGATTAAAACCGCCGGCTTTGTCCCAGGAAAGGATGTGGTTCTGGGAGCCGACATCGCCGCGTCGTCCCTGCCGTCTGGCAGTACTCCCACAATCAGCGATTATGAGGCGCTGATGCGTAATTTTCCGCTCTACGCCCTAGAAGATCCGTTCGGCGAAGATGCGTGGGACGATTGGATTGCCTTGCGCGCTTCTTTGGAAAAAACGCGCGGCGATACCCAACGGTTTTTATTGATTGGCGACGATTTGTTCGTAGCTAACCAGCAACGTCTTCAAGCTGGCATTAAGAAAGCGGCGGCCACGGCCATTTTGATTAAGATGAACCAAGCTGGCACATTGAGCGAAATTTTGGATTGTATCAACTTAGCGCGTCAGGCCGACTATACCCATATTTTATCGCACCGCTCGGGCGAAACTTTAGATGTGTTCGTAAGCGATTTAGCCGTCGGCACAGCCGCGCCGTTTATTAAGTCCGGCGCGCCGAGCGATCAGGCGCCCGAACGGATCGTGAAGTACGAGAGACTGGTCGAGATCGAGGAAGAATTAAACGTCGTTGGGAAAGTATGACCGACGACGCCGTAACCGTCTTAGTGATTAATTGCCGTCGCGATTCATCCGAGGCTCTCTTGTCGCGTTTTCCCCAGACAATGCGGGCGGCCGGGCCATTGGCGCGTCGCCGCCTGTCTCATCCCGAGAGTCCGTCATTCGTTCAGGGTTCGTCTTTGCCGTCAATTCTGTTCGCCCTCGGCCATCAGGGGGGGCGATTATCGCCGATTTATCGTCTGACTCCTAACATTGTTCGCCAGACACGCGATGTGATTTATCGCGTTCGACACTCCGGAACGCGATTACATCTCGTGGGGGTCCTGGACGCGGATTCGCCCTACGGCGCTCGGGCAATTCTTGAACCGCTCGGGCGATTGTTGGCGGATTCGGGGATACAAGTCGCTTTCCATTTGGGCGTTTGGCAGGCAACACCGAGCGAATTATCTCTGGGGTTGCGTGAGTTGGCCTCGCTTATCCAGCCGCCAAATGCCATCAGCTCAATTTTTTTGGTTGATTCGGTCGCTTCGCTTCACGGCGCGAGGCGGTATGTTGACAACCTTTTCGCCGCGTCTCAATCACGGCCGATTCTTGATTTTGACCAACTGTTGCCACTACGGGACAGTCAGATATTTGAAGACACTCCTCCCGGCGAGGGCGACTCTTTTTTGATTGCCAACCACAACCTTAGCGGTCTGGATAATTTAATCACCGTCTTAAAAGGGCATGGCGCCGTCAATGTGGCGGCGTTGACGGCGGAACATCAATTATCCAACACGTTGATAAACGACCTATCCCGATATCGCCATACCCTCGTGGTGAGCGATTGGCCGACTCACGAGACCGCCTTTGCCGGCAGTAACCTGCGTCATCCGTACTACGAAACGCTCTCTGGGGCGTCGGCTCATCATTTCCTCGAAATGCTCATATCGCCTCATTTTGGGGAGGGTAGCCAGCCGTATCGCACGGTGGTCATGTTGAATGAAGAGCCCTCTCCTCAATTTGACTGGCTCGCGGCGTCGTTCGTCCGGCAAAACCTGGATCGTCCCTTGCTCGTGTGCTTGGCCCAACCTAATGACACGCGGGGCAATTTGGTGCTGTCTAATCGCCCGTTCGCCCACCCGCTTAACTATGAAACCCTCTCGCTCTGATTGGCCACTCTTTCCTCTGGCAATCCGTCGGCACATCGCCAAGATAAATTCTCTCGCTCTGGGCAGTTATGTCGTCAAAGCGATTTTACCCCGAACCTGGATTGATTCGTCGGCCTTAGGCCTGTCTTGGGGAGAATTGTCAAATCAAATCGCCGCGTCATCGGGTTCGTTTCGAATCTCCGTGGCCACGCTGGGCGTCGCCGTCGGTTTGAAAATCATTGCCAGTCTGACCGACGCGACCCCAGCGGTAATGGCGCGGCTAACGTCTCTTCAGGGGATGAAAATTTGGCGTCGGCCTATCGCCAATCAATTGACTGTCCTCGATGCCGATACCGCACGACCATTGGCCGGCGTAGAAGTCGGCGTGCTGGTTAAAGGGAAACTTACTCCCAGCGGGACGACCGACAGCCGTGGGCAATGCGCTGTTGCCAAACCATATGGCCAACGTTTTCGTCTTGCCTGCGCCGGTTACCATACCGTCAATAGGCGTCTCGATTCTATGCCGGCAACACTGCTTTTGAAACCGCTGGTTCCAAACTACGCCATCGAGTCGATTACTCGCCGAGCTCACTTCACGATGGTGAGGTTGTCGCGCGATTTATTTATTCTGGGGAGTCTTTTTCTGGCATGGGCGTTTTTTAACGATATCTCTATAGTGTTCTTTTGGGTCGCCGCCGGGTATTCCACATTCTGGCTAGGCTACCTCTTGTATCATTCGCAACCCAAGTTAAAAATAAGGGTGATAGACAATACCACGCAAAAACCAGTCGTGGGCGCCCTGGTGGCCGTCATCAACGAGCGGCGCCGTCGGGTCTATTTTAGCGATCGCGTCGGTCAACTCTCATTCCCCTACCCGCCGCCGGATAGTGTTACTGTTATCAAATCGGGCTATGATCAACTCACTCCCCAGGCCGTTTCCGCCGTCGCTTTGTCATCCGAGGGGTTGATTATTCCGATCACGAAACGTCCTCATCATCCACCGTTACCGAAGGAGCGCCATGTACCTCATATTGCAAGCGGAAGATAAGCAAATAAATTACGCCGCATTTACGGCGGACTGCGCCATGCTCTACAGCGGTAATGTGTCGGTAAAAGATTGGTCAGATCGCGCTATTCATCGGGCTATCGAGACCGAGTTTCTGGCCAGAGTTCGTGGACACGGCCGGGTGTTTACACGCATTGGAATAATGATTCCCTTCGCCGAGCCGTCGTTTTGGGAACCAAGAATCGCCAATGTATCATTATTCAAAACCCTTGCGACATCGCGCCTTAGCCGCGCCGTCATCGCTCCGGCTCTTCATACTGCCAATGTCGCCCATCGCGGCTGGCCGCACCTGACCCATTATTTTTTGTTCGACACCTGTCTATCGCATCTCCTTGATCGTCATATCGTTTTAGCGCCGTTTGGCTACGATACAATTAAACGGATCAAAGCCCAGCCCCACTTGCTCAATAGCTACGCTCACAAGGCGAATATTCATCATCTTAAAACCAACAAGCGCGTCGTCAGCTTATATGTTGGTAGGCAGACAAGTATTGCGTTATTCGATGGCCGACAGCTTGTCGACGCCATAGTTTCCTATTCGCCCGAGTCGTCGATTATGGGTTTGACTCAAGCCGGCGCGATTGACCCGGGATTTTACGCCTTGTTAGCGGAAAAACAACGCCCCGCCGACGTTAATAAAATTCTTCTTGATGAGTCTGGCTTAAACCCCATGAACAACACTGATTTGCCCCTGGACTCTTTACTCCAAATCGCCGGCTTGGCGCCTCGCGCGAGCGATTTTTCAACCGGACAGTTTACAATCGAAGCGATTGAATGGCTCGGCCTAAGCCTGCGCGCTTACCTGCGTGCTATTAGACACGGGATTGGCTCGCTCGTCGCCCATGGCGACGTGGAAGGAATAATTGTCAACACCTCGTATATTCCTCAAACGAGCTACCTTTGGAGTAATCTTATTTCCGGCAATCTTAAATCGCTCAAATTGTTGTACGTCAACACTTCCCCGCTAGAAGCGGCGTGCCACGATCTGGCCAACATCAAAACCTAGCCAACTTGTTGCTGACGAGCCATGCAAGTATAATGGTGCCAGACGCTACCTTTTGGGCCATTAGCTCAGTTGGCTAGAGCGCGTGCATGGCATGCACGAGGTCAGCGGTTCGAGCCCGCTATGGTCCACCAAA
>CAYJRF010000009.1:0-6121 GCA_964372935.1 uncultured Candidatus Saccharibacteria bacterium
CTTGAGTGATTGTACCGTCACGGAGCCATTGATCTATTTGTTCTTTATTGACCATGTTTTTGAAAAGATTATTTAATAAATGACCTTTATGAGGAGTGTAGCACAAATTTAACGGACGATGCGTTCGCAGGCCCACAGTCACAATAGATAGGCTGGCTATAACCGGAAGGAAAAACGGTATTGTCCCGAGTGAATTTCTGGAGTATCTTTACGACTGCGCTCGAAACCATTTCCTGCGAAATTGCTGACGCAATTTCGCAATCCTTTCCGAAATCCGCTCGGGCGGCGCGGGAAGGAGGGGGGGGAGAAATGCCCGCGCCGCCCTCGCTTTCGGCCTTCGTGCCGGACAAGTCAATTATTCAACAGAACCCAAAAAAACGAAAGGGGGGGTGGTATGATACGCCCAGTATCCGTCGCCATACGACCAATGCCACCATTCTGTTGGATAATTTACAAAACCGCTCTTTGACATTGTGTTGATGAGAAGTTGCCTGCGTGCTCTTGCCGAATCAGAAATATTTGCCGCAAGAGTGAAGCAAGCATTGTTGCTCTCTTCTGGGTCGGCGTTAAGCCGAGTGCCCATATCCATTTCCTTTCCGTTTTCTCTGGCGAGAGTTAAATCCACTGCGCCGCCGGTAGAATGCGGTGGGACAATTTCTGACGGGGCAACATATTTGCTTGCTTCTTGGTAAATTCGCTTTTTGTCCCAGTCGGAATGAAGTCCGCCAAGTTCCTCGCAATATTCGTCAAAATATTTTTTCTGCAACGAAAGCGGTCTATGACCCTCTATAACCAAAAAGCGAATGCCTTGCGGCAAATATTTCGTAGCTTCCAAAAGTTTTGCGACAACTGATTTGCGCAACTTGAAGTATGAATTTGATACTTTGCTCTTGCGAGTATCAATCAATATTTCTCGGTAGTCGCGAATATCTACCAACAGGTCATCGTTCTCTTGAATTGGTACCTGCAAAATTTTTGGATCGGAAATTAAAGTTATAGTTTCGGGAACCATATTATATTTGGTTTCGATTGATGGCTGATAGAATAATCTTGTCCAACAATTCGGGAAACGATATACCAACTGCTACGGCGGCTTGTGGATACAAACTTGTTTCGGTCATGCCTGGAATCGTGTTTGTTTCGAGAATGAACACATCATTTCCCGAAACTATCATGTCAGTTCGGGACATACCGGCGCAACCAATAATCTTGTGCACTTGCAACGCGCTATTCTGAATTTTCTTAATTATTTCTGTGGGTAGACGCGGAGGAGTAATTTCTTCCGTCGCTCCAGGAGTATACTTCGCATAATAATCAAAAAATTCAGATGTCTTGGGAATGATTTGTGTCGGCGGAAGTGCAATTGGCTCTTTGTCCCCACCCTCATCTAACACAGCACACGTAACTTCCGCACCGGAAATATATTCTTGTGCGAGAACGGTATCGTCGTAAGAAAGTGCCAATTGCACAGCCTTTTCCAGACCGTCAATTTTTCTAACAATCGTTATGCCAACACTAGAGCCACAATTTGAAGGTTTGATAACACAGGGAAGCGAATTTTTTTCGCTCACTTCGGTTGTTATTTTATCTTTGCTTTTATTCCATTGCTTGTTAGAAAAATTGAGATACTTTGGAACTTTAAGGCCATGGAACAAAAAGAGCTCGCTGGATTTTAGTTTATCCATGGCGAGTGCGCTCGCCAAAATACCCGAGCCAGTGTATGGAACCCCCGCCATCTCCAAAAATCCCTGCGCCGTGCCGTCTTCTCCGTATGTACCATGCATGGCAATGAAAACAACATCCGTGCCTCTTTCGGTTTTCAATTTATCAATCGCATTACCAGTTTCCAGTGCGACCAAACTTTTTTCTTCTTTGTTTTCATCGCTACCAAGGAATTTTCTACCTGGCGGAGGTAAAAGCCATTTTCCATCTTTGCTAATGGTAACTGGCGTTAGATTATATTTAGTTTTATCAAGCGCATTTAAAATGACCCTTCCGGTTGCCAGAGACACATCATGTTCTGCGGAAGGACCACCAATGAGGACAACAACATTTCTTTTTCGGTTATTCATAGAAAACCTATCCGGCACGAAGGCCGAAAGCGAGGGCGGCGCGGGCATTTCTCCCCACCCCTCCTTCCCGCGTCGCCCGAGTCAATTTCTGGAGCGGGTAACGGGACTCGAACCCGTATAACCTGCTTGGAAGGCAGAAGCACTACCCTTGTGCTATACCCGCGCGCCCGCCGCATCGTCATAGGCAGTATAACATTGACCAATTACCCCGAAAAGTCGGGGGGTTGCGAAATCAATTCTAACGTCTATATAATGGTGAGTGATGAGATCTTTTCGTCCAAGCCGCATTTCTTTGGAAGTCATATTGACGCTTGTCGGCGTTAGTTTGGCTGTGGTCGCGTCGTGCGGATTGCCGGCCTTAGCCCAAACGCCAACTGCCCAGCCGTCGCTAACCGAATCGTCGTCCACGGGAGCGTCGCCAGCCGAATCGTTGTCTACTTTCACGGCAAGTCCGCTTGCGACCACGCGCTCTCCAGAGTCAGAGGATAAGACAGACACCGTGGCCACCAAGGTTAGAGACGCTCGCCGTCGCGCGGAAATCGAATTTCGGACAAAAATTGACCAGAATGAACGCGAACGAACCGCCATCTATAGTAGCAAGCAAGCCCAACTTCGGGCCCGGCTAGACCGTTTGCAAGATAAAACCAAAACAGCTCAAGCCGAGAGGCTGGCGCAGGTGTTAAACGCCCTCAACGTTAAGATGAGCCAGCACGAGCTACGCTACCTCAAACATTTGGAGTTAATCGGCGACCGGTTGGAATCGCGCCTTTCGAAAGCGGAAGCTGACGGAATTAACCTCGCGGCCGCCAAATCAAAGTTGGCCTCGGCGCGCGCCGCCCTCGACACCGCGAAACAAACCGTCCTGGCCCAACAGACGAAAATTTATTCAGCAGATTTTAACACCGCCGCCGAGTTAAAACCGGCGTTTGTCGCTACCCACCATCAACTGCGCCAAGACCACCTAGCGATCAAAGCGTCTCTTAAGGACGTCAAGAAGCAGCTCGAGGACACTTTCGAATCGCTCCGGACGGCTATCGCCACAGCCTCGGCTACCCCCTCGCCAGCGCCATGAACCAGCGAACCCAAGCTTTCTCATCTTTCGCCTTGATAATGGTCGTTGTGGTAACCGCCAGTGTCGTCGTTGGGGTCTACCTCTTGTTGCGGCAGAAACAAGAGCTCCGAACTATGCTCGAACAACCAACGCCTAGTCTGGTGGCGTCGCCTAGCCCGACACCTTTGTTAGACACGATGTCGGCCATCGATCAGGACCTGCTTTCCGTTGAGCCTAGTAACGACGACGCCGATGTCGCGGCGGTCGGGGACGATATTCAGACGAATCTATAACCCCCCGCCTCTGGCGTTACCGAACAATCAACCAGTCAAGCTTGGCTAAAAAGATATATGGCGTATGCGAGAATGGCGAGTATGCCAGCGATAACGAACGCAATATAGCCCGAACTGCTTTTATTGAGTTTCATCTGCCTCCCTCTTAAGCTATAATATCCCAGTGATCGTTCAAGGGCAATTTTGATTTGCCTTGGCAATCCTGCCCGTTTTGCTCCTTCGCGCCGCCTTAGCTCAGTGGAAGAGCAGTACTTTCGTAAAGTAAAGGTCCCGGGTTCAAGTCCCGGAGGCGGCTCCAGCGTCACCACGCGCCGACGTGGACCGGTAGCTTAGTCTGGCTTAAAGCGCCTCCCTGTCACGGAGGAGATCACGGGTTCGAATCCCGTCCGGTCCGCCACGAAATTTGCAGATTCGAAAACAGTTCCACCTGGACTGGATTCGAACTTTTTTGTTGGTTTCCATCTGTAATTCGGAAATTTTCCATTCCTCCCGATTAGTCCCGTATGTTAGGTCAGGCTATGAAGTTTCCGTATCTTAAATATGGTTCCTTCTACCGCCCAGTTATTCCGGTAACATTTGTCTACGATAATCAGCGTTTTACCACCCGAACGCTCCTTGATACGGGAGCGGATATTTCAATTATTCGGTCAGAAATAGGCGCACAAATGGGGTTAGATTTGACTTCTGATACAAGATGCACCATTGCCGGAGTTGGCGGAACGACAGTTGGTTATTACCACTAATTGACCTAACCTTAGGTGGCACTAGTTTTTCTAAAATTCCTGTAATCTTTGCTGAAGAAATTGCCAAGGATACTCAATATCAGGACATCAGGGATTATTTGATGAGCTTTGGCGGATAGTATTTGAATACGGCAAGAAGGAGCTTGAAATAACTCCTAAAACTTACAGCCAGTAAAAACTGAAGCAACCTTTATTTAATATTTTTAGCTATTTTTATGTCGTTTATTTTGTAATTTATTGTCTGATAAATGTACGTAATTAATTTGTTCAAAGCCCAAGTTCCCAGGACCAAAAGCAAGAAGTAATAAATACCGGTAATGGTTAATTGCGGGTATTGTTCGGTCCCGAGGAAGCTGATGACCGTATTAACGATACCTAAACTCGTGATAACGGTTAACGCCTGGACTGAATTCTTTGTACTAAGAGCGTTAATTTCATTAAAGACTTGGATGGCTGAATCAACATATTGATTTGTCATAGTCCAAAGCGACTTGACGTAATCTAAGCTGTGCTGAAGATTATCGTATTTAAATTGCAATACGTTGGTTAAGAACTCTGCCCAGCCATGAGTTTTGATAATATTCTCTCTCGCTCCCATATACATACCCATTTGGTTGATCCGGCCTCCGATAAGCTCAATCGTTTTCTTGTAACTCTCAAGCTGACTCCGTTGTGATTGAATGTCTTTTCCACGGATGGCGCCTTGCTCTTTAATCTTAGCGATCTTATCCCAAATCGTCCGGTGCAGATTGAGGTAGTGATGGAGCTGGGCTTTAAACTCCTTAAAGAAAATCAACATTTCAATTAGGCCATCTAAATTTTTGAAATCAGCGTCAGGATTAAGGACAAAATATTCGTGGCCGCGCAGTATTTCAACGTCACCACTGCTCATATCTAAATACTTATCTTGGCTTAAATCACCGAGCAATTCAGCCATTTCTGACTTCTTGGCGTGGTGAGTAACGATAAAGTAAGGGAAGGCGTCTTTAATCCCGGCCAATTCTTTGGGTACGGGGGCCCCTAAACTAAAGAGGTATTTTATCGCTGGAGAGAAACGCTTCTCAAAATACTCTGTTAGGGCTTCTATATCTTGTTTGATAGCGCGGTGATCTTTGGCCAGAACCACCAAGCCATCTTCGTAAATCTTGATCGTAATGCTACCGATGGCGTGAATATCAATATGTTCTAAGACATCAACCTTATATTCCAGAGAATCAATATTAAGTTGGCCTTGGAGCTCTTTAAGCTTTCCTTTATCAAGTGCTAAAGGACTCTTGCCCTCGTTCAAAAAGTCATAAATTTCCGATAAATGAAGTGTTGTTCGTTGATACCAATAACCCAAGTAAATTTTTTGGATTGTCATATTTAAATCCTAACATAGAACCAAGGCATAAAAAAAAACCACCCAACGTTCCAGCTGCTGCCAGAATGTTGGGTGGTTGGACGTTCTCGGCCGGATGAATCCTAACCGAGCGAGATGGTTGCCTCAAAGAGGCACGGGTACCGGTCCATGGCGTGGTAGAGGATCTCGAGGGTTCACACGCCAGATGCCTGTTGGGTCAGGCGTGCATCAGAACCGAAGGCGATGAGCTGGCCGCCAGGACCAGGCTCGATGCCTTCGGGCGGGGTGATGATCGGCTCGCCAGTCCACCAAAAGAGGTGGTTGTCACCATTGAGCAGTCCGAGCCCCACCGCCCAGCGGTTGGTCCACTTGCCTGCCGATTCCACCAGCTTGGCGCCATTGAAGACCAGCAGCGCGAGACCTCCGCGCAGCCGGAAGTCATGCGCCACCGTGCTGACGTGGTTGTCGAACCACGTCCCCGCCACGGGTTCCAGGAAGGGGCGAATAACCGCAGGGTCCTTCTGCGCTCGGCAGATGGCCAGCCGGCTCTGTCGCCGCTCCCCAATCGCCGCTCCCAACTCCATGAGGAGATGCGGACCACGGGAGCCGGCGGTGAGGAG
>CAYJRF010000009.1:6221-33588 GCA_964372935.1 uncultured Candidatus Saccharibacteria bacterium
TCGCCGCTCCCAACTCCATGAGGAGATGCGGACCACGGGAGCCGGCGGTGAGGAGGATGGCCTCTTTCACCATATCGACATCGCCATAGACCGCTCCTTGCAGCTTCTCTTCCACCTGTGCCGGCGTCAGCACCGTGGCGATCCGGCCGCTGCTCTCGACGTAGAGCAAGTTGGTACCGACTGACTGGCGCGCTTTGGTTTTCCAGTAAGCCTCTGTGCAGAGGATGCCGGTCCGACCGCCGTCCCCACTCCCGAAGAAGTTGTGTCCTTCCCCGAGGTGGGTTGGGTCCTCGAAGCCATAGACGGCCTTGCCGTCATCGGTCTTCGGCCGCATCGACGGCGAGAGCACGACGTCCTCAACTGTAAGGTTAGGACCATAGAGCCGACCGCTAAAGATGCAGCTCGGTCCGCCGTCAAGCAGACCACGACCGTACACAGTCTCACCGTCCCCCCAGGACAAGGCCATCGTACCGGCCTCGTTGATTCCATGGCGAGGAATCCCAAGGTTGATCGGGACGTTTCGAACCACGTCCACCCAGAGCATCTGCTCTGCCCCCCTTTCGTCGCGTGTCTATCCGAGTGTCTGCGTCAGTAGATAGCTTTTTAGGCAAAATGTCAATGGACCAGGCAATAAAACGGTTGATTTATTATAAGGATTAGGCTGTAACCTCTCTTGTCACTGTCGGATTTTAGAAAGAGGAGACTATGCCAACGCTGGCTGACATCGCCGAGATGATTTATGACGACCCGCCAATAAGATCATGCAACAGGGGGATCCCCTGGCCGAAGACTTCACCCACTGCTCTCAGGAGAACATTCGCCTGCTCCGTTAAGGTTAAAGACTGAAGATCAGTACGCATTATCCGCCAATGCTTCGACAAAGGCGGTTTTCTTTTTCTTAAACAAGAGCGAGTAATTCTGTCGTATCTTTTATAACAAGCTCAGGTTATTGCACTATATTTCCCAATCAATAGTAGAGGACTGGTTTTTCACCTGTGATTTGTCGCCTTTTTTTATCCGCCTCACCGCCCAGCCGACCACCAAAGCGGTCTGCTGGGTGGAAATTATTTAAGTCATCTGTTAAAATAACGGGAGTGTCGGCCGGCGTGGCGGTCATGGTGTAGTGACAACACAAGAGGTTGTGGCCCTCTCATCGCGGGTTTGATTCCCGCTGACCGCCCCATAAGAGCTACCCATGCCGAGCTGAACCAATAATCCGAACAAGAGAATTTATGGCGTGAGACGTTTTATCCCGCGATATAAGTACATCGTTTCGCGAACATTATCGAGGTCGAACAGTTTCATTAGCAAGCGATTCGGGCCCAATCCATAGCCGCCGTGAGGCGGACAGCCGTAGCGGAAAAAATTTAGATAATGTTCGATTGACTGCGGGGCAATGCCCTTCTCGATCGCCTGATGCTCCAGAATGGCCGAGCGATGCTCCCGTTGAGCGCCGGTAGTGATTTCGATGCCGTTCCAAAATAAATCAAAGCTCTTAGTCAACTTCGGGTCGTCGGCATGCCGCATGTGGTAGAACGGTCGCGCCGTCGTCGGGTAGTCTGTCACAAAAACGAATTCGTGGCCGGTTTGGCCGCGCCATATTTCGCCCAACCGCCGTTCTTCTTCCGGGCTAAAGTCTCCCGTTGGGTCGCCCGCCACGTTATGCTCGGCCAGAGCCGCCTTGGCCTCGACCATGGTAACGCAAGGAAAAGGCGTCTTCGGCACTGGCAATTGCCGGCCATAGGCGGCCTCGATCGCTCGCCCGTGAGTTGTGTGGACGGCCGCCAAGGCGCGGGCGATCACCGTCTCCAACTCCCGCATCACGTCTGCTTCGGATTCAATGTTGGCGATTTCGACGTCATAGCTGGTAAATTCCGTGGCGTGACGCGACGTGAACGACGGCTCGGCCCGAAAAACCGGCCCGATCTCGAATACCCGCTCAAAACCGGCCGCTATGGCCATCTGTTTGTAAAACTGGGGCGATTGAGCCAAGTATGCCCGGCGGTCAAAATAGATCACCGGAAATACTTCGGCTCCCGATTCGCTTGCCGAGCTCATCAGTTTTGGGGAGTGTATTTCTAAATAACCCTGCTCGATCCAATATGTGCGAAAGGCCTGTTCCAGGGTTGTCCAAACCCGAAATATGAGGGTTTTTTCCGGCTTGCGCAAGTCGAGCCAACGCCAGTCAAGGCGAATTTGGCGCTCGGCCTCGTTATGGCCCTTTTCTAAGACTTGAATCGGCAGAGGCGACTTCGCCTGCGACAAGACGGTGATTGATCGCACCACGATTTCGTAGCCGCCGGGCGCTTGGGATTCGGCTTTAACACTGCCTTCGACTCGCAAGTATGATTCGACCGACAATTCCCGAGCGATGACGAACGGCTCGGCGGCATCCTTCGACACCACCGCTTGAATTACCCCCGAGCGATCCCGCAGGAGTAAAAAAATAATCCGCCCTTGATCGCGTATCGTCTGGACCCAGGCGAACACCGACACGATTTTCTCGTTTGGGGTAAATAGTGCCTCAATCGGCAGCCGATCCATGCCAGAATTGTAGCTTAAAGACAAGTTTACGCCAAGTTGGGCCGATTGCCCAACGCCAGATTGGCCCTTGTTTTGCCGTTCTCCTACGGTCTGGCGCCGGTATGCTAAACTTGGTTCATGCGGACATTTCAGAGCGAATTGGTTCAAGACTACGATTCGTATTCCTTTGGGTACTGCCATTACGCCATCAGAGAAGAGCACGACGACCTGCGGTCTCTTTACGGTCAGGGCTATCTTCCATACTCCGGGGCGCGCGGCGTCGAAAATATTTTTTACGCCGCTCGAAGCGTTCGGGTTAACCTAGATAAGTTTGAGCTATCGGGCGAAAATCGGCGTGTCGAACGTAAATTCGCCAACAACTTTGTTTTTCGTCGCTGGCCGATTTCTACCTTCGATATCTCTGACCGGCGGTTTATCCAGTTCTGCCTCAATTATTTTGCCCAACGTCATCATCCCGATGTTATGCCCGAAGAGCGCCTGCTAACCATTTTGCGGGCGGGACTAATCACCGACATCCTTGAATACCGAACTAGCGACGACGTCGTGGCGGCGTATGTATTGGAGGTCGGTCAACCCAGCCTGGGGCATTTTTGGTACTCCTTCTACGACCTCGCCTACGCTTATCAGTCGTTGGGGATGTGGCTGATGCTTGACGCGGCGATCGCGTCCCAAAAAGCCGGCCGAAATTATTATTACTTGGGCACGGCTTACGGCGAAAAAGGTCTCTATAAAACGAACTTCAATCAAATAGAATATTGGAACGGCTCGGCGTGGATTGACCGCCGCGACGTTTTGCGCCAACGATGCCGGAGCGATGACGCCCGACGGATCAGTCGGCTTGACGAATGGAAAGCAACGATCACCGATCACCTGTTTTGACGACCGTCGGATCGATTGGGGCAACCTCGACCGAGCCGACTTGGGGCGCTTGAAGGATGGTTGGGATGGCCAAGAGCTGTGCCTCACGCACCTGCCACACGGCGTAGCCGACGAGACAGAGGGTAAAAATAGCCCAGACAATCCACGGAAGGTAGCTGTCCTTGGTGGCAAGGCCGTCCGATTCGGCTCTAACAGGTGACTGTTCCACGATGTCATCTTCCCACATTAGCGACCGACTGACGAGCGAAAATTCCTGCCACGACGATTTTTGGCTCGCCAAGAAATTAGGTCTTTATTAATCGCCGGACGCAGTTTTGCCTTTCGGGCGATGACGATGTCGGCGTAATTCCGCCACTTTGAGACGGATGAGATTACGCTCGATTAAGCGAGCGGCGCCGGCTAACGCGACGTGATCGGCGGCAGTCCGTTTTAACTCTTGGGCCCACTGCAGGGCTTCTTTGGCTCGTAATTCGTCAATGTCTTCGGCCCGCTCGGCGGTATCGGCGAGGAGACGGACGCGCTCGGCGGTAACTTCGAGCAAACCGCCGGACGTCGCCAAAGGTTCCCAATTTTCAACTGGATCGTCCGGCTGAAGGCGAATTAAAATCAGCCCGGCAACAACAAGACAGATCAAGGGCGTGTGGTGCGGCAACAGGCCGATTTGGCCGTCAACCGAGGGGACCATAATCTCCCAAACCGACTCCCGAAACTTAATCCCCTCCGGCGCGATGACCTCAAAATTGATCCGGCTCGACATAGCTATTTCACGCTGGCGATGGCGCCTTTCATGTAAAATGCTTCTTCCGGCATGTCGTCGTGATGACCGTCAAGAATCGCCCGAAAGCCGGCAATAGTTTCCGAGCGCGAAACGTACTTGCCCTTAATCCCCGTAAAAACTTCCGCGACGTGAAACGGCTGGGACAAAAACCGCTGTACCCGCCGAGCTCGCGCCACGGTGAGTTTGTCTTGGTCGGACAATTCCTCCATGCCTAAAATGGCGATAATGTCCTGGAGGTCTTTGTAACGCTGGAGTAACCGTTGGACCTCCCGCGCCACGGCGTAATGGTCGTCTCCGACGATTTCTGGGTCAAGCAGAGTCGAGGTCGAGCCCAGCGGGTCAACCGCCGGGTATATGCCAAGTTCGGCCAATTGACGCGACAAGACGATTGTCGAGTCAAGGTGAGCAAAAGTCGTGGCAGGCGCCGGATCTGTCACGTCGTCGGCTGGAACATACACCGCCTGGATCGAAGTAATCGAGCCTTTGGTCGTCGAAGTAATCCGCTCTTGGAGCTCGCCCATTTCCTGGGCTAGGTTAGGCTGATAACCGACGGCCGAAGGCAGACGACCAAGTAACGCCGAAACTTCCGAACCGGCTTGAGTGAAACGAAAAATGTTGTCGATGAATAACAATACGTCCTGACCACGATCGCGGAACGCCTCGGCCAAGGTTAAGCCAGTCAACCCGACGCGCAGTCGCGCTCCGGGTGGTTCATTCATTTGGCCGAACACCAAGGCGGTTTTCTTGAGCACGCCGGAAACGCGCATCTCATGGTAAAGGTCGTTGCCTTCCCGCGTCCGCTCCCCCACACCGGCAAACACCGACGTACCACCGTGTTCCGAGGCGATATTGTGAATTAATTCGGTAATCAGGACCGTTTTCCCCACTCCGGCCCCCCCGAACAGACCCACCTTGCCGCCTTTGGTGATTGGGGCGATTAAATCAATAATCTTGATGCCGGTTTCAAAAATCTCCGATTTGGGGTTTTGGGAGGTAAAAGCCGGGGCCGGCTGATGAATCGGCGCGAATTCTCGGAAAGTTTTGGACAGTCCGTCAATCGGTTCACCCATAACATTAAACATCCGCCCGAGAGTGGCGTCCCCGACCGGCACGGCGATTGGCTGGCCGGTGTTAAGTACTGGCGTGCCGCGGCGTAAACCGTCGGTCGCGCCCAAAGCAATCGCGCGCGCCACGTGAGCCGACAAATGTTGGACCACTTCCATCACAACGTCGGCGCCGTTGGGCCGAGCGGCCCGGACAACGTGACGAATCGCTGGCGGACTGCCAGGAAACTCAACGTCAACAACAACACCGATAACCTGCAGAATCGCGCCGTGAACGTCCGAGTGTTTTGCTTGAGGCATGGTCTCTGTTTTCTCCCTAGTTCATTGGGGCGGCGCCGCCACTGGTGATCTCGGAAAGTTCTCGGGTAATCGCCGACTGGCGGGCGCTGTTGTAGGCCAAAGCAAGGTCAGCCATCAGGTCCTCGGCGTTATCGGAGGCGTTCATCATCGCCGACATACGCATCGCGTGTTCCGAGGCAATGGCTTCCAAATTGGCTTGGTAGATTTGGGCGTCTAAAAGCCGCGGCACCATCGCCTCTAATACCGCTTCAACCGACGGCTCAAAGGCCGCCGCCGACATTGTTGGCAGCGCCGACGGCGCGCCGATAAGTTTTTGAGCGTCAATCGGCAATAGGGTGATAATATCAACCGTCTGACGCATGGCCGATTGGCAAGCGGTATAAATAACATCAACCTGATCCGCCTTGCCTGCGGCGAATAATTCGTACGCCGTAGCGGCGATCGGGCGCAGATCGATTGAAGTTGGCGCAGTTGGCCAGTCGGGGTACACTCCCAACACCGTCACGTCTTTAAGACTGGCTACAAACTGGCCACCTTTTTGACCAACGACCACGAGCCGCGTCGCCACGTGACGGTTGTTGTTGGCCTGAATCTCCGATATCAGGCAACGAAAAATATTGGCGTTATAGGCTCCAGCCAAGCCGCGATCGCTCGTGAACACCACCAGCAAGCGCGATTTAACGTCTCGACGCGAGAACAAGACATGGTCATTCGGGTCGACCAACAGGGCTAAGGCTTCAAGTATTTCCTTCGCCGCTTGGCTGTATGTCCGAGATCGCACCGCCGACTCTTGTGCGCGGCGCATTTTGCTCGCGGCCACCAATTGCATAGCGTGGGTGATTTGCTTCGTGCTGGCAACCGATTTTCGGCGCCGTTGAATGGTCTGAATCGGCGGCATGTTGTTACTTCACTCCGGGCTCGGGCGCTGCCGAGGTGGCCGATTCGGCCGCGACCGAAGAAGCGAGCTTAATTAACTTATCTTTATTGTCTGCTGTTAACTCGCCGGTTTTCGCAATCGCCGCCATGATTGACGGGGCTTCGCGAGCCGCTCGTTCCAGAAGCCGGGTCTCGGCCGCTTTGATTTCGGAAAGGGGAAGAGAATCAAAACAGCCAGCCGTCACCGCCACGAGCGTTACGACCTCTTGAGCCAAACTCATCGGACTGTATTGCGCTTGTTTCAAAATTTCCGTAATCCGACTGCCTCGTTCGAGTCGACGCTGAGTGTTTTCGTCCAGATCAGTGGCAAACTGCGCAAAGGCGGCCAATTCGCGGTATTGGGCCAAGTCAAGACGCAAACCACCGGCGAGCGATTTGATGGCTTTAGTTTGAGCCGCCCCGCCAACCCTCGAGACCGACAACCCCACGCTCATGGCCGGACGAATACCTTGGTAGAACAAATCGGTCTCAAGGTAGATTTGCCCATCGGTAATAGAAATGACATTCGTGGGGATATAGGCCGAAACGTCGCCAGCTTGAGTTTCGATGATCGGCAGGGCGGTTAACGATCCGCCGCCATCGGACTCGGCTAACTTCGCGGCTCGTTCCAACAGTCGCGAGTGAAGGTAAAAAACGTCGCCCGGATAGGCCTCGCGGCCGGGCGGTCGGCGGAGCAAAAGAGAAATTTGGCGATAAGCCCAGGCGTGTTTAGATAAATCGTCATAGACAATCAGGGCGTGCTGGCCACCGTCACGGAAAAATTCCCCCATCGCCGTGCCGGCGTAGGGAGCCAAATACTGCAACGCGGCTGGATCGGCGGCCGAAGTGGCGACCACAATCGTCCGCTCCAACGCTCCCGCCGATTTTAGGCGTTCCACCAAGCCAGCAACTTTACTCATCTTCTGACCAATGGCGACATAAATGGAGATAACGTCGGTTTTTTGAATTGTTTGGTTGATGATTGTGTCGATGGCGATGGCGGTTTTGCCGGTTTGCCGATCGCCGATAATCAGTTCGCGTTGACCACGACCGATTGGCACCATGGCATCAATGGCCTTAATGCCCGTAGCCAGCGACTCACTCACCGCCTGACGTTGCATGACTCCGGGAGCAATCTGCTCGATTGGTCGCGTTGTCTGGTTGTCAAGCGGCCCTTTGCCGTCAAGGGGGCGCCCGAGAGGGTCGACCACTCGACCAACCAAATTAGTCCCAACCGGCACTTCAAGAATTCGGCCGGTGAGCTTGGCCCGAGCGCCGGCAAAAATTTCGGCGTCGTCGCCCAAAATCACCGCCCCGATCTGATCCTCCTCCAAATTAAGGGCGAAGGCCGTTGCCCATTGTCCCGCTTTAGCCGTGGCGATTTCGATCATTTCGTTATACCCGCAGTCTTGTAGGCCATAAATCCACACGATACCGTCGCTGACTTTGGTCACGATGCCTAAAGACGACACTTCCGGCTTAACGCTCAACTCAAGAATCGCCTCCTTGAGCTCTCGGGTTAATTCCGCCAGTGAGATGTTCGTCATGCCGATTTAAGGGCTTCAAGCTTAGAGCGAAGGCTGTAGTCAATCACTTCGTCGGGCGTGGTGATCACAAAGCCACCGATAATTTCCCGATCAAGGCGAGTTTGAAGACTAACCGATCGGGCGGTAGCGCGGCGGCGCAACCAAGAGCGCAACTCGGCCAACGTCGCGGGATCCATGGTTCGGGCGGTAACCACCTCGGCCTCGACATGGTTTTGTAGGTGACTCCAAAGACGGATGATGGTTTGGGCCAGTAAGTCGATGTCGCGGGTCCGACGACGCCTGATTAGCTCGACGGCCAGGGCTCGCGCCGCCGTCTTAACCGAATGGCGCTCGGCCAAGCGTAAAAACGCTCGGCCAAGCTGTCGGCGAAATGTCGTCATCGCCGCGCCTCCGCCGGGGAGTCGAGCGGCTGGCGGAAAGTGATAGCTCGCCGCACCAGGGTTTGATCGTTTTTCCCGTCCAGCTTCGCGTTCATGACCCGCTCTGTCGCCAGAACCACCAACCCCATGGCTTCGCTCTTAAATTCTCGCCGCAGTCGCGCCAATTCCTCGTGTTGTCTTAACGCCGCCTCGGACATCAGCAACTGGACTCGCTGTCGGGACTCCACTTGAGACGCCGCCAAGATAGCTTTGGCCTGCTGCCGGCTGTCGGCCACAATCGTCTTGGCCTGGCTCCGGGCCTGATCGAGAGTACGCTGTTTCTCAAGCTCCAAATCGCGCCGAATCGCTTCGATTTGCTCCGCCTTGGCCAGGCTCGTCTCAATAGTCAGACGACGTTGTCGAAAAATTTCCAAAACAGGCTTGTAAGCGAACGCGCGCAAAATAACCAACAAGAAACCAAAATTAACAACTTGGAAGACAACGGCTTTCACATCCAAACCCAGCGCGCCGATCCCGCTGGCTGTTGCCGGCGTGGCGACCGCTCCAGAAGTTTGAGCGGCATGAGCGATCGTGAACCAAATCATCTCGGTCTAACTGAATTTAATGATCAGGGCAACGACCAGTGAGTATATGGCGACTGTTTCGGCAAAGGCAATGGCTAAAATAAGTATCGGCTGGATTTTCGCCTGTGCCTCGGGATTGCGTCCGATTGCTTCCATTGCCTTGCCGCCCATTACCCCGATAGCCCAAGCCGGCATGATCCCGCCGATTGCCATGGCAATTCCCGGGGTAACTATTTTCGCGATTTCTGGATCTAACATAGTGGCTCCTTTCGGGTGCGATTTAGGCTGCTAGGACCGGTTGAATCTTGTGGCTGTCATGTCCATGATCGGTCGAGGCGATTGTTAGAAAGACTAGGCTCAACACCGTAAACACCAGCGCTTGGACCAGTCCGACGAATAGTTCAAGAAAAAAGAACGGCACTGGACCAAAGAATGGGACCAGCGCCGCCATGACAACAAGCAGAACCTCGCCGGCGAATATATTGCCAAAAAGTCTAAACGAAAACGACAACATTCGTGTGATTTCGGAGAATAGTTCCAACACGCCAATAAACATCATCAGTGGGTTAAAGCTAAAATATTTTCCCAGATGACGGAACAGTCCCAACTCTCTCGCGGCGTAAATTTGCGTCATAATGACCGAAATAACGGCGAGGGCGAGGGTAGTGTTCAAGTCGGCGTTGGCGCCGCGCAGTAACGGAACGTTTCCATGCGCCGTATTAATCACCACCGTGCCAAAGCCGGGTAGCAATCCAAGCCAATTATTGACGACAATGTATATAAATAGCGTCATAAGCAAAGGAAAGAATCGCCGAGCCTTGTCGCGGTCTTGGGTCACCTGTTCAATCAAATCCAAAACGGCTTCGAATAAAGTTTCCACTATCTGCGCTAACCGCCCACCCGGAGCCAAACGAACCGATAGTCCGGCCCAAATAAGCCACGCGGCAATGAGCAGGCTGGCGATGACACTGGTGAACAATGAATTAGTCAGAGCCAACCGACCAAGAGAAAAGATGTATTCCGGAGCAATCGAAATGTGAATCATAAAGTTTGATTTTGATAATGTCGAATCATCCGAACAATCAGCCACCAGCCCACAACAAACGCCAGCGCCGTGCTCACTAACGTTATTAACGGCGACGTCCCGAAATATTTGTCGGCGCGAGCCCCAACAGCCACACCCGTCGCAATTGGCAAGGCCAACTTAACACCAATTTCGCCACTCAGGCCAACGAGGTATGCCGATGCCAGATAGGACTTCCTTTTGGACATAATAATGTTATCGGCCCGACTAACGCCGGAACTACTGCCTTTTGATGCTATCGTACTCCCGCCGCAAAGTCAACCAAGCAAGTGGCGGTCTATCCCCCGCGCCGGTCAAACAACAGGGCGTCTGGCGACTTATTTTACTGATTGTCATCACCAACATGCCGCCGAGTCACCCCGTCCATACCCATGACCCAGCCGCTTGACGCGTATCCAGGTCAACAATCGCTTTTGAAGCGCCGGCGAACGCCACCAAATCGGCTTGTCCCGCCAGCTCGGTTTCAATCCAGTTTGAAACTCGCTGGCGAAAACGAAAATCGATACAACTGATCACCAAATTATCGACCCGGTGCATAAGGTCCTTTCAACTTTGAGGAACAATTACCGTCTCTTAAAGAAAATACCCTGACTCGCAGGGGATTTTCTCGCGTGAATCACTACTTTGATTCACTGATTATTCGTCGTCCTTGTCCTCCGACTGATCGCCCAACGGGTCGCTCTTGTCGCCGTCGCCGTCCTTGTCGCCATCTCCGTCGCCGTCCTTATCGTCATCTCCGTCGCCACCTTCGTCGCCACCTTCGCTGTCTTTGGGTTCGGCGGGCGCGCCGCTATCCGACGAGCCGCCGCTATCGCCGTGCATGTCGCCATGGCCACCGCCAGCAAATCCGGTATTGCTTTGATCGGTCCCGCCGTCAGCCAACATCGTGCCGCAGGCAACGCAAACCCTGGCGTCAGGGGCCACATCTCCGTCGCAATTGGTGCATTTAGTCACGTTCCTCACCTCCTCTCTCGTTGCATTGTAGCGACCGTGACGGTCTAATTCAACCAGCCAGCCACGACCTGGAGCGGAGTACCGGAATCGAACCGGCGTTTTGTGCTTGGGAAGCACACGTACTGCCTCTGTACGAACCCCGCGGGTAAATAAGCGTCAGTAATGTAACAGATTCATCGACCCAGAGCAATTGCCGCTAACTTTCGGGTCGTGATAGGATAGAGCCAATGCTCATCTCCCGCTCACTCGTTCTTCGAGGCTACCTCAAAGATCGGATTTTTGTTTTGTTGTTTTCGATCACGGTCGTAACCTATTTGACGGCGGTGTTGAATCGTCAGCCATCTATCGAGGCGTCGAACGTGCCGTTCGACTTGACAAGTCTGTTCTCGGGCGTCAATGTCCTGTTCGCCGTGCTGTCGCTCCGCCGAGAACCGTTATTGGCATATATGTTCTTGACGGCAACGATTCTAATTGCTGGCACTTTAATATTTTTCTTCCGCTATCTCGCCAGCGTCTAATCATGGACCGCCCGATTGCTCGATTGATGGAAATTTTGCCCGGAACATTAACCTGGCTGACGCTCGGATTGCCAATTATCTTGGCCTTCTCTTACCCGAAGGCCGTGTCAATTTTCGTTATGCTCTTCGCCCTTTATTGGTTTTTTAAAACGATGATCATGTCGCGCCACCTTATTTTAGGTTTTTTGGCATATCGGGCGGCCAGGGATGTTGGGTGGCGGCAAAGGCTCGAAAATTGCTATCCCAAACGCTGGCGACGGATACGCCATCTCGTCTTTGTGCCGATGTATAACGAAGCTTATACCACTCTTGCCGCGACGTTCGATGCTCTGGTGGCCAGCGATTATCCCCTCAATCGGCTGATTGTGGTGTTATGCACGGAGGCCAGAGCCGGCGAAAACGCTCAAGCGGTGGCCGATAAGATCAGACAAAATTTCGAAAAAAAGTTCCAGGCCTTTTTTGTGACGGTCCACCCCGCCGACATTGCGGGTGAGGTCAAAGGGAAAGGGCCGAATATGTCTTTCGGAGCCAAAACCGTCGTGCCCAGTCTCTTAAAAGACGGCCTTGATCCCACATATACCCTTGTAACCTCCCTTGACGCCGACAATCGAGTTGATCGGCAATATTTTGCTTGCGTTACCCAAGCTTTTCTTGATTCGCCCGACCCGACTCGCACCAGTTATCAACCTTTACCGATGTACTTCAACAATATCTGGGACGTCCCGATGTTTATCCGGATGATTGCTTTGGGTAGTTCATTTTGGGTGATGGTTCAAGCCACCCGTCCGGGACGACTGCGCAATTTTTCGGCCCACAGTCAAAGCCTGGCCGGTCTAATCAAGAGCGACTTTTGGTCAGTCACCAGCATTGTCGAAGACGGTCATCAGTATTGGCGATCGCTCTATCGTTTTGGCGGCAAACACCACGTCGTGCCTATTTTTGTTCCTATCTACCAGGACGCCGTCTTGTCTGACTCGTTCTGGGGGACAGTGAAAGAACAGTATCTCCAAAAGAGACGGTGGGCCTGGGGGGTGTCTGACGTGCCGTATGTTTTTGTCCACAATCTAAGCGATCGAGACATGAGTTTCGGGGAAAAATGGCGCCAGTTCGCCATCCTCTTCGAGGGACATTATTCTTGGGCCACGACGTCGGCGATATTGTCGTTTGGCGGCTGGCCGCCGCTGTTGATCAATAGCGCCTATCAAAACACCGTTTTTGCCTATAATTTTCCTTTTTTTTATTCCAGAATTCTCCTGATTGCCAGTGTTGGCATGATCGTCTCACTGGTCATTTCTTCCTTAATTTTACCGCCGGCGCCCATGAGTTACCGTCGTCGTAAACTCATCGTGGCGCGCGATTGGATTTTGACCCCGCTAGTATTGCCGATAACCAGCATATTTTTTAGCGCTCTGCCGGCGATTGATTCCCAGACACGACTGATGCTCGGCAAATACTTGGAGTTTCGCGTTACCGTCAAAAAGCCTTAACGCCGCCAACGACTTAGCCATGCGCTCGTTCTCATTCACCACTCGGGACAACGTCCCAATCGCCGCCTGGGCCAATGAGCCGCCGATTTGCCAGAAACGGCTGGTCTGTTTTCACATGATGCCGGCAACGAAAGAGAGCTTCCGGCCATTCATGGCAGCCTCGGAGAAGCGCGGTTGGTTGGTGTGGGCGATTGATTTCCGCGGCCACGGCGAAAGCGTGGCCGGTGGCCGGTTGGATTATCGCCACTTTGACGCCCAAGCCCACCGGCAATATGTTATCGAGGCCCAACAAGTCTTAAAACTGCTCGGAGAGACTGGTGAAGTCCACGCCATTGTCGGCGCCAGCATTGGCGCCAATATCGCCGCGGTGTTACAGGCCGAACACGAACTTAAAAAAAGTGTCCTCCTCTCTCCAGGCCTTGATTATGGGGGCATCAAACCCCAGCCGGCCCTCCAGAGATTAGCCCCAACTCAAGAGGTGATTATTTTTGCCGGCAAGGGCGATGTGGGCCGTGGCGGCCAGGCCGTTGCCATGGCTCAAACATTATTCGACGCCACGGCAACGCCGGAAAAACGATTAGAAATCGTTGACGGGACAGCCCACGGCACCGATATCTGGCTTGAACATCCGGCAACGCTTCAAGAAACGCTAGAATTTTTAGAGTAATCTCGGGACGCCTACCCCTCTACTGGCTATAGTATTCAAAATTCGGACGGTTGATTCGACCAGTGAACCAGCCCCGTCGGTTGAATGATCGCACCAACCGGCGGGGCCATTCTGGTTCATTAAATGTGCCTGATCGCCTAATCGCAATCATTACGTCCGAATATAACAGAATACGTATATTTTGTCAACGGTGTAAGTACATACCTTGTCGTGTCGGCAACCAACAACTTGCCGATTGAAAACGGCCAATGACGAAGGCGTAAGATCAATAATTGTCCCAGCCGCGAAAGAATGTCGCAATGGTTCCCAAAATAACTCGTGCCGATTGGCGAAGCCACAACCAAGGTGGAGAAGCCCCAGCCAATGATTATCGTCGCCAATCGGGTTGACTAGCCATGCCAGTTCAGTCATAATCAGCATGCCGTGGTAGGCCGTTCGATGGGAAAGGAGGACGTGATGAGTCGGCCCCGCCAGCACCCGCCCACCACCACCAGCGTGTGGAACTTCCGTCTTAAACATCGGGACAAGTCCCCACCCGAGGCGGGGGAGATAGATCTGACGGTCTATCCGTTAGACCGCAAACGCATCCGGTTACAGTATAGCCAACTTAAGCCGAGAGGTCGGTCTGGAGGCGACCATGGCCGTTATCTTAGTAAGCTAACTCTCGCTAGGCAACTGGCGCGCCTCGCGCGGCATTGCAAGGCCGAGTCCATCTCTTTACTCCTGTCCACCGACGGCACGGGCAGTGTCATGATTGACCACCCGCCTGGCGTGAAGATCGGGCGTGACGTCGCCGAACGTCTATCCCGCTTGTTACTAACCCATTTTGGACAGACTGTCGCGGTAAAGGAAGACTGTCTGCCGCACCTCCTACGAAATAAGCCATAATAACCAGTCTCCTCCGTCCACACCCCACCCGCTCCTTCGGCTTAGCCTCGGCTTAGCCGATTGAGCGGTTTTTTATTACACCCTGCCTCGGTTCCCGCGGTAAACCCGACCCCCAAAACGCCTTGGCAATCTCGGCGGTATTTGCCATACTGCCAGTACCATGAGTCGGACCGACCTCGAGAAACTTTTCGCCGCCGAGAAAGCTAAACTTAATCCGCGCCAGCGGCAGGCTGTCGAGACGATCGAGGGACCGGTCATGGTTTTGGCCGGACCGGGCACCGGCAAAACTCAAGTCATCGCCTTTCGGATCGCCGAAATCCTGGCCCGAGGCGACACGACACCGCGCAATATTCTCGCCCTAACTTTTACCGACAGCGGAGTAACCGCCATGCGTCAGCGGCTGGTCTCGCTCATCGGCGCCACTGGCTACATGGTGGGCATTTACACCTTTCACGGTTTTGCTCTACGAGTCATGAGCGAGTCGGGAGCCGATTTTTTTACCAGTCACACTTTGGAACGCATTGACGATATCGCCCAAATCAAGCTTGTTATGCGATTGATTGATAAGCAAAATAGCCCGTTGATTCGCCAACCGCGTTCGCCCTACTTTTGGGCCAAGCCAATCGTTCAGGCGATAAAAGAACTCAAAGGGGAGAATGTTTCACCCCAGCAATTGCGGCGTCTGGCTCAAGACATTCAAACCACTCTTGCCAACGACCCGGCGTCTTTGAGCACGCGGGGGAAGACCAAAAACCAGCTTCGAGCCGACGTCAACTTAAAAATCGAGCGCATGGCGCGCTGCGTCGCCGTTAGTGAACTGTATGAAAACTACCAGACCGAGATGACCCGATTGGGCCGTTACGACTATGAAGACATGATTCGATTCGTCCTTGCGGCCTTCCAGAATAACCCCGAATTAAAGGCCCGCTATCAGGAGCAGTTTCACTATCTATTGGTTGATGAGTATCAAGATACGAACAACGCTCAAAACCAGATTATTTGGCAATTGGGTGATTATTTTACGAATCCGAACATTTTCGTCGTGGGCGACGATAAGCAATCTATTTATCGTTTCCAGGGCGCCTCGACGGCCAATCTTCTTGATTTTCGCCTGTGGTATCCCTCGGCGAAAATCATTAGTCTGGAGGAAAATTATCGGAGCGGCCAAGCGATTCTCGACGCCGCCGATCGCTTGATTCGTCACAATCAAGAACAGCTCTCGACAGCATTACCGACGATCATCACTCACCTCAAAGCCACCAACACTCTGGGGACAATCACGTTCGTTCGCTACGCCGATTACGACCACGAGGCTCTTAATATTACCGAGCAAATTCAATCCCTAATAAAGAGTGGGGTAAAGGCCTCGGAAATTGCCGTGATCTATCGCCAAAATCATGAAGCGGAGCTGTTCATTGACTTATTTCGCCGCCAAGGCCTGAACTATACCATGGAGTCGGGGAACGATTCTCTCGGTCAAGGCGATGTCCGTGAGCTCATTAGCCTGCTTCGGCTGGCTTATCGTCCCGATGACGAGATGGCCCTGTTTCGCTATCTCCACGCCCCGTACAGCGGCCTCTCTAACATTGATCTGGTAACTCTGTCGCGTTGGCGCCGTGATCATCGTTTGAGCTGGCGCGATCTTCTCGACGGCCCGGAACCGCCGACCCGCCCTCGACTGACCGATTGGCCCAGCCTTCAAGCCAGTCGGGCCAAAATTGACTCGTGGTATCGCCTCCAAGCCGGGGCGAGCGTGGGGGAGGTGGCGGAACATATTTTGCGCCAATCGGGATTATTAACTCACTTGCTCGACCAGCTCGATTATTTGCCGCGATTGGGGTATCTGCGCTGTTTTTTTAACGATCTCAAAAACCTCATGGCTTCAACGCCTCACGCCACTTTGACTGACTTGTTCGAGCGAATCGACATTCGTCTGACGTATCGTCTGCCCTTGGTGTGTCATCCCGTCATTGAACCCGAGGCAGACGCCGTGCGACTGATGACGGCTCACAAAGCCAAAGGGTTGGAATTTCGCCACGTGTTTGTGCCTCACTTTGAAGACAAGCGCTGGAGCCATGGTCAGCATCCCCATCGTCTCGAGTTGCCCGCGACGATCGTCAGCCACCATCACGATTCTCCCCAGCAGGAGCTGGAAGAAGAGCGCCGTCTCGCCTATGTCGCCATCACTCGGGCAAAAGAGAGCGTCCATTTGTCTTGCGCCACGCGCGGCGACGAACGCGAACTCCTGCCAGCCCAGTTTTTAGCCGAAATGGGGAACGTGCCGGTAGCGACGGATTCGCGACGGGCAACCCTGTCGCTGGGAAGCTTCTTTTCGCCCTGGCGCAACGAACTCTTAGACACCGCAACGCGAAACTATCTTCAATCACTCGTTGCGACATGGCCAATCACCCCAACGGGCATCAATACATATCTGACTTGCCCGATGGAGTACTTGTACCGCGACGTCTACGCCATCCCGGGCGTCCGCAGTCCGACCCAGGCTTACGGCCACGCCATCCACAAAATGCTGGAAATGTGGGGCAAGTGGAGTCGTAGCGACATCGCAGTTAAATTGCCCCAATTGGAGAAAGTATTTCTCGAAGCCCTTCTGGCCGAGGGCTTGAGTCGGGAGGAAAGCGATAGTTTTCAGCAACTGGGCGACAGCGTCATCAAGGCCTACTGGGAAACTCACCGCGACAGCTGGGTGCCTCCCTTGGCCGTGGAATACAATTTTGGGCCGCACGAGGTGCGACTGGACGGTCGTATTCCCATCACCGGTAAACTCGATAAAATCGAGCCGATACCTCGAAGCGATTTGGTACGAGTGGTAGATTACAAGACCGGCCGGGTCAGGACGCGCCAAGCAATCGAAGGAAAAACAGCCGACAGCGACGGCGACTACAAACGTCAAGTTGTTTTTTACACCATATTGGCCGAGTGCGATCCCGCCTTTCCTTATCGAATTGGCGAGGTGGCCATCGCCTTCATTGACGACGCTAAAAAGTTCAACCTGGAAACGTTCGTCGTGTCGTCCACCGAGCGCGAGGAATTAAAAAACTTGATTCGGCACGTCTATGGGGAAATTACGCAGCTCAATTTTGACCACACCGAGCATCGGCGGCGATGGGGAAAAACCGAAAGCTTGTGCGACCTTCTGCGTTCCGACCGTCGCGCCGATTCGCCGCCTGGCCACCGATCAAAACGTCGCGAAAGACAAGTTTGACTCACGGGCGGAGACGGGGCTTTTATCGTTTCCCCGTCGTCGTGTATGCTTAACTCATATCGGCGCCGGCGTGGCGAGAGAAAATTCTCTAATTGGATCGCGCCAGAAAGATTAACATGAACTCTAAAGACGTGATTAAGCGCATCGCTCAATCGCCGGCGATCGCGGTGGATAAAACTCTCGACGAGGTCAAAGCCTTTAACCGCCAGCAACCGGTACGAGCGGCGCGAAAATATTTTGGCCGACTCGGCCCGGGACTGACGACGGGCGCGTCCGACGATGATCCGTCGGGTATCGCCACCTATTCCCAAGCTGGCGCCTTGTTTGGTTTTAATTTTTTGTGGCTGGCCCTGTACACCCTGCCGTTTATGATTGTCGCTCAAGAAATGTGCGCCCGAATCGCCCAAGTGACTGGTCGAGGCATCTCCGGCGCCCTGAAACAATTTTATCCTCGCTGGCTGGTTTATCTAACCGTCTTGATGTTGTTTACTGCCAACACCATCAATATCGGCGCCGATATTGCCGGCATGGTCGCGGCGACAAAACTGATTGTCGCGACACCGCCTTATTGGCTCATCGCCGTTATCTTTACCCTGCTGACCCTATTTTTGCAGATCGGCTTGTCGTACGCCACTTATGCTAAATATCTCAAGTATCTCACTTTCGCCCTGCTGGCCTATGTTGCGGTGGTGTTTTTTATTCGCGTAGACTGGCTAAGCGTCTTAAAAAGCACGTTTTTGCCGTCGCTGTCATTTTCGCGCCAGTCAATCTTCATGGCCACGGCGATTATCGGCACGACAATTTCGCCCTATCTCTTTTACTGGCAAGCGGCTCAAGAAATCGAGGAAGAGCATGAAGCCGGCCGCGAAACCCTTAAAGAACTGCGCGGCGCGACCAAAAATGAAATAAGAATCATGCGCCAAGACGTGGCCAGCGGGATGATCGCGTCTAACGTGGTGATGTTCTTTATTATCGTCGCCACCGGCTCAACTCTGTTTTCTCAAGGAATCGAAATCAAAACCGCCGCCGATGCCGCCGAGGCCCTGCGGCCACTGGCGGGCGATTACGCCACCTGGCTTTTTGCCCTCGGAGTGATCGGCACGGGACTGTTAGCTATTCCGGTGCTTGCCGGTTCGGCCTCGTACGCCTTCACCGAAGTTTTTTCGCTCTCTCGCGGCTTAGACAAAAAACTCAAACGGGCTTACGGCTTCTACGGAGTGATTATTCTCGCGATTATTATCGGTCTGCTGATTAACTTTTTTAGCATCGACCCGATCAAAGCCCTAATCTCGGCGGCGGTTATCAACGGCCTGATTGCCCCGATCCTTTTAACTCTCATCCTTCTTGTGGCCAACAATCGCCAGATTATGGGCCAATGGAAAAACGGCCCTTGGTCGAACGTGATCGGTTGGACGATCACGGCGATCATGTACCTTGCCGGCGCCGCGACTATCTTGGGCTTGGTCTAAACAAAAAAACGCCCCTTGTGGCCATCAAAGTTTTTGGATCGGCACTAGCCGGTTGAGTTCGGATGAAGGGGCGAGGCCGGCGGCACGGCGTTACGGGTGTAGCCGGCTAAAATTTCTCGCACGATATCGGCAACTTGCTTTGGCTCGTACTCGCTTTTGATAATATATTTGACCGCGCCCTTTGCCAACGCTGTTTCAGCGTCTTTTTCGCTCGCCAAATTTGTGAGCATGACAACCGGTATCGCTCGGGTCGCCGGATCTGCCTTAAGCCGGTCAAGCACTTCTAAACCGTTCATCTTGGGCATCATAACGTCAAGCAAAATGAGCGTCGGCGTATCGCCGCGCACCTTGGCCAAACCAGCTTCGCCGTCGGCGGCGGTTACCACCTCGTGATGATCAAAAGCGAATATTTTTTCGTACATGCGGGCGATGAGGGGATCGTCTTCGATGAGTAAAATCTTCGCCATGACTCAATTATCCTTGAGCCGCTGGTGGTGTCAAGGTGGCGACCGAAGCCGAAGGGGCTAATGGCAGGGTAAAAGCGAACGTCGCGCCGCGGTTTTCGCCCGAGGCCGCGAGCCATAGCTGACCGCCCATTCCCTCAACCATATGCTGTGAAATGTACAGCCCCAGCCCCGTGCCCGTTGTGGAATCGCGCGTCAGGAGACTGTCGCCAGCCTGCTGAAATTTGCGAAAAAGGAGCGGTTGGAATTGCGGCGCGATCCCTTGACCAGTATCCGTAACCGCCACTTCCATCATGCCTTGGTTAACCCCAAAGGTAACGCCAACCCCGCCTGTCGACGTAAATTTAATGGCATTCCCCACGAGATTTACCAGCACTTGCTTGGTTCGATCACGATCGGCCCAAACAGGCGGATTGTCTATTGTCGCGGCATTGGCCGTCAGCGCCAACCGTTTGTCGTCGGCAATCGGTCGCAGTTCCGCGAGCGATTCGTTGACTACGGAGTCGACATCAAACATTGTCGGGTGGAAAACGACTCGCCCTTGCTCAAGACGCGATGTGTCGAGGAAGTCGTTGACGATGGCGATAAGTCGGGTGCTGGCCGACAAAATGTCGGCGACCATTTCCTTCGCGTTGGCGTCCATTAGAATTGGGGCGTACTGATCGCGCAACATCGCCGCGTTGCCTCGGATGGCTGTTAGCGGCGTGCGCAATTCGTGCGAGGCGATGGAAAAAAACTCGTCTTTCGACCGCGCGAGCACTCGCGCCTCGGTTACGTCCTCGACGACAAGCGCGACGCCCAAGGCCTCGTTGGCCAGAATAATCGGCGAAATGTAGAGGTTGATAAACCGGTCGTGGAACGGAAGCGTCTGAAACTCGCGATGCTGACGTTGATCGAGACTCCGCCGACACTCGTCTCGGAGACGAAAGTCGCCACCGAGGGCCTTTTCTATCCCCGACAACGTGCAACCGCTTAAATAATTTTGAGACGTGGCGCCGGCGGCGGGTAAAATTCCCGATTCGCCACAAATCAGACGCAAGGCGGCGGTGTTGGCGGCAATGACGCTCAAGTTGGCGTCGGTAATAATCAACCCTTGTTGGAGACTGTTGATCGAAGCCAGAAGCCGCGCCCGGCCAGCCTTGATTTCGTGAGTTTGGTCCACCACCGCTTGGTCAACGCGCGCTTTGTCGGCGCGCAGTTTCTCGTCAACCACCGAGAGCGATTGATTGGCGGCGACAACGGCGCGATAGTCCGACTCGGTCAGCGGCCGACGCGGCGCGAATGAAGAAGCAAGCTCGACAACGAACCGGCCAAGCGCCACGATCAACGCCGTCGCCGCCGCGAACTGGTTAGCGGTGATCAGAGCGAAAATTAGCACCACCACAATCAGACCATCGAGACCAAGCGACCAACGACTTAACCGTGATGCCCCAGACCGCGCGCCGTTCATCAACGCACCTGATAGGCAAGATAACGCGCCAACGCCGCCGCCGGGGCGAGAGCTACGAGTGTCAGGACAACCGCCATAATAAAGGTGATCTCGAGGGAACGATTTGCCGTGGCCAAAACATTCACCAGCGGTTGCCCCAGATAAAGCATGCCGACAACAACGGCGTCAACATCAAGTATCGGGGCGTAAACGCTCAAGAAAGTCGTATTGGCCACGGCCAGTTCGCCTTGAAACCTCTGGCCCTGGCGCAGCACTTGTTCCTTCACTCTTGGATCATCTTCGGTTATGCCGATGAGCCGATCAGTCGGCGAACCGGCGGTAAGGGTTGTGGCCGATCGAATATTGCCGCCGTAGACAGCGACGTTCAGGCCGGTGGCGCGCTGAATGCCGTCAACAAAAGCGTTGTCTATCGCCGCGCCGACAATCACCGACCCGATGATAGAACCATCCGGTTGGCGCACCGGCGAAGCCGATTGAATCGTCAGACTAGGGGCGACCGGACCGGGGAGCGAAGCCACGCTCGAAGCGGCCGTGCCCACCAACGCCCGTTTAACCAAAGAGACGTCGGACAGGGATTCGCCGCGACGCTCCGGATCTTCGACCCGAAGCATAACCTGACCGGCTTGGGCGGTGAGAATGATCGACGTCACCCTGTTCGTCGTCAACCAAGTTTGGCTCTCGGCGATAAGCCGGTCGCGATCACCAGCGGCCAAGGCGGCCACCACCACCGGATCGCGGCCAATGCTTTCGGACACGGTCGCGGTTTGGGCCTGCTTACCGACCAAAGCGTATTCCAAGACGTTGGCGGCGATGGCCAAATTAGCCAGCGAGGCGTCTTTGATATTGCGCAGGAGGAGAAAAGTAAAACTCGTGGTGGCGACCAGAAACGTCACGAGAATCGCCGTCGTGAAGACAATAAATAATTGGCTCACGAAGCGGCGCAACAGATAACGCCAGACCCACCGTCCCAGACACCAAACGGCGGCAGTTAAGACGATCAGCTCCAGCCACCAGAGCGGCCCGAAGGCGGCGGTGAAAATGTGGACAAAGGGGGTGTCGTCTTTTCGGCCCAAAGTTGAAAGAGCGTCCAAAACGTCGGCTAAGGCAAGGTAAGTAAAACCCCACGCCAAGGTTTTGAGGTGACGCTCCAGTCCCCAAATTGTTCGGCGCCATGTCAGAAGAGCCATCAGTCCGCTACCGACAGGCAGGGTCACCGCCAAGGCTAAAGGCCAACCAAAAACCGCCAGTGGCGGCGACGATCGTTTGCTCGATATCGGCCTAACTAAACCCTCGGTTCGTGGTCGGCGTTGCAGCGGTTCGCCTAGCATCGCCAGAACAATCGCCACGTAGCCTAAGAGACGCAACGTCGGGGCGGCGGTTTGGAGCGTGGTCAGCCATGAGCCGAAGGAGTCGGCCGGCAGTTCGACCACCGTCGCTTGAATCAAAAAAGCCAGAAAAAGGGTAAAAAATCCCAACCACTTAAGCCAGCCGGTGGCGGTGCGACGGGCAATCCAGGCGTCAAAGTAAAGACTGCCGACGGCCAAAAACACCACCGCCGCCAAAAGGTGGAGAGCAAAGTGTGCCGTTTGACCCAAAAATTGCGATATCAGCCCCATGACCCTCCCTTGTCGTCGCCCCTACCTACAAACGTCCCAAATGGTCAAGAATGGTCTCTTTCGACAGTATAGCAGTCACCCTCTCCTTGACAATTCCTTGTCGGGAAATGAACACCATCGTTGGGACGAACGCTACCCCCCATGACTCTAAGAGATCGCCGTCGGGATCAACCGCCGCGTCGAGCGACAGACGGCTGATGGCCAGCTGGGCTTTAAGCCGGCCGCTCGATTCGAGCGGGACAATCGGCACGACGCCAACGTCTGAATTGGCCTGAACCTCTCCCAAAGCACGGAGCTGATCTTGAGCCTCCGGCGCGAGAGGATCAATAAACGCCACCACTGTCGGCTTTCCCAAAAGATTAACCGGCGTGGCCTTCTTGCCGGCAAGGGTGGTAATCTGCCAGTCGTCTGGAAGCGATGTGCTCACCGCCGACGGCGGCGCTTCCGCTTCGGCCAGAGTAATTCTCTCCTGCCTGGGCCACCACTGCCACCAGCGGGCGACATCGAGCGCAAGACGAGGGTGGATCAGTGTTAGTTCTTTAAGGTGGAAAAGCTGGCTGGCCACCGTCCGATAACCGGACGCTTGGGCCACCAGATAGTAGTCGCCCGCCGGCAGAACGTAACCGAACCCACCGCGACGATCGGTCGTTTGAGGATTAGTCTGTCCATACGGCCGACCGTCCCACCGTCCCCATGTCCGGGCGACTGGCTCGCGATAGTAGAGCGTTACTGTCGCGTCAGTTAAGGGTGATGACGCGGGCTGGCTCACGATTTGGCCAAGGCCAACCACGGTTACTTGGCTAAGTTCGTGGCGCGTCACGTTGTGAGCGCCGTCTTCAGCCTCCGCCGTCAGACGATAATTGCCCGGTTCGGCTAACCCCAAAACTCCAGACCATTGCCCGCTGGCCCCGGTTTGGGTCAGACTAATGTTGGTGGGCTCGGCTTGGTTGGCCACGCCGTCGGCCACTGCTGTCACTATCAGCCGCGTCGGTCCGCCGGCGGCTCTCATAGTCAAGCGTTGATCCATTCCGGCCAACACAACTTGCCGCCCGTCGGGTCGCGGCCAGATCGGTTGGGGCCCGAGCATGAGAGAGGTCACCACGAACCGCGGCGGTAGTCGGTCAATCACCATCGTTACCGGCGCGGAAACCGAGGCATTGCCCGCCCCGTCAGTGGCGCGAGCGACAACCGAGTAGTTGCCGTCGTCGTTGGTTTCCGGACGGACGGTAAAGGTAACGCTTGAGCGACCGAGACCGGAGAAGATCTCTACCGGCAACCAGCTCAAACCATCATCAAGGGAATAGTCGAGACGGACGACACCAACATTGTCCGAGGCCTGACCGTCAATATCCGGCGCTTGGCGATACGGCTTATCGGGCGGGGCGGTCAGACTTATCTGCGGTGGGGTGTGTTCAACCACGGACGGCGTGGCCTCGGCTAACGGCGACGGCGAAGCGACAAGGCCGCTAGTGGGCGTGGCAGTTGGCGACGGAGAAGAAGTTGGGGTGGCGGTGGCCGTCGGCGCGGGGGTAGGGGTGGCAACAACCACCGGCGTGAGCCAAGTGTTATCGCCAGAATAGCCCGTTGCTCCGCTGGCCGAAACGCTCGCCAAGCGATAATGATAGCCAGCGTTGGGAGTCAAGCCGGTCAAGGCCAAGGCATGACTCGTCACCAACGGCGCGGCAGTCTGGGTTTGGCCGTAAGCTGTCGTTAGGCCGTAATCCACGCGGCTCGACGCCGCCAGATCGGTTTTCCACGTTAAAGTTACCGTCGTCGCGGTGAGATTCGAGAGAACAATCTGGCTGATTTTGGGCGTTGAGACCGCCGGCGCGCCGCTGATGGCGGCGTTCAACCCACCGTCGCAGTAAATAAAGTTCGTTCCGTCGGTGGCATCGGAGGCCTGAATCGTCCAGGTGGCCGATGTCTCGGGCCCGGCCGCCGTTAGAGCCGAGACGGTAAAAGTCATGGTTTGGTCTTGGTTAAGGGTGCCGTCAAGAAGATTAACGGAGCTGCTGTCCATGTCTACCGTCCAGCCGCTCGCCGTTGTCTCCCGAAGCTGGTATTGGGCCGACGGCCGTAAAATCGCCACCCAACGAATCGCCAAAGCGTCGGTATCGCGCAGGGTAAAGGTGTACGTCGTTAACGTTTGAGGCGGGCTGCTCGACGGCGTGACTGTGGCGCTGCAGGACTGAATATCGGCCCGCGCCGGTGCGGGCGGCCCCCAGCCGGCGACCGCCAAACTGGCCAGTAACCCCGCAATCAGGAGACGGCTCACGACAGTGGCCCCAAAAGAAGAGGGGCGATGGGGACAAAAAGACAACGCCATGGCACTTTTTATTATGGCCAGTTTCCCCGCCAGACGCAAAACGCAAAGGGCGATTCGTCAAGGCGATGGGGACGGTTCTCTTTTACCCGAGTATTTAGAAAAGCCAGGCAAGAGAACCGTTCAATTTGGTATGTTGGGATTCACTTTAGCAACTCCTTAGCTCCACTTAGTACTTCAACCAAGAAAAGAGAACCGTCCCCTATAGTTTACGTCCCCTATAGTTTATGATATAAGGTAACTGCTGGGTAAGTACTTTTACTACACGGGAAGGGGGTGAGCAAGTGAGTGACGAATTTTTGCCCTTGGCGCGCCAGTTCGCCGTCTTAGTGCGAGAGCGCAACCGGGAAGCCAAAACTGTCTCCGAAGTCGAACAGGAGATAATTCGCGGCATCTTGTTGGCCGCGGGGTTTGAGCCGTCGTGTGTCCAAGGGTGCGATGTTGCCACCGCCCAAGTTAGGAGTAGGGGTCGATACCGGTGTATCAACCCCGATAGTCGGATTAGGGTGGTGGCGCAAGACGGCACCACCAGTCAGACAGCGACTGGCTGGTTAAACGACATGTTCAAAATGACGAGTAACCAACTGGCGATCGATCAGCTAAGGGACAAAGACGAGCAGCGGGAGCCCGGTGAAACGCTTGTTCGGGAAATCGCCCAGCAGATCGCCCGGAGTGTTCCATTACGGCCGATTAAGCTCTTATGCGTTCCAGAAGGTGGGGCGTTGCTAGAACCCCCTCCGAGAGTAGACCCGTGGACGGTCTTCCAATACTTTGTCAGGCACACGACAGACGAGAACACCTTGCCTTCAGCGAGCGAAGTGGTGGCCGCCCACGAGATGTGCGGAGGCGAAGTATCCGTTGTCCGCACCGTTAGTTCAACTTTCGGCGCGGCATTGTGTCGAAGGTGCGGCTTGAGGGTTACTTTCCCATCAAGCGCTGTAACCTACGGAGACTTGCGCCGGGCGCTTGAGGGGAGCGAGTAGCCGACACCTCCTCCAACACACTCGGCTCATTAACAGCGGGCAAGAGCAATCTTCCCGCCTTTTTTTATTCAATTTAGGCGATGGGGACGGTTCTCTTTTACCCAAGGTGGCAGTAGGGGACGGTTCTCTTTTCTTGGTTGAAGTACTAAGTGGAGTTAAGGAGTTTCTAAAGTGAATCCCAACATACCAAACACTGCCTACTGCCGTCCCCTACTGCCTGTCGTTGCTTAGAACTGCCATATGGGATAGACTGGCGGAAGTGTTGGATATTCGCGCCAAGGAGGTAGCTGATGGCCAACATTCAAGACATCACAGAAGATGTTCGTAGGTGGCAAACCGAAGGCGACAAACCGGCGTGTGGACGAGTCTTGGCGGCATTTACTCTCGCGCTTCACAAAATCGCTAACCAGTTCTACCCGACTTCCGGCTGGGAGAGGGATGATTTGCTCCAGGTGGGCCGAGTAGCCCTCGTGGAAGCCATGAATACCTTCGACCACCGGAAAAGCACGTTCTCAACCTACGCCATTGCTACTATCTATTACGGTATTCGCAAGGCGTTGCGAGGACCTGGCGCGCGGCTCATCCACATCCCCGATGAGCACCGGACCACCTGTCGTAGAATAGACCGGACGCGCGCTGACTTGTACCTACGCTCCAATCGTCGGCCAACCGACGCCGAGGTGGCCGCGGCGACCGGTCTAACGGAGGAGGGGGTGAAACGCCACGACCTAACCGTGGCCACCGTTGTCAACCCGTTATCACTAGATACCCATTTTGGGGGACAAAATGGGTGGATCCTGGATGCCACGGCGAATCCGGATAACGGCCCCGATGACATCACAGATGACATCACAGACTGCCTCAATCGTCTTGAAGCAGCCGATGTCATCTTGGCCGTTCGAGGCATCGTCCCGGAGAGGGACTGGGGGTTGTTCTGCCGCTATTTCGGCATTGGCCGACCCCCGGAAACGCTTGGGGCAATCGGCAAGAGTTTTGGGATCACGCATCAAGCCGCGAAACAAAGACTTGACCGCGCCCTCGCCCGCGCTCGCCAGCGCCTGACCGATACGAGTGGGCCTATGCCGTGAGCATAGGCCATTTTGTTGAGAAGAGGGGGAGGGGACGGTTCTCTTTTACCCGAGTTTTTAGAAAAGCCAGGCAAGAGAACCGTTCAATTTGGTATGTTGGGATTCACTTTAGAAACTCCTTAGCTCCACTTAGTACTTCAACCAAGAAAAGAGAACCGTCCCCTCTACTTTTTTCTTCGCCGC
>CAYJRF010000010.1:0-30685 GCA_964372935.1 uncultured Candidatus Saccharibacteria bacterium
CCAAGTGGCAAAGGATAAGGCCGTGAGGCAAAAGTATGCGTCAGAGGCCTCAAAGGGGACGCCTCAAAGGGGACGGTTCTCTTTTCTCGGTTAAAAGGTTAAAAATAGAAAAGTTAATTTATGGCGAAGGGATTTTTTACTAGAGACGCTACTATGCTATGTTTCTCTGACGGGCAATTTCTCAAATATCTTCACTACTTTTCTAAATATCGGGGATAAAGAGAACCGTCCCCGCATACTAGACTGGTAGCCCGGAGGGGATTCGAACCCCTGGTCTTCAGGATGAGAACCTGATGTCCTGGGCCGCTAGACGACCGGGCCGCGCGGTCGTGCCGCCAGCGTTACCATTTTAGACGAAATGCCGCTCATGGGCAACCCAAAGCGAGGCGCTAATTGGATTGGGTTGATTGAACTCGGCGGACGAGTTGCGTATAGTGGGGGCACTATGGCCCAGTCGCTCTATCGAAAATGGCGCCCCCAGACGTTCGGCGAACTAAAGGGGCAGGACGCGATTCGCGACACGTTGGTTTACGCTTTGGCTCACGACCAATTAAGCCACGCTTACCTTTTTTGCGGCCCGCGCGGCACCGGCAAAACGACCACCGCTCGTTTGATCGCTAAATTTATCAACTGCGACAGAGAATCGGGCGACCGGCCGTGCAACATTTGTCAGACATGCGTCAGTATCGGCGACGGCCGCAATCTGGATATTCTGGAACTAGACGCCGCCTCGAACCGCGGGATAGACGAGATTCGTCAACTGCGCGAGGCGGTGCGCTACGCTCCAACCCAAGCCAAGCACAAAGTCTACATCGTTGACGAGGTGCACATGCTCACGCGCGAAGCCTTCAACGCTCTCCTAAAGACGCTCGAAGAACCGCCCGGGCGGGTGGTGTTTATCTTGGCAACAACCGAGGCACATAAAGTGCCGGCAACCATCAGCTCGCGTTGCCAACGTTACGATTTTCGCTCGGCCGACGTAACGGCGCTTGCCGAGCACCTGTTGGTCGTGGCGAAGGCCGAGGCCATGGCGCTAACGCCGGACGCGGCGCGGTTTATCGCGCGGCTGGGCGATGGCTCGTATCGCGACGCTCTGTCGGCGTTGGAACAAGTACGGGCGGCCGACAAGGCGGAGTACACCCTGAAGGTGGTGGAAAATTTGTTCGGCTACGTGCCGCGCGACGAAGTTCAAGCTTGCCTGGCGGCGATTTTGGCCGGCGAAGCGGCGGCGGCCCACGGGCGTCTCGACACCATCCTGTCGCGAGGTGGCGACCTGCGGGCGATTAGCGACCAACTGGCGAGATTGTCGCAAGAGTGTTTGGAAGGCGTTATTCTGGCCGATTACGCGTCGCTCGGGTCCGAGCTTGAGAACGCGTGCCGGCGAATCGGCGTAGCCGGTTTGGTGAATTGGATTGAATGGCTCTTGGAGGCGATCCATCAGGGCAAGTTAAGCCCGATTCCCCGCCTGCCGCTGGATTTGGCGATCGCCAAGTTGGCGGCCAAATCGCCGCCGCCAGCTGTCGCGCCAGTTGCCGAGTCTTCCCTGCCGCCAACGGAGGTAACAATAATTTCTGGTCCGGCGAAAAGTGAGCGACCGGCGAACGCCGAAGATCAGGCTGTCTCGATTCCGGTGGTGGCGGAGTTGCCCAAGACGATTGATGACGCCGAGTGGCGGCAAGTGATGGTGGCTATCAGGTTGGAAACGCCATCACTGTTCACCAGTTTGGCTCACGCTCGCATCACGGGAGTCGACGGCGACACGGTCAATATTGCCGTGCCCTACAAGATGCACGCCGAAAAGATTAACCAGCACAAACATCGCGCCAGCCTGGAAACGTTAATCGGCCAGGTCATGCGCACGCCGCTCAAAGTCAACGCCTACGTGGCCGACAACCTGCCGCTGGATGACGACGAGGTTGTGAATATCGCCGAAGTGTTTGAGCTGGAGGAGAGCTAGATGGCTGGCGCTGAAACAAGACTTGGCTCGATGCTGGCGGTGGCCAGCCGTGTTCCGCCCCACAATATCGAGGCCGAGCAGAGCATTCTGGGCGCCTTGCTCATCGACTCGCCGGCGATTGTGAAAATTAGCGACCGTCTCGCGCCGACGGATTTTTACCGCGAGGATCATCGGATAATCTTCGATCACATGTTGCAGTTGTTTGAAAAGCGCAAGCCGATTGACGGGCTGACCCTTACCGACTCCTTGGAAGCGGCCAAAAAACTGGCCTTAGTTGGCGGGGCGGCTTACGTGGCCAGTTTGACCGCGATGGTTACGTCGTCGGTTCACATTGTGTCGCACGCCGAAATAGTCCGTAACAAGGCCCTGTTGCGGCGGCTGATTAGCGCCGGGAGTAAAATTGCCGAGTTGGGCTTTCGCGAGGATACCGAGACGGCGGAAGTTTTGGACGCCGCGGAAAGCGCGATTTTTGGCGTCAGTCAAACATTTCTCCAAAATAATTTCGTGCCGATCAAGGCCATTTTGTCGGAATCGTTTGACCGGATTGACGATTTGCACAAGAACAAGGGCGCCATGAGGGGTTTGCCGACGGGATTTAAGGATCTGGACAACCTTTTGGGCGGCTTGCAAAAGTCCGATCTGGTGATTTTGGCGGCTCGGCCAGCCATGGGCAAAACCAGCCTGATGCTCAATATTGCCGAACACGCCGCCGTCAAGACTAAAGCCAAAGTCGGGATATTTTCCCTGGAACAATCCCGAGATCAACTGGTGGATCGGCTGTTGTCGTCTTCGGCCGGAGTGGACTCGTGGAAATTGCGCACCGGCAATTTGGCCGACGAGGATTTTCCGCGGCTGGGCAAAGCCATGGGCGTGCTGTCCGAGGCGCCGATTTTTATTGACGACACCCCCGGCCAAAGCGCCTTGGAAGTTTTAACCAAGAGTCGTCGTCTTCAGATGGAACACGGACTTGATTTGATAGTGATCGATTATCTTCAGCTCATGCGGGGAAGAAATCAGGAGAATCGCGTTCAGGAAGTGTCGGACATTTCGCGCTCGCTCAAACTGCTGGCGCGGGAGTTAAACGTGCCGGTTATCGCCCTGTCGCAACTGTCGCGGGCCGTCGAGGCGCGGCCGGATAAGCGGCCGATGCTCTCGGATTTGCGGGAAAGCGGCTCTATCGAGCAGGATTCCGACGTGGTGCTGTTTATCTACCGCGAGGACTATTACGATAAAGACAGCGAGCGAAAAAACATTGCCGAGATTCTGGTGCGCAAACATCGCAACGGGCCGATTGGCGAGACCGAGTTATATTTTCAACCCGAGCAAACCAGTTTTCGCAACCTAACGCGGCGCGGCCGTTAGCCGGCGCCTCTAACCGGCGCGGTCCGGTCAAGGGGGTTTGTCTCGCCAAGCTTCGGCGTGTCTGGTAGGCTAAGGCGGTATCATGTCACACTTGGCCATGCTGGATGGATTGAATGAGCGACAGCGGGCGGCGGTGGTTGTCACTGCCGGCCCGGTTTTAGTCTTGGCCGGCGCCGGCAGCGGCAAGACGCGAGTTTTAACAGAACGGGTGGTCTATTTAATTGGCGCCGCCGGTGTGTCGCCCTCGGCGATTCTGGCGGTAACGTTTACCAATAGGGCGGCCCGAGAGATGCAGACGCGGGTGGCCAGACAGACAGCGGCGGCGCGGCGCGACAAGCCTTCAAGCGGCCTTTTCTTGCCGTGGCTGGGGACGTTCCACGCCACCGGTGTCAAAATACTTCGCCGCGACGGGCAACATATCGGGATTGATACCGGCTTTACGATTTATGACGCCGAAGACCAGCTGGCGTTAATCCGCACCCTGTGCCGCGATCTGGCGATAGATGTTAAACGGCACAGCCCCCACGCCATCCGGTCGTACATTTCCAGCGCCAAGAGCGAATTATTGGACGCCCATGATTATGAACGGTTCGCCTCGGGCTATTTTCAGACCATCGTCTTGGAGGTATTCCGCCGTTACGAGGCGGCGTTAACCCGAGCTCGAGCGATTGATTTTGACGACTGTTTAACCCTGCCGGTCAAGCTATTTTACGAGCGGCCCGACATTCTGGAGCGATACCAAGACTCTCTCCGGCACATCATGATTGACGAATATCAGGACACCAATAAAGCTCAATATGAATTGGTGCGTCTGCTGGCGGGCAAGTATCGCAACGTTTTTGTCGTCGGCGATGACGCTCAAAGCATTTACGGCTGGCGCGGGGCGAACTTCCGCAATATCCTCGATTTCGAAAAAGATTACCCCGAAGCTAAGGTGATTAAGCTAGAACAAAACTATCGCTCGACCCAAGTGATTTTGGCGGCGTCCAATGCGGTGATCGATCACAATACCCAGCGAATCCCCAAGGCGCTCTGGACCGAAAAATCGCGCGGCGCGCCCGTCTCTCTCTATTTGGCCCAGGACGGTCGCGACGAAGCCGAGTTCATTATGACCGAGCTTATCAGTTTGCAACGGCAGGGACACAGTTTGGGAGACTGCGCCGTGCTTTATCGCACCAACGCCCAATCGCGGGTGTTGGAAGAAGCCTGTCTCGAGGCAAATGTCGCATATCGGCTGGTGGGGGCGATGCGTTTCTATGACCGCAAAGAAGTCAAAGACATGTTGGCGTACCTCCGTTTTTTGGTTAATCCGTCCGACGAAATGAGTCTCGGACGGCTGTTGTCGGCGCCGCCGCGCGGGCTGGGGGACAAATCGCTCGCCGAAATTAAACGAAGCCTCCGATCGGAAGTTAACAAGACAGCGCTACCGCCGCGAATTCAAAAAATTTGGGCCCCTTTGGCCGAAAAATTCGCCACTTGGCGCGATAAAGCCGCTCGGCTGACGGTGGCGGAGCTGATTGATATGCTGGCCAAAGAGTCCGGCTACGAGGCCTATTTGCTCGACGGCACGCCCGAGGGCGAGGCACGCTACGAGAATATTAGGGAGCTCAAATCGGTCGCGTCGCTGACCGACGATCTGGGGGCGTTTTTGGCCGAGGTGGCCCTGATGGCCGATGTGGACGGCTATGATCAAGAAGGAGACGCTTTAACCCTAATGACCCTTCACTCGGCCAAGGGGCTGGAGTTTCCGGTGGTGTTTATTGTCGGGATGGAAGAGGGACTGTTTCCGAATATGCGCCACGCCATGGACGCCTCCGAACTGGAGGAGGAACGGCGCCTGTGCTACGTCGGTATGACGCGCGCCAAGGACAAGCTGTACTGTCTTCACGCCGCTAACCGTCTGTTATATGGCGGCTTGCATACAAATCTGCCATCGCGTTTTCTCGGGGAGATCCCCGACGATCTGGTGGAGAAAATCTAATCTTGAGCCAAACGAAGCGACCGAAGCTTAATTTTTCGGGCCGAAGCAGGTGTAGTCTTTGAAGAACTGTTGGCCGGATCAGAAGTAAAATCGGCCTGTCGCCTCTGTTGCTTAGAAGGGGAAGTGAGAATGCGAAAAAGAGGGGTTTGGCGGTTGGCGGTGATTGCCGCCAAGACGAACCTTGACACGGTTTATGTCAAGGTTCACGACGGCGCCCAGCCGTTTCCGAGCGAACCAAGCACCGTCCGGCGCATCAAGTTGGCCAAGGGACGTGGGGATAGAGCCGTGGCCGAGCGGCTGACGGCGACTCACGCCGAGTGGTCGCTGAAGCGAAATCGGCCGCTTATGGCGGCGTTTCGCCGTCACGGTATTGGGGTGATGGCGTGGGGCTACAACTATGCCACCAACCCGATTGAGGAGGCCGCGATAATCGCCGCCTCATTTTTTATTAACTGGGTTAATTTGACGCTGGCCGCTCGGCCTGCTACTTTGAACGTTGTATCCATGAAAAAACGCTACCTCGCCGTGCCCGCGCTGGCGTTGGGCGCGGTCGTGGTTGGTAATCTGGTTCTTCGACCATCAACTCCCAAAGCGTCGGCCGAAGACGTGAGTCGTTTTGTTGCCCCGCGCAGCGACGACCCGCGTCATCCGGTGGAGGCGTATAATGTCCCTCTTGTGGGCGGCCAAACCGAAAGCGAGGTCTTGGCCGGTTTGGCGACGACGATTTATCCTCAAGATCGCGTTGAGTTCGTCCTTGATCCGGCGTGGGGTTTGGGGACGATTGTCCACATTGAGCGGGCGTTGCCGGTCACGATCCGCGATGGCAAAACCACCATTCTGACCCGCACTTGGTCGTCGAGCGTCGGCGAGTTGCTCGACGATCTTCATCGCCCGCTGGGCGAGCTGGACAAGGCCAATTATCGTCCCGAAGACGCCCTCACAAGCGACATGACGATTACCCTTGTTCGCGTGTCGAAAACCCGCCTGACGATGAAGGAGACGATTGATTTTACCACCACCGAGGTGCCGGACCCGAATTTGGATCATGGGGTGACGGAGGTAACATCTGTCGGAGCGGCTGGCGAACGGCGCAAGGAGTTTGAAGTTACCCGAGAAGACGGCGTGGAAGTGTCGCGGGTCCTAATAAAAAACGAGATGGTTAAAGCCCCCCAACAGCGCGTGGTGCGTAAAGGCACGCGCTTGAAAATTGGTCGCGTCGCCGCCGGCAAAGCGTCTTGGTACGCGGCGGCCAGCACCAAAGTCGCCGCCAATATATTTAAGAAGGGGACAGTCCTACGGCTGACGAATCTGGTCAACGGCAAACAAATCCAGGTGACGGTCGATGACACCGGCGAGTTCGGCAGCGACGTGGTGGTTGATCTAAACCCCGATTACTTCAAACAATTGGGCGGGACGCTGGGGCAGGGCATTTTACAAAATGTTCGAGCCGAAGAAATTCTCAACCCGTGATTGGCGCTCGTATGGCTAAGTCACCCCCAATGTCACATCTCAAGGCGCGATTGCGCTCGTGGGGGACGGCTGGCCAACCCGACAAGTACTTGGGGCAGAATTTTCTAATAGACGAGACGGTTTTAGCCGAAATAACCGCTCTGGCTCGGCAAATCATCCAGCCCGCCGACCGAATTTGCGAGATTGGCCCGGGCTTGGGCTCCCTGACGGAGCGTCTGCTCGGTTTGGGAGTCGAAGTAATCGCGTTAGAAAAAGATCCGGTCATGGCTCAAAAGTTGATTGAATGGCTGGACCATCCAGCCGAATTGACCCTGTTTCAAGGCGACGCCTTGCGACTTCTGGCCGATAACCATTCGCCCCTGGGCGATCGTCTTAGAGACGGGCCATGGTGCGTGGTGTCCAACGTGCCTTTCGCCATTACCTCGCCTCTGCTCCGTCTGTTGGTTCGGTTGCCCCATCCGCCCCATCACTCCTTGCTGTTGGTCCAAAAAGAGGCCGCGGCGCGGGTGTGCGCTCGGCCGGGCGACGCCGCGCGCGGTTGGCTGACAGTGGAACTCGAAATGGTGTCGCGATGCCGGATAGTCGGGCCGGTGCCCTCCGAGGCCTTCTGGCCGTCGCCCAAAGTTACCGGGTCGCTTTTGCAAGTCGAGGCCCTTGCCCGGCCGGTAGTGCCGCCCGGCCAACAGGCGGCTATGCGGCGGGTCGCGCGGGCCGGTTTTGGCCACAAACGGAAAAAGCTGGTCAATAGCTTGGCCATCAGCTTAAATCGCCCGACGGAGGCGATGCGTCAAGCTCTGATTGAATCGGCCATCAATCCCGATGTCCGCGCCGAGCAGCTCACCGTCAAGGAGTGGCAGGCCCTGACAGAAGCGTTGAGGCATGCCGACGAGGACCAACGATGACCAATCCCCAGTTTTACGTCGTGGCGACCCCGATCGGTAATCGCCAAGATATTTCGACCCGCGCGATGCAGATTTTGAGCGAGATTAATTTTATTGTTGCCGAGGACACCCGTCACACCGGCCAACTCATGGCCTACTACGGGATTAAGAAACCGCTCATCAGTTGGCGCGCCGCCCCGCGGGCGGTGGTCGACAAAGCCCTGCGGCAGATTCACGAACGTATTTTAGCGGGAGAATCGGGGGCTTTGGTGAGCGACGCCGGCACGCCCGGGGTGAGCGATCCGGGCTGGCGCCTGGTGAAGGCCTTGGGCGAGTGGAATATTACTGTGGCGCCGATTCCCGGGGCCTCGGCGGCGGTCACAATCCTTTCGGTGGTTGACGTTGCGGTGGCCGAATACCGCTTTATCGGTTTTTTGCCCAAAAAAAAGGGCCATCAGACGCTGATCGCCGATTGTGTCAATTATCTTAAGTCGGGCAAGGACCGAGCGGTGATATTTTTCGAATCGCCGCGGCGGATTCAGCGCACTCTGGGAGAATTTCTCGCCGCCCCTCGGCCGTTTTACCTTGTCATTGGCCGCGAATTAACGAAACATTTCGAAACGATTTATCGCGGCAACCTTAACGCCGCCCTCATTGCCACCCTGCCGCAGAAGGGGGAGTACACAGTCGTTGTTTGTTGACAATCGCCGCGGTTGGGTGCTAGACTAATGACAGGGTACTTGAACAACCCCTGTGCTTGGCCGAGGTCGGCGGACCTCGGCATTTTTTTGTCAGGAAGCAGAGAGTATAATTCTACCGATGAGCTACTATATTACGACGCCGATTTATTACGCCAATGCCGAACCGCACATCGGATCGGCCTACACCACCCTTGCCGCCGACGTTCTGGCCCGCTGGCGGCGCACCTTAGGCGAGGCGGTTTTTTTTCTGACCGGTACGGACGAACATGGCGATAAGATCGCTCAAGCGGCGACGGCGGCAGGCGTTCAACCGCGAGAGTTGGCCGATCGAATATCGGCAACGTTTGTAGCCGAGTGGCGGCGTCTCAATATTCGGCCCGACGGGTTTATTCGCACCACCGATCCCCGACACGTGACCGTGGTACGGGAATTTTTAGAGCGGCTATACGATCGGGGGGCAATCTACCGCGGGAAATACCGCGGGATGTATTGCGACGGCTGCGAAGAGTTCAAAACCGAACTCCAAATCGGGCCGGACAACAAGTGTCCGATCCACGGCGCCCCGCTGACCGAGGTGGCGGAAGACGCCTACCTATTCAAATTGTCTATGTACCAAGAAAAACTGCGCGAGCTAATTGACGGCGATGTCTTGGCCATTAGTCCGCCGAGTCGCAAACGGGAAGCGCTGGGCCTCTTGGAAGGCGCGGGCTTGCGCGACATTGCCATCAGCCGTCAGCGCGTCTCGTGGGGCATACCGCTCCCGTGGGACGGCGATCAGACCGTCTATGTCTGGATTGACGCCCTGATCAATTACTATTCGGCAGCCCAGAGCGCTGGTCCGATCTTCGATTCGGGGAAAAAACCGGTGTTTCCCCCCGCGCTTCAACTCATTGGCAAAGATATTTTGCGATTTCACGCCCTTGTTTGGCCAGCCCTGTTGCTGGCGGCTGATTTGCCTCGGCCGCAACGGCTGGCGGTTCACGGTTTTTTTACCGTCAACGGCGAGAAAATGTCGAAAAGCCGAGGCAACGTGGTGTCGCCGCGCGCTCTGGTTGAGCGTTACGGGGTGGACGGCGCGCGTTATGTCTTGCTGGCGGCCGTGCCGTTTGGCGCCGATGGCGATGTGTCGTTTTCTCGCCTGGACGCCATTTATAACGCCGAGTTGGCGCATAATCTGGGGAATCTGGTGAGCCGAATTACCCAGATGATCGAGCTTTACCGCTCCGGCAACGTTCCAAACGTCGCCGCCGACGACCTAAAAGTTACTTTACTTAAAAACGACGTCGCCCGACGGCTGGAAGATTGTCAGTTAGCCGGCGCTTTGGGATTGATCAGCCGGCACGTCTCCAAGCTGAACGTCTATATTGACGCCACGAAACCATGGCAGTTGGCCAAGGACGGAGCGGTCGAGCGTCTTGGCGTAGTGCTGGCAACTTTGGCGGCCGATTGCGCCGTCGTTGGTCGGTTGTTGACGCCGTTCATGCCCCAGGCGGGGCAGAAAATCGCCGCGATGTTCGAGACTTCCGCGGCAGGTCAGGATTATGATACGCTAAAAGCGTCTCGATCGTCGCGCGCCAAGTTCCAGCTCTTTCCGGCCCTGCTCCCGCCGGACGCCGAGCGCGATTAACCCCTCTTGGAGGAATACTTGTGATTGTCCCTTTTCTGGCGGCGCTATCGTACGCTGGCGCCACGGTGATAGATAAAATCGCCCTTTCTCGCCGTCGCATTCCCCTTCGGACCTATATTCCGTTCTTGTTTTTGTACTTGGCGTTTTTTTCGGCGATCGCGACACCGTTTTTGGGCCACGTTGACTGGTCGCTTTTGCCGGAGCCGCTGTTTTTGTTTCTGTTTCTGGTGATGATTGTCATGGCAATCGTGTGGAATATTTTCTACTACGAAAGTTTGCGCAAAGAAGAATTGTACGAATTTGAGTCAATTGTCATGATGGCGCCGCTGATAACGGTGGCGCTTTCGTGGCTGTTTTTTCCCGAAACATGGGACGTCCGTGTTGGGGTGGCGGCTTTGATTGCCACCGGAGCCTTAGTCTGGAGCCACTGGGAAAAGCGTCATTTTACCATCAACCATTACAGCCTTAATTTAATGATCGCCGTCGTCATCATGGCGATCGAAGAAATCATCGTGACGGAATTATTGCGCGGCAGGGTGTTCTCGCCGGTTAGCTTGTACGCGGTGCGCACGTTGGTTCTCTTCGCGTTCTTCTTTGCTTATTTTCAGCCGCAGACGCGGCAGATTAACCGCGGACATCTCCGTATCATCAGCCTATCCGGTTTTTTGGGGGCGATGTTCATGATTTTCAAATACTACGGCTACCGAACCTTTGGCATCCCGTACACCGCCTTGGTGACGGTGGCGGCGCCCATGGCGATATATCTTGCTTCGGCCACGATCATTCACGAACGAATGAAATTGAAAGTACTAATCGCCGCGGCGATCATCGCGGCGGCGATTGTTTACGCTACCCTTGTGTTGCGTCCGACATAAAAGTATCATCAACCGTAAATAATACATACTGTATTGACCGACACCCACGTCCACTTGTTTCATGGCGATTTTATGACCGCGGCCGGAGGCGTTGACGGCGTGTTGGCTCGGGCCGCCGCCGTGGGCGTAGAGCGGTTCGTTTGTCCGGCCCTCGATTTATTTTCGACGCGACAAGCGTTAAAACTAGCTCAAACGTACCCGTCGGTTATCGCCGGCGCCGGTCTTCATCCCTTGAGCGGCCCGGAACCGCTGGAACTTTTTGATGACCTTGTTGTCCATTCGGACATTGAGCTAATTGGCGAGGTTGGCACCGATGTCTCTGCCGGCGAGTGGTCGGCCCAAGCAACCCGCTTACGGTATTTTTTAGAGCTTGCTGGCCGAGTCGACAAGCCAACAGTCATCCACATTCGAGGCACATGGGACAAGACGCGGCCGATATTGTCCGAGTACCCTCATTTACGCCGGAAAGCCGTAATCCATTGTTTTAGCGGCGGACCCCGACAAGCCGACGCGATGGCCGATTTAGGTCTCTGCCTTTCGGTGACCGCTCTCTTGGCGCGCCGCGGGATGGAATCGAGTGTCGAGGTAATTAAAAAATGGCCGCTCGAGGATTTGCTTCTGGAAACCGACGGGCCGTGGCTGCCTTGGCCGAAGGTCGCCAGTCAAAACATCTTTGCCCAAGAATTCGAGCGGCTTTGGGCGGTGGACCATCGGGCCGACATTACAACTCGTCGACCGACCGAGCCAGCCGTTGTGGGGAAAATCGCCGCGTTCGTCGCTTTCTTAAAGAGAACAACTCCGTCGGAGGTGGCGAAACAAACCGATCTGGCCGCCCGTCGGCTGTTTCGCGGGACTTCTTGGGCGGATTTGAGTGAGGGTTAGGGGACGGCCGTGAATCGCGAGGGCGTATATCGGGGTATAATGTTGGAGTGAACAGAATTTATTTGGATTACGCCGCCAGCGCGCCGCTGTCGCCCGAGGTGGCGGAGATCGTCGCTAAGTTTGGTCGGTCGCCGATCTGGGGCAATCCGTCCAGTTTGCATACCGAAGGACGGAAAGTTCGCGACTTACTTGATCGCGTCCATACGACGGTGGGGGCGGCCTTTGGGGTTGATGCGACAGAAGTCGTTCTGACATCGGGCGCCACCGAAAGCAATGTCTTGGCGTTGCGCGGCGTGCTGGGGGCATGGCGGCGAGATCGGAAAACCCGGCCGCACGTCATCCTGTCGGCGATGGAACATCCATCGTGGTACCAGACGGCGCGGGACGTTTCGGCCGACATTACCGTTGTTCCGGCCAGTCCCGACGGCGTGGTGGCGAGCGAGGCGATCCTTTCAGCCCTTCGACCCGATACCGCCTTGATCGGTTGCGTGTACGTCAACAACGAAATCGGAACGATTCAACCAGTGGACGAAATTGGCCGAGGACTGGAATCGCCGCGCCGCGCCGGCAAGGGCTACCCGGTGTTTCACGTTGACGCTACCCAAGCGTTTCCCTACTGCAACACGCATATTGGTCACACCCGAGCTGATCTGATGACGATCTCGGGTCATAAATACGGCGCTCTTGGTGGGGTTGGCGCCTTGATTGTTAAAAAGGCCACACCCTTGTCGCCGTGGCTGCGCGGGGGCAGTCAAGAGTGGGGTTATCGCGCCGGCACGGAAAACGTTCTCGGGGCGCTGACGCTGGCACAAGTTGTCGAATGGCATGACGCCCATCGAGACGATCTGACTGCTCACGTCCGTCAGCTTCAGGGGCGCTTGGACGCCGCTCTGATCACGGCCTTGCCGAACGTGTCGGTTCTGGGTCGGCCAAGCGCGCGTAGTCCCCACATTACGTATCTTTGGTTGACCGAGGTCGTGGATGAACACATTGTGGCAAAGCTCGATTTGCGAGGATTCGCGGTCTCGAGCGGCTCGGCTTGCAGCAGTGGCGCTCGGTTGCCGTCGGCGACTCTGCTGGCGTTGGGCTACGATGTTAACGCCGCCTTTGGCGGGGCGCGCGTTAGCTACGGGCGATTCACGACCGAGGCGGAGCTCAACCAGTTGGTGGCGGCTCTGGCGGATATATTAGGCCCAAGCTAGGGGATTTTGGCGAACATCTGGACAAAAATTTTCCCATGAAAGCTGGCATCCATGACGCCGATTCCGACGTAATTGTAATCATCGCTCAAAATATTTTTTCGATGGCCTTCCGACGCCATCAGCCCGCCTTGGGCTAAGCTAACCGTCGGGGCCGCCGCCAGGTTCTCGCCCACAACAAGGGCCGAGATATTCTGGTCGAGGGCTCGATCCATAGCGTTTTTGCCCAAGGGCGATAAATGAGAAAAATAGCCTCGCTGAAGCATGTCTTTGGCGTGGGCGCGGGCAATGTCGCGCAGGCCATCGTGCCCGCGCAGAGGTTGTTGGCCTTTGACCCGCCGCGCGGCGTTGAGAAGCTCCAGCATCACCGCTTCGCTTGTTGGGTCCGGGCTCGGGTCGGAAAAGTTGAAATTAAGCGAGTTAGTGAGGTTGACCGAATCGTTTTCGGCGATCCGGTAGGCGATGGAATTCAGACTGTCTAATTTAATGACGCGTCGCGTCGCTTGCTCAACATCGATTGCCAGGTTGAGCAACGGCGCGCCCAGTTTTGATTTGCTCAGCGCGTTTTTTATCGCTGGCGGCGTGGGCAGAGCGACAATAAGAGCCAAGAAAACACTCGTAAGAATGATTTGACGCACCGCGCCGACGATAGCGCCGGCGATCCGATTAAAAGGGTTGGCGTCGAGCGCCGAGGCAAATATCCGGCGTAGCGCGGTACCGACCAATTGAAAGAGAAAGGCGGCCAGAAAGAAGACGGCTACCAATCCCAGTGACCGAGCATAGGACAGAGGCAGGCGTAGATTGGATTCGAGCCAATTTCCGGTAAACGGGACGGTCCAAAACGCTACCCCAACCGCGAGGAGCAGACTAACCGTTTGGACCAATACGGCCAAAAATCCCAGCCAAAACCCTTGAAACAGGCCGACGCAAATCACTCCCAAAATGATCCAATCCGTCGAAGTCATATCCGTAGCATACGCCGAACCAAATCGACAACGCAATTTTTGCCAATAAGTGAAAATTAGTCCCTCCCTTTAGACTGGCGGCTTGCTGGATTGACAAGCCGATGAGGTCTTGGTACGGTGGCAGACGTGCTCCTTGAAATCAGACTCTTTGGCCGACATCTCGCTTCAAGGCGGGAATAGTCGGCCTCGGTAATTCAGGCTGTTGGGAAGGGTACGTCTTTCTCGTCTTAGTCGAACCGGGTGTGATTGGTCGAGTGAATTACCGCTGGCGGGGCACAATGGAGGTGCCTATTTTGGGCACGAACTACCATGGCGTACCGGCAGGCGTGCTGATTGCTTTGACGCTGTTGGCGAGCGCGGTGTGGCCGGTTGAGCCGGTTTTCGCCGAGACTCCGAAACGAGTTGCTCGCGTCAGTACGACCAAAGGGGTTAGAGTAAAGACGATATCCGACGATTCGGGTCAGACATCAGCCGCGGCGCGTTCCCAGCCGCGGCCGGCTTCAGAGGGTTTGGCCGTCGCGAACGAGACGAACGACGGTGACAGGGAAAGCGTTGTCGAGAGGGCTAGGGGTGTGGTTGGGGCGCGTTATCGGTTCGGTGGCAAGAGTCCCAAAACCGGCTTTGATTGCTCTGGCTTAATCCTTTACGCCTTTGGCGACAAGGCCGGAAATCTGCCTCGTTCGTCGTTGGCAATGTATCGGTCGGTGGCCAAGATTGACGATCTCCGTCCCGGAGACTTGGTTTTCTTCGGTCGCGGTCGGGTCGGTCACGTGGCGCTTTACGTTGGCGCCGGTCAGGTTGTTCACGCCTCAACGCCCCAGAGGGGCGTCAGGACGGATGATGTCTCAACGCTCTCGCGTTATCTTGGTTACGCCGGCGCCGGTCGGATTATCTAAGTTTGTCAATTCACCCAAAGGTTCCGCCGCGTGGCGGAATTTTTGGATTAGCAAATCTCCTTTAACCTCGGCAAACCCGACACCGAGGAGTTGAATAAGAGACATAAACAGGCTAGACTCAATCCGTTATGTTGTTGTCGCGCCGCCGGTCTAAAATCGTCGTCGGGCTAAGCGGCGGCGTAGATTCGTCGCTCGCGGCCGCTGTTCTCAAAGAGAAGGGATTTTTTGTTATTGGTGTTTACATGAAAAACTGGTCCGAGCCGATTTTGGGGGTCGAGGACTGTCCATGGTTGCGGGATCAACTCGATGCTCGTATGGTGGCCAGTCAACTCGATATCCCGTTTTACACCGTCAATTTTGAAGCGGAATACAAGGCGCGCGTTCTGGAGCCATTTTTGGCCGAATACGCCCGCGGCCGAACGCCCAACCCCGATATTTTATGCAACCAGCACATCAAGTTTGACGCCTTTTGGCGTTACGCCCAGGCGCTTGGAGCCGAGATGATCGCTACCGGCCACTACGCCCGAATTACCCGAGGAAAATTACACAAAGGGAGCGACGCGAAAAAAGATCAGTCGTATTTCTTATGGGCTATTCGCCCCGAGGTCTTGCCGCGGGTAATTTTCCCCCTGGGCGGCTTGAATAAAACTCAAGTTCGTCTCATGGCCAAGCAACGGGGCTTGATCACGGCGAACAAAAAAGACAGTCAGGGAATTTGTTTTGTCGGTCCGGCCGACGTGGGCGACTTTCTTGCCCGACGGCTTTCGGGTCGCGACGGCCCGGTTGTTAATGAGGCCGGAGAGGTGATCGGTCGACATCGAGGAGCGATTTTTTACACCCTCGGTCAGCGAGCCGGTATTGGCGACATCTCTTGGCCCGATATGGGGCATCGGCCAACGCTTTACGTGCTGGCGACCGATGTGGCGGCCAATCGCGTTGTCGTGGGGGAGGAAGCGTCGTTGTACCGCCGTCAATTGACAGCCAATCAAGTAAGCTGGCTGTCCCCGCCGCCGCCGATCGGCCGTCCGCTGAAGGCGAAAATTCGATATGGTCAATCGGACGCGGCCTGTGTTATGCTGGCCAATAATGGCGACAGCATCGCTCTCGAGTTTGACGAGCCGCAACGGGCGGTAACGCCCGGACAGTCGGTGGTGCTGTACGTTGGGACGCGCGTTGTTGGCGGCGGGGTGATTGAATAATTAAATTTTTTGCGGGGAGGGATGTGACTCGGTGGAGGCCTCGATTGAGCCAAAAACTATCTTTCGGTCTGGCATTAATTATCATGTTTGCCGGCGGTTATCTGGCCGGACGCCAGGGTTGGGTGGCGCGCCGCGGCTCCGTCGAGCTCTTGCCGGTCATCGAAAAAGATACCGGCCGGCCGGCGGCGGTTGATTTTGGTCTCTTCTGGGAAGCTTGGGATAAAGTCGACCAGAATTACGTCAAGACTCCCGACAATCTCGAGCGGTTGTATGGGGCCATCGCCGGCATGGTGTCGGGAACCGGCGACCCGTTTAGTGTCTATATGAAGCCGTCGGAAAATGTGCGGTTCGCCGAAGACATTAGCGGTAATTTCGAGGGCATTGGGGCGGAGTTGATTCAAAAAGACGGTTATATCACGGTGGTAGCGCCGCTGGACGCTTCGCCGGCGTATCTCGCGGGACTTCAGGCGGGCGATATCGTCGTAAAAATTGACGACCAAGACGCCCCAACGGTGGTTGACGACGCCGTCAACAAGATTCGAGGGGATAAGGGGACAACGGTCAAGTTGACGGTAGCGCGCGATGGCAAACTGCGCGATATCTCGATTGTTCGCGACCGAGTCGAAATTAAAAGCGTCACCTATCGCCAACAAGACGCTGTCGGCATCGTCAAAATCAATCAGTTCAACGCCAACACGACCGCTTTGCTCGACAAACAACTGCGACAGGCCGAGAGCGACAAGGTTACCGGTTTGGTTTTGGACGTGCGCAACAACCCCGGCGGATTGCTCAATGTTGCCGTGGACATTACCAGCCGCTTTATTGACCCGGGGGTGGTGCTGATTGAGCGCGACAAACGGCAACAGAATCAAGAAATCAAAACGTCAGCCGTGACCAAGCGAGTTACTCTGCCTCTGGCGGTGTTGGTCAATAAGGGTTCGGCCTCGGCGAGCGAAATTTTTGCCGGCGCGCTCCAAGATCACGCCCGAGCTAAAATTATCGGCGAAACGACGTTTGGCAAAGGCTCGGTTCAGGCGGTCGAGACATTAAGCGATGGCTCGGCTATTAGGTTGACGATTGCCGAATGGTTGACGCCCGATCATCACGAGATTAACAAAGTCGGCATCAAACCCGACATTGAAGTAAAACTGACCGATGGCATCGTCCCGGCCGACGGCGACCCCCAACTAATGAAAGCTCTCGAGCTATTGTCGGCTCGGTCGAGCGGATGACAGTTGGCGGGGAAGTGGCGCCTCTTGCATTTTATCTCGCGGATGGGCTAATCTAGAGACAGATTGGGTTTAGTCTTACTTTGCTGTTAAGTTTGATTATCAGGAGGGAGAACATGGATAATATTACTAATCCGTTGCCGCCGTTGCCGCCGTCGCCACCGCCGCCATTACCTTCGGCCGGTGGTGTGCCGTCGGGGATGTCACCGCCGCCGCTAGACGGCTCGCGGCCGTCGCCGAGCGCTTCGGTGCCAATGCCGGTGCCGCCACCGCCGCCAGTCGCGCCGCCAACCGGTTTGAACGCCCCGCCCGTGCCGACGCCTCCGGGGCCGGTGGTTGAGTTCGTGCCCCATCCGTCTCCGCCGATGGAGTCGCCAACTGTCTCCGTTCCTTTGAGCGTACCTCCGCCCAGCCCGATGATGAATCCATCGGCCGGCGGGCCGCTGCCGCCTAACAGTCCGCCGCCTGCCGCTGGTTCGTTTGCCGGTGGCGGCAATAATCTCGGTGGTATTACCCCCCCGCCCCTGGCTGGTTTTCAGCCGCCGCCCCTGGGATCGCCGCTGACTTCCGGAGCCTTGGGTGTCCCGGCGTTGAACCAGCCGTTGGTCCAGCCAGCCGCCGGCATTCCGCCAGCGGGCGCGCCGTCGCCTTTGAATAACTCGTTTGTCTCCGGAAGCGGGGCGCCGCCGGCCGGTTCCGGTCATGTTGACGCTCCGGAACATTCCTCTAAAGCCGGCTTGGTCGTGGCGATTATTTTTGCCCTGCTGGGTCTGGGTGTCGTGGGAGTGTTAGTGGCTTCATACATGGGCGTTGGTCCGGCGATTCCAGGCATTCGGCCGCCCAACAACGAGACTAGCTCCGGCGCGGAAACCGGTGACGCTTCCGCCATCAGCGCGTCGCCCGCCGAAGGGCCAGCCGCCAGCGCAACGACCGCCCCATTGAGCGTTCCCGCCGTTTCAAGCCCCTTGCCCACCGCTGCCGCGACGCCCATTACCGCGACCCCGAAAGCGAATCTGTGATGGCGGCCATCTATGGCTTGATAGTTCTCGGGCTGGTACTTCTTTGGGTCGTTGGCGCCTACAATGGTTTGGTCAAGAACAAGCTTCGGTCTGAAGAGGCGTGGTCGGATATTGACGTTCAATTAAAGCGTCGCCACGACCTGATCCCCAATTTGATCGAGACGGTCAAGGCGTATGCCAAGCACGAGAAAGGCATATTCGAAAATGTCGCCGCGGCGCGGGAGCGCGCGCTTTCGGCCAAGGGGCCGAGCGATATCGGTCAAGCCGAGAATATGATATCTGACGCCCTGAAGACTCTCTTTGCCGTATCTGAAAACTACCCCGATCTGAAGGCGAGCGATAATTTTAAGGAACTGCAGAGCGAGCTAACCGACACCGAGGATAAAATCGAGGCGGCGCGCCGATTCTATAACGGTAACGTTCGTGATTACAACATCGCCCTTGATTCATTTCCCACCAATGTCATCGGCCAGATATTTCGATTCACCGCCAAAACTTTATTCGAGGCTGCGGCCAACGAACGTTCCGCTCCCAAGGTTAGCTTTGAAGAGGAAAAATCGCCTTAGATTGATAATCGTCCCTCTTTCGCGTCCGTTGGAACTGGTGTAAAAGGGAGTAAGGGAGACGGTTGTTATGTACAAGCAAATCTCGGCCAATAAGACCAGGTCCGCCGTTTTAATCGGTCTTTTTCTGGTTTTCGTTATCGGCATCGGTTGGCTTTTCGCTCAAATATATGACAATTCGGCGATCCTTTATGTAGTGGTGGCGGTGAGTATGGTTCAGGCCTGGGCAAGCTACTACTTCGCCGATCGGATAGCCCTGATGGTTTCCGGGGCCAAAGAGCTTAAACGCAACGACGCCAAAGACCTGTTTCGGGTGGCCGAGAATTTGGCGATTGCCGCCGGAATCCCGATGCCTCGGTTATATTTGATTGACGATACCGCTCCGAACGCTTTTGCCACCGGGCGCGATCCAGCTCATGCCAGCTTGGCGGTAACGCGCGGTCTCCTCGAAAAGCTCGACAAACCCGAGCTCGAGGGGGTGATGGCCCATGAGATCAGTCATGTGACGAATTACGATATTCGCTTGAGCACCTTGGTAGTAGTGCTGGTGGGTGTGGTAGCGCTGGCATCGGACTGGTTTTTGCGGATGATGTGGTGGGGTTCCGGACGGCGGCGAAGCAATAGCGAGGGCGGGGGCAACGCCATACTCCTAATAATTGGGCTGATCCTGGCTCTTTTGGCGCCCTTGGCGGCGACGATGATCCAGTTGGCTATCTCTCGTAAACGCGAGTTTCTGGCCGACGCCAGCGGCGCCCTGTTGACGCGCTACCCCGAAGGTTTGGCGCGCGCCCTCGAAAAAATCGCCGCCGATCGAGAACCACTCGAGGTAGCAAATAAGGCCACAGCCCATCTCTATTTCGAGAATCCCCTGAAGAATTATGCCGGCGCCGTCAACGGCCTTTTTTCGACTCACCCGCCGGCGGCCGAACGGATCAGGATTTTGAGAACGATGATCTAGTCTCAATGCTTGGGCGCCCACCAAGGTCGTTTCTTGCCTATTTCAGGTCGATTGGGTATTCTGGGAGGCGTGGAGACGATTGACGAAACTACTGTCCGCCATATTGCCGAATTGAGCCGCTTGTCGTTGTCCGACAGCGATGTTAAACGGTTCGGCCATCAGTTGAACCAGATATTGACCCACGTCGCCAACTTGCCCTCGGGCAGATTGGCTGGGTTGTCGGCGCCGAAAACATCGCTCCGACTGGACGACGACGTTGCCTTACCGTCGTCCAATCCCGAGCGTCTGCTCGCCAACGCCGTCGAGCTCGATAACGGCTACGTCAAAGTACCGGCGGTTTTGGACAAAAAGCTCGTGTCATGACAAAGACCGAAATTTTGTCGGTGGAGTCGCTCGTCGCTGACTTATCTGCCGGCCGAATAACAAGCTGCGAACTGGTGGAAAAGTTTCAGCGCAACATTGCCAGTCGCAACCGCGAGCTTAATATTTTTCTCCGTCTTTATGACGAGGAAGCCCTCGCCCAAGCCGACGCCAGCGACGAGCGTCGCGCCAACGGCCAAGCCTTGAGCGAAATTGACGGTTTGCCGGTGGCGATTAAAGATAATATTTCTTACGGTGAGCACCTTGTTACCGCCGGCAGTCGCATGCTAGCCGACTACGTGGCGCCTTACGACGCCACGGTCGTGGGGAAATTAAAAGAAGCTGGGGCGATCATTTTGGGCAGTTTGAATATGGACGAGTTCGCGATGGGTTCGAGCGGCGAAAACAGCGCTTTTGGGGCGACAAAAAACCCTCTCGACCCGACCCGCGTTCCCGGTGGATCGAGCAGTGGCGCGGCCGCGGCGGTGGCCGCGGATATGGCGCCGCTGACATTGGGCAGCGACACTGGCGGTTCGATCCGTCAACCGGCGGCATACTGCGGCGTTGTTGGTCTAAAACCAACCTACGGCGCAGTCAGCCGTTATGGTCTGCTGGCGATGGCATCGTCGCTGGATCAAATCGGTCCTTTGGCTAAAACTGTCGCCGGTGTCGAAATTGGCTTCCGCCACATTAGCGGTTTTGACCGTCGCGATAGCACGGCCGAAGACCAACCGTTTCGCCGACCAATCAAACGTTATCGCGTTGGCCTGCCGAAGCAATTTAACGGGCCAGGATTGGCGCCGGAAATTGCCGTGGCTCTGGCGGCGTCTTTGGAGCGACTTGAATCCGCCGGCCACGCGGTGCGGCGCGACATCGACATCCCGTTGCTCGAAAAATCACTCGCGGTTTACTACATCATCATGTCGGCCGAAGTCAGCGCCAATCTGGCCCGATATGACGGCGTCCGTTTTGGCCTGCGCCGACGAGATATTGTCGCCGCGCGGTCCGACGGCTTTGGCGACGAAGTCAAACGGCGGATTATGCTCGGCACCTACGCTCTTTCGGCCGGTTATAGCGATAAATACTATCGCCGAGCCCAAGCCGCGCGTCAGGCGATAACGGAAAAAATTGATGCGGCGTTTGGTTCGGTTGACGTCCTCATCGGGCCGGTGTCGCCGACCTTGCCTTTCGCCTTGGGAGAAAAAAATCACGATCCCCTGGCGATGTACCTCTCCGACGTTTATACGATTCCGGTTAACTTGGCCGGTTTGCCCGCTCTGTCGGTGCCGGTGGCTCGGCCGTCGGGGCGCGACCATTTGGCCGTTGGCTTACAGCTAATCGGTCCGCGCTGGAGCGAGCCGTGGTTGTTTGATCTTGGCCGACAGCTGGAAATGACGGAGGCGATTTGACCCGTCCACCCGTCGGACAGTTTTTGGGGCTCGTGGTTCTGACCGCCCTGGTTATTGTTGGGGCGAAATATTTTACACCGCCCAGTCAGCCCCAGAAGGATAATGTCGCCGATCTGCCGACTCAAGCGACCATCACGACCGATCGAGGGACGATAGCCATTAACCTGTTTCCTAAAGACGCCCCCAAAACAGTGGAGAATTTTCGCGACTTGGCGGGGCGCGAGTACTATAACGGACTAATTTTTCATCGTGTTATTCCCGGCTTTATGATTCAAACCGGCGATCCTTCCGGCACCGGCACGGGCGGAGAGAGTGTTTTTGGGGGCGAGTTTCCCGATGAGATTAATCAACATAAAATCGTCGTCGGGAGCGTAGCCATGGCCAACCGCGGTCCAAACACCAACACGTCGCAGTTCTTTATCGTTACCGAATCGGCCCAACCGGCACTGGACGGCCGGCATACGGTTTTTGGCCAAGTGACAACCGGCTTAGATGTCGCTCGGGCGATCTCGGGCGTGCCGCGCGACGCCAACGACAAACCGCTCGAAGCGGTGAAAATGTTGTCGGTTACGACGCAACCGTAACTGTCAGCCATGCCGACACACCATTATAAAAAGACGGCGACATCGGGCGACTCTCTCGAGTTTAAGGTCGTTTTCGGGATAATGCGCGGGATTTGGGCGGTAGCGTCCTGGCCGTTTCGAGCTTGGCGACGCCCGACCGGAATGCGCCGACGGGCCAGTGCCGTGGACGCCCAAGACGTGGCAAAGCGCTGGGCCGACGTTCAGACGCTGGTTGGTCTGGGCGGCACAACCCATTTTGGCAGCGCTGTGGTCTCGGCCGATAAACTGCTCGACTATGTATTGCGTCGGCAGGGCTACGCCGGCGAAACCATGGCGGAACGACTGTCATCGGCGCGCTCCACCATGACGCCCTCGGTTTACGCCCAATTGTGGCAAGCTCACAAACTGCGCAATGTCTTAGTCCACGAGGTTGGCGGCGAAGTCATGGCGCTTCAAGCCAAAGAGGCGATTCAAAGCTACGAAAACGCCTTGCGCGATTTGGGAGTTTTGCGCTAGACGGCGGAGCGACAAATGACGACATATCAGCCGATTATCGGGTTGGAAATCCACGCCGTCTTGAACACTCGCTCAAAGCTTTTTTGTCGCTGTCCCAATGTTGCCGGCACCCTGGGTACGCCGCCCAATCGGGCGATCTGCCCGGTCTGTCTCGGTCTTCCCGGGGCCCTGCCGGTGCTCAATCGCGCCGCCGTCGAGATGACGGTTAAGTTGGGGCAGTCGTTGGGTTGTCAGCTTGCCGAGGTCACAAAATGGGACCGCAAGAACTATTTTTATCCCGATTTGCCCAAGGGCTATCAAATCAGTCAGTACGACGCGCCGCTTTGCCGAGGCGGTCGGTTAATATGGCGCGATGACACGGGCGCGCGCCATACCGTCCCGTTGACTCGGCTCCATCTCGAAGAGGATACCGGTAAGTTGATTCACCCCGTCGACGCCGACTACTCCCTGATTGATTACAACCGTTCCGGTCTGCCGCTCCTGGAGTTGGTGACGGAGCCGGAAATCAACGACGCGCCTGCGGCGCGACAATTCGCCCAAGAGTACCAGCTTCATTTGCGCGATTTGGGGGTGGCCGAGGCCAGCATGGAGAAAGGCCAAATGCGTTGCGAGGCCAACATATCGGTTATTCCAGCGGCTTGGGCGGCTGACTTAGCGCGTCGCCTTGGCGGCACGAAAGTGGAAATAAAAAATCTTAATTCGTTTCGTTCGCTGGAGCGAGCGATCGGCTCGGAGATCGAACGTCAGGGCCGACTGTTGGCGAGTGGCGCGAAGGTGCGTCAGGAAACACGCGGCTGGAACGAGACTACTGGAGCGTCATACGTTATGCGCTCCAAAGAAACCGCCGACGATTACCGCTATTTTCCCGAGCCGGATTTGGGGCGATTACTGGCGCCGACGGTGTCGGGGTCGTATTTGTCGCGACGCGACGACCTTTTTGGCGATTTGGTCGCGGCCGGAGCCGCGCCGTCGCAAGTTCATACTATTTCGCGAGATCAGCGTCGTTTGGACTATCTAAAACGCCTCCAACGCGCCGATTTGTCGCCTAACGCCACTGGTTTGGCGATTCAGTGGCTTAATCAAGAACCTCGGATAATGATCTTGGAACCAAACGAAGTCGCCAGCGCCTTAGACCGTTTGACCGAAGGAAATGTCAGCCCGGCGGTCTTCAAAAGCGCTATCCTGCTGGCGGCGCCCGGGAGTTTGTTGGACGAAATTAACCGCGCCACCAGCGAGACGGCAGTCGGCGATATTTCCGCGACTGTCGCCGAAGTGCTTGGTCAATATCCGGCGGAAGTGGCGCGCTATCGCCGCGGCGAAACAAAACTGTTGGGATTTTTTGTCGGCCAAGTCCGCCGCGTTGCCCATGGACGCGGTGACGGCGAGGCGATTACCCGCGAGGTCGCTTTTCAGCTCAAACTAACCCCGACGGGGAAGTCTGATGATTAGAGGGACTGTTCTGGTGATTGGTCGACGGGAGCGTTCGTTGGAAGTCATGACGGCGCGACTGGAGCGGGAAGGCTACACCGTGGCGTTTCTGGCGCCGGACTCGGGCGTCTACCGCTGGCTTAGGCGTCAAAGGCCCCAAGCGGTTTTGGTGTCCGACGGTTGGGCGCCGCGAGGCGTCGCGCGGCTGGCGCGCTGGTTGCGGGCTCAAGGCAAAACGCGCTACACGCCGTTGATTCTCGTTACCACGGAATCAGGCGCCTCAAAGATGTCGGCCAACGTTGGGGAAGTGTTTGCCCTCGACAGTCTGGCGCTGGCCGAAATCGTGCGCCGTTTGGCACTAGCGGTTGAGTTGAGCGAAATAACGGCGGCCAACCGACTGCCATCGCCGGGTACAAGGCGTTAGGCCTGGGTCTGGATCATCGGGCGGCTTGGTTTTGGGCTAATAGTTGTGGCATAGTAGAAAGCAAGGTGGAATGTCTAACTTGCTGGAGTCGCTAGCCGCATCAATCGAGATGATTTTTTTGTGGCGGCTGCCGACTGCCGTGGCGGTTTTTTTGGTGGGATATGTCGCCGTGCGCGTTATTCAAGCGGCGGCTCGGTCGGCTCTGGCGGCGGCTCGGGTGACCAAGGTTCTTCAGGAAGTGATCATGACGGTGGTGGGGATACTGTTGTGGATCGGAGTGGCGGCGCTGGTCTTTCAGGGCTTAGGCCTGAACCAAGTGGCGATTGCCATCTCCGGCTCGGTGGCCGTGATCATTTTGGGCGTAGCCACCGGAGCCAATAAAGTCGTGGCCGACATTTCGGCTGGATTGTCGCTGGCGCGGAATCGTGACTTTAAGATCGGCCAACGCATCAGAATCGCTGATGTTGAGGGCCAAGTGAGCTCGCTTGACGGACGGCGGGTGCGGATTCTGGCCGCCGATGGCGCGGTACACGTTATTCCCAACTCAAAGTTCGACGAAAATTCATGGTGCGTCTTGCCGAACGGTCGCGGCGACGGCTAATCGTAATCTCGAGGAGGTGTCGTAATGAGCCCTAGTTTTGAGCGACAAAAAATTGTCTCGCTTGCTCTCGGAGCCGGATTGATCGCCGGCTTTGCCGGCGGAGCGATGGTCCTGGTTGCTCTCGGCGTCGTAAATTCTAATAGTCAGGGCGGGACGACGGGTTTGCTCGCCACGCCGGCGGTCAAAAACAATCGCATTGTCCTCGAAGAAAGTTCCGCCGTCATCGACGCCGTAAAGAAAGTCAGTCCGTCGGTTGTCAGTATTACTACCAGCAGTAGCATTCAAGACTACTTTACTGGCCAGAGGTATCAGCAAAAGGGCGGCAGCACGGGCTTTGTGTTAACGTCCGATGGCCTGATTGTCACCAACAAGCACGTCGTGGCGAACGACACGACCCAGTACACTGTGCTGACGGCTGACGGCAGTAGTTACGAAGCCAAGGTAGTGTCGCGCGATCCGTTCAACGATCTGGCGGTGTTGAGAGTTGCCGCCAAGGGTTTGAAGCCAGTTGAGTTGGGAGATTCCAACGCCCTCCAGATTGGTCAATGGGTGATCGCTATCGGCAACGCCTTGGGCGAATTTCAAAATACTGTGACGGTCGGGGTGGTTTCAGCCAAAGAGCGGCGGATTGCCACGGGAGATCAGTCGCTTGACGGGCTGATTCAAACCGATGCCGCGATCAACCCGGGCAATTCCGGCGGTCCGCTCGTCAATCTATCCGGCCAAGTCGTGGGGATTAATACCGCCATTGCCGGCGGAGCCGAAGGGATTGGTTTTGCCATCAACATCGATTCCGTCAAGACGGCCCTTGATTCAGTTCAAAGCTCGGGAAAAATTGTTCGACCATACTTAGGCGTAAGTTATCAATTGATTAACAAAGAGGTGGCGCAGTCGGCGAAGTTGCCGGTGGATCACGGGGCGTTGGTTTATCGCGGGCCCAATCCGGGCGATCTTCCGGTGGTGCCCGGCGGTCCGGCCGACAGAGCCGGGATTCAGGAAAACGACATTATTCTCAAGGTTAACGGCCAGGAAGTGAACGAAAACAACGGTTTGGCAAGCTTGCTGCAGAAGTATAAAGTCGGCGACACTGTCAGTCTCGACGTTCTGCGTCAAGGGAAAGAGATCACAATCAAGGTAACCTTGGAAGAGCTGAAACAGTAACGTTATTTCGATTAAATTCTGACGATCAGCAGACGGTCGCAGCCGAGATAATCGGCGCGGGTTTCGATCGCCGCGCGGCTAAAAATGCCCCGAGCCAGCCGCCGCATCGCCGCGCCCTGCCGGTCGCCATGTTCGCAGATGATTACTCCGGAAGTCATAACGGTTGCCGCTTGGGCAAAAAATTGACGATAGAGCCCCAGGCCGTCGTATCCGCCGTCTAACGCCGCCGTCGGCTCCCACGCCCTGATAGTTGTCTCGAGTTTGGTCAATTCGGCCCGGGCGATGTAAGGCAAATTCGCCAACAAGACGTCAATTGGGCGGCCGCGGAACGGCTCGAGGAGATGTCCCGAAAGGAATTTCACCGTCGTTGCCTTTAGCCGTCGCCGATTAGTCCGAGCTAGCGCGAGCGCTTGAAGGCTGATGTCGGTGGCGAAGTAGTCATGCCTGGGTCGGGCCGTCGCCAGCGAGATGATAACGGCGCCAGTGCCAGTGCCCACCTCTACCACCGTCTGTCGCCGGTTTTGGCCGGCGAGGTGATCGCAAGCGACCTCGACCAACAGCTCGGTCTCGGGACGCGGGATTAGGGCTCGTCGGTCAGTGCGAAAAGTCTGGCCGTAAAACTCGCGCCAGCCGCGAATGTAGGCCATCGGTTCGAAAGCTAAACGTCGCGCTAAAAGTTGCGCCAAACGCCCCAACTGACGCTGGGTAAGAATATCCTCGTCGTGGGCAAAAAGCCAAGGCGGATCACAATTCAAAACCAGAGCGAGAATCAGGCGCGCGTCGAGCCGGCCGGAAACGATGCCGACATTAGCTAACTCTTCGGTTGCCTTAACGAGCCACTGGCGGATTGTCATCGGTTAGCTCGGCGTCGAGCGCGGCCTCCCGCAGCGCCTGGACAATCGCATCAAGGTCGCCGTCCATAATCCTGTCGAGAGCGTGCCAAGTTTGATTGAGCCGGTGGTCGGTGACGCGATCTTGGGCGAAATTATAAGTGCGAATCTTATCGCTTCGGTCGCCGGAACCAATCATGCCGCGCCGCAGGTCTCCGACGGCTTTCCGACGGTTATCTTCTTCGATTTGCCAAAGACGGCTGCGCAGGACGGTTAAGGCCTTGTCTTTGTTCTTTAACTGTGAGCGTTCGTCCTGGCACGTCACGACAAGGCCGGTCGGGAGATGGGTAACCCGCACCGCCGAATCGGTGGTGTTAACGCCTTGGCCGCCTTTGCCGCTCGCCCTAAAGACGTCGAGGCGGATGTCCTCGGGGCGGACGACGATGTCCGTTTGGTCGGCAACGGGCATAACCACAACCGACGCCGCCGAGGTGTGGACTCGTCCGGATTTTTCGGTTCTGGGAACCCGCTGGACTCGGTGGACGCCGCCCTCCCATTTTAAGCTCGGGTAGGCGCCGAGGCCTTGGATTTCGACTATCGCCAAACGAACGCCGCCCAAATCGGTCGAATTATGTTCGATAGTTTCGGTCCGCCAGAGGCGACTTTCGCAATAGCGTAGGTACATTCGGAGCAAATCGCCCGCGAACAACTCCGATTCTTCGCCACCAGTACCCGGACGAATCTCGATGATCACCCGCCGCATATTATCCCGGTCGGAGGCCAGGGCGCGTTCGCGCACCACCGCCATCTCGGCTTCGATCATCCCTAAAAATTCGCGATCGGTGGAGTTAGTTCGCAGTCCGGCCAATTCTCGGTATTGGCATTTCAGATCATCGTCTATCATAACGGGTAAAGTTTACCAAATAACGAGGGGTTGTTGACAGAGGGGGGAAACGAATCTACAATGCGGGCGTACGCGATTGCTCAAGGAGGGGCGAGAGCCGTTTTTTTGATGTTTGATGACGGAAAGGAAATAATTATGACTCGTCCAACCCTGACTCGGCTCGTTTTACTGGCAATGTTTGGTCTATCGCTCGTGGCTATGGTGTTGGTTTTCCTTGTTGTCGCCAACTATCGCCATTTGCCGTCCAGTTTGGCCCAAGAGCCCGAAGCCACCTACGACACGCCGGCGCCGGAAGCGTCAGACGAGGCGGACGACACGACCCCCAAGGCTGTCGCCAGTCCAAATTTTCCGGTGATTGGACGCAACACCGCCGATTACCCTCACGGCTATGCCACCGATATTGATGGCGACGGCAGCTACACCTATATCGCCAACGGCGAATCGTCAAGCGGAAAATCAATTATCACCGTAGACGTTACCAACCCGCTGGCGCCACAAAAAAAGCAAGCTCAATTGAGCGGTTTTTCGGCCCAGACGATTCGCGTTAAGGGCGATTATGTCTTTGTGGCCGCCAGCAAAACCAAGAGCGTTTGGATTTGGAATGTTAGGGACAAAAACCAGCCCCCGCGGTTGATTGCGACTATCAGCGATCCGCTGGTACGCACTTTAGCCGTCCAAGGGAATTATCTCTACACCTTGAGCCAGAATGTCAATTCCGATGATATCGGCAACCTGCGCGTCTACGACGTCTCGGCGGTTTTTAGCGGCGGCCAGCCGCCCAATACCGTGCCGGTGGGGGCGCTTAGGTTGGATTTGCCTAAATACAAGGGCGGTTTGGCCGTGACGGACGACGGATATGTGTATGTTATTTCGCCCACCAAAACAGAAATGGCGGTTGTGGACGCGCGCCAACCAAATCGCCCACGCCTTGTCAATCAGATTACCGGTTCGAATGAATTTTCCGACGCCGCCTGGGTGCGTGACAACCGCTTATACGTGAGCGACAAAAACGGTTTTGCCATTTACGATATCACCCAGCGCGAAATACCCCGTCTTTTGGGACGATACGACACCGACGCTATAACTCGTCCCAACGGTTACATTGCCGATCTGCGTTTGAAGGATAGCGGCCTGGTCTGTCTGGGGGTGTTCCAGGGTTTCGATAAATTTCTCGACTATCGTTCGCTCGTCCAGACGGTTGATGTCTCCGACCCGACCTCGCCGCGAAAACTGGGCGAAACGCCGTCTCACTCCGGCCTGTTTACGGCCCTGGAATGCGACGCCAATCGTCCTTATGGGTTTGTGATCGAACAGACGTCGGGACAGTATACGCTCGATCTCAACGACCTAAGCCACCCCAAAATCATTGAAACCGCTCACGTCCACACCGCGGGCGAAGGCAACGACGTCTGGGTAAACGGCCGCTACGCCTATGAAGCCGATTTCCCGGGCAATTTGTTCGTCTGGGATGTGAGCGACGAATCCGCCCCGCGACTGACCAGTTTTGACTTTCATACCTACGCCAACGGCCCGAAACAGTTGACGCAGGTTGGTGGTTACCTTTACCTGTTTCAGACGACGGGGCCGACGCTGGTGTTTAACGTCTCCAATCCGGCCAGTCCAAGCTTGGTTACGTCGCTTACGAATATTAACCGCATCACCGGCGCGGCCTTATACGGCAATTATTTCCTCCTAACGCGCGGCGGGGGCGGGCCGGATCGCGGCAATACACGCGGTTTTATTGTTCTGGACGTGACGTCGCCAGCCCAACCCCAAGAGATTGGTGGTATCTCGAACACCCCGCCGGCTTCGCTCCCAAGTTATACTCCGTCCGATCCGGTGGTCAAAGGCGACTACGTTTACTACACCGCGCCGAATGTGCGGGATCCCGGAACCAACCTTGTGGTCATTTCGATCCGCGATCTTCGCCACCCCGAATATATCAAATCGCTTCCAACCGAATTAGCTTGGGAATGCTCCCTGCCGAGCGGTAGCACCAGTCTGCAACATATGGTTATTTCGCTCGTTGACGGGCCTGGGCCGTATCTGTTTGGGCGTACCTGTACCGGTATTGTGACGTATGACGCCGGAAACCCGGAAAGCCCGAGCGTGGCGGCGTTCAGCCCGCGAATTCTGGGACGGGCAAGTACTCGGATCGAGCGTCATGGGCGCTACCTTTACACCTCAAGCTACAATAACGCCATAGTTTCGGCGTTTGACGCCACCGATCCCAAAAACGTCCGGTTCATCGGATTTGGTTCGGTGGCGACGGGACAATACAATTATAAAATTCGCCTGATCGACGGCCGGTCGTACCATCCCGTCTTGGGCGGCTTGGCGATTATTAGGGTACCATGGCTCGATGCGGCTCACATCAGTCTCAAGAAGTCGGCCGATAATCTCGCGCCTCAATCGGACGAGACCGTTACGGTCACGATCAATTACCAAAATGACGGCGCTAAAACCGCCACTAATCTCTCGATCCGCGATTCTCTTGCCGCCAATCTTGTTTATGAAAACGGCTCGGCCAGCAGCGGGGGAGCGCTTGAGGGTCGAACGCTTGTTTGGTCCATTGGCGCGGTGGCGCCTCGGGGCAAAGGCCAAATAACATATCGAGTTCGGGTCACGCCTTGAGCCTGTTCTAGCCGCTCACGGCGCCGCTTGGCTGGCGTTTTACCTCGGCGCGTCGGGTTGGCGCGACTGGGCTATATTTTCCCCGCAACCT
>CAYJRF010000011.1:0-19634 GCA_964372935.1 uncultured Candidatus Saccharibacteria bacterium
CCATTGCGCCACGCTCGATTGGCTGGTTGAAACTCCCAGCGTCCAAACAGAACTTGTCGAGGATGTATCCTTCACGCTCTGCCTGAGCGACAGTATAGTTCGCATATTTTTCCTTCACCGCTTCAATATCGGCTGGCATTGATGTACCGCTATTGCCATGCTTTGGTATTTTATGCCCTAACAGGTTAAAAATTCCTCCACTTTCACTCTGATTCATATTCGTGCCAACACGTTGCAAGCCAATATTTGCCAATACAAAAGAGAACAGTGGCACAGCTATTATGACAACCAATACCAACAGCGCTTGATTTATCCGAGACGCGCTAAACCAATTGAAAAGACCACGGCCTGCTGGGTGCAGAATTGTTGCAAGAAGCGTCAATCCACCGAAAATAATAAAAAGTGGCTGCGGAACCCAGTTGCCAGTGATGACGGCGGTCAAAACCATTGCGCCCCATGCAATCAGCGCTACAAGCTGACCTGCAAAATTTTCTTTTGGTTTCCATAACTGGCTAAGAAGTCCTACTGCGGCTGTCCCCACAATAAGTGCGAACGTAAATTCGTGAATAAGGTTATGGGTGTCTTTGGTGTAGAGAAAACCGAAATGTCCCATAGCGGATATGAAGTTACCGGGCAAAAACATCATTATATTGATAAAGCCAAGAAATCCTAAGTAGCTCAATACAACGAGAGAGAACACAATTCGTCGACCGCCTAATTCTTTCATTTTGTTTTTTAACTTGTGCATATGTTTAAAGTAATTATTTTGTTTTTTTAGTTATGTCATTAAACATTTTTAATTTATCTGAAAGGTGAGAAGTAATTTTTTCAATATGTGAGAGCTTTGCGATACCCAGCATATCGTCGTGTGGACCAAAAACGAGCAGTTTGTCACCCTTTTTTAACTTCAGGTTTTTCCGTGCTTCTTGAGGAATGACGATCTGTCCTTTTTCTCCAACAGTAGCTGTGCCGTAAAATCGGCCTTCGTGATGCAGATTGTGGTTATTTTTTGTCATATTCATACAAGTTAGAAAAGTATGATTTGAGTATAGCAAATTAAAAAATCCTGTCAATAAAAAACTTCGCCATTCGCCGAAAAAAGAAGCCCGCCCGCATTCCTCCCCAGACCCCTTTCTGCGGGCGGGAAATCAGTCGAGGCAAAGCGAAAATCCTTTCCCCCAGAAAAAAAGATTTTCGCTTTGTCGAGTCCGTATTGAAGTCATGCTGGCGTACTCGCCAATGCGTGGGGCTTCGGTCGAGTTGGCACGAAATCGGCGCGTACAATTTAATCCAGAGCCACCACGCGCGCGGAGCGCGCGACATCATTTGTTTTGGAAATAGGTTCTATTGTGGTGCCGAGGGTGGGATTCGAACCCACAAGCCTTTTGGGCAACGGATTTTAAGTCCGTCGTGTATACCGTTCCACCACCTCGGCGCGGTGGTTGACCCCGTCATTATAGCAGAAATTGCCCGCTAAGACGCCGGCGGTGGTGATGGAACGGGCGTGCCGCTAAAACTTCCGGAGCGGCCGTTTTGCGTCTCCCAAAGTAAAAATTATGTGCCCACGGTGACCAGAAATCCTCTTAACGCCTCTCTCATGGGCAGGACGATATCGCATTTGTCGCCTTTCAACTATCGTCGGACTCCATGGCGGATGTCCCGCGCCGATTGGGCCTATTTTGGAGGTTACGCGGAATTGTTCTTACGGGGCAAGTTGGATATACTGAACTCAAATGCGGCGGCGAATTTCTTTATTGTCCGGTTTAGCGCTGGTATTTCTGGTGCTGGTTGCAGTTTACTTTACCCTGCCGGGAATTTTTGGCAGTGTGGTGGCTCCATTGCCCGATGAATATCAAGCTAGTATTACCAACTACGCCGAGCAATACAAAGTGGACAGTTGTCTGATTGCGGCGATTATCCGCGGAGAAAGCAACTGGAACCCTAACGCCAGTTCGCGAGCCGGCGCCCAAGGCCTGATGCAGATCATCCCCGGCACGGCGTCGGCGGTGGCGCGGCGGTTCGACATCGATTATGATCGCGGCAAGATTCGCGACCCGGATATTAATATTCACCTCGGCGTGGCGTTACTGCAATATAATATGGAAAACTACGGCACGTTGCGCAATATTTTGGTGGCCTACAACGCTGGCGGAGCGCGGGTCAAGTTGCCCAATAATTTGCTCCCGCGGGAGACCCAATATTACATCGTCAAGATTGATCGCTATTATCGCCTCTACAGCTCGCTCTATCCGAATTTCTGCACCGGCCCGTCGGTGGCGGATGGCCCGGCGGTTGGCGGCGCGGGCGTTTCCGGCGTAACGTTTCCCGATTTCACGCCGCCGGAAAACGTCAACGGCGCCGTGGACATTACTAATTTCTGGAAATCGTTTCTGGTTCAACCATGACCCATCAGCAGGCTCGTAACGCGTTTGTCGCCTTTTTTGAGCGCGTGGGACACATGCATATTCCTGCCGATTCGCTCGTGCCATCCCACGATCCTTCGGTGTTATTCACGGTGGCCGGCATGCAACAGTTCAAGGATTTTTACCAGCGACCCCAAGACGCTCCGGCGCCGCGCGTGGTAACAATTCAACCGTGTGTGCGCACGGTCGATATTGATGAGATTGGCGACGACACCCACAGCACGGTGTTCGAAATGCTGGGCAATTTTAGTTTCGGCTTCACCAAGAACGAGATCGAACCGAGTGGCCCATACTTTAAGCCTGCCGCCATTCGGTTGGCGTGGGAGTTTTTGACCGATGTTTTAGACATCGAGGCCGCCCGCGTCAGCGCGACGTATTTTGGCGGAGATTCCAAGCGCCCCCTCGACGCCGAAGCGTCAACGCGGTTAAAACAGCTCAAAGGATTGTCTCTAATCGAAGCCAAGGGGGACGATAATTTTTGGGGGCCGGTGGGAGACGAGGGGCCTTGCGGACCAACGGTGGAGTTTTACGTTGACGGGGTGGAAGTTTGGAATCTGGTGTTTAATTCATACTGGCGCGACGCCACGGGCGGCTACTCCGCTTTGGAGAATCAGGGCGTCGACACCGGCATGGGTTTGGAACGGTTGCTGAAAGTCCTCCAGCGTGGCGCATCTATTTACGACACCGACCTGCACGCGCCTTTCATGGACCTTGTTCGCCGACAGGCATATAACCAAAACGAGCGATTGGCTCGGGTGGTGACCGACCATGTTAAAGCCGCCCTGTTCTTGTTGACCGATGGGGTGAAGCCGGGCAACAAAGGACGCGATTACGTCTTGCGCCGCCTGATTCGACGGGCGGTTCGTTCGGGTCAGCTTCTGGGCTTGAGCGATTTTGGCGATCTGTTAAAGATGATGGTCGCCGCTTACGGGCCATACTACGCCTCCATGGCCACGGGGGGCGAGGACGCCGTGGATTATTTTCGGGCCGAGCAGGTCAAGTTTGAGCGAACGCTCAACGTCGGCCTGAGCCAATTAACCCAATTGATTGGCCAAAAAACTGGGGGAGAAATTACTGGCGCCGATGCCTTTCGGCTCTTTGAAACATTCGGTTTCCCGGTGGAATTAACTCAAGAAATCGCCCAAGAGCGCGGGTGGACGGTGGATATGGACGGCTTTCTGGCGCAGCAAGCGCGGCATCGCGAGCGGTCGCGCGTGGGGCTGGAAAAAATTTTTAAGGGCGGATTGGCCGACGACGACCCCCAAACCGTTGCTCATCATACCGCCCATCACCTATTGCTGGCGGCCTTGCGCCAAGTTTTAGGTAGCCATGTTGTTCAGCGCGGTTCCAACATTACCCGCGAGCGATTGCGCCTCGACGTCACTCATCCGACTAAGATTAGCGACGAAGAGTTGCGACTGGCGGAGGCGATTGTCAACCAAGCTATTGACGAAGACTTGCCGGTGGTGAGCGAAATTATGGATCGCGACGCCGCTCTGAAGTTGGGGGCGTTGGCGGAATTTGGGGCAAAATATCCGCCCAAAGCCTGCGTCTACTCGATCATCGGCCAAGACGGCGGCGTGTTTTCGCGCGAGTTTTGCGGCGGCCCGCACGTTATGAGTACGGGCGAATTGGGAAAGTTCGAGATCATCAAAGAAGAAAGCGCCGGCGCCGGTATTAGGCGTTTGCGCGCCCGCGTCTTGCGGCCCGAAACAAAAATTTAAGCAAGTTTTCGCTCTGGAGCAATTGTGCCATAGTGGGAGCATGGGAATCTTTGGATTTTTGACTCCCAAATCGGCTCTGCGCCACTCGGCTGTCGCCCTTGACATCGGCACGGAGTTCATTAAGGCCCTAATTTTTAGCCTTGACCGCGAAGGGAATGGCCATGTTCGCGGCGTGGGACGCCAGCGCCAAAAATTAAGCGATATGCAGGGCGGAACGATCACCGACATTGCCGGTGTGGCGCGGAATTGCGAGTTGGCGCTGGAGGCGGCGGCCGAGCAGGCCGGTTTTTTGCCCGAGCAGGTGATTATGGGCATTGCCGGCGAGCAAGTTAAGGGCACGACGACGAGCGTCAACGTGGTGCGGCCGCAACCGACCGGCAAGATTCGCTTTGGCGAACTTCAAAAGATTATTCAAGACGTCCAACGGCGCGCCTTTGACCAAGCGAGAGAGGTGCTAAGTTTTGAAGTTGGTTCCGATCAAGTCGACATTCGACTGGTTAACGCGGCCATCGTCGACGTGTCGATAGACGGTTATCGCGTTTCTAACCCCATCGGCTTCCAAGGCAAAGACGTCAAAGTGAGCATTTTTAACGCTTTCGCGCCGATGGTTCATTTGGGCGCGTACGAAACGGTGGCGGAAGAACTGAAATTGGATTTGTTATCGGTGGCTGTTGAGCCATACGCGGTCTCCCGTCTTTACGGACCGGAGACGTCCCAGGATTTTTCGGCCATTTTTCTTGACGTTGGCGGCGGAACGACCGACATCGCTCTGGTGCAAAATGGCGGCGTCATCGGTACTAAAATGTTCGCCATTGGCGGTCGGGCGTTCACCAAACGCATTGCCTCGGTAATGAGCGTTACTTTTTCCGAGGCCGAAAGACTCAAACTGGCCTATTCCGCCGAGCAAGTCAGCCGAGAAGATCGAGAAATTATCCGCCTCGCTCTGGAAAATGACGCGGCCGTGTGGCTATCGGGGGTAGAGCTGACCCTAGAAGAATTTGCCAACGTCGAGTTTTTACCCTCGCGGATCTTACTTTGCGGTGGCGGCAGTAATCTGCCGGAAATTGTTCAGCTCCTGCGAAGCGACTGGTACGAGAACTTACCGTTTGCCCGCAAGCCGTCGGTCCACTTTGTTTCGCCCGGAGAGGTGGCGAGCATTAAAGACGAAACCGACAAACTCATCGGTCCCGAAGACATCACCCCCATGGCCCTGGCCAACCTGGCGCTTGAATTAGTCGCCCTCGAAACGCCGATAGATAAAATTCTTAGCAGCGCCAGCGTCCAGTCGTAACGCGCGCCGCTGGGCGATTTGGTTTTAACGTATAATTTGTTATTGTGAAAGGTAATGGCAAAGTCGCCGCGTCGCCCATCCAAAACACCCAACCCAAGTTTTGATGAAATTTATCTCGAGCCGGACGAGGAGGTTACCCGAGCGGTTGAACGAGTGCGCCGGTCAAAAAAAATGGCCGTGGCGGTGTGTTTGCCGCGTCATGCCGCTCTTGGCCAGAGCATCGTTAACTTAAAATTACTCTACAAGCAGGCCACGGCCGATCATAAACAGGTTGCCGTGGTCAGTCCCGACGCCGTCACGCGAGGATTAGCCGAGCGGGTGGGTTTTGCGGCGTTTGAAACGATTGGGGAGGTTGGATTTTCCGGCGAATCCTTGAGCAAAGTCGCCGCCGTCGCGCTGGATAATGAGCCAACAAAAGCCGTCGAGAACGAGGCGGAACCGCCAACGCTTCAAGCGGCCGGTTTCGTGTCTCATCGCTTGGAAACCGACGACGCTGCGACCGCGCCCAAAGTTGCCGCCTCTCGACGCGACGACGCTCCCGAAGAATCGGACGCGCCTTTAGATCCCCAAACGGATGACGATCCAACGGCTTTTTTGCGTCCGGCCGATGCTCCGATTGATCCCCCGAAAGCGGTCAAGGCGAGCCGGCCCGGTGACGCTAGCGGCATGATTCCCACCCGCGGAAACCTTCGATTTTACCGCCAACCGAAAACCCATGGACGTTTGGGATTGGCGATTGGCGGTATGATCGTTTTGTTGGGCGCGGCGCTGGGGGCCGCCGTTGTTCTACCCTCGGCCAATGTTACCATCACCGTTCTGGCCCAGCCTTTTTCGGAGACGATCAAAACGGTGGTTGACACCGCGGCCACCGAAGTAAATCAAGACGCCGCCACGATTCCCGGGAAAATTGTCTCGTTGGAGCACGAAACCAAATTGAGCGCCAAAGCCACCGGCCGCAAGGATATTGGAGCCAAAGCCACCGGTAGCGCGACAATTTTTAACGCTTGGGATAGCCAGCCCCACGTTTTTGCCGTCGGCACAACCTTAAAGGCCAAAAACGGCTTGGAGTTTGTCTTGACTTCAGACGTGACGGTTCCCGGGGCTACCTCGATCGTCAGCGCCGGTTCAACCATTATTACCCCGGGTAAAAAGGACGCGACGATTGCCGCCGCCGCTCCCGGCGATGGCTATAACATTGCCGCGGCAACCTTTACAATTCCGACTTTGACCAAGGCGCAACAAGAGAAAATTTATGGCGCCTCAACCCAAGCAACGACTGGCGGTACCTCCCAAGTGGTAACAATTGTCGCGCAGTCCGATCTCGATCAATTGTCCCAGCAGGCCAAAAAACTTAATCTTGATGACGGCGTGGCCAAAGCGAAGGAGGCGGCCGGAGATGCGGTAGTTTTAGAAGGAGCGATAGAAACCGTAAGTCAGAACGTGGCCAATTCCGTTGAGGTCAACGCTCAAGCCGAAGCGGTGGAAGCAACAGTCACGGGCACGTTTCAAGCGATTTCCTTTACTCAAGACAACCACAAACAATTGCTGGAAAAACTCATCGCCGATAAAATACCCCAAGGTCAACAGTTAGTCACCGAAGGCGACGGCGTGGCAATCGACACCTCGCAAATTGAGCTTAATTTGGTCAACGAGCAAAAACTCGAACTGACAACAAACTTGAAAGCCTTCACGGTTGATCGGTTTAATCCGTCCGAGGTCCAACGCTCGCTCATTGGCGAATCGTTGGCCGGCACGACAGCGGCGGTTAAGCCGCTGATCCAAACCGACTCAATTGACGCCGCGATCCAGCCGGCGTGGTGGCCGCGGCTGCCATTTTGGAGCCGAAAAATTACCGTGAGCTACCGTTATAAAGCCAAAAGTCCGTCTCCATGAATGTTCCCTGTTATCTGGCGCTCGACATTGGTCGGCGCCGGATTGGCGTCGCTGTTGGCACAACCATGGCGTTCGGACGCGGGGCGCTTGACGCCCGAGATCCCGACGCGGCCATGAGGCGATTGTCCGAGATAATCTCTAAGCAAGCGATTACCGACATCGTTGTCGGCATTCCCCAAACGGAGAGCGGTCGTCCGTCGGAGAGTCTGGCGACGGTCAACGCCTGGATTGATCGGATGGGTCAGGCATTCGATTTGCCGATTCACTCCGTTAACGAGGCGTACAGCTCGCGCGAAGCCGAGCGTCAACTGCGGGCGACGGGGGTCGACACGAGGCGCGCCAAAGACCGCGTGGACGAACGGGCCGCCGAGTTGCTCTTAGAACAATACCTCGCCCAATGACCGCGGGCGGTTGGCATAACCAACTTCCATGAGTTACTGGCGAAAGATTTTCGAATTCTGGCGGCCGAACCGAAAACTGTTTTTCTTCTGGCTGGCGACGCTGGCCCTGGTGGCTTTCTTTGGCGTCTGGTTTGTTTGGGGGTTTAGACCGGCGCGCGGCGCTGTCGAGAATATTTCTATTCCCGCGGGCACCGGCCGTTGGGCGGTGGCGTCGGAGCTGGCGCGCCAAAAAATTATCACCTCGCCGGTTCACTTCGTAATATTTATTATTTTAACCAATAAGTCTGTCAAGGCCGGCGATTATCGTCTTGATCCCAATTTAGCTCTCCCGACCATCGCCAAAATTCTCGATCAGGGCGAGAACCGGTATGTTACTCTTAGAGTGCTGGAAGGTTGGCGTCGAGAGCAAATCGCCGAATTGATCGCTCAAAGGGGCTTGGACGGCGCGGGGTTCTTAGCCCTTAGCGGTGACTTTGAGGGTCAACTGTTTCCCGACACCTATTTTATCGCTCCCGACGCCGCCCCGAGTCAGATTCTCGACAAACTGTTGGCCAATTACCGAATTCGCACCCAGGACTTCGGTGTGACGCGCGAGCAGATGATCCTAGCCTCGATTGTTGAGCGAGAAGCGAAAACCGACGCCGAACGTCCGATCATCGCCGGTATTTTTACCAACCGCCTCAAAATCGCCATGAAGCTTGAGGCCGATCCAACTGTTCAGTACGGTCGCGACACCAATCGGCTTAAACGGGGGGAAGCGATAACGTCGTACTGGGGTCCGATCACTCTGGCCGATTACACTGCGGTCGAATCGTCGTTCAACACCTATCTGAATGCCGGCTTGCCGCCCGGGGCGATTTGCAATCCCGGGTTGGCGAGCATAAAGGCCGCGATTAACCCCGCCGTTACCGACGCCTACTATTTTTTTCACGCGCCCGATGAAGTCCTGATCACCAGCCGAACTTTGGCTGAACACAACGCCAACAAGGCCAAGCACTTCCGCAAATCCTAAACGAGCCAAGCAACGTTGCCAAGTGCTTGACAAGTCATTTTGGGCTGTGAGACGGTTGAGAAAATGTTTGTAGTGAGGAGGGAGAATGCCCCATCAATTTAAGCGCTTCGGTTTTGCGATTATTGTCGCCACCGTCGCGCTGTCTTTTGTTTTTGACACTGGAACGCGTCAAAGTCTTTTTCGGCGTCCGGCCACGGCAAACGCCGGCAGTATTACGGTTAACGTCTCGACCGGTTGGGAGGTGAGCAGTAACACCGCCTCGGCTACCAATGTTACCTACACTCATCGCTTTACCGTCGAAACGGCCATCAAGAGCGGCGACGAGGTTCGGATTGGTATTATGCAGCCACCCGGACCGTTTACTCCCATGCCCAATTTCTTTGGGGCAACCTTGGCCAGCGGCACGACTGCCGGTTTGTCCGGCCAGACGATGAACGTCTTCTTTGCCGGTTCGGCGGTTCATCTGTCGGTGTTGGCGAACGCCAACATCACCGCCGGCAGCACCGTTACGCTTGTAATGTCCGGGGTAAATAACCCGTCGATTTTAGGCAACTTCCCAACAAATACCGCGACTTTGCGCAATGGCGCCGCTCTTGACGGCAACGCTTTTTCGCCCGATGCCAACGGCAAGCTGACAGTTGGCACGGTAAAGTTGAGCGGCAATATCAAGGGGGACACGAACGGCGACGGCATTGGCGATGTTAATTTGGCAGGAGTCCGGTTAGAAATCCACCCCGGGCCGGGGAGCACCACCTTTGGATTCTGGACCGCGACAACCGACTCGAGCGGTAATTACGGCTTTGCCGGCATCACTAACGGGACATATATCTTCGAAAAGAGCCAAGGTATTGACCCCAACAGTAGTCAAGCCTCAACGGTCAGTCAGTACAGCAACTTCGAGCCGATTAGTGTTACGATCACCGATACGCCTCAAACCATTAATAAGGTTCTCAAAAAGTCCCAGAAAAAGATTATCGGCAAAGTTCTTCGCAAAGGTTTGGGTACGGCCGTTAAAGGCGCCATGGTGAATGCCGGCAGTATGGGCGGCGGCTTTGCCAACACTCAGAGCGGAACCGACGGCACGTTTCAATTGACCATGGCGGCAACCGGCCAAGTGTTCTTTATGGTTCAACCGAACGTCTTTGGGCCACCGCCCGGCGGTGGCGGCCCGCTCCCCACCAACGATACCGACTTTGGTTCGGTTCAGCGTCAATTGGCGTTCGTCAAGCCGGCGGCCGACGCCGAGACGATTGATCTGGGAAACGTTGAAGTCGAAGTCGCCAGCGCGACATTGAGTTTCTGCCTGAAAAATCCCGACGGCTCGGCGGCGAGCGGCGGGGCCGGAGTGATGGACTTCAAGCGTCACAACTTTACCCCATCCCAGTTAGACAGTAGCGGTTGCGCCAATGTCAAACTGGTGCCCGGCGGGGTTGTTAAGATCGACAGCTTTGACCCCAACGGTAGCTATTCGATGCCCAACGTCCAGACATTAGTCAAAAAAGGCGCTAACAACTTGGGCAATATTGTCAAACTCGCCAACAATAAAACGATTACCGTGACAGCCAAGCGCATTGACGGCGGATCCGAGCGGCCAGTGGCCAACGCTATGGCGATGGTGTTCTCCAAAGACCCGGGGCCGCCCTATTTTGCCACGACGAATTCTAGCGGGGTAGCGACGGTTAAGGTCCCGACGGGGTTTGAAGGGCGCGCCGGTGTTATGCCGGGGTCCAATTTTGGCGGGGGGCCGAAAGGCGGCGGCAGCGGTGGCGGCGGCCCAAGCGTGTTCTGGCGCAGTCTCTGGGCGTTAGAGCCGGCTCTGGCCCAGTCGCTCGGTAACTCGGGCGGTGACGACGGCCAACTTTTCCCGGTGACCGGCTTCCAGAAAGTTAAAGCTGGCGATAGTGTCGTAGCGAAGTTCGACAAGGCCGATAAACAAATACAGGTCCGCACGGTCAACGGCGACGGCGTCCTGATTACGGAAGGGGCGTTTGTTAACATTCGTCCGGTGAGTGGGAGTGTTGGCGCCCAATTTGGCTGTCCCACGGCGGGCGGCGTTGGCACTTGCAACGTGATTGCCGGCGATCTTGAAGGGCGCGTGATGTTTCCGCCCGACGCCGGTTATGTCGGCAAGGCCAAGAAGTTCACGATTGCCGACTCCGGCACGACCGTTAGCCTAGAGGTGGCCCCGAAGAACGCCACCATCAGCGGCAAAATTAAAAAAGGCGATGGCACAGTGATTGCCGATCCTAATCTGGCGGTTCAAGTCGGGGCGTTTGGCGACGCTTTCTCGTTTGGCAAGTACAACCCGTCTACCGGCGACTACTCCATCGCCGTTTCGGCCGGCAAGTGGCGCGTGGGGGCAATGGCCGATCGTCCCGGCGACGGCGGTTATGTGCCGAGCATTAATCCCAAAGAAATTAGCGTTGCCGCGAACGAAACGGCCACGTTCGACATTACCCTCGCCCAATTAAACGCCAAGATCAAAGGAAAAGTGACTAAGACCGACGGCTCGGCGGTGGAGGGGGTGACGGTGGTTGCCAATAATACCCTAACAGACGTTATTCGAGACAATGAAGCGCCCGGCGTGGGCGGTCCCGGGCCGGGACCCGGCCCGGGCGGCGAAGGACCGGAGTTTGCCCAGACGTCGGTAACGGACGAGAATGGCGATTACGAGATTCCGGTTGTCCCGGGCGATAAGTACACGGTGGTAGTCAATGCCGATTCACTCAATCTGTTTCCGACCAGTATCTCGCAAGCCGAGCCGAAAGCGAACGAAACGGCGACGGTTAACATTACCCTTAGCCCGGCCGATATGACCTTAAAGATCACTGGCGATCAGTCATCGGGCGGTAGACTCGACGGCGGCAAAGCGACCATCTTTAGCGAGAACGGTCTGATTAGTCTCCAATCGGAATTGAGCAGCTCGGGCGAAGCAACCGTTAGCTTGCCATCCCAAGACAGCAAAGGCAACGCCATGGTCTACTTCGTGAGCGTAGGCAAAGACTCGCCCGAGGACAATAAGCGCGACAAGAGCGACGACGTAAAAATTATTGGCCAGAAGGATGCCACGGTTTCCTCGACCCTGAAAACGAATTCCGACACCAATCTGGCCAAACCAACAACCGTCGAGGTCAGTAGTTCGTCGTCCGCCGCCGCGACATTGAATCAAGGCACAACCGAGAAGGCGTCAATCTCTCTGCCGGCGGGCGCCTTAGGGAGCGACAGCGGTTCGTCGTCGGGCGGTAATTCCGTTCTTTCCCTGACGCCAATTGACGCTGAATTGCCCAAAACCAAGACCGACACGCCGGTCGATGCCGGGCTTGATATTACGGTGACTGATTCCAGCGGTAATGGGACGACCCAACTTCAGGGGGTGGCGACGGTGGAAATTCATTACGACCCAACGAAGTTGCCGTCCGGGGTGAGTGAAAGCAACCTTGTTATGAAGGCCTACAATGAATCCACCAAGCAGTATGAACAGCTCCAGAGTTCAGACGTCGATACAACCAACAACGTTGTCCGCGCCACCACGAACCACTTTACCCAGTTCGCGGTGGTGGCGACAACCGACACCACGGCCCCGGGCGCGCCGACGGGTATTTCGGCCACCGACCTTGGCACAAATGGCAAAGTCAAACTCGCCTGGACTAATCCAACCGATAGCGACTTGAAGTCGCTGACAATCTATCGCTCGACGACGTCTGGTAGTCTCGGCACGGCGGTCCATACCGGCGTGACCGGCACGAGCAAAGAAGATACCGGACTGACCAACGGCACAACCTATTACTACACCGTTCGGGCGGTGGACAGTTCCGGCAACGAATCGTCCAATACGGCTCAGGTCTCGGCGGCTCCGACGAGTTCCAAGCTACCTAAAACCGGTACGCCATCTACTAGCTTCTTAGGTCTCGCGGCGATATTCTCGCTTACCGGCCTGGTGTTGCTCCTGGGGTATGCGATCAGCCTTCGCCAAACGCGTCGCTAATCGGACACTTGTTGTTGCCGCTCTCGTCCTCGTTCTTGCGACGGCGGGAGCGGCTTGGTGGTACGATAAGGCCTTATTGAGAACTTATGCCACGGTACGGTACTCGGCCGTGTCGGTGGCGGTGCCATCGCCGACGCCAATCGCGTCGGGTTATCGCTTAACGATTGATCGACTAGGCGTCGAGGCGCCCATACTGGTTAACGTCTCGGGTACGGACGAAAAGGTATATCTCAAAGCCGTCGAGGACGGCGTGGCGCACTACAAAGGCACGCCTCTGCCGGGCGAGAAGGGCAACGCGTTCATTTTTGGTCATTCCTCTTATTATCAAAATAAGCCGGGCAATTACAAAGAAGTGTTCAAGCGTCTCAACGAGCTAAAAACTGGCGACACCCTGACGATTCATAACCGCGATCAGGCGATGACATATCAGGTTTATGCCAGCAAAATAGTCCGCGACGATGACATGTCCGTGGTGGCCGATACCCCGGATCGCGAGGTCGTGACTTTGATGACATGTTGGCCTCCCGGGACTATTTCTAAACGGTACGTCATCCAAGCTCAAAGAATATAGCGGTTTGGTCTCGTTTGTTCCAGAGTTTGTGACGCCTGAATTATCTGCTACACTCCTTGGTAGCAGGCTTTGAGTTGTTATCAGTCGACTAAACGAGGAGGCGCGTGGGTTTTTGGGGTCAATTATCCCATGATATTGGGGTTGATTTAGGAACGGCCAACACCCTGGTCTATCTTAAAGGCCAGGGCTTAATCGTGAACGAGCCGTCGGTGGTGGCGATGAATCAACGGACGCGGGAAATTCTGGCGATTGGCAATGAGGCCAAGCGGATGGTTGGTCGGACACCGAGCCATATCGTGGCGATACGACCTCTGATTGACGGCGTGGTGAGCGACTTCGAGATCACCGAGCAAATGTTACGCTATTTTATCAGCAAAGTATACCCGCGTCGCTTTAGTCTTATGCCCGGACCACGGGTGCTTATTGGCATTCCATATGGCGTGACCGAAGTGGAACGACGGGCGGTGGAAGAAGCGGCCTTGAACGCCGGGGCCAGGGAAGTTTATTTGATTGAAGAGCCGCTTGCCGCGGCCATTGGGGCCAGACTGCCGATTCAGGAGGCGACCGGTTCGATGATCGTTGATATTGGCGGCGGGACCACCGAGGTAGCGGTGATATCGTTAGGGAGCATTGTTGCCAGTCGGTCGCTACGAGTCGCCGGAGACGAGTTGAACCAAGATATCATTAGCTATGTTCGGGACACTTTTAATCTCTTGCTGGGCGAACGGACGGCCGAAGAAGTCAAGATTGCCGCCGGCAGCGCCCTGCCACTCAAACAATCAATAAAAGTTATTCTGCGCGGCCGAGACCTTATGGGCGGCTTGCCGCGAAAGCTGGAGACCGATGACGAACAAATCCGTCGCGCTCTCCAACATTCGGTCTCGTTGATTGTTGGCGCCGTGCGCGACACGATTGAAGAAACGCCGCCCGAACTGGTGGCAGACATCATGGAAAGAGGGATTGTTTTGGCGGGCGGGGGAGCGTTGCTGCGGGGACTTGACACGATTATCTCGACTACTACCGGCACCAACGCTCATATTGCCGACGATCCACTCACGGCAGTAGCCCGCGGCACGGGGGTAGTGATTGAAGACATGGCCGGGCTGCGAGAGGTGCTCCTTCCCAGTCAATCAAAGCGTCTGTAGGAGGTTGGGTGAAAACATGGCGCGGTATTCGCTGGTATTTACTTGGTCTGATAATCGTCTTCGCCATAACGACTGTGCCGGCCGCGCGGGATTGGAGCGTTACGTTAGCCTCGCCCGTTTTGATTCAATTGCGCCGCGGCGCCGTCCGGATAATCGATATGGCGAATATTTTGGATTCGATCCCGCGCTTGGCTCAAGACAATGGACGTTTGACCGCCAAAGTAAATGAGTTATCGGCCAAGCTCGCGACGATGGGCGAGTTGGCTCACGAGAATGCTCTTTTGCGTCAGGAATTAAAGCTGGCGTCGCCCGATCGGCCGACGGCTTTGATCGCGGCGCAGGTGATTAATCGGAGCGCGTCGGTCAGTCAGCAAACGATTATCGTCAACAAAGGCGCCGACAGTGGTTTACGCCAAGGCATGGCCGTGATCACTCAAGGCTATCTTGTGGGTCAAGTGGTGGAAGCTTTGCCGAAAACCAGCCGAGTCAATTTGATCGTCGGCCACGGTCTGCAGTTGCCGATTATTCTCCAAAACTCCCGCTCGCTCGGTTTGCTGCGCGGCGGCGCCGACGGGCTGATTATTGACGATATTCCCCGCGATGTCACAATCAACCAGGGAGAAGAGGTCTTGACGGCCCAGCAGGGGGACATTATCAAAGGGGGTATTCCGGTTGGGTATGTGACCACGGTCCTCTCCGGTAACAGTGATGTTTTTCAAATGGCGCGGATTCATTCGCCGATTGATCCCAGCCGGCTGGAAATCGTCTTTGGGGTGCCGTGATGGTTTATTGGGTCATCGGCGTCTGGTATCTGACGTTTCAACCGCTCGTAACCCTTAATGGCGGATACGGCTATGCTTTGCCGGCGATGGTTTTACTGGCTGGTACCCGTGGCGACTGGCCTCGCCTGCTTGGCTGGTTATGCTTGATAATCGGCTTACGCTGGTTCGCGCCGATAACCGTCTTACCCTTTTTGGCGCTCTTAATCTTGACGGCCATTGGCTATGTTGTTTTTCAGCGTTGGGTTGATGCTCACAACCGTCTTACTCGGTTGATCGGTTTGGGCCTGTTGTTGGGTGGCGTCGTTATTGCCGCCCAAGCGGCGGTATTCGATTGGAACTGGCGCGAAATTCTTGGCAGTGTCGTGATCACCCTACCGTTTCTGGCCGCGGGGGTATTGCCGAGGCGGCTTGAGGCCCAATCATGACGGCGGACAAAGGGAAATTCGGCTACCGCGATAGTCCGTCCAAGGTACCCGATATAACCACGTCGGAGTGGTTTGACACCGCCAGTTTTCTGTCCCCGTCCGGCGAGCCAATGACTGAAGACACCACGCGACCTCATTATCTGTCGGGCAAACTGCTGTTTCTTTTTCTGGCTTTGATTCTGGTCGTGCGCTTAACTAATTTACAAATTGTTGAGAGCGCCGCCCATCGTTTTTTGGCTGAAGGCAATCGAATTCGCCGCCAAGTAACCGTCGCCCCGCGGGGCGCCATCGTTGACCGAAACGGTAATGTCCTGGCAAGTAACGACGCTGGTTACAATCTGGAAATAATCCCGTCAGAGTTGCCCCGAACCACGGCGGAACGCGAGGTCGTAATCCAGGCGGTCGCGCAAGAGGCTCATTTAGCGCCCGGCGACATCGCCGGGGCGATTCAAGCCGCCGGTCAATCTTCGCTTGAGCCGATCATCCTCGCGGCGAACCTGCCCCGCGACGAGGCAATTGTCGCTAAAATACGGTTTGCCAACTTGCCGGGCGTGCTGGTGGATTACGTGCCGACGCGTCAATACCGTCCCACGGCCGGCTTGGCTCACCTCCTTGGCTACACCTCACGGATGACGAAAGAAGATATTGCCAGGCACCCCGATTATAACCCCGGTTCGCCCATTGGTCGCGCGGGTCTCGAAGGAAGTTACGACGATGTCCTGCGCGGCGTGCCCGGCGTGATCTCGGTTGAGGTTGACGCCAGTGGTCGGCCGCAACGTAACCTTGACCGAACGCCGCCGCAAGTTGGCCAAACGCTTCACTTAACTCTCGATTTGGGGCTACAGACGAATATGGCCGCCGCGCTCCAGGAAGCGCTGGAAAAAAGCGGGGCGAAACACGCCGCGGCGGTCGCGCTTGACCCACGCGACGGCGGAGTTTTGGCGGCGGTGTCCTTGCCCGGATTTGACAATAATGTCTTTGCCCGCGGTATTACGCCCCAGGTCTACAAGGCGTTGGAGAATGATCCCGATAAGCCGTTAATCAATCGGGTTACCGAGGGTGTCTACCCGCCGGGCTCAACCATTAAGCCGTTCGTGGCCGCCGCCGGCCTGCAAGAGAGTGTGATTACCGCCGCGACTCGTCTTGACACCTCGGCCGGCGTGATTAAAATTGGCCAGTGGTCATTTCCCGACTGGAAGGTTCACGGTATCACCGACGTTAAGCTGGCTTTGGCCGAATCGAACGACATTTTTTTCTACGCTGTCGGTGGCGGCTGGAATAGTATTGCCGGTTTGGGGGTTGATCGGCTCAAAAAATATCTCATCGCCTTCGGTTTTGGTCAAGAAAGCGGGGTTGACTTTACGGCCGATCAATCTGGCCTGGTGCCCGACGCGGAGTGGAAAAAAAGGACCTTCAAGGAGAATTGGTATATTGGGGATACTTATCATCTGGCGATTGGCCAGGGCTATCTTTTGGTAACACCGCTCCAAGTAGCGCGAGGGATATCCGGCATCGCTAACGGTGGACGACTGGTGACGCCTCATATTGCCGCCAGCCGCGAACTGCCAACGACCGGCGAACGCGAAAACTTGAGCTATTCCGATAAACCGTTGCCGCTATCACCCCAAACCATTTTAACGGTTAAGGAGGGTATGCGCCTGTCTGTTCAGGGCGATACCGGTTCTGCGCGCCAATTACGCGATCTCCCTTTCAGTTCTGGCGGGAAAACCGGCACGTCCCAGTTTGGCCGAGACAATAAAACCCACGCGTGGTTTGCCGGTTTTGCTCCCTATGACGACCCCCAGATCGTGGTCGTGGTGGTGGTCGAAGGAGGCGGGGAGGGCAACGTTATTGCCGCGCCAGTGGCTAAACGGGTTCTCGCGGCCTATTTGACGCCCCAACCGTAAACAAAGGTCGGCGGCGACCTACTCTTTTATAACGAGCGTGCCGGCGATTTTATCGTGGAAGCCCTGTTTTTGAGCGTCCCAAGCGATCCAGAAAAAGCCCAGGCCGAGGGTTAGAGTGGAAATCAATTTACCCACGACCTCGCGATTAATAACCGTTAGCCAATCAAGGGGTTGGCCGTCGATATCGACTACCGACAGGCCAAAAACCATTTTCCCCAACGTCGCCCGATAGCGTTTTACCATGATGACATTGTACGTCCAAAGTATCCCCACCCCGATAATATCGGAGTAGGTATCAAATCTGGGCACGACCAGGCCGGGGATCCAGACGGGTTTAAGTCCGGGGAGGGAAAAAATAACCGCGCCGGCGGCGGTTAACACCGCCAAATCAATCCCAAAGGCCAGCAGACGCAATCCGAACCCCGATGGGTCGGGCGCGGTTACGGTTGCCATAAATACATGACCCCTTCAGACAGCGGCATCAACTGATTAATTCGTCCCAAAAGTTGAGTTGTTGCCGATGGCCCGACTAATCCGCCTAAAATATTCCGCAGGTCAATTCCCGAGGAGCGGTACTCGATGATTCGCGCTTCGTCCAGTCCGGCGGTCTTTTTGGCGGCGGCGATCGCTGTGGACATATTGCCGATTTCGTCAACTAACCCAACGTTTTTCGCTTGATGGCCGGAGTAAATACGGCCATCACCCAGACTGGCGATTTTGGCGCGATCCATTTTCCGTCCCTCGGCCACGGCGTCAATAAACCGATTATACTCCTCGTCCAAGATAGTCTGAAAAATGGTTTGTTCCTCGTCAGATATTGGTCGGGTCGGACTGCCAATGTCCTTAAACTTACCGGACTTAAATGTCGTCACCTTGTAGCCAAGCTTGGTGTAAAGTCCCTCAAGGTTGTTAATATGCATGATAACGCCGATTGAGCCGGTGATGGTCGAACCATTAGCCACAATCACGTCGCTGTCAGCCGCGATGTAATATCCGCCCGACGCCGCCACTTCCCGCATAAGGGTAACGAGCTTTTTCCCCGAACGGCGAAATTCCTGCAACTTTTCCAAAATAGTTTGCGAGGCCGTTACGCTCCCGCCGGGCGAATTAACGACCATAATCATCGCTTTAACGTCGGCGTCGTTTTGGGCGATGTCGATCATCTGAAGAACTTGTCGCTCCGAAACCACCCCGGATTGAGCGCCGGCAAGATCGTAACTGGGAGTTTCTTGAATTATTCCTTCAATCGGCAAGACGACGATTTTTGCCTGACCAGTCCCTTCGACCTGTTTTTCGCGCACGGCCGGGTCGCCTGCCGTTAGGCCGAGAAATGACGATGGCGTCTTCGACTGCTCGGCTGTCGCTAGGCCGACAATAATAATCCCGCCAATCACCAGCCAAGCCAGTTTGCGACGGTTGGGAATTTTCATCAGCGGTAAAAGAGACATTGGGAAAATTATATCCCAGCCGCCGACGAAAGTAAATATGTTCGGCTCGGTCAGCTGTTGCGGGAGCGGGGGTGTCGGTTGTCGGCGGGACTAATTTATGCTAGTATTGACCGCGAGCGGAAGATTGGCTTTCGTTCGCGGCGGCGAAGGAGAGTGAGCGATGAGTAAATTGGGTCGGTTTTTTGGAACCCAAACCAACCCGGTCGCCATTTGGCTGTGTGGCTCTGGCTTAGTGATCGTGCTAGTCGTCGTTATCTTGGGTACGATAGACAACTCGCGGGGAAGGGAAGAAGAGAAACGAGATGCCATGGCCACGCACTGGTACGTTGTCGGCATCGCATATGAGGGCGTGATGCCGACCCGCCTGAGGGAAGAATGGGTGCGGTATGTCGGGCCAGACGCGCGACAACAGTTCATTAAAGTCGTTCTCGCAGCGGCAGCGGCCGATTGGGGCGGTCGTCATCGGGTCGTTACTCTCACTCTTTCTCCCGAGAGTCCGTTGGGGGAGAAGTATGGAAAGTTCCGGATCGGTAACGAGCTGAAAATGACCGACTCGTTAGTCGTTGACTCGTCAGTCGTTGACCCGCCAGTCGTTGACATGGAGGTCGGATGGCCATTTAGCCATCT
>CAYJRF010000011.1:19734-23111 GCA_964372935.1 uncultured Candidatus Saccharibacteria bacterium
CAGTCGTTGACCCGCCAGTCGTTGACATGGAGGTCGGATGGCCATTTAGCCATCTTTGGCCGAAGTTGGTGACTCCTGACCCCTGATGCGGCGCGGCTGGGCCGCCAGCGGCCGCCCGATGGCGGTCGCTGATTTTTTTTACTTCTCGCGCCAGCGATGGGAAGGCATAATTTTCTCGGTTCTGATATAGTGTCAGTAATAAAATAATCTATGGGGAGCCGATGGAACGTCATTCTAAAAAACGTCAAAATCATTTTATTATCTGCGGTTTTGGCCGCGTGGGCGAGCAGGTCGCTCGAGAATTTACCCGACACAACCGCGAGTTCGTGATTCTGGAGCGCGATACGGATCGATTGAATCTGGCCAAAACCTCCGGTTGGCCATTCATGATGGGCGATGTGGCGATTGACGAAAGCTTGCTGGAAAAAGCCGATATCGGCAGCGCCGCGGGGATGGTTATCGCCGTGGGCAACGATGCCGACGCGATATTCATTGCCATTTCGGCCCGGGCTTTGCGCGAGGATATTGTGATTGTCGCCCGAGCTTCGAATTTGGCGACGCGGGAAAAACTAGCAAAAATAGGCGTTAATCGCGTTACCCTGCCTCACGAAATTGGCGGTCATCATTTGGCTAGTCTGGCGATTGAATCGCCCAGGGCGGATTTGTTAGATATTTTGGTTAATCTAGCCGGACAAGAACTGCCGATGCGCGAAGTAGCGGTTCAAGCTGGCGGCCAATACGATGGCCTGTCGCTGGCCGAGTCTGGCCTGGGCGTGGATGGAGTGGTGGTTTTAGTGATTCGCCCCCAAAACGGCTCGGCCCTCATTAACCCGAGCGGGACGACAAAGTTGATGGGAAACGATCATCTGATTATCCTGGGTCGTTCTCGCGAGTACCGACCGACCCCAGGGCGTCTTTGACCTTAGCGACCACGAGGGCAAACTCCTCGGGGTGTTCGACGGCCAACTGGGCCAGGACTCGGGCATTCAAAGAAATCGCCGCTTTGCGCCGTCCGAAAATAAATTGACTGTAGCTCAAGCCGTGGCCGCGGACGGCGGCGTTTAACACTGTAATCCAGTGAGCTCGAAACACCCGCTTTTTTACACGGCGATCACGATAAGCGTATTGACCGGCCTTAAAGAGGGCTTGCTTGGCCAACCGAAAAAGTTTCCGACGGCCGTGCCGGTAGCCCTTTGTCAGAGCGATGATTTTCTGGTGGCGACGGTGGGTAACCGTGCCGGCTGTTACGCGAGACATCAGTCGTCCTATTTAATCTTGGCGTACGGCAACATTCGCTTGATACGTTTGATATCGGCCGAATGAATCACGAGGTATTTTTTGGTTGACTTAAGAGCCCGCTTGGATTTGCCCGGAGCCAAATGCTGGGCGGACATCCGCAAACGGAGGGCCTTGCCCGTCCCGGTGATGTTTTGGATTCGTTTAGCAACCGATTTAACGGTTTTTAATTTAGGCATCGGGTGAATACTAACCTTTTTTTCGGATTATGGCAACGAGACGATTCCCAAAGAGCTTGGGTGACTGCTCGTATTCTCCGGCGACCATCTCGCAAAAGCGGTTAATTAATTCTTTGGCTTGTTCGGCAAACAAAAACTCCCGTCCCATCAGCTGAAGATAAACACGCACCTTGTCTCCCCCTTCGAGCCAATCTTTGGCCCGTTTGGCTTTCGTGGCCAAGTCGTGATTGCCGATCTTTCGGCTGATTCGGACCTCTTTGAGTTCTCCCCCCTTGGTTTTAATCTTGACTTCGCGCTTCTTCTTTTCTATCTCGTAGCGATATTTGCCATAATCCATCAATTTGACGACCGGCGGCGTCTTATGGGGGTTGATTTCCACCAAATCAACCTCACCTTCGTAAGCCAGGAGTTGAGCTTGGTCAATCGAAACGACACCAAAGGCTTCTCCGTTTAAGCCAATTAAAAACGCCTCGGGCGCGGTTACCTGTTCGTTAATTCGCGGTTCGATTATACAGACTCCTTACCCTGTCGCTAACGGCGGGTGTCTTCGCCAACGGGCAAAGCCTCCACGGGGGCGGGAGGCGATTCTAAACGAGATTGAGTGTTCAGGTCGCTCATTGTCTTCTGTGGCAGTATAGCACGAGCCGTAATTATTTTCAACGCGCCCGGTATTTTAGTAAAAATTGTGGGTGTTTTGGCAACGACTTGGCCGGCGATCATCACCGGCAGGGGACTATGGGCCACGACCCGAATTTGCTTGCCATGAAATTGGCTGGCTTGAAGCGCCTGGTTGTCGCCAATGCCCAACATCGACAAAGTTCGTCTTAAAAATCCTTGAGGGGCTGTTGTCTGGAGCGTTACAACCAGATCGTGGGAAATATGGGCATAGTCGGCCTCTAATTCGGCCTTAAGTCGCTGATCAATATCGAGGGTCATTTTCGTTGGTCGCGGGGCCACGATCATCGCTTCGGTCAACATATATCTCTTTGACGATATCTGCACCAGATCGACCAAGTCGAGATGGCGCTGTTTAATGATTTCCACTCCGGCGCGTAGATCATTATTGGCGGCGCCGATCATTTGGGGAATCAAGGCGCCGGCATTGCAGGGAATGATACCCAGGGCAATTTTCTCGCGCGACTCGTTTACTAAAATCGTCGTAAGGTTATTAGCCAAGTCTTCGCCGCCGACGGCGATGAGTGTGGTATACCCTTTATCTAATCCCATGAATGTCAATTCCTCGGCGCTTCGGGCGGGACTGGCAACCGCAATCTCTCCCGATATGCCAAGGGGGGTAATCAGATCTTGCAACCGTTGGGCGATTTTCGCCGAGTTTAAACCCGACGGCGGATCAACGACGTAATAGTACATTATTATTAGTCGGAGAAAATTCTCCCCGGCCGAGCTTACTCCTCCTGAACCACGACTGTTCGTGATGATTCATACGCCACCGGCTCATCTTGGTCATCAGATTCTTCAACCGTCTGTTCGTTATCCACCGGCATCGTACTCTTGCCGACAAAGATAGCCCCTGATCGAATAATCAACTCGCGGCTCAAAATGCTCCCATAAACTCGCGCTGTCGGCAGCAGCTCTATTTTTTGACCAGCGTCGATTGATCCTTTGATATAGCCTGCCACCGTAACAACCTGGGCCGCCACTGGCCCCTTGACCTGGGCGGTTTCGCCAATGACGATACTGCGTTCAGAGGTAACCTCGCCTTCCACTTTTCCATGCAAGGCGATATCGCCCGCGTCTTTTAGTACGCCTGTTAGAATAACATTTCCGCCCACGACGGTTCCTGGTCCGGCAATCGGTCGTTCTTTCATGGCTCGCCTCTCCTTCCTTTTCCTTTACTCCTATCATCCGTGAGGGAAAATGTAAAGTTGGCCCAGCGATCGT
>CAYJRF010000012.1:0-19876 GCA_964372935.1 uncultured Candidatus Saccharibacteria bacterium
GAGCAATCTTCCCGCCTTTTTTTATTCAATTTAGGCGATGGGGACGGTTCTCTTTAGGCGATGGGGACGGTTCTCTTTAGGCGATGGGGACGGTTCTCTTTAGGCGATGGGGACGGTTCTCTTTTCTTGGTTGAAGTACTAAGTGGAGTTAAGGAGTTTCTAAAGTGAATCCCAACATACCAAACACTGCCTACTGCCGTCCCCTACTGCCTGTCGTTGCTTAGAACTGCCATATGGGATAGACTGGCGGAAGTGTTGGATATTCGCGCCAAGGAGGTAGCTGATGGCCAACATTCAAGACATCACAGAAGATGTTCGTAGGTGGCAAACCGAAGGCGACAAACCGGCGTGTGGACGAGTCTTGGCGGCATTTACTCTCGCGCTTCACAAAATCGCTAACCAGTTCTACCCGACTTCCGGCTGGGAGAGGGATGATTTGCTCCAGGTGGGCCGAGTAGCCCTCGTGGAAGCCATGAATACCTTCGACCACCGGAAAAGCACGTTCTCAACCTACGCCATTGCTACTATCTATTACGGTATTCGCAAGGCGTTGCGAGGACCTGGCGCGCGGCTCATCCACATCCCCGATGAGCACCGGACCACCTGTCGTAGAATAGACCGGACGCGCGCTGACTTGTACCTACGCTCCAATCGTCGGCCAACCGACGCCGAGGTGGCCGCGGCGACCGGTCTAACGGAGGAGGGGGTGAAACGCCACGACCTAACCGTGGCCACCGTTGTCAACCCGTTATCACTAGATACCCATTTTGGGGGACAAAATGGGTGGATCCTGGATGCCACGGCGAATCCGGATAACGGCCCCGATGACATCACAGATGACATCACAGACTGCCTCAATCGTCTTGAAGCAGCCGATGTCATCTTGGCCGTTCGAGGCATCGTCCCGGAGAGGGACTGGGGGTTGTTCTGCCGCTATTTCGGCATTGGCCGACCCCCGGAAACGCTTGGGGCAATCGGCAAGAGTTTTGGGATCACGCATCAAGCCGCGAAACAAAGACTTGACCGCGCCCTCGCCCGCGCTCGCCAGCGCCTGACCGATACGAGTGGGCCTATGCCGTGAGCATAGGCCATTTTGTTGAGAAGAGGGGGAGGGGACGGTTCTCTTTTACCCGAGTTTTTAGAAAAGCCAGGCAAGAGAACCGTTCAATTTGGTATGTTGGGATTCACTTTAGAAACTCCTTAGCTCCACTTAGTACTTCAACCAAGAAAAGAGAACCGTCCCCTCTACTCCCTCTTAGTACTTCAACCAAGAAAAGAGAACCGTCCCCTCTACTTTTTTCTTCGCCGCTTAATCAGCTATAATGACGGGAGTAAAGGAGGGTCTGGCTGAAGCGTCTGGACGGCGTTTATCAATCGGTTCGGGCTATCGCCGCTAATCCCGTCGCGCGCCGACGCGGGGGTTGGGGTGTGGTTGTGTCGTGTCTTATCGGTCTTGTCTTTTTCGTCGCCAGTACCAACCGCGCGCGGGCTGATCTCATCCCCCTCGACAGTCAACGGCGACTCATGGCTGTCCAGACGATTTACCCTTTCCGTAACCCGCCGGCATTTCGGCTCAACACTCGCGGCGCCATGCTCCAGGTACCGCGCCAAACGTCCGTCAATCACTTTGAGACCGATAACGCCACGCTCACCGTGACTTTGACCGATAGTCGTAACCAAGAAATACCGGCGACCGTCACCGCAACAATGGAGACCGCGGCGTCTGACATCCTGATCTTGACTCCGCCCGAAGGATTGCCCTTTGGTCGCTACACGTTAGCGACCACCGTCACCCACCAAGGGAAAACGCGCACGACCTCCCAGCGCTACGACTGGCGCGGCGACACCAGCCTTGACCCAACGGTCGCTTGGCAAGTCCATAGCCCCAACGGCCGATTTCTTTTGACTGGCAACACCAGCGATTTTGCCGCCAGCGATACTCCAACCTTTAGTCTTCGGCCCGTCAATCGGACGGAAGTGGCGGGATTCATCCCCAGTTTCCGCGCCGCGGGCGCTCGCGCCGCCGTTCCGACGAATGTTACCGCCACCGTGACCAGTGTTCACCACCCCGATTTACCGGCCGCGGCGGCCCAAACCCAGACCCAAGCCGACGGCACTGTCATTGTTACTCTCGCACCAACGACGGCCTTTACTCCCGGCCTGTATCGCGTCGCCGTCACCGCCGAGGGCGAAACAGCCACCCAAGATTTTAGCTGGGGGGTGCTGGCCGTTAATGTCAATAAGTCTGTCTATTCGGTGGGCGAGACCGCCCAAGTCATGTTTGCTCTCTTGACCAGCGAGGGGCAAGGGGTGTGCGGCGACTATCTCTCCGCCGACATTACCGCCCCCGATGGTAATGTCACCCGCCTGGCGACCAGCGACAGCACGATCACCGTGACCGCCGGCTGCGGCGACCACGCCGTTGACGCCCCACCCGACTACATTGCCAGTTATGTGACCACTCTTCCCGGCCGTTACACGATCACCGTCCAGGCTAAACCCTGGAACGAAGAAGACCCCGTGCCTCACATTCAAAACGATCATTTTGATGTTACCGCCGAGGGTCTTTTGGATGTATCCCGCGACGGGCCGACGCGCATTGATCCCTTCTCCCACGCCTACCCCATGCGCATCACCGTTACGGCCCGCGACGGGTGGCAAGGCGCGCTGACCGAGGTGGTGCCGTCGTCGTTTGTCATTACCGAGACAGCCCCGACGGCGACGGTGGTTACAGCAGGCAAGACGCAGACGATTCGCTGGCCGATGAACCTAGCCGCCGGCGTGGCCCAAACCGTTACCTACGTCTTCCAAGCTCCTAAGGTCAGCCCGCAGTTTTACCTTCTTGGTCCCGCCGAGTTCGGGACGCTATTTCGAGAATCACGCTCGTGGCAGCTGGCCGCCGACCCTATTTCCAATTTCACTTGCGACTGGAACGGGTCGTCGAGCAACGCGTGGTCCACCGCCGGTAATTGGTCAAACTGCAACAGCACCTTTCCCGCCAACACCTGTGCCGGCAGCAGCGGCAACTGCTACTACGTGTCAATCAACAACGCGACCAGCAATCCGGTTCTCCTGGGCTCAACCGCCCGAACGATTTCCGGTCTCAACATTGGCACATCGACCACCGGCACCAGTTTAACGATTGACCAAACCGCCGGCACCCTCACCATTGCCAATATCGGCACCCAGCCGTCGGGCTTCTTAAAAGGCGGGGTGCAGGTGGGCGGCGCCTCGACCACTGGTGTGCTTAATCTTAATCCGCCCGGGGCCGCCACTTGTCTGACGACGAACGAAAACGGCGCGGTGACGATTACTTCGGCCAACGGCACCATTACCTCGTCGCAGAGCAACACCTGCACCTGGGACCAAAACAACAACCAAACGCGCACCAGCAACGGCACTCTGTCGGGGTCGTGGTCGCTCCTCCTGCCGGGCAGTCTCACTAACACCGGCACGATCAACCTGTCTGGCGGTACGGTGACGGTAGACACCAACACCCCAACCATTTCCTGCAACAACGCCACCCGCAGTAACAATAAGTTCAATGCCCTCACCGCCAATGTTTCGACGACGCTGGCCGGATCGTGCCTCTTTGGCGGCGTCGTCACCATCGCCTCTACCCGCACCCTCACGACAGGCACCGGCACTCACGAATCGAGCGGCACTGGCACGCCGATTGCCAACTCCGGCACCTTTACCGCCACCGCCGGCAACACCTGGATGTTCACCGGCAACGGCACCGTCAACGTTTCGGCCTTGACTTACAGCAACCTCGATCTCAAGCCGGCCGGGTCAACGAGCCTGATTCTCGGCACGGGAGCATCGCAAACCATTACCGTTTCCAGCAACCTCGCGGTGGGCGACGGCACTAATACTGGCGGCGCCACGGCGGCCACCAACAACGCGGCGCTGGCGGTAACCGGCAACGTCACCATCAACGCCAACAGCACTCTAACGGCTTCCAATTCCGCCGCCCTGACGGTGACCGGCAACTGGACGAACAACGGCACCTTTGCTCCCGGGAGCGGCAAGGTCACCTTGAACGGCACGGCCACCAACGCGACGATTACCGCCGGCACTGGCGGCTTTAACAATTTGGACATCAACAACGGGCTCGTCGGTTACTGGAAACTCGACGAAGGCACCGGCACCTCGACGACAGCCGACGCTTCCGGCAACGCCAATACCGGTACCCTGACGAACATCGACTCCAGCGACTGGCAGGCCGGACGGACGGCAACCTATTACGGCAACGACCCGGGCTCCCTCAATTTTGACGGCGGGGCGACCGAATATATTACCATGGGGGCGCCGGCCAGCTTGAACATCACGGGGGCGATCTCGATCTGTTTTTGGGTTCAGCCCGACGACCTAAGCACCTTTCCGACAATCGTTTCCAACTATGATTCCACCGGCGCCAACGGGCAGTACGAGGTATACATTAGCAATACGGGCGTGGTTAATTTTAATATAGGTAACGCCAGTTCGTATGAGGAGTACAACACTAATACCGCCCCCATCAGCGTCGGCTCGTGGTACCACATCTGTACCGCCCACAACGGCGGCACCACGACAACCATCTACGTTAACGGATCGTCGGTGGCCAATACGCGCACGGGGAGTGTTTCCGCCCCCACTAGCGGATACGGCAATACAGTTGTTGCCCGCTCCGGCGACAGCGGAGGCGCGTATTGCGACTGCCGCTTAGACGACGTCCGCATTTACACCCGGGTGCTGACATCGACGGAAGTCTCCGACCTTGCCGCCGGCAACCATAATGCCGCCGCCACCTACACCATGCAAGACAATATGACCGTCAGCGGCAATTTGACCGTCCGAACGGGCAAAATAGACGCTAAGAGCGGCGGCAATTACACCCTGTCGGTGGGTGGGGATTATATCAACGTCTCCAATCTCGACCCACGAAGCGGCAAAGTTAAACTCACCGCCACGGCGACGGGCAAAAAGCTCCAAGCCGACATGCCGTTCTACGACCTCGAATTTAACGGTTCGGGCGGCGGCTGGACGGCCGACCAACAACGGGTTGACGCTAATAACAACCTGACGATTACCGCCGGCACGTTTGACGTCAGCGCCGCGGCCTACAACGGCGGCGTCAGTTGTCCGGTAACCGTTGGAGGGAGCTGGTCGAACGCCGCCACCTTTACCGCCCGAACCGGCACCGTCACCCTCGACGCTGGGGCCACGGGCAAAACGATTACCGGCAACGGCGCCTCTGGACCGTTCTATAACTTAACCCTCAATAACGCCAGCGGCGGCTGGACCCTCCAAGACGCCACGACCGTCTCGCGCGTTTTTACCATTACGGCCGGCGCTTTTAACAATGGATCAGCCACCTTGACTCTTTCGGGCACGACTGGCGCGCCGTTCGCGGCTCTTGGCGGTAGCGGCACATTCGCCGGCGGCACCGGCACGATTGCCTACAGCGGCAATAACGCCGGCGGCAACACCACGGTTCGCGACGTGGCGTACAACAGTCTCACCGTCAACAACGGCTCGGAGACGTTTGACTTGGCCGCCAACACCACCCTCACCGGCACGGTAACGATCACCGCCGGCACTCTCGACGCCACCACCAGCAACCGCACCTTAACCGTCGGCGGGAGTTGGTCGAACGCCGGCACTTTTACGGCCCGTTCGGCGACAGTCACGTTCAACACCGCCACCACCGCCACCGTCGGCGGGGGAGCGACAACCTTTTACAACTTAACCATTAGCCACAGCGCCGCCAAAGAAGTTGACTTTTCCACTACGGCGGCCCACATCATCCACATTACGAACACGTTCACCGTCGCTGGCAACTCCGGCAACCGCATTAAACTCTACTCGACGTTGGGCGGTACCAAGTGGCACATTCACCCGACGGGGACAGCGGCGGTGGATTACGCCGACGTCAAAGACGGCGGCTGCGAGAGCGGCTCGATTACCATGGCTCCGACCAACTCGATTAGTTCCGGCAATAACGACGCCTGCTGGGGACTGGCGAGCAATCAAAACCCCAACACGCCCACGTCTCTCACCCAGAAGAAAGTGACCGGCGGAGCGACATTAGCCACCGGCGACTGGACGAACGAGACCCAAGTCCAATTTACGGCCTCGGGCGACGACCCCGACGCCTCCGACACTCTTTACCTGTGCGTCGAAAAAGACATTCTCGGCACGGCCTTTTCCAACACCGAAGACTCCTGCGGCAGTGGTGTGGCTTACTCCGGCTCGCCAGTGACAGTTACGGTGACAATCACCAGCCTCACCGACGCCAGCGAGTACCATTGGCAGGCGCGCCTTAAGGACGCCGCCAGCGCCTATTCGGCTTGGGCCGCCTACGGCGCCAACGCTGAATCGGCCCGCGATTTTGGGGTAGACACCACGGCGCCGACTACCGCGACGGTTTACGACGGCACGAGCGCGGGGGTGGACGCCGCCCAAAACGGCGACGGCTCGCTGTCGCAACTGTCGGCCAATTGGAACGCTTTTAGCGCCACGGTGTCTGGTTTAAGCCGCTATGACTACTCTATTGGCACGACAGCCGGCGGCACCGACATTAAAACTTGGACGAGCAATAGCACCACCACTTCGGTCACGTCCACCGGACTGACTCTGAAAACCGGTCAGATGTATTACGTTAATGTTCGAGCGGTGGACAACGCCGCCAATACCTCGGCGACGGCGTCGTCCGACGGCCAGTACGTGACGCCGACCTTAACTTTTGGCGTCTCGCCCTCGGCGGTCACGTTTGCAAATCTTAACGCCGGCAACAATAATACCAACACCCAAGACATCACCCTCACGACGAGCACTAACGCCGCCAACGGCTACGTTGTTAAGGCCTTCCGCACCGCCCTCTTGACTTTTGGGTCGGTGACGATTCCCGATTTTGCCGACGGCAGTTACGCCGCGCCGGCGACTTGGGGTTCCGGCCAGTGTACCGGCACGAGTTGCGGCTTCGGCTACACTTCGTCGGACACCACCATCGGCGGCGTCGACCTTTTTGCCGGCGCGACCAAATTCGCCCCCTTTGCCACCAGCGGCGTGGGCGACACCGTGGCCGACCACACTAGCGCCGTGTCCGGCACGCCCGTGTCCAACGAAAGTTTTACCATCACTGCTAAAGTGGCGGTATCTGTCACCCAACCAGCCGGCGTTTACACCACCACTATTGTCTACACCATCGTGCCCAAATATTAGGAGTCGCGGTCGGATGATTTTCGGACGACTTTGCCCGCTCGTCGCCTTAGTTGCCGTTGGGTTGCTAACATGGCCACAGCCAGTCGGCGCCGCGGCGCCGGCGCCAAGCTTAAAAATCGCTCCCGCCATCGAGGAGTTGGCCGTCGCCCCCGGAGACACCCGAAAGCGCGGTATTCGTCTCACCAATCTAACCGGTGCGCCCCTGCCGATTAAGGCCTATGCCCGCGCCTTCGTCGCCACCGACGCCAGCGGTGGCAGCGCTTATCCCGACGACACCGACCCGACCGCGGCACAACATTGGTTCACCCTTGACCCGCCGGCGTTTATTTTGCCAGCCCGAGCCACCCAAATTGTTGGGGTTACTATCCGCGTGCCGACCCTAGCTGAACCGGGCGGCCACTACGCCACGGTGTTTTTAGAATCGCTTGTGCCACAAACAACCACTAACGCCGCCTCGGCCACTCTAGCCACTCGTCTGGGAGCGCTCTACTTTTTGACCGTTGAGGGCGCCATCACGCGGCGCGCCGACATAACCGCCGTAACCACGCCGCCCTGGCGCCAAACCGGCCCAGTGGTTATCGGCGTTACCATCGCCAACCGAGGCAACGTCCATGTGCGGCCGCGCGTTAGGGCAGTAATTATCGGGCGGTACGGCCAAACCCTGGCGACGATTACCGCAGATACGCTGACCGTTTTACCCCAAACGACACGTCAAACAATCCTCGTCTGGCCGCGGCGTTGGCTGCTGGGCCGTTACACTATCCGCGTTGCCATGGAAATTGACGGGCTGTCCCCAGTTGAGACGACGAGCCAATTTTGGGCCGTGCCATGGGGATTGTTCCTCACCCTCCTCGTTGGAACATTACTCGCCGTCCGCTTTGGCCGCCGCGCCAAGGAGCGTTTCAAACGTGCCTGGCGGGTTCTCATCGCTCCGAAAAAACACGTCTCGCTCCGTTAGCCAAGATTGCGACGGGTTGACAAATTACGGGCAAACCGATAGAGTGAATCGCAGTAAAGTACGACCGACAAAGGGACGCAAAAATGTGGCCTAAAGGCCAGTTTTTTAACAACCGAATCATTGTTTCATTGATTGTCCTCGGGTAAGGGCTCTTGTCAGAAAGGAGAAGGGGGGTAATGGTCTGGGCTGTGCTGGCGCTGGTGATAGGTGGCGTTTTTGCCATCTTGGGGGTTTTGATAGCGGGGCTGGCCGCCATCTTGAAGGTTTGGAGACGATGCGCTCCCAGGTGGTACTGGGTCATCGCCAGAGGGTTATATCGGTTGGGAATATGCCTAGGTCTGGCTGGCTTAGGCATGTTGATCTTAGGATTCATTGCATTAGTACATTAGTCTTCGCCCGCTGACGCGGGCCCTTCTCCGAAGATAGCAGCGCAACAAAAGAACGGTTCTCTTTTTTAATCCGAAAAAAGTTGGGGTGACTAAGCTTTTTTGTGTCTCGAGGTGATAGCTGATGTTATTGCCTAGCGCGTGTTGACACCACCCTTGGGCCATGATTAGCTGAAGACAATGAGGAGAGAACGTGCGCAGATGGTTTAGGGCTTTTCGCTCCAGTATCGCCCTACTGCTTGTCGTCGCGGGCGTTTTTTGGCTTTTCCCCGGCCCCACCGCGTGGGCTTTACCGCTGACCAGCGCCAGCATTACTTTGAGCGACGCTCGTCCCAGCCAAACTAGCACGACCCATACCATTGGCTGGACCGCCGCCACTACCGCGACGCTCAAATGTATCGCCTATAAATACACCACCACCGCCACCGGCTCGACCGTACCGACGGGGATTGACACGACAGGGGCCGTCAAGGGAACATTTACCAATCTGACAGCGTCCGACTGGACGCTCGACGCGACGACCAACGGCACGCTTCTCCTCACCTTCGCCACCGGCGCCAGCGTTACGGCCAGCACGGCGGTGACCACGCCATTTACGACGATGACCAACACCTCGACGGCCGGAACGTTTTTTGTCAAAATCAACACTTACACCAATACCGACTGCTCGACCGGCGCCACTGATTCTGTGACAATCGCCGCCTCGACCACCGCCGCCGTGACAGTCAGCGCCACCGTCGATCCCAGTTTAACTTTTTCGGTTGCCGGCATTGCCGCCAGCACGAGCTACAAATCCGCCGGCCTGACCACGTCGAGTGGCTGCAGCGATACCGCCACGGCGGTCACTTTTCCCGCTTCCATGGCCATCAATACCAACTATAACTGCGCCCAGCAACTGACAGTGAGTACCAACGGCAGCGGCGGCTACACCGTGACCATCCGCGGGACTGTCGCTGGCGCCGATTTGGTCAGTGGCGGCAACACCATTACCGACCATACCGGCACCAATAATTCACCGGCCGTTTTTGGCACGCCAGCCGAGGCCTTCGGCTACACCACGAGCGACGTCCTCTCCAGCGCCGGCGACGGCACGACGCGCTTTTCCACCGCCGCCGACCGCTGGGCCGGCCTGACTAATAGCGCGTTGGAAGTGGCCTATTCCAGCACCACCGCCAACGCCGAGACCACCGACGTTGGTTTTCAGCTCCGTTTTGCCGGCTCCACCGAGGCCGGGACGTATACCGGCACGGTTTTATATACCGCGACACCGATTTTCTAACTCCCCACCACCTTCCGGCGGTAGCCGCCGCCCCGTCCCAACCAACAGGACAGCAATAGTGTATGATGGCAGTAATGATAGGTCGCGTCCTGTTTCTTTTTGTACTTGTCATCGCGGTGGCTAATTTTGGTTTGGCGGCGCCAGCCGCGGCCCAGTCGCCCATCTCCGTCATTGGCACAACAATTTCCCCGCCGACGTTCGACCTGTCGGCGAATCCGGGCGATGTCCTCGACGAAACAATCCGCGTTACCAACCTCTCTGCCGAGACCGTTACCCACACGGCCTCGGTTGAAGATTTTAAGGTTGAAGGAACGGAAGGGCAAGTCACGGTTGAAGATGATGCCGCCGCCCAAGTTTTTTCCCGTTGGTTTGGCGTTGCACCGGACCAAATAACCCTCGCTCCCCAAGAAACCCAAATGGTGAAGTTCCACCTTACCGTGCCCGTCAACGCTGAACCCGGCGGTCATTTTGCCACCATTCTTTTTCAGCCCAAGGGGGCGACCGCCACCACCAGCACCGGCGCCCAAATCGTTCAGCGTGTTGGGGCGTTAATCCTCCTGAAAGTTAGCGGCGCCGCCCGCGAGAACGCCGAGATTGTAAAATTTGTCCCCAAGTCATTTGTCGGCTCGTGGGACCCGGTCTCAATGCCAAATCAGCCGACAACGCTCGTAGCCAAAGACGAGCATCTCGACCAAGAGAGAACCCGCCGCTATTTCCCTCGCGGCCCACTGGCCTTTGACGTCGTGTTTCAAAACAACGGCAATGTTCATGTTAAACCGACGGGCACCGTGCTTATTCGCACTTTTTGGGGCCGCAAGATCGCGGAAGTACCTCTCGATCCCCGCAACGTCTTCCCGGGCGGCCAGCGACGTATAACGCTCCTTTGGACGCCACGTTTTCTCTGGGGTGTCTACTATCGCGCCGAACTGACCGCTTGGTACGGCAGCCAAAAAACGCCTCTGACAGCCGAAACAACTTTTTGGGCTTTTCCCCTGCCCGCGGCTCTCGCCGCCGGAATGATTTTCCTTGTGTCCTTTATCATTCGCCGTCGCCTGGCCCAAGCCCTCAAAATTCTCATTCGGGGACGCTAATGCGGTTGGGGCCAACCGCTGCCGCCATACTGTTCGGCTTGGTGGCTGGCTTTCAGCCGGCGCCGGCGCGGGCGGTTGTTAGTTCGCAAACTACCGTGTCGGCCACCGTCCCGGCCCTCACCGGCAACCTTCAGCTTGTCGGCTACGCCCCGGTGAGTAGTCTCGTGTCGTTTCTCTCCGGCACAAGCCTCATCGGCACGACAACCGCCGATGGCCAAGGCCTCTTCGACAAGACTTTTACCGGTCTATCGGCTGGTCCGCAGACCTTCAGTATCTACGCCGTGGACACCAAAGGACGGACGACTTTGACCATTAGTTTCACCACCAGCATTATTAACGGACTCACTCTTACCTTGAGCGGTTTTCTTCTCCCCCCAACGGTTGCCACAACGCGAGCCGCCTACCCACGACCGGAATCCGCTATTGCGGGCGGGGCAACGCGAGCTGACGCTACGATAACCGCCTTCTTCAACAGTACCCCTGTGTCAGCCCAAGCCACTGCCGACGCCAACGGCGCTTGGCAAGTGAAATTGAATCAAACTTTGAGACTGGGCCGGCACACCGTGGCGGCGCTCGTTCAAGACAGCGCCGGCACCCAAAGCGTGACCAGTCAAACGGTTGGTTTCGACGTTCTCCTCTCGGCCGACTTAAACACCGATACTCGCGTCGGCCTCATTGACTTTTCTATTCTCATGTTTAACTACGGCCGAACCGATCCGCCCAATTTGGCTGCCGACATTAACGACGACACGGTGATTGATCTCATCGACTTTTCAATCATGATGTTCTACTGGACGGGCGACTAACATGGCCAAACTGCCGTCCATACGGGTGGTACGACACGCCGCGCGGCTCATCCTCATTATCGCCCTTATCAGCGTGGGCGTGGTCCTCTTTCGTCGCGCCACTCGGCCGGCAACAATCGGCATTGGCCAACCGCCCCAATGGCGCGTCAATCAACTGGCTACCGTACCCGTTTTTTTGGAAACCGGCGACCAGACAGTCAACGCCGCGGAAATCTTCCTCACGTACGACCCGAGCGAATTTCGCGTCGTGAGCGTTAACGGCGACGGATCATTTTTTCGACTTTGGATAACGGGGGAACCGCGCGTTGATGAAACAAGGCACGAAATTTCCTTCGCCGGTGGTTTGCCAAGTCCGGGATGGCACGGACGCGGTCAGATCGGCACCATTACCCTTATTCCACAGCGACGGGGAGTTATGCATCTGACCATCGAGCCAAAAACACGTATACTTATAAATGACGGCCGAGGCACACCGGCGGCTCTTCGCTCACAATCCCTCGCTCTCACCATCGCGCCATGAAACACTTTCTCCTCGCCAGCTGCTGCATTGGATTTCTCGCCATTGGCGTTGGCGCCGCGCCGCGCTCGGCCCAAGCCGCGGCGCAATTTTTTATGACCCCGTCGTCGGGCGCCTACAAAGTTGGCGACACGATTAATGCCTGGGTCGTGCTCGATACTGGCGGGCAGTCGGTGAACGCCGCGCAGGGCTCCGTAACTTATCCCGCCGATTTGCTCGAGTTCGAAAACGTCGCCACAACCTCGGTCAACTCAATCTTCACCTTTTGGACCAACGGGCCAACAGGAGACGCCACGAACGTCAACTTTGGCGGTGGCCTACCCAACCCCGGGTACAACGGCAAAAACGGCAAAGTGTTACAAATCACATGGAAAGCCAAGGGGAGTGGCACGGCGACGGTCACGGTTAAGGGATCAAAAATTCTCGCCAATGATGGGGCGGGGACGAACATTTACGGTGCCAGTTCGGGGGCTAAGTTTACCATCGGCAAGAGCGTTCCGCCCGCCGCGGTGGTTACTGTCGCGTCTTCTTCGCACCCCAACCAAGACAGTTGGTACAGCATAAACAAAATCGTTGTCAGTTGGTCCACCAATGTTGCCGTTTCGGGCTTCGCTTGGTCCCTGGACCACGACGCCCAGTCCAATCCGCCCAACAATCCGTTGATTACCGATTTGACAAAAACTTTCGACACAGTCGCCGACGGCGTGTGGTTCTTCCACATCAAGGGCCGGACATCCAACGGTTTTACACCGATCGTGACTTACCGCCTCCACATCGACACAACACCGCCCGAACCGTTCGCCGTCACCGTCAATCAGCTAAAAAAGACCGCGCCGCGGCCGACAGCGAGCTTTCAGACGACCGACGCGCTGTCTGGCATCAGCCGCTACGAAGGCCAACTTGACGCTCAACCGATTTTTGCCATAAATTCCGGTGACGTCCTACCGAAACAGGCGGTTGGTCGCCACACTCTCATTGTGCGGGCTATTGACCTCGCCGGTAACGCCCGCGAGAGTCAAGCCGACTTTACCATCGAAGCGATTGCGCCCCCCAAAATCATATCGTGGACGAAGCAGGTTGGCCTCCTCGAACCGATTGACTTCACCGGACAGTCGCAGTCGGGCGACACGATCGCCGTCTTTGTAGACGGTAAACTGGTGGAAACTTTTCTAGCCAATGACCGACAAGTCAGTCTCGATGCCGGCGGAATCATCACGTGGCGTTACACCCACCACCGGCCTCTTTTCCCCGGCGCATATCGTTTTCAATTCAAACGCATTGACAGCGATGAAGCCGAGAGCAAGCTCACCGCCGCCGTCACAACCACCGTTTTGGCCTCCGTGATTAAATTCTTTAATACTCTCGTTTCGACCACGACGGTGATTATCATTCTGCTCGCAATTATCCTGTTACTTATCGCGATAATTATTTTCTTACTTTGGCGAAGGCGCCGATCAACCTGCGACGATCAACCAAACCGCCTCTCCCAGCCAATAAAATCAGGCAAGAGTCGTCTTAAGTCAGAGGAAAATAATCCCCGCCCGTGATTATTCGGCAGTTACTCGAGCAGCGTTTGACATGGTCAATAAAGTTTCGAAACGGCGACTATCAAAAAAACGCCCGTGGCGCGGCGTTTTTTAGTGGTAGCCCGGACGGGATTTCTCACGGAACCGAATAGTAAAAGAACTGACTGAACTCTCTAAAATCCTGAAAGGCGCTCAGGTTGCCGCTCACTGATACACGACCTAAAAGGTATGGAACTAATCGGCAGGAACTACCATCTTTTCAAAGCTCTTTTAACATTATCAAATAGTTCTTTGTGTTTCTGATATAGTCGGCTGGATTCATTGTTTCCAATTTGGATAAAGTGCAAGTTCCAATACAACTCTTGCAGTTTAGTACAGATAAACTCTTCTTCGGTTGTAAGCCTCTGTTTTCTTACCCCATTAAGTTTTAAGTGAATGTCGATAGCAAGAATCGGAGCGATGCTTGATCTAAACCCATTGATTGCCTTAACCGTTGAATTGAAATTTGCTACTTCTTGGTTAAGAGAAGCAATCTGTTCAATCGTTTCATCAGGTAAAAGTGTAATTCCAGGGTTCGGCCAGATATTTTGCAAACTAGAATTGTCTATTTCAAAGACACCCCAAAAGGGATTTCTCCATTCCTTCGCATTTTCTCTGACAATTCTATCAGAATCTTTAGTTGCGTAGCCGCCTTTCTCATATGATGACCAATGAGCAAAGATATTAAGTGCATGGTAGAGAGTCAGAAGTGCATGCCTTTTGGCATCTTTCTTTTTTGTATAGAAATCAATAATTGCATAAATAACACCAGTAAACGCTAAGATACTAACCATATCCGCAACCGAAGATACTATTTGAGTTAATGGCATTATATCTTCACACAATGGTTGTGACCTTCTCGTAAAGCATTGGCAAACAGTTTTGACGCAAGCGAAACTTTGTACCGTGGTTATGGCCTGAACGCGCATCAAAATCAACAAGAAGTTTTGCTTCCTCAATCGCTTTTAAGAACCCTTCAAAGCTAAACTTCTGCAGCATCATTACCCTCTCATATTTAAAAAAAGTTAATCCATTCTCTTCTTTCGTTTGAGCTTGAACATAAAAGCAGTTTAAAAGTTTCGTTCCGGCTTTATGCTCAAGATCATCAAAACCCCAATATGGTTGAGGATTTAACTCTTCTAACCCGACTTTCTTTTTGACCACTTTTAGCCATGCCCCATGTTTCTTGGCTACTTTCTTCGAGTCAAACGAAATCACTACTCTCTTTTGTTCTCGGTCAATTTTAACCAAAAAACCACGATCACTAAGAGCCGCTCCATGTATAGTCTGTCTAAAGCTCATTTCTGTTTTAACATATTTCTTTCCGGCTTCAACATGCGGCCAACCATAACAAGGCAAAAGAACTTTTGGGACAAAACCAATGGCACGCGGTGAAGGTTCCATATGAAACAAGGTGGTAAGGGAGGCAGAGCCTAATCTCTGAGCCTTTAACTCCCATTCGGCCGCGTTAGGGATAGGTAAGTTGTTTTCTTTAATGTCTAATAAGTCTTCAAGTGTATTACCGATACCGCCTTGATTGCCATGCCTAGCATTAGCAATCCACCCCTGGTCAACAATCTCTTTCAACTTCTGAATTAGTGATTCTTTGGTATAAATTGTCATGGCTATGGGCTTAATAGATTTAGTTGAGCTTCCGGCGCGATGTTACTCTTTACTCTGTGAATTCCATTTTCGATCAGACGTTTCTCTGCCATTTCGCAGTATTCCGGAGATACATCAATACCAACGAATTTTCTTTCTAAATTCCGAGCAGAAATGGCCGTTGTCCCCGAGCCAACGAAAGGATCAAGAACAACTTGTGCTTTTGTTGAGCTGATAATTCGTTCAATCAAATCTACCGGAAAAGGAGCTGGATGTGGGTTATTCATCTCTTGCGTAAATTCCCAAACATCGCCATGGGCGTTTGCTTTAGGAGCTAATCGAAATTTTTTCTTAGCAATCAAATAAATAACCTCATAAGTTGGGAGATAATAGCCAGGATTAAAGTTAATACCGCCCTTGCGTTTCCAGATGATAATTTGTCTGACTGGAAAGCCATTTACAATATCCTGGCGGTCTTGAAGTAAGCCGTCTTGGACCCGCCATTTGTGATTATAGAAAATTGCTCCGCCATCACTAAGTAGCCGCATCATTTCTTTTAGGCACTCTCTTTGCCAAGTAACATATTCATCGTGCGGCATTGTATCGTCGTGATGAGTATAGCCTTGCTGGAGAGCGGCGTTTGCCCATTTTCCCCCTCGGCCATCTTTCATCCCATTACCGGTAGAGTTTTTAAGATTATAGGGAGGTGAAGTTACAGCCAAATCAATAGAACCATTAGGCATTTGCTGCATAACTTCTAAAGCATCACCACAGATAATTTTATTTATGAAATTATCAGGGTAATTCATAATCCTCCTCCGTTAGTGGTAGCCCGGACGGGATTCGAACCCGTGTTGCCACATTGAAAGCGTGGAGTCCTAGGCCTCTAGACGACCGGGCCGAATTTGCAACCAACACTGGCCCAGCGTATCACAAAACCGATTGGGCTGTAATGCCTTGGCTAACTCTCGTCTGACGAATCGCTACTACCTTTCGTGTCTGTAGACGAAGGAGGTGGGTTAGCCGCGTTACTCTGGCTCATATCCTGATGGGGAGTTTGGGTAACCCCGTCAGATTGGTAGTCGGGCCGATGAGATTCAGTTTCGCTTGATATAACATCTTTTGCCTCCTCGATTCGAAGCTTTCGCCAAAGCACGCCAAGAGCGATGATGAGGCCAAGGATTGAAATGATGCCAACAGTTAGGAGTCGCCCGAACGACGCCGCGCCGTCTTCGTTGGTCGGTAGGGGCAACGGAGCCGCCGAAGGGGGAACGCCAATAGTCAGCGATTGTTCTTTGAGGAGCTGACCGTCGGCAGTAATGCGGATGGTCGGCGTTCCCGACACAGCGCTGGTTATCCTTGCCACCCAAGTTTGAGATATCGTGTCAAAAGTAAATTCGCTCATGTGATCGCTTGAACTTAGACCCTCGATGGCTGGTTTGCGGTCGGTAATCACCTCGCCTTGAGCATTGCGTAGGGTCACGAAAACAGCGATAGCGTCAACGTCGTCATTCTTGATCGTGGTGGCGCTAAAAAAAACATTGGATTTTTCGACGCTCACTACTCCAGTCGTCGGCGTTGGGTTAGCGCTCGGAGCAAGCGAGGAAACCGTCTTGGCCTTCGGGCTGGCCGTTGCCGAGGCGGCTGGCGGCTGGAACGCTGGTGTTACTCCCGAAACGCCGATCGTGATTTCACGGGACACGTGGGCGCTGTAATTGGAAGCGGTAAGAGTATAGGTCGTAGTTTGTCCCGGTCGAATATCGCTCGCGCCGGTCGCCGAGACCTGGCCGACGTGGGGGACGATTTCGATCACGTCGGCATTTTCAACGTCGTAATCCAATTTTGTGGCTTGGCCAAGTTTTAGAGACAGTTGGGCAGATTTGAAACTTTTGACCACCGGCAACCCGATTGGCGCAGGCGACACCGACGCTGGCGGCTGGGTAATAATGGCCGTTACGTCCGCGCTGATCGAGCCGCGGGAATTTTGAGCCGTTAATGAGTATTTCGTGGTCGCTTGAGGAACAACTTTTTTTTCGCCACTCGAATTGACCGCGCCAATATCCGGACTAATGCTCACGGTGTCGGCATTCTTAATATTCCAGCGCAGAGATACTTCGGTGTCTTTTAACACAGAAGATGGCTGGACGGAAAATAGGGCGATTATCGGCGCATCAGCAGTTGACGGATTTATTTTTACGACATCAAACACCGGCGAAAAATTTAACGATCGGCCATTTTTAATTATCTCCGTGCCGTCGGCAAACCCGATTTGCGCGCTCCCGGGGTTCTTTGACCGAAACAGCAATTCCCCCAGGGCTTGTTCTCCCGATATTGTTACGTTTCGACCGCGAGTTTGGGTGATGATACCAGCGGTTGTGTTGACCGTCAGCGGACTAATCTGACTTGAAAAAACGCTGGCTTTATCGCCTTCGCCAATAAATTCCAAGTTCACCGAATCGTAGTGAAAAACCGACCTCACTTGTCCGATTAACTCGGAGGTGGGGGCGGTGATTTTCGTCTCGACACTAAATACTTCGCCCGCTTGAACATCTGACGGAAACGAAAACGTGAGTGACGTCGACACGGCCGCCATTGCCCTCTGATCGTAAGCCAACATTGGACCGAATATCAGCAAAGATATTAATAATAAACCCGCCAGCCACCGCATCATGCATCCTCACTTCTCCCTCCGATTAATGACAATCCTGACTGCTACAAAGTCTATCTTACCATGGGGGAAAACTTTCCGTCAACTTCTTGTGCATTAGCATAGTAAGGTCGCGAACGTTGACGCGGTAGCCAAACTTTCAGCGGCCGGTTGAATGTGATAAAGTAATATCGTTTAATCGGGCCGCCCGCCAGACGCCACCAACGGTTGCTACGCCCTCGTAGTGAAATGGATATCACGACAGGCTTCGAACCTGTTAATGGGGGTTCGAATCCCTCCGAGGGCGCCAAGTGTCGGGCCAGTAGCTCAGCGGTAGAGCAGTTGCCTCTTAAGCAATAGGTCCAGGGTTCGAATCCCTGCTGGCCCTCCAGTAGTCTCTAAAGGCTGGCCGATTATGTTAGGCAAATTTTAGACTTCGAGTAGAAAACGCACGAATTGGATATATGAGTCACCGACTTCGACGTGAGCCAGAGCGCGTCGCTCGCTGCCCCAGTCCACCAGTCCGCCGCTCCAATGGGGCGCGAGGTCGGTGGCGCACGCCACGGTTATCCCTTTGCCCGCTTTCCCTTTAACGACAAACGGCAAGGGTTGGAGCAACTCAATCGTATCACCGTCGGTCTTGATTGGTCTCATGTAAACCATCACATCTGACTCGGCCTTGGCTTCCAGGGCGTTATAGCCGCAAATTATCGGCGGATTAGGCCAATCAAGGGGAATGTCAATCGCCAAATTTGCCGCCGGCTTTATGACTAACCCTTGAGAGGCGTTGACGCGATCATCATCGGGATGAAGATTGACCGGCAATAACTCGGCCAAGGGATGACCGGCGTAGTTGGTGCCACGGCCGTTAAAGCTGTCCCAGCCGCCAAGCATGATCAGCCGAGTGCCGCTATTTCGCACCCAGTCGGCCAGCTTATCAACCGCCGAGTCGGGCAGTTGGGATGCCGGATAATCGCTTAGCACCACCGTGTCAAATCGCTCGGCCAATTCGGGCAACAGTCCACGGCTGTCGCAATGGGTCACGGCGTGCTCCAGTTCGGCGAAACAGTCGTTTAAGTAGTTGGCCGTGGTACCGGCGTCGTCACCCAAGTAAAGAATGTTCATGCTGCCATTATATCATTACTCCCCGAACGGGTCTGTAAGACTGGCGATGGGCGGGACAAACCCCATGCTCGCGCAGCGCCAACTGGTGGATTTTGGTGCCGTACCCCACGTGACGGTCGAAGCCGTACTGGGGAAAGGCGCGATGGGTGACTGTCCGCATGTAATCATCGCGGTAAACTTTGGCCAAAATTGACGCCGCGGCAATCGAAGCCACCAGTCTATCGCCGCCGACAATCGCCTCGTGCTCAACCGGACAGTCGCGCCAAGGTTTGCCGTCCAATAAAATAATTTCCGGCGGTGGCCGAAGCTGGGCGATGGCGCGGCGGTAGGCCAAATACTGGGCCAGCTGAATGCCTTGGGAGTCGATTTCTCGTTCCGAGGCCGCGCCGATGGCCCAGTCTCCTTTGGGGAGTAGCACTGTCGACAACTCCAGCCGTTTTCGTAATGTTAGTTGCTTGGAATCAGACAGCGCGACCTCTTCCGGAATAACGAAAAAAACATACACCGCCGCGACAATCGGCCCAGCCCAACTTCCTCGGCCAACCTCGTCTAGGCCGGCAATTCGCGTTAACCCCCGTTTTCGATATGCCAACTCCACCTCCCAGTTAGCCACCATGATCGTACGATGGCAGATTTTTAAGGCATCGGCCAGCCCGCTCTAAGCCAGCAGAGCGGGTTGTTTGACCGATGGCTC
>CAYJRF010000013.1:0-19251 GCA_964372935.1 uncultured Candidatus Saccharibacteria bacterium
ATGCCTTTAAAATTGCGGAAAAATACCATGCCGAGGCGCTTTGCGCCGAGGCAACCTCTTTCAATTTCGCTGAATGTAAAACTTGGCGGAGAGGGTGGGATTCGAACCCACGAGGGGATTGCTCCCCTGGCAGTTTTCGAAACTGCTGGAATAAACCGGGCTATCCGACCTCTCCGTAATAATTTGACTGGGCGTGTCGTGATAAATTGTAGGCCAATGACCCGATATTTTCAAGGCTCGGGGGGCCTACTAGGGGTTCAGATTATCGGCCATTATCACAATCCGGCGGTGCGGCTCAATGCCGCGGCTTTCGGTGCGAATGCCGGACATCTCCCGCAGGGTGACATGGACAGCGCGACGCTCGGCCGGCGGCATGGGCGGCATCTCCTCCTCTTGGCCGGTTATTCGCACTCGCTCGGCCTTTTTTTGAGCCATTTGCGTTACGTTAGCAAGACGCCGTTGGCGTTGGCCATAAAAGTCGAGGGCGATTTTGGGCGATGTTTGATACCGTTTTTCGGCGATCAATTTAATTACCGTGACTAAGGCCCCGATGTTGTTGGCGTGGCTCCGTTCGAGATAGCGCGTGTCGCCGCCGGACAGATTAATCAGAAAAAAATCGCCGTCCTGTTGGGTGTCGCAGTCGAGCTCTAAACCAAGACGAGAGATCAGATCGCCGACAATTTCCTGAATTTGAGCCGCGGTGATCATACTGCTCCCTTGCGTTTGGCGCGCACTTGAACCGTCACTTTCCCGCCCTTCGGTCCCGTGGTCAGCTTACGGGCCACACTGACCTGCTGATACCAGTCAATCAGCGAACCCACCACCCAGTAGAGCGATAGGGCGGCGGCAAATTGGCGGGCGAAAAACACCGTGAGTACCGGCGTCATGTACATCATTTGTTTGCTCATCACACTCGCCATGTCGTTAGAATTGGTCGACGTCGGCATAGTCGCCAAATAACTGCGACTCAACAAGAACATCGAGAGACCGGCGGCCACCGGCAGAATAAACAGGTTGTCTGGAGCGGTAATGTCGCGTAGCCACAGGAACGTCACGTCATACGATTGGGGTGGCGCGACAAACGAATACAGCTGGTCGTACTGCTCCACGCCGTGGCGAAACACCGAATAGAGGGCGATTAAAACGACCGACTGGGCGATGATTGGCAGACAACCGCTGGCCGGATGCACCCCTTTATTGCGAAACAACTCCATCATGGCCAGATTTTGAGCTTGGCGATCGTTCTTATGTTCCGTCTGAATTCGTTTTATTTCCGGCTGAAGCTCGCGCTGTTTCAACTGCGATTCTAACCCCTTTCGTTTCATCGGAATCAACGCCAACCGCGACAGAACAGTCAGGACTACAATCGCCACCGACACATTGTGACCGGGGATAAAATTCACAATCACAATAAATAAATTGTAAAGCGGTTGATAGAAAAAAATACGGAGAGCTTCCAGCATGGTCGTCAATTATTTAATATGTGATCGGGGCAGAGGTCGCGGCGGCCAGATCTAGCGTCGCCATCCAAACCGCGTCGGCACTGGGTCATACCCGCCCGGCCGCCATGGATGGCATCGGGCGACGCGGCGCAGGCTCAGCCAACTTCCTATAATAATACCATGAATCCGAATTGCTTCAATAGTATATTCCGAACAGGTCGGAGCGTATCGGCAAGCCGGCGCTGACACGCGGCGGCGCCAACCGTGATCCGGCGATAGCGTCCGTTGGTACAGTCGAAGGAGAGCGATAGCCCATTTCGCCATAGTCTTAACCCCGGCCGGCCGCCAACTGGGCGACGAGGCGATTAACTTCGGCCACGAGAGCCGGATGGGCTAATTCGTCACCCAACCGATGGACCACCACGACACAGTCTAACGTCTTAAGTCTGGTGGGCTGACGGAGCAATTCTCGGAAAATCGCCCGCAGGCGGCGCTTGACGCGGTTGCGCGCCACGGCCGACTTGGTTACCTTTTTGGTGACCACAAACCCAACCGTACTGCCGCCACGCGACGGCAAGCACACCAAGCTGAACCAGCGCCCCCGCGCCCAGGTCCCGCGGGAAAACAGCTGGCGGAAACGCTTAGGATCGCGAAGCCGCTGGGTCTTGGACAGCATCGCTATTTCGGGGCGAGACGGACGCGGCCTTTTTTTCGTCTGCGCCCAATCACCGCCACGGCTCGGCGCATGCGCACCATAAAGCCATGAACCCGCAGGCGACGTCGGAGGGATTTAGGACGAAACGTATGAATACCTTTAGTCATGCGATCCTTGTCTGTTCAGTTCATTCTACCGTCATCCGACATTTTAGGCAACCTAATATATCAGAGCTATTATCGTTATCCACATTATACTATTGACACCGCGAAAGTCCCCGTGGCATGGTAAGGTCAGCTGTGGATAACTCGCTTTCGCGAGTATTATTTACCTATAAAGGAGGCGCGTGGATCAGACGGCGGTGTGGAAAGCGGTGTTGGGGGAATTGGAAATTGTGACCAGCAAAACCCATTTCCAAACGTGCCTGCGTTTTGCCAAGTTGGGCAGCCTAACCGCGTCGGAGGCCGTGGTGCTTGTGCCTAATGTTTTTATTTTAGAATGGATCGAGAAACGTTATCGCGCGACTTTTTTAACCACCATTCAAAAGCATATGCCCCAGCTTCAAATCATTCGCTTTGAAGTTGACCAGGCCAAACCGGCGGAGGTGGTATTCGATCTCCCGCCGGAAACAGATCGTCCCGCGCCGACCGTTCGTTTAAGCGAAGAAGCCGCGGTCAGTCCCGGAGCCGCCACGATTGTTCGCCATCAAGTGTTTACCAATTTCGTCGAGGGGAACAACAACCGTTTGGCGTTTTCCGTGGCTTCGGCCGTGGCAAAAACGCCCGGGACTCTTTACAACCCGCTATTCATTTACGGCGGGGTGGGGTTGGGTAAAACCCATTTAATGCATGCGATTGCCAATCACGTCTTCGAGCACAACGCCCTCAAACGGGTTCTCTACGTTTCTTGCGAAACGTTTACCAACGACTATATCGCCGCCATTGCCGCCAAAAAAACCAACAAATTCAAGCAGACGTACCGGTCGGTGGATCTTCTTTTGGTCGACGACATCCAATTCTTGGCCAACAAAGAAGGCAGTCAAGAAGAGTTTTTTAACACTTTTAACACATTGCATCAATTAAATCGCCAAATTGTGATTGCCGCCGACCGACCGCCCAAAGCCATCTTAGGCTTGGAAGAGCGCTTGTCGTCGCGCTTTGGCGGTGGCATGGTGGTGGATATTCAACCGCCGAATCTCGAAACGCGGTTCGCCATCCTCCAAAGTAAATGCCAAGAAAAGGGCGTTAGTTTGCCCAGTGACGTTTTGGAGTATATCGCGACTCAAGTACAGCGCAACATCCGAGAACTAGAGGGGGCGCTTAATCGAGCTTTGGGATACTGCCAAATGGCCGATTTACCGATGTCGGTGGAATCGGCCCGGGCCGCTCTTTCTGGTTTGGTTATGCCATCTCAACCGCGGAGCTATTCGGTTGACGCTGTTATCACTCTCGTCTCCGACCATTTCGGCTTGCCGCTGGCGGACCTTATCGGTCAAAAAAGAACCCAGAGCCGAGTTTATCCCCGTCATGTCGCCATGTATATTCTTCGGGAGGTAGTCGGTTTGTCTTTTCCCGATATTGGCCGCGAGCTCGGGGGAAAAGATCATACCACCGTGATGCATGGCTACAACAAAATCAGCCAAGCGGTCGCAACTAACCCCCAGATAATGAACGACGTCGCCCGCCTTAAAGAGCGCGTTATCAACCTTAATTAAATTATCCACACAACCTGTGGATAATTATGGTGGATATCTCTGGAAATAAGGGGTAAAAAGTAGTTATATTCCTTTATGTCGGAACATGAAAATAAGTTATCACCTATCCTGTCGCCTCTTTCCCCATCCGTTTTAAACAACTAATTTAATATTTTCCCCACCCGCTATTCCAGTTAATCCCCTTAATTAACACCCCTTATTATGACTATTACTTAATTAAATATTTATATTCATTAATAATCCTTGTCTAAGGACGGAAAGCGTGCCATAAATATATCAACCCGGAGGTCGAAATGAAATTTTCCGCAACTCAGGAAAACTTGGTAAAGGGTCTGCAGATCGTTAATCGTGTTGCCACGACTCGCTCCACGTTACCTATTTTGGGTAATATCCTGCTCTTAACCGATAAAGGAAGACTAAAACTCGCCACGACAGACCTGGAGATTGCCATAACGACCCATATTGGGGCCAAGGTTGATAACGAGGGCGCAATCACTGTGCCGGCGCGAACTTTAAGTGAATTTGTGACAAATAACCACGACACGACGATCGACTTTAATCTTAACGACACTCTTCTAGAAGCCAAGAGCGCTCACGTCTCGGTCGAGATTAAGGGTATCGACGCCCAAGAGTTTCCCACAATTCCGACTCTCGAGAAACCGGAATTTACCGAAGTTCCCGCGTTGGCGTTGCGCGAAGCGATTAGCCAAACGGTTTTTGCGACGACGCAAGACGAAACTCGACCGGTGCTTAGCGGGGTGGCACTATTTATTAAAGATCAGGAGATTAAGTTGGTGGCAACGGATAGTTTTCGTTTAGCCGAAAAAAAAATTATTGTCCCGAAAGGGCAAAAGGGGATTGAGGCCATAATCCCGGCCCGAGCGATGCTGGAATTGGCGCGGTTAATTACCGACAATATTGCCCAAGTGTCACTCTGTCTGACGAAGCATCAGTTGGTGGCGGTGTGCGGCGAAACGCATCTTACTTCTCGACTGATTGAGGGCGGTTTTCCGCCGTATGAAAGTATTATTCCCAACGACTTACCTACCACCGTAACAGTTAATCGCCACGAGTTTGTCGCGGCGCTAAAAATGGCCAGCCTATTTTCTCGCGATTCGGCTTACAACGTCACATTTAATGTCAGCGATAAAGAGCTCACCCTCAAGGCGTTGTCGTCTCAAATCGGGACAAGCTTATCGCGCGTTACGGCGGCGACCGCCGGCGAAGCGCTCACCATGGCGTTTAACGCCAAGTTCATTCTCGACGCTTTGGCGGTGATTAGCAGTGAGGCGGTGCAATTTCGCCTCAAACCGCCGACGGCGAATACTTGGTTTCCCGGCGTCATTCAATCAACCGAGGATTTAGATTACCGATACGTGATCATGCCGCTACGGACCGAAGCCTGAACCGTTGGCATCGGGCCCGAACATGGATTCGCTGACTTTAATCCAGTACCGTAATTATACCGAAAAAACCTTTGAACTTGACCGGCATTCAATGTTTGTGGGGCCAAACGGTAGCGGCAAGACCAATGTGATCGAGGCCTTGCGAACCTTGTCGGTGACTAAGTCGTATCGCGCCAATCAAGATCGCGACACCATCCAATGGGGGGCGTCGTCCTGTCGGGTGATGTTGGACCGAGAGGTGCGGCTCGAATACGTCCTAGCCGAGGAAGATTTTGGGATTAAAAAAGTCTTCCGACACGACGGGCTGGCGGTGCCGCTAGATCGTATCTACGGTTTATTCCCGACGGTTCTTTTTTCGCCGGAAACGATGTCCCTAATTGACGGTGCGCCAGTCGAGCGGCGGCGTTTTTTAGACACCGTTTTAAGCCAGGCCGACCGAGGGTACATTGAGGCGCTATTAACCTACCGAAAAGTGATGCGCGAACGCCATTTTGTTCTTTTGAGGTTACAGCAGGGGTTGGGCGACTCCGAAGAGCTGAATTTTTGGGATCGAGAGTTAACGCGGACTGGGGCGTACATCATTTGTCAGCGCTTGGCGTTTGTTGAGTGTCTGAACGGTTTTCTGGCTCAAATTTACCCCCAATTTCATGGCGCCGTCAAAGAGACGCTCATCGTCCAATATAAACCGAGCTGCGCGTCGGACGATTTAGGCGGGCGTCTCCGTTCGAGCCGAGCGAGCGATATTCATCTTGCGGCCACCGGCGTTGGTCCGCACCGCGATGAGCTGGTGTTCTTGCTGAACGATCGCGACGCCTCCTTGTTCGCCTCGCGCGGCGAATTACGGCGTTGCATCTTGTCCACCAAACTGGCCGAGGCCAGTTTCCTGCAAGACCGAACAAAAACCGAACCGACGCTCTTGCTCGACGACGTTTTTTCGGAATTAGATTTGTCCCATCGCCGGGGGTTTTTAGCCGCCGTCGCCGCCTACCGCACCGTGACGACGACGACGGACGAGGACCATCTTAAGTCGTCCCTGCCGGATCGGGCAAAAATCCATCGCCTGGAGCGCGCAGATGGCGAAAATTGATCCCATGGAATCGCTTCACGATATGCTGTTGCGTCGTCTGGAACATCTGGGCGTGGCGCGAACAATAACCGCCGCGATTATCTGCGAGACGGCTAATCGGGTGTTACCGCCGGAAGGTCGGGCGACGAGTTTCCGTCTCGGTCGTTTGACGGTGGCCTTCGGCCAACCGGCCGAGGCGTACTTTTTTAAGGAGACATTGGCCGACCATTTGGATCGCGTTAATGCCGCCTTGCCTAAACCGGTGGTGGAGACAATTTATGTTCGGGTTGATCCGAACATAACCAAGTCCTCGATTGGTTCGTAACTCTAATCCGCGGCGCGGCGACGTTCAAGGCTTAAAAGCCGATGTGGACTTGGCGGACGTACTCGCGTCTGGCAAAGACGCCGCAGCGCGAGCCGGGCAGACAGGCGTAATAATTGGGGGCGATGAAATCTTTCAACTCGTCAATGTAGCTCTGGTTATAAGCAATAATCTGGCTCGGTATCAGGCGCGCGCTGGGTTCGCCAAGCCGTAAGACGGCAAAAATCAGGGCCTTGACGTTTTGTTGGGCGACTTGCTTAAAATTGGGGCAGACTAATTTTGATTTGAACAGTCCGCCCAAGAAGCCCAAGATGATGTTTAAGACCTCAACCGGATTACCGGTCAGAAGAAACATCGCGACATGAAACATTGTCCCCGACGGCAGACCCAAACTGCCGTCCAGACTAGAGAGGAATCCCGAGATAGCCCCGCCGAGAAGAAGCTGATCCACCAGAAGCAGGGCCTGGACGGTGCTAATGTTGCCCGCGCGGTAATCGGCGTAGGCCTGGCGTAAATTTTTTAGCTTGACGTAGTATTCTCGAAATTGGCCCGTCGGCAATCCCAGTTGCCGACCGACGAGTTCGGCCATTTTCTCGATTTTGAGATCTTGGCGGGCGTTGGTGTCGGTCTGAATCAAGCTAATTCCCGTTTGGTTCGCCTCGTCATTGTTCGAAAACAGGTAACCGAGAGCGGCTTCCATGGCCGAGGAAGCGATGGGGTTGTCCATATAACGGCTTAAAATTGAGGCGGCCCAGCGAGACGTCCCCTGCCGCGTTTGGGGATCGCGGAAATAGTTAGTCCATAAGGCCTCGCCGAGTTGGGGATCAAGATTGTTGGCGAACCAATCGCTCATGGCCGGCTTAAGACTGGCAACGACTCCGGGCGGCAAAAACGCTCCCAGCTCGTCTAGGGCGCTGAACGCTTGCGTGCCGAGAAATTCGTAGAGCATAACGGATCGTTCTTGGACCGATCCGGTCATGAGTCTCTTGCTGAAGTCCGGAGGCAAATTGGAGACCTGCTTGCGGATGGTTTCGTCAATCGTGCGGTAGAAATAATTGTCACGCGCTTGCTGATTACCCAAGAAGTTACTTTTGATAGTCTGCTGGGTCGTGCCGTCATAGGGCGAGTCGTCTTGATGATAGCGGCCGTTGCGATCCAGTTGGCCGAAGAGAATATTTTTCACATCCCGATCCGAAACGTTGCCGAGAGTTTCATTGGGAATGAACTGTTGTTCGGCTAAAATTCGGGCTAGGCGATTAAGGGCTTCTTGCTGGAGGGCGCTCTCGTAATCGCCGTTGCTTCCGGAACCGGACAGAAGGATCCGAAAAAGTTGGTAAACGTTGTCGGGATTGTTGGTGTTGGAGGAACGGTCAACCGAAAATCGATCCACCATCTGAACGGCGGTTTCAATCGAATTAACCAAGCTGTAATCGCCCAGAATATAACCGTCAAAGACATCTTGGGGCGGCAGGGCTATTTCGGGCATATTGGTGAGACGGTTCGAGCCGTAATCGGCCAGCTTAACGAGAGATTGGTCGAGCTGATCTAGGATGGAAAACACCACGGCTCGGGAGACGGGGTCGTCGATCGTGTCTGTCTGACGTTTCCAGTCTGGTATTTGACCACGGGCGGCATTGGTGGCGGCGATAGCGTCGAGCGGAGTGTCGCCGCCAGCATTTTGGTTGACCGACGACTGTTGATTGTCGATCTGGCGAATGATGTCGGCGATAGTCGGATTGTCCGACTGACGCGCGCGCAGGTTGACCGAAGTGCCGCCAAGGTCGCTGTCTAAGGTGTCGAGGATGTCGCGGTTAACGGTTTGTTGCCGGCGTTGGGGATCAGTCAGTTTCGTCCCGATACGACGGAGAACATTGTCGAGATTGACGTCCGACGAGCCCAAGAAATAGTCATAGTAGTCGTGTAAATCATCCTGGGCGGGCGACATCAAGTCTTCGCTTAGGAGGTATAGACCGATGTGGGCGATGTCGGCGTTGCGGGCCTCGATCGAGGCGTGGCCAAACAATTGCGCCGACACGCCCGGAACGTAGCCAAGAGAGAAGTCAAGATTGTAGCCGCCGATTTGGCTCACCATGGCGGAGATTTTTTCCGTGTCGTTGCTCTCGATCGCCTTGGCCAGGTTGCCTTTGATTTTTTGGTCCGTGGGGAGCGTCCAACCCAAGGCTTGGGCAATATCGTCGGTGCGAACATTGCCCAAAACGGCTTTGGCGGTGTCGGAGGCCAATGATTCTGCCTCGCCACCGTTCAGGAAGCGGGCGGTAGCCCCGCTAGCCAGTTGCAACATCCCGTCAACGATTTCCGGCTTGGCGAATACTTTCGGAAACCGGTCCGGGTTGAGGTTCTTAACCGCGTTGGCGTTGCCGACAAAACTTCCCGGCTTAAGACCAAGGAGGGTTTCGATTCGCGCCTGGCCCAAAGTGCTAAGCAGCGACGGCCCGTCGTAACGCGCGGGATGGTTCAGGCGAAAGGCGGAAAAGAACGCCCCGCCGACGACCGACAGACCGGCGGCCATAAGCTTGATTTCGGGTTGGGCGGTGGAAAATAACGCGACGAAAGAGCCGGGGGTCATGCCCAAGTCTTCCTCGACCCAACTGGCGCCGGCCCGCACGGCGGTATTGCCGGCGTCGCCCAGGACGATGGCAAAGCGATCGGCGAGGCTAAACGCCCCCAAGCCAACGCTTGGCACCGGATAAAGATAGTTAAATGTCTCGGTAAACGTGCCGGCAAGGAAAGCTTGTCCGAGGGTTTGTTTATATTCGCCATAGGCTATTTCCCGCGACAAATAACGCCGGGTTGTGCCCGAAGTCAGGTTGAAATACTGGTCGGTGGCCACGGCGTCAAGACTGGTCGTAATTCCCGAGGTAAATGTCTCCGGCTGGACGTTGGCGTAAACTTCTAAGAGGCGTTGGGCCAACCGGTCGGCGAATTGGTTGATGGTGGGCGCGTTGGTCTGTCGGATCAGTTTGGCCAGAGTCTCGGCCGGCAGATCGAACGCTTGGTCCATGGAGACGCTCCCGGCGGCGCGCCAAAAAGCCGGCGGGACGTTCTGGCGGGTGAGAGTGTCAACTAGGCCGCGCGTGTCGGTAACCGACGGCAAAAACGCGGTAATGGCAGCTGCCAAGCCATTTGGGAGGGACGACAGGAGCGTTTGGGGCATCTGGGTGACGATTTGGCGACTAATGGCGAGCTCGCCGTCTTTCTTAGACGATTCGGGGCCGGGGGCCAAAATGAGCAGCGGATTGCCGGGGAAGAGCGACAGGGACCCCAAACGGGCGAGAGATAGTTGAGACACCGTGCTACTGGCGGCGGCAGAAATGAGGGCGGTTTTTTCGTCTTTGGAATAACGCAGGGTCTGGGCCATAACCTGGGCGCCAATCTGCCGAAACGCCGCCGAATCGTTTTGACCAATACCGGCAAGGGTGCCGCCGGGCAGATTGTAGGCTTGTTCCGTCCGGTCATGATCGTTGCGGTAGGTATTGTTGTAGTAAGTCGACTGTCTGATGACGGCTCCAGCGTTCGGTCCCAAAAGTTGACTTGGCGGCCGGTCAATATCCAAAGCGACGCGGTAGCGTCCCAGTCGCTCCAAAGACTTATTCCAGTCGTCGCCACGGATCGAGCCAGGCAAGAGTCCCAGGCTCCGCTCCAGGGCGGCCTCGGCCAGCGACCGTCGGCGCTCGTCCGGGGTCTGACCTTCGAGCGAGCCCGGAGCTAACGACAGAGCGCGCGCGAGCCCGACATAGCCCATTGTTGCCAGGACGTCGTTGGCCATCAGAAGATCAAGAGAGCGCGATTCCCAACTCAAATCGCGGGCGATAACGCGTCGCTGCATCACCGCCAAAAGCTCGTCAAAGCCCTGAACCAAGCCGGGATAAACCGGCTGGGGATCGGTGGCTAAAATATCGCCCAAGAGGGAAGAGCGCACCGTGGCATCAAGAGTTGACGGCGCGCCGGGGACCCCGGATTGGTAGCCGTGGCCGCCTTGCCACGCGACCTTGACCGGAAACGGCGGCAACTTTTTGGTTTTTTTGCCAAACGGCGTCCGTTTGACGATTTTACATCGGGTAGTGTTGATTTCGGTGATGTCGGCGGCTTTGCCAAATTGATGCTGGGAAATATTGTCGGCATTTTCGGTCTCTTGCGACCGCGGGTCGTGCCGGAAGCGCAACAGGTCGGCCACCCGAATATGGTTAAACCCGGCGCCGCCGATTTCCGGATTCGTCACCAGTTGATTTAGGAGTTCAATCAATCGGGAATCATAAATATAGCGCTGGCGGTCGGTCTCGCTCAAACTGCCGTTGGCGATTTGGATCAGCCGCAGTCGGTCGGACGGTTTGAGCCGGAGTTTACCGAGCGAGCCGGCCCGATAGGCGCCTTGACTGTCAACCGTGCCGAAGGCCGTGATTAACCGGTTCAAAACAGCATCGATGCCGGCCAGTGTGGCATCGCCGGTGTCTCGGGCTTGGGCTTCCGGAGTTTGGCCCTGCTCGCCGTCTATGAGCTCAGAGTCGTCCGATTCATCGTCGACGCGATAATATCCCGAGTCGGCCGGAAAAGTCGGCGCCGGGCTGGGCGCCGCAGATTGGGCGTAAACGCTCGTAATCGGCCCGGAGACAGTCACGCAGATTAAAACGTTGATGATGACGTTGGGGAGTTTCATGGTTTATTCCACGGCGAGATGAAAATGAGAATGGGCTTGGTGGTCGCCGGCGTACGAACGGCCGACGAGACGGCCGCTGGCGATATTAAAATAGCCGGCCGGATAAGAGGGCGTGGGGCTGTTAAAAATTAGCTCGCGCAACCCAAAGCGCTGGGGATTTTCCCGATGTTGCTGAACCAAAAACTCGAGCAATTTCTCGGTCTTGGCGAGCGCCTCGGCGCTGTTTTGGGTGTCAATGTCCACCGCCTTGCCCGAGACGTGGCGCGAGACGAAGCCGGCGCTTGTCGTGGTGCGATGGCCGGTTTTGAGGCAGGTGATCGCCAGGGTGGCGCCTTGGGCCTTGGCCCGATCGCCCAACTCGGCTAATACGAGCCAAATTCGGGGGGAAATAGTTTTATAGCCGATGTTGATATCGTAATTAACTTGGCACGGCCCGGCCAGCCTAATGGCATGCTCTTTTGTCAGATTAAGGACGCGCTGGCGGGCTGCTTCGCCGTTGCCGTTGACGACGGCGTAGAGATCGGCGAATAGGTCGGCGTACTCCTTGAGTTTTTGGGCCATGAGCGGTCTATCGGCGCTGACGACGGCCAATTCGGAACGCTTGGCGCGCAGTTGGGCGATAATGGCGCGAGCGCGCTCGGTCTGACTATCTGTCAGGCCGAGCTTATTTTGATTCAAGAGGTTGTCGTACAAATCGAGATACTTGTCAATTTGGGACAGGCTAATACCTTCAAGAAAACTGGCGTCGCCGGCCGCAAGGGCCGGTTCGATCGGGGAGTCGGCGCTGACGGGACGCTCGGCCGTCCCGCCTCGCGGATCGGCGCCGCTATGACGAGTGCCTTGGAGTAGCGACAGTCCGATGATGATCAGCAGGAATAAAAGGGAGATGAACAGGAGCAATAGACCGATAATGAACTTTTTGACCGTGTCGGAGCGGAGGGCGTTAAGGGCGGCTTCCAGAATCGAGACGCCGGCAATGACGACGGCGGCCACCCCGCCGGTGGCCACGCCCGAAACCGCCGCCACCGCCGATCGCGCCCCGACTTTACCGGCTAGCTTAGCGGCCGAGCGAACAATTTGCTGACGGGCCCGTTGCTTGATCGCCTCCAAACGTTGATGAACCTGCTGTCGGACCTGTTGCCGGACGTCTGTCAGCTGTTGCAGCCGTTCTAATCGTTGCAGGCCGGCCCCGGCGGCATTATCGAGACGTTTACCTATTCCCAGGCTCTTCGCGTTTGACTGCGGCGCGGCGACTCGGCGGCGTTTTAAGCGCTCGGCTTGGGAGTCGCCCAAGGTTGTCCGTCGCCAAGCGTTGAGATCAACGTTGAAACCCGGCTCGCCTTGAGGTCCCGCCGTCTCTTCGCCAGTTGTCGAATTGTCTTCGGAGTCGGCCGGATTGGGCGAGGCGTCGAAGGCGTCAAAGCGGCGATTGGCTGGGTCCGCGCGGCCAATCATGGGATGTCTGTCCGTATGTTCGGTGTCCGACGAATCAAAAAACACCCAGCCTCCTCACAATTACTGTACCATAATTTGGAGCGTTACTCCTCGCGGGTTCCAACCAGAAATCGGGCCGGCCAGGCCTTATACCGCGACTTAAAAACCTGTTGGTTAATTTCTGCCCCGTCGCGCGTTACGGTGTAGGTCACGACGGCGGTGGCGCCTTGGTGCGGTTTTTCGATTTGTTTCGTTTCGCCCTTGGGCAATTCGTCGGTGTCGGCGTAAATCGGATCCGGCGGATCGGTTATGTTGCTAACTATGGGATCGCTGATGGCGCTGACACGGCCGTCTTTGGTGCCGTAAAGTTCGAACCGGAGTTTGGTTCCGTCTATGCGGCTTTGAACGAGGATGTAGCCCGGCGTATCGTTGATGAATTTAAAGTCCGGCCGCGGGAGGTAAATAGTGGCGTCGAGACCGATGGGCGGTTCATAGTACGACACGCGATAAGAATGGTTTTGGCGTTCGGTGATTTTTAGGCCGGCGTTAAGCACAGCCCGAAACAGAGTTGTTGACACTTGGCACAAGCCGCCGCCATATTCCGGCGTCGTCCGATTTTCTAAAATGACCAGTTCCGGCAAATAGCCAGTCGAGCTGTCGACCTTGCCGAGAGTCTTAACGGTGGAAAATTCCTCGCCCGGGGCAACGATGGCGGCGTTAAGAAAATTCGCTCCCGTGGTGATATTGTGAACTCGGTTGGCCGGCGAACCGGTGAACCGCGTCTCTCCCAGGCCGATAAGCTCTTTAATGCCCAGGCGATCAATTGTGCCCTGCTGAACGGCCGGCTCGACGCTGTCCACCGGCAAGGCAATGGCCAACGGCGTGGCGTCCGGTTGGGCCAGTCCTTGGATGATTAATTCGGCGCTGGCGTCAATCTTCACTCGTTGGCCGGTGGCGTGGTCCTTTGTGACGACGACTTTGCCGTTGTCAACCCGCAAGGCGGCATTTTGCGGTTCGCGGTTAACGCCGATGGCGAAAGCGGCGAGGGAGGCTTTGATTTTAGTTGGATCAAGCGTTGCGGCCAGGATCGTTGGCGCCTGGGCCAAAACACGCCGTCGGTCGGCCAAGGGCGAGGCGCTTGGAGCCGGCGTGGCCGTAGGCGGACTGGTTAAAGCGTAAGCAATCCAGCCGAAGACCGTCTTAGCGTCGGCCTGGGTGGTGGCGTTGCCAACCGATAGGGTAACTGGCGCGTGGGCGAGATAAGCCTCAACTTGAGGCACGGCGGCCTGGGCCTGGGTTTCGGTAATAGCGGGTTGTAGGTTAACCAACGGCAAGGTCGCGGTTAGTTCAAAGCGACCGAGATTACGGCCCAACTGGGCAACGACTGTTTTCACTCGAACGCCAAAGCCTTCTTGGGACCGTCTCACGGAAACACGGCCCGACTCGAAAATAACGGCGGCGTCTCGGCTGGGGCGACTCACGCTCGCGGCCAGCTCGGCCAGTTTGGCTTCAAGCTTCGCGGGGGCGACGGTATAAGTGGCCACGCGGTCGTTGCGTCCCGCAATGGCGCGTAGCAATTCGGTCAGATTTTGGGTTGGCGGACCGACGCGACCCACGGCCAAGAGGTTCTGGATCGTCCCGTCCGCGTCGTAAACCAAACCGACTTCCGTCGAGGGGAAGGCCTTGGACTGTCCTCCGGCGACGACGGTGATAGCGCCGGGAAGGGTGTCAACGAGGTGCGAGATAGCGTCAAGGGCCTCCGACTTGGTCTTGCCACCCAAGTCAAACTCGCCGATATAGGTATTTGGATAAACCCGATTCTGATAGCGCAGGGTAAAGGCCGCCAGACTAAGCGTTGCGGCCGCAATACAAGCGACGAACGTCAAGATTACGATCAAAATCGGGCGGGGAATTCTTGGGAGGCTAATTTGGCGGGTGGGGTGGGGGCGTTTCGTCTTGGCCATGCGCTTGAAGAATCTCCTCTAAGAGGTAACGGGCGATATGCTCGCGGCGAGTTTCCGCCGCTTCGGCGCGATAGAACTCGCACAGGAGGACGGATCCCTCTTTGATTTTACTTGGCAAATAGCGTTTTGGTAAGACTAGCTCTTGGCCGTCAGGAAAACGGAGCACGGCCCGACCTTGCTCAAACCGGTCCAAGACGGCCTCGAGGGCTTCCATGTTAACGGGCAATCAGGGGAATAATCAATATGGCGACGATGTTGATGATTTTTATCATCGGGTTGATGGCCGGGCCGGCGGTGTCTTTGTATGGATCGCCCACGGTATCGCCGGTAACGGCGGCTTTGTGAGCTTCCGAGCCCTTGCCGCCGAAATTGCCTTGCTCGATATATTTTTTGGCATTGTCCCAAGCGGCGCCGCCGCTTGTCATGGCCAGGGCCAAAAACACGCCCGTAACGATACTGCCGATGAGCATGCCCCCCAAAGCCACCGGGCCGAGGACGACGCCAATCAGTATCGGCGCGACGACGGGAATGAGCGCCGGCGCGATCATCTGGCGGAGAGCCGACTGGGTGACAATGTCAACGGCTCGGGAGTAATCAGGCTTGACTTTGCCTTGCATCAGGCCCTTGCGTTCGCGAAATTGGCGCCTAACCTCTTGAACCACACTGCCGGCGGCCACGCCCACGGCTTCGAGGCACATTGAGCCGAAAAGATACGGCAATAGGCCGCCGAGGAACAGACCGGCTAGGACATAGGGGTCTTCCAGGGTCGTTACCAAGGTTTGGCCGCGAGCCGCGAATTCTTGGGTGTAGGCGGCGAACAACACAATCGCGGCCAGTCCGGCCGAAGCGATGGCATAGCCTTTAGTCACGGCTTTGGTGGTGTTGCCGACAGCGTCGAGGGCGTCGGTAACCTCGCGAACTTTTTGGGGCAATTCGGCCATCTCGGCAATTCCGCCGGCATTGTCGGTGATCGGGCCGTAAGCGTCAATCGCCACGATAATGCCGGTCATGGAAAGCATGGCAAAGGCGGCGATGGCCACGCCGTACAGGCCGGACAAGTGGAAGGCGGCCAGAATACCGGCGGCAATCACCACGACCGGCCAGATGGTGGCGCGCATCGACAGGGCTAGTCCGGCGATGATGTTCGTGCCGTGACCGGTGGTCGAGGCTTGAGCCACTTTTCGCACCGGCCGATAGCGCGTGGCGGTGTAATACTCGGTAATCACCACCATGGCGGCGGTGATGGCCACGCCGATAACGGCGCTCCAGTACAGATCGGCCACCGGGCCGCGAGTGCCCAGCGGCGCGGTCCACGACGGGCCAAAAATTCGACTGGTGGCCAAGTAAAATCCGGCGCTGGCAAAAATGGCGCTGGCGGCTAACCCTTGGTACAGGGCTCCCATGATATTAACGGCCTTAGCCGTCCGGACGAACCACGTCCCGACAATCGAAGCCATAAGAGAGATTCCGCCCAGAACCAGGGGGTAGGTTATATAGGCCGAATTGTTCTTAAACAGGAGATCGGCCAGCAACATGGCGGCCACCGAGGTGACGGCGTACGTTTCGAACAAGTCGGCGGCCATGCCGGCGCAGTCGCCCACGTTGTCGCCGACATTATCGGCGATGACGGCGGGATTGCGCGGGTCATCTTCGGGAATATTGGCTTCGACTTTCCCGACAAGATCGGCGCCGACGTCGGCGGCTTTGGTGTAAATTCCCCCGCCGAGTCGAGCGAAAATTGAAATTAACGAACCGCCAAACCCCAGAGCGACCAGTGACGGCAAGTCGTGGGTGGCGGCGTAAAAACCGGTCACACCAAGCAAGCCCAAACTGGCCACTAGCAGGCCGGTGACCGAGCCGCCGCGGAAGGCGATCTGCAACGCCGGCCCCAGACCGATTTTTGCCCCGGCGGCGGTGCGAGTGTTAGCGCGGACCGAAATAGTCATGCCGATGTAGCCGGCGAGGGTGGAAAGTAACGCTCCGACCAAGAAACCGGCGGCCATTTTCCAGTTTAGCCCCCAACCGATGACGACGAACAGAATCGCCGCGATATAAGCGACGGCGGTATTTTGACGGCGCAGGTAAGCTCTCGCGCCCTCGGCGATGGCGTTGGAAATCTCGACCATTTTGGGCGTGCCCGGGTCTTGGCGCATGACCCACAGCGCCAAGGCCAAACCGTAAATGACGCCAATTATTCCGCTACCGATCGCGAACCATTCAGGAGAAAATCGCATGGAAATCCTTTCGTCGAGCTTAAGTAAATCTAGGGCTATGGTAGCATGGGGTTTCCAAACCTGTCAATCGGGCAAATGAGACGCGAGGCGGTTTAAGCCAAAAGCGAAGAGTAGACCGAAAGAGTCTCTTGGGCCATTTGGGCGAATGAGAATCGTTGAGCTTGGGCCAGACCCAAACGGCGAAGCCGGCGTTGGATCTGGGGATCGGACAGAACAAGATCAAGGGCTCGAGACAAATCGGCCACGTCGCCGGTGCGAAAGAATATCGCCGCGTCGCCCAGCACTTCGGGCAAGCTGGAATTGCGGGCGGAGACTACCGGACAGCCGCACGCCATCGCCTCGAGGGGTGGCAGACCAAAACCCTCGTAATGGGTTGGGACGACGAAGGCCGCGGCCATGGAGTAAAGAGCGATGGCGTCCTCGTCGCTGATAAAACCGGGGGTTAAAATGTCTTTCGAGCGCCCTTGGCCGCGTTGGACCGCGGCGACGATGGCCGGGAAGGCCGGATTCGGTTTGCCGGCGATGAGCAGTTGGACGTCGTGAGTTGATTTGATGGCGAGAAAAGCATCAATCATTTCGGGGATGCCTTTATGGGCTCGCCAGGCGTTCATGTAAAACAGGAACGGCTTGGTTAGGCCGAGATTTTTCTTGATTTTGGCAAACCGCCTAGCATCGGCCACGGGACGAAACTCCGGCTCAACGGCCTCGGGGGTGACAACGATTTTGTCTGCGGCGACGTGAAGCATTTTGGCCACGTCGCGGCGCGACGATTGGCTCGGCGCAATAATCGCTCGGGCGCCATGGGCCGCCTGCCACATCACGAAGCGATAAAGCCACGTTCTGGGATGCCAGAGCGCGCGGGGCGGATAGTAATGCATGATTAAATCGTGAATCGTTACAACGTACGGCCGTCGGTAAGCTATCGGGTGATTAAACATTGTGAAGTGGACAAGATCGAACTTCTCGTCATTGAGATATTTGAGCAAGCGCGTCTGCTCGCCCAGGCTGTAATGGACGATGTTAAGAATTTTTACTCGCCAGTTAGCCGGCATGGCGGTCTTGGGCCACTCGGCATAGTCGGCCGGCGTCAGGATGACAGTGTAGTGGTTGACTCGATCAATTTTTTGCAGGGCGTGAATCAGACCGCGGGTATAACGCCCCACCCCGGCGGTGCTGGCGCGGTAAAATCGGGCATCAAGGCAAATGCGCCGCGGCGTCATGGTCGTGGAATCTTTCGGCCGCTTTCCCGAACCGTAAAAACCCACCACTTGGATAGGGAAAAGTTCCAGACGAAGGTGATGGCGGTGGCGACAACCACGGCGACCATATCGTAAACTTTGGTGTGGGATAGAAACGCCTGGAGGGTGGCGGTGTTGATAATGACGGCGGTGCCGACGGTGAAATAGAAGCGAACCAGCTCGTTGAATCGCACTGGGGCGCGGCGGCGAAATGTCCAGCGACGATTGATCACAAACCCGGATATCGAGCCTAGGCCGTAGGTGAGCGATTTGGTTATTACGAGATGGGCGGCAAATGGGCCGAAGGCTCGCGTCAGGACAAAGTAGCCGCCGATGTCGAGCACGGTGTTGGCTAGGCCGACGGCGGCGAACTTCATCACTTGACGCTGGGTCACGCTGCCTAAATCGCCACGGTAGGTCTGGAGGAGCTCGCGAAACGCTCGCAGAATTACCGACGGCTTGGCCCCGGTGGGATTGCCGGCGGCGCGCGGGAGGTGGGTGACCGGCACTTCCTTAAACGCCACCCCTTGGCGTTGAAGACGAATCAAAAGCTCGGCGCTCAACATGGCGCCTTGAGATTTGACGGCCAAATTAGTCAGCCGGTCGCGCTTAAACAGCTTAAAAGCGCAGTCAATGTCGCGAACCTTCAGGCCAAAAAGAACGCGGTTAAGAATATTCCACCCCCGAGCGTTGAGCCGGCGCAACGGCGGGTCGCGCCGCACCGCGCGGTAGCCAAGGACGGCCTGGTACTGCGGGACGTGATCGAGGAGCTTGGCCAAATCAGCCAAGTCGAATTGCAAGTCGGCGTCGGTAAAAAAGACGTAATCGTACCGCGCGGCGCGGATGCCGCTCCACACGGCGGCGCCGTAGCCCTTGTTGGGGTGGTGATGCACGACGCGAATATGGGGGTTGGTTTTGGCCAGCCTGTCGGCGATCTCGCCGGTGCGATCTCGACTGCCGTCATCAACAATAATCAGCTCGTACGTTTTGACGAGTGACTTCAAAACAACTTCAGCCTGTTTGACCGAAGTCTCGATATTAGCCTCTTCATTATAAGCCGGAAAAAAAACCGACAAGGATAGCTCTCGGGACATAACAGGA
>CAYJRF010000014.1:0-16991 GCA_964372935.1 uncultured Candidatus Saccharibacteria bacterium
ACCCCCCCGGCACCCCCTCCGGCACCCCCTTCACCGCCGACTCCTCCGGCGACCGCTTACGCTCCGGGCGGCGGTAGTCAGGGCGAAGAACCAAAAACCGCCCCCGAAGAAGACCAGCAACCGACCCCCGAGGCCCAACCGCCGCCGAGCGAAGAGCCGGTCACCATTCGCACCGACGGCAGACCAATCAATACGCGCATCGCCGGCTTGGCCGATGACATCGCCCTCCGTTTTGCGACCGGCATGATTTTAACGGCCCAAGAGCGCGGCTTGTTAAGCGACCAGCCGGCCGCGGCTATGGTTGAGTCGCTCGACTTGCTCAACAAACACGAGCGCGCCGTTCAAACGGCCCTGACGGCATCCGGCCTCAACGCCGATCAAGTCGACGTCGTCTTGAGCAAGGTCCAACAGGCCAGCCTGACCAACCAGCCGATTGACCCGACCGTGGCCGCCAGTCTAACCGAGGATCAGTTTGCCCAAATGCGCCAACAGCTCGATGAGTACGGCCGAAGCGTGGCAGTCCATAACCTTATGGTCAACAACTCGATTGGCGACGATGCCCCGCTGGCCGCGGCCCGGGTTATTGCCGGCACCAACCCGCTAGCCCAAACGTCGCCCGATGACTTAGCGGCGATACGCCAAAAGATGAGTCAAGTCAGATCCGAGATACGCGCGACGCCCAATCCGGCCGTCGGCGAGATCGCCGACAAACTGGGTCAATATGTTCCCAGCCTTGGTCGGCCAGCCGAGGACGATGACGTTGGCGTGGCGGCGGTCAGACTTGATCGCCGCGCCGAGGAGATTGATCTTGCCGCCCGTCTGCTTCAAGAATCGAAACGCCAGAGCTTGCCGGTTGGGCAAGTCGCCGAGCGATGGCATCGCGAAGAAGTTGCCCTGCGCGCCGTCGCCCGAAATATTGACCACGATATTAAGGCGAAAACCGCCGCCGGTGAAGCGATTGATGAGCGGCACGCCGACAGTCGCGTTGTTGAAGCTAACAGCGCCATGATTAAGTCGGTTGATCTTCTTAATCCCGAACGGGTCGGCGACGCCAGACAAGGTCTAAATGCCAACCAGATTGGCCAAGTAAGCCAAAGCTTATCCGACGCCGTGTTGGAGCTCAAACGTCAGCAAACCGACCCGGCGGCCAACCGGACAGTGGCCGAGTTAGTTGAGGCCGACTTGCAAAACGAGGGTGGATTGCACCAAACCCTCCGCAAGGCGATCGACCACCCCACGCCTCGGGAATGGTTCGAAACGCCTCCGTCGGCGACCGAGCCGCCGCCGCCTTCCCCCGCCCCAACAGCCTAACATGAACCCAGAGACCGAACCCAGACCCCAGGATACGGCCTTTGATCCAACCCTGGTCTACGCGCGCGGCGAAGTTAGCCGTTTGCCCGGATATCAACGGGCCCGCGAGAGCGTAGCCGAAACCAAGCCGAGCGACGGATCAAGGTCATTTTTTAGGGAATTGTCGCCAGCCGAACAACAGGCATGGACATCGCTTTTTGACCAAAAGTTGGCCGCGGTGGGCGAATTCGGGGCGACAAGAGAGCAAAGCGACTACGTCGAAAAACTTCTTAAAGAAATTGTCGGCCGTGGCAACATCTCGCCCGAATTGTTCGACGCCATCGTGGGCGAAATAGTCATTTTGCCGCAAGACAAAAAAGCCGCCAACGGCCACCGGTACATCGGCGCGGCCCGGAACGGCGTCTTGTTCCTGTTTCCCCAATTTTTTAAGGGACCGGATCAAGATAATCGCTTCGATCCCGAGCACGTCATCGCCCACGAGCTAGGCGAGTTGGCTTACGCCGCCGTCGACGACGCCAACCAACCCTTAATCGACCCTACCGAATACCGCGCGTTCAAGGCCGCGCCGCCCTGGGCGATTAACGGCGACTATGTTGACTCCGAGTCGCCCGAACACCAAGAGCGCGAAGAGTGGGCCGAGACGATGGCCGATTTTCTCCGCTCAACCACCGCGGCGGAAATGTTTGCTCGGCGCATGGAACGTGTCCAAGACCCGAGCAAAAAACGTGCCTTAAGCCAGTCGCTGGCCACCCGCGAAGGTGAGGCGCGGTTTGATTACCTTATGCAGGAAACCTATTTTTTGCGCGCCAGTTTTGAGCGGACATTGGCAGATCTGGCTCAAAGAGAGCGTCATCGGGCTCTCGTCGCCAACCGAATTGACGCCCAACGTTCGGCTTCCAGCGAGGATGACTTCCTTGACTCGATGATGTGGTTGCCGGATTACGGTCTGCCTCTGGATCGCGCCAATCTCATGGCGCCGCCGAGGCCGACCAAAAAATCACGGGGATTTTTCGGCTGGATCTTGGACCTACTAGGCATGGGCTAAATCGGGCGACGGTTCTTGGACGATCCGATCGACTCGTGGTAAGGTGAAAAGGATTGAGAAGGAGGGTTGTGCAGTTTAAGGTCCCCCAAAACATTGATATGCAGGATCGGGTCGTGGGGCCACTGACCTTGGTGCAGTTTGTCTATGTTCTCGTGGGCGGCATGGTGATCTATTTTTTGTTTAACACTGTCGGGGTGGCCGATCCGGTCCTTTTTACAGCCATCGCCCTGCCGCTCGGTTTTTTTACTTTCGCCCTGGCCTTTTTACGAGTCCAAGATCAGCCGTTTCCGCGATTTTTCGTGGCGTCTGTCGTCTATTTATTGCGCCCCAAAAGCCGCATTTGGCGCCGTGACGAGGCCCGAGAAGAACTAACGATTGTTCCCGACGCCAAACCGTCGAATCCGCTCGTGCCCCCGAAAAAAATCACCAAGTCGCAACTCGATCAGGTGATTCAAGCCCTCGATACCGGCAGTCGACCCGCGCCGGAAAACTTGTCGGCCACCACTCGGGGCACGTCGGGAACGAATGCGGCCCAAACGACGCGGCCGGTTTTGGATTCAGTAAGAAGGTAGTTACATGGCCAAACCACCGGCAAGCACCCAACGACATCTCAAACTGGCCCAGATTAGGGACGACATGGTCGTGATGAAAGACGGCACCTTGCGGGCGGTGATAGTCGTAAGCGCCGTGAATTTTGCCCTAAAATCTCAACCGGAGCAAGAGGCCATCATCTACCAATTTCAGAATTTTCTCAACGGCCTAACAATGCCGCTCCAAATTACCGTCCAGTCCCGTCAGCTGGAGTTAAATAATTATCTCGAAAATCTCGCCAACAAGGCCAAAGAGCAGACTAACGATCTCCTGCGCTTTCAAATGGTCGACTACATTGATTTTGTGAGCCGTTTGATTACTCTCGCCAATATCATGGAAAAGCGGTTCTTTGTTGTCGTGTCTCATCAGACGGTCAATAGCGGTTCAACCGGCGCGCTGGGGTTTATTTTAGGCGGACGGAAAACCACTCCCAAATTCACGCGCAGCCAAATCGCCCACTACAGAGGGGAGCTGACCGAGCGGGTGAATGTCGTAATTAGCGGTCTGGCCGGCATCGGTTTGCGCGCCGCTCAGTTAAACACCCAACAATTGGTCGAGTTCTTCTACGGGCTGTACAACCCAGAGGAAGCGTCAACCGAGAAACTTATCGACGCCAACGAGTTGCACGCCACCGTCGTTTCGCATCCATCACCGAGACCGTAGAGCCGCGCCATGCCCACCCCCCAGCCAGCGCACACGCGCCCACCTCGCCCAGCGCCCCGACCGCCGACATCCAAAGCGCCCGCTGTCAACCGTCGCCCCAAACTTTCCGCCAAGTCGCGCGCCGAGTCGCGTTTCCAACAAGGCGTCTCAACCTTACTAGACCTCATCGCTCCCGCCGCCCTCTCTGTTACGCCCGGCTATCTCAAGCTCAACAATAAATTTGCCCGCACACTGTTCGTGTATACCTACCCTCGGTATCTCCAAACTAATTGGCTGGCGGAGGTCGTTAACTACGATGTCGAATTTGACGTCAGTCTCTATATCTATCCCCAGGAAACCCGGCAAATCATGCAGAGTCTTCGCCGACGGGCGACCCAACTGGAGTCCACCCAAGCGATTGAACAGGACCGCGGCTTAATCCGCGACCCCGAGTTGGAAACGGCCATCGGCGATATCGAGGACTTGCGCGACGTCTTGCAACGCGGAGAATCCCGTCTGTTCCAATTCGGTCTCTACATTACCGTTTACGCCGACGCCGAAGACGATTTGAATCAGGTGGTGCGCAATATCGAGTCGATCCTCGGCGGCATGATAATATATACTAAGCAATCTTTTCTCCAAATGGAGCAGGGGTTTTCCAGCACCTTGCCGCTCATGGACGACGAGCTCAAAATTATGCGCAATCTCGACACCGGTTCGCTCTCCACGGCTTTCCCGTTTATTTCAACCTCCCTGACTTCTAACGAAGGCGTTCTTTACGGCATTAACCGCCATAACAATTCCCTGATTCTATTTGATCGTTTTAATTTAGAGAACGCCAATTCGGTGGTGTTCGCCAAGGCCGGAGCGGGCAAGTCGTATGCCGTCAAACTGGAAATCCTGCGCAGTCTCATCGGCGGCACGGACATTATCGTGATTGATCCGGAAAATGAATACGAGCGACTGGCGGCGGCGGTCGGTGGGTCTTTTATCAACATTTCGGTCAATTCCACGGCCCAGATTAACCCGTTCGATCTGCCCGCCTCGACTGGTCAACGGGTCGGAGAAGACGGCTTGCGCTCGACGATTATTATGCTGCACGGTTTAATCTCTCTCATGGTCGGCGGTCTGTCGCCGGAAGAAGACGCCCTCCTTGATCGCGCCCTGTACGAAACTTACGCTCTGCGAGATATCTCTGCCGATCCCGCGACCCAAAGCAAACCGCCGCCGCTCCTGACGGATTTACACAGCGTCATGATTAATATGTCGGGCGCGGAATCACTCGCCAACCGCCTGGCGAAATTCACCGAAGGGAGCTTTTCCGGTCTGTTCAACCAACCGACTAACCTTGATCTTGGCCGCGGGATGATTGTCTTTTCGGTCCGCGATCTGGACGACGCCCTGCGTCCGGTTGGTATGTATCTCATTTTGAACTACATCTGGAACCGCGTGCGATTTGTCCAACGCAAACGTCTCCTGATTATTGACGAGGCTTGGTTCATGATGCAACACGAAGATTCGGCAAAATTTGTTTATTCCATCGCCAAACGTTGCCGGAAATACTTTCTGGGTTTAACCGTCGTCACCCAAGACGTGGAAGATTTTCTGGTGTCCCAGTATGGCCGGTCGGTCATCAATAACTCGTCGCTCCAGCTCCTCTTAAAACAGTCCCCGGCCTCGATTAATCAGCTCGCCGACGTATTCAATCTCACCGACGGCGAAAAATTGTGGCTCCTGGAAGCCAATGTGGGCGAGGGTCTCTTTTTTGCCGGGTTGAATCACGTGGCCATCAAGGTAGTCGCGTCGTACAACGAGGATCGTCTGATTACCACCAATCCTCAAGAGTTGCAGGATATTCAAGCGGAAGACGCCGCCGATTTCGAGGCCAACGCCCAGGCCGCCGAGGCGGCTTTCGTCGAGTCCGACGCGCCCGTGCCCGGCGCAACCCCTCCGGCCGAATCGGCCGAAACCGGCTCGGCGGCGGCCGTATCGCCACCAATACCAAATCCGCCGTCAACCTCGCCAACGGCGCCATAACGGCCAACCATGGACGGTACTCAAACCGATCATTCGAACAACACTTTAGTCTGGATTATTATCGTCCTGTTGATTGTGGCGATTTTCATGATGCCGATCGCCCTGGCGATCTTAAGTCTCGGGACGCAAACCGCTAACAAGCGTGTCGCTGAACCGGTTGGCAGCGACTCCGATCCGGGCAGTCCTTGTTCCGGCGATCACATCCAACAGCTTCGCGCCAATCGCCCCCTCCTAGAGAGAATCGGTCAAAATCGTGCGACTTACGCCCAAGCGGCCCAGTTAAACAATATTCCGTGGGAAATGTTGGCGGGCATTCACTTCCGCGAACACAATAACGACCCGAGCGCGCCCAGTAACGGCGAAGGTCCCTACCAGCTTCACACCTACAGGGAAAAACTCCGCGGCGGCAGCGCTGTCATCACCTATCACGGCCGTGACCGAACTATCACCCAAGGCGATCTGGACGATTTTGCCACGTCGTCCGACCTCGCGGCCAATGTTTTGATTGAAAAATCCGGCGGGGGATTAAGCCCGAACGCCGATCCCGCGACGATTAAGAACGCTTTTTGGGGTTACAATGGTCGGGTCGGGGCCTCGGCCGACGATTCGTCGTATGTCATGAACCATTTTGACACCACTCACGCCGACATGACCCGCTGGGACGGCGTCCGCGACGGCCGCGATGGCGCCTATACCGTTTATTATCTCTTGCGCTATCTTGCCGAGTACGATAGTTCTGGCCAAATTACCGGCTTTAGAGACTGCGGCAGTCTTCCTCCGAGCGTCCCCGGGTCGGGAGACGACGCCGACTCGTTTATTAAAGTGCCGGCAGTGCGCGAACGCACTTCGGGCGACTGCGGTCAGGCCAGCGTCTTGATGATGGCGCTGTTCATCAATCCCGACCACCGCGACGACCAATATCTTGAAGTTGACACCAACGGCCGCTTTTGGACCAAAAACCGCATCGGTTGCGTGACACCGGCGTACCTCAATAATCGCGTTAACGGCAGTTCGAGAGATTGGACGTACGATGATCCCTCGCCCACAATCGGCTTGGCAAAGATTAGACGCTCCCTCGCGGCTGGCTACCCGGTAGTGTTTTATGGCAGTCCCGGGTTAATCTATGCCACCAAACATATCTTCGTCATCACCGGCTATGACAGCGCCGCCGGGGCGTTTTATGTCAACAACCCATTTCCTGGCGGTTGCCAGTGCGACCCCTCAACCAAATCGCCCAACGGCCGTTCGATGACCGAGGCCAACCTGCTCAGTCACTTTGGCGGCACCGACGGGACCTATACCAATTCCTTGATTATTCGGAAAGTCTTTCGATAGTTGGTTAACGAAAGGAGATTCATGATTCATTTTCGAACCTTCGCCCTGCCAAGCTGGCTCGTCGTCCTCATTATCACCCTTCTGCTGGGGGGGATCGTGGGCGGCGCGACTATCACCGCCAGAAGTCGGCTGACGATTCAATCGTCCGCCCCCCGAGCCGAAGTCTCGCTCTTAAACGATCCGGTGAGCTATTTTACGCCCCATACGTACACCCTTCGCCCGGGACGTTACTTTGCGACCGTGAGAGCCCCCGGGCACCAGGACAAAACCGTCTCGGTTAGTCTGTTCGCGTGGATAAATAAAACCGTGGTCATTGAGCTGACTCCCAAACCGTCGCTCGGCAACGATCCTAAAACCGCCCCGCTCCGCTCGCAGCTGCCGTATATCACGGCTGATTTCGAAATTTCCCAGCCGAACGCTGACGGCAGTTACGTTATCAGTCTCGGAGCGGTGTACAATCGGCCAGATCAGCGCGAGGCCTATCTCCAACAGTTGAACACCAGCGGTAACAAGGCCCTTGGCTGGATTCGCGCCCAAGGCGCCGACCCCGCCACTCTCGCAATCTGGTGGATTCCCGAAAAACCGCCCGCCATCGCCGTCGGTCAAACCGCGCCGCGCTAACTGCCAGCCGCCTGGGCAACGTGTGTTATGATGTAGCGGTATGACACCTCAAGGAGGGGAGCCACGGCCCAGACGTTTCGGCCCAATCATCGCGATTGTCTTGGGCTCGCTTTTTCTCGTCGCCGTGGCCGGCGGCGTCTATTTCTGGTTGACTAGTCGCCGCGCCGCTAAAATTATTGTCTGGACACCGGCCGGCACCGAGACGGCCGTTAAGGCCGTGAGCGACGAATTTCAGCGGATTTATCCTCGCCGCGGGGTGACAATCGTGCCGGTGCCGCTAGCCGTTTACGAGATGCAAGCTCTTTACGCCCTCGCCAGCCAAATCGGCACCAGACAACGCCCGGCGCCCGATGTTTGGATAATGCCCAACGACTGGCTAGAGGAACACCGCGATAAGCTCGTGCCGGCGCCGCCGGGGAGCATTGCCCAAGCCCAAGCCAGCTACAAACCGAAACGAGGTCAAGCCTCGCCCCTGCCCCCAGCGCCCAAAGGTCGGACAAACGATCGGATCATCAGCCAAGACTATCCGCCGATCGCCAGCCGCGATTTAATAGTCGACAACCGCGTCTACGGCGTCCCGTTAGACATGGACTCTCTCGCCCTGTTCTACGACAAGACGCGCCTGAACAATCCCCCAAAAACCTGGTCCGAGCTGGTAGTCGCCAGCCAGTCTTTAACAGTCCGCGCGTCAACTGGCGTGACTCACGCCGGGGTGGCCTTGGGCGACAGTCAGACTGTCGCTCACGCCATCGATCTTTTAAGTATTTTGATGCTCCAAAACGGCGTCGATATGGTGGATCATTCAGCCAAGATCGCTCGATTCAACTTAGGCGACAACTCTCCGGGAGCACGCACTCTGGATTTTTACACCAGTTTTGCCCGCCCGGACAAACAGTCGTTTAGCTGGGCAGGCAACCTTGGGTCGTCGTTAGACGCCCTTAAAAACGGCGCCGCCAGCATGGCCTTCGGCTATTTGAGCGACGCCGTTCGCCTTGGCTTGACCAACAACCCCCGCCTGTCCGTGGCCCCTCTGCCGCAAGTCAACCCAAGCTTGCCGCAAACCTACGGACGCTATTTGGCGGCCACGGTTACCAAGCAAGCGAGCGACCCACTAACCACCTGGCAGTTCGTCGGTTTTTTGGCCAATCCCGAGATTGATCGGTTGTATGGCGTTACCCAAAACAGTGTGCCCGGGAGAACCGACGCGGCGAAATCTATGGACTTCTTGCCTGCGTTGGCGGCGTTTCGGGATCAAGCCGTCAACGCCGTTAACTGGCCGAAAGCCGAGGTGGCCGTGGCCGATAAAAGCCTCCGGGAGGCGATAGATTTTGTGACTCTCGCCAAAACCGATCCTCAAGTCGCCCTCGACGCTTCGGCCAAAAGTTATTCCACCTTTCTCCAGCGCGATACCGGCTTGGATTCGGATCCGCGCACCCTGGTTTTTTGGCAACCGAGCGACGATACCAACGATTACCGCAGCGTTCTCAATCAAGCCGTGGAATCGGCCGATTTCAACACGCCCCTACGGGTCATTCTCAAATCTCGCCGGCCGGCCGAGCGCTATGAGTGGGAACTCCTTAACGCCATGGCGGCGCGGGGCGGCCCGGACATGGCCATGATCCGCAACGACGAAGTGCCCCGTTACGCTCTTACCCTAAGGCCATACCCCTTGAACGCCTTCAACTTTTCCGAGGGGGGCGTAAAAAGCGAGACGTTCCTGCGCCGGTCGTACGCCCCCGCCATCGTCGGCGACAATATGATCGGCGGCAAGCTTTACGGCATGCCGATCGCTTTTCAGACTATGTTGTTGGCCTTTAACCCGGACGAACTGGCGGCGGCTCAAACCAGGTATGACGAGGCCCATCCAACGACCGACGACGACAATCCAACGGCCGACGACAACCGGAGGATTATTGGCGACCTGTTTGAGTCCGGTCCAGTAACATGGGACGACCTTAAGCGATTGGCCGAGCTGGCCACGTCGCGCCAGGGCGATAACCTAACGACGCCGTTTGTCGCCCTAGGCACCGGCGAAAACGTTGCCCACGCCGCGGATATTTACGTCGCCGTGCTTAAACAGTATGGGGGCGATTTTGCCGACCCGGACAAATTAGTCACCGGCATTCACTTGCCGGCCACCAGCCGCAACCCGATTGTCGCCGGTCAAAAGGCCCTTGAGCTTATCACCGGCTTCGCCCGCCCGTCCAACGCCTATTACACTTGGAACAAGAATCAGCCATCTTCGCTCGACGCCTTGGCTCAAGGCCAAGTGATCGCCGCATTCATCTACCCCGGCGACATCCCCTATCTGAAAGAAAAATCTACCGGCGTACGACTCCAGGCTTGGCCATTTCCCCAGTTGGCCACCCGCGACCCGTTCGTGGACATGGCGGCGTACTTCAGCGCCGTTATCCCAAAAGCCAGCCGCCTGCCGGAAGAATCAACCCTAATTATGCGCGGCTTACTTAACCCCGATAACACTGAAACTGAAGGCGAGTTTTTGTTGCCTTTCAAGCTCCGATCGTCGGTAATTACCGATCGCACCGAGGCGCGCGACAACCCCCAAGCCATTCAGGTCAATACGGCCGCGAGTTACTTTAAGGGGGTCTACCCGCGAGAAGTTGATCAAATTCTCCGCCGCCTTCTCGACGGCCAACTGACTCTTAACCAAGCCGCCGCCGCCGTCAATCAGTCGCTGGCGCGAAAGATTCTCCCATGAACCTACGCCGGTCATTTGCGCCCCCGAACAGGAACGCCAGCCAAGCTTGGCGGGAGATCGCTCTCGGCGGTTTTGCGGTCGCGGCCAGCTGGCCAAGCTCCGCCTTGGCCCAAAGCCCCATTTTTCGCCCGCCTGGAACTCAACCGCCGATCGCCTTGCCTAATCTTTCAACCATCTTCACCAACGATTTTGCCAACACTCTGTTTCAGAAATCGGTTGAATTTATTGCCATCGCCGGGGCCATTTTGGCCGCGTTCTACGTCGCTTACGGCGGTTATCGCTACGTTATCTCCCTGGGCGATCCCGCGGCGGCCACCGAAGGACGAAAAATGATTATCGGCGGGGTCGTGGGATTGCTCATGATGGCCTTTGCCTATCTATTGATTGTCTATGCCCGAAGTGTGCTGATAAGCGATGTTCTCATCCCCTAGAGTATGCCATGATTACCGCGATTAACCTTATCGGTCCGGGCGGCATTGACCCAACCAGCATCACTTCGGCCAAGCAGATTTACGAAGTGATCTATGCCGGCATCAAAATCGCCTACAATCTCATCGGCGGTATTGCCGTGATCTACGCCCTGATCGGCTGTTTCAACTACATTACCAGCGGAGGAGACGAAGCCAAGCAAGCCACGGCCAAACGAACAATTGTGGCGGCGGTTATTGGGTTGATCATCGTTCTCAGTTCCTTCGTCATCACCAACGAAATCAAACGACGGCTGGGATATCAATGTGTCAAATGCCCGGAAACCCGTCCGACGACTAGTCCAACAACCCGTCCGGCCACCCGCGCCCGTTAGGGCCGGGCGGGTCTTGCAATCGGCGGAATTTGACGCTACGCTAGAGTCAGCTAATCCGTCTTGGGTTTTGACCGAGCGGCAAAACAAAACACGGCGCCCCGCGCCCGAAGGAGGAACTTCCATGAAAGCAAAAGTGTTCGCGATGACCCGAGCTGTCGGTTTTGGCCTGCTGGCATTGCCGGCGGTGGCGGCGGCGGCGTCGCATACTACCATTACCAATCTTGATCTGGCAGGTCTCGGAGTCGGCATATTCAAGGGCGGCACCCTGCTTGCTGCCTTGGCCGGTATCATTAAAACTTTCTTGCTGGTGGCGGGCATTCTGGCCTTTCTCTTCGTTCTCTACGGCGGATTCATTTACCTGACCGCCGGGGGCGATTCGGACAAAGCCGGCAAGGGACGCACTGTGATTGTCAACGCCATTATCGGCGTCCTGATTATCTTTCTCTCTTTCGCTCTGGTAGACTTTATTATCAAAAAAACCCAGAAAAGCACCCTTAATATTATTGGCGTTAATTAGGGAGGTATCGTCGCCGAAGGGATAGTGACAAGGGCCTTATGCGGCGATTGGTTGTCCGCCTGATCGAGCTGGGGGCGGTGTTGGCGTTGCCGCTGGTCGCCCAAGCGGTTAGTCTCGACAAGCTTAAAGTCAACGTCATCGATGACCCGAAGATCACTTTCGTCACCGCCTTGGGACGGCTGGCCGACGTGTTCCTTTATTGGGGCGGGGTGATCGCTTTTATTTATGTTCTCTACGCCGGGTTTGCCTATTTGATGGCCGGCGGCGACAAAGACGCCGCCGACAAAAGCAAACAGACCATCACCAACGTCATTATCGGCATCATTCTGATCGCGTTTACCCTGGTGTTGGTGCGGTACGTTACATATCAGTCGCAAACTAATTTCCAAACGCCCACCGCCGGCTAGAGCGAATCCATCGCCCGCCGGCAGGAAGCGCTTAGCGGTGTTCGGCCTCGGCCGTAACCCGTTTAACTTCCGCTTCGGTTGTCAATCCTTGGGCGACTTTGGCCATGCCATCATCGAACATTGTCTTCATGCCCTGTTTTAGCGCCAGCTCATAAAGTTCCCTCGACGAAGCGTGGCGCGTGATGGCCTCGTCGAGGGCCCGCGACGGCCCCAGGGCTTCAACGATCGGGGCGCGCCCGTGGAAGCCGGTCTGATGGCACTTTGGGCAGCCCGCTCCGTGGCACGCGAAGCACGCCAGTCGCACTAGCCGCTGCGCCAAAATGAGATTGATCGCCCCGGCGATTTTATACGGCTCGATCCCCATATCCATAAGCCGCGAAAGCGCCGCCGGAGCGTTGTTCGTGTGGAGAGTCGTGAGCAGGAGGTGTCCCGTCATGGCTGATTGAAGGCTGATTTCCGCCGTGTCGCGGTCGCGAATTTCGCCCACCATGATGATGTCCGGGTCCTGGCGTAAGGCGCTCCGCAAAGCTTGGGCGAAGCCCAGGCCGGCATCGGCCGAGATGGGGATTTGGTCAATCCCGGCCAAATGATACTCCACCGGATCTTCCAGCGTAACGATTTCCACCTCTGGCTTGTTTAAGGCGTCAACGATGGCGTACAGGGTGGTAGTTTTGCCGCTTCCCGTTGGCCCGCTCACCAGCACCATGCCGTGCGGCAGAGCAATCGCGGACTTGATCATGGTCAAAATTTCTGGCGTCAGATTGAGACTGTCGAGCTTGATGAGAGCGTTTTGCGGCCGTAAAAGTCGCGTTTCGATAATTTCGCCGTAGATCGAGGGCAGCGTTGACACGCGGACATCGAGCTTGGTTGATCCAAGCTCGACCGAAAATCGCCCGTCTTGGCCGGTGGCGCGAACATCAAGTTTCATCTGGGCTAAAAATTTTACCCGCGAGAGGATGGCGTGGTGAACTTCCTTGGTAAGGGTCGTCACGTCCTGTAACACGCCGTCAAGACGAAAACGGACCCGAACGGCAGTTTCTTGAGGTTCAATATGAATATCCGAGGCCTCCATGCCGGTAGCGGCGGCGAATAACAGGTCCAGAACTTCCGTGGCGCTGGCGTGCGTCAAACGTCGCTCCAGAGCTTCTTTCGATTTAACCGACAGCAACGACTCGGCCTGTAATTTTTGACTGACGGCAATTGTCTGGGCCTGGGATTCTTTTTTTGCCTCAAGAAGGTAGCGGTTGTAGACGAACTGAAAACTGGCGGGCGAACATACCGCTAGAGTAATGTCGAGTCCCAGGCGGTTGGCCAAACCCTGAAGATACTCCACCAAATCGGCCGAAGGGTCGGGCGCCGCCACTTTTAGCCCAGCCCCAAAGCGCAGGTAGGGGACTACCGAGTGGTCCTTCACGGCGTCAAGCTCGACAAGACTCAAAGTGTGCGGCAGTATTGAATATCCCACTAAATTGACGTACGGCAAGCCGTGAGTCTGGGCGAGCCTTTTGGCCGCCAACTCTTCGTCGGTCCGTCGAAACTGATAGATCGCCGCGTCAACATCTGGCATACCCCTCCCTTGCCACCCCATCATATCCCAGAACCTAAGGCAGTTCTACGACTTAACGCGCGGTCTGGTCGGTGGCGGTCATTGAATCGGCCGAATTATCGTTATTCTCGTCGGCCCGACTTTTGATAATAGTCTTGGTGGTAGTCTTCGGCCGGATAAAAAACTTTTAACGGCGCGACTTCGGTAACAATCGGCCGAGAAAACTTTTTTGAAATGTTGAGCCGCTCAATCATCGCTCGAGCGATCGTCGCTTGATCGGCCAAATGATAGAGAATAAGCGAGCGATACTGTTCTCCCACGTCCGGTCCCTGACGGTTCCGGGTGGTCGGGTCGTGGAGGGCAAAAAACTCCTCCAACAGCGCGACGTAAGACACGACTGTCGGGTCAAAAACCACTTGGGTTACCTCGGCATGGCCGGTGTTACCGCGGCATACTTGGTCGTACGTCGGGTTGGTGGTGTGTCCGCCAGCGTAACCAACGGTAGTGTCAACCACCCCGTTAACTCGACGAAACGCCGCTTCCACCCCCCAAAAACAGCCGGCGCCAAACGTTGCCGTCTCCCGCGACTGACTTTGGCCTGCCGGCCGGCTTGGTCGCGTCAAATTTTACCCTTCAGGCGACCCAATGGTCTAACCATTCCCTCGTCTTTCGCCGCGAGAGATTGATTGACGGCCAAGATAACCCGCTTGGCGAATCGGGCAACAAATTTCATGACAGCTAAATTCTAGATGATTTATTCATTCGGTCAATCGTCAATCGGGAGCGCTTGCCAACCGACCTTATGTGTTATTCGACATCAGACTAGCCAGGAAAAACATCAACGAGATTACCACGATTGTTCCGCCACTCGCTAAGCCAAGGTAGTAAGACGCCCAAAGACCCAGGAGGACCGAGGCGATCGAGACCCCCAGAGCGATTCGGATGGTTACCCCAAAACCTTGGCCGTACCGCATGGCGGTGATCACCGGCACGACCATTAACGCCCCAATGAGCAGTACCCCCACAATGCGAATGGCCAGCGACACGGTCAAAGCGGCCATAATCATCAAAGCCGCGTTTAACATTTTGGTCGGCAAACCGTTGGCCAGAGCCAGCTCTTCGTCTAGGGCGACGGCGAAAAGCTCTTTATAAAGAACCGTCACCCCCAGCAGAACGACCAGGCCAAGCCCCAAGATTAGGTAGACATCGGAAGCCGAAACGGTCGTGATGCTTCCAAAGAGGTAACCAAGGAGATTGACGCTAAAACCGCGGACGAAGCTAATAATCACCGTGGCGATCGCCAAACTGCCGGTTAAAAACAGGGCCAAGGCCGACTCGCCGTAGACCTTTTTGCCGGAACGCAAGCGCTCAATCCCGATCGCCGCCGCCACCGAGGTTATGATCGCTGTCAGTATCGGATTCAAACGGGTTACTATGCCGATCGCCACTCCAAGGAACGAAACATGCGCCAGGGTGTCGGCCATCAGAGAATAACGGCGGACAACTAAAAAACTGCCGATAATCGGGGCAATCACGGCGATGGCGACGCCAGCGACAAAGGCGCGAATCATGAAGTCGTAATGAAAAATAGCCAGCATGACCGTTAGTGATGACGGTGGACCAGAAACTTGACCCGACTACCGTACAATTTTTCGAGATAATCGGCCCGCATCATTTCCGCCGCTAGGCCGTAGCCAATAACTTTGCGGTTCAAGAACAGGACCGTTTTGACTTCTTGGGCAATGACATCGATATCGTGGGAAACCAGCATAATCGTCAAACCGTGTTTTTTGTTCAGCTCGCATAATAGGGTGTAAAACTCCTCCTGACTGGCAACGTCAACCCCAACGGTTGGTTCGTCGAGAATGAGCAGTTTTGGCTCGCCGGCAAGAGCTCGGGCAATAAACACCCGCTGACGCTCGCCCCCCGATAGCTGGCCCAACAGTCGATGTTGGTACGCCGCCACCCCGGCTCGCGCCATGGCTTGAGACACGGCGCGACGATCTCCTTCGGTTAGAAAGCGCCCGAGCCCTCGCCTGGCAACGCGTCCGCATTGGACAACTTCTTGGACCGTGGCCGGAAATTGAAAATCCTCCTGGGTGGCACGCTGGGGAACATAGCCGGTCTTCCAGCGCGCGGTCATGAGGGTCGGGGCATGACCGAACAGGCGAATCCGCCCGCTGTTTGGCGTCAGCAAACCTAATATGAGTTTGAGGAGGGTGGTTTTTCCGCTGCCGTTAGGACCGACGACGCCTAAATAATCACCCTCGGCAACTTGAAACGTAACGTTCTCCAAAACGTCTTGGCCGCGGTAAGAAAAATTTATCGCCTCGACGTCTATTATGGACACGCCAGGGCCGTTCTAAGATTAGTCAGATTTTGCTTCATTTCCGTGAGATAGGTTTTGCCTTCGGCGATATCCCGATTAGCCAGACCTTCGAGGGGATTTAAGACCAGGGTCTTTGCCCCCACCTCCGTGGCAATTGTCTCAGATAATTTCGGACTGACCAAGGTTTCGAAGAAGATATACTCAATACCCCTATTTTCTACCAGCGCGGTAATTTCGGCCAGTTTTTGAGGCGACGGCTCCTCGTCCGGCGACAGGCCGGCGATGGCTATTTGATTAAGGCCGTACCCTTGAGCCAAATAGCCAAAAGCGGCATGCGCGGTAACAATGTCGCGGCGCCAACAGGACGATAAACCGGTTCGGTAGTCTTTGTCGAGCTGGTCCAGCTGGCTGAGATAATTCTGGGCGTTGCCCCGATAGTAAGACGCCCCGGTCGGATCGACCGCTGTTAGAGCGTCGCGAATCAAGCCGATTTCTTCCTTTGCTAACACCGGATTCAACCAAAAATGCGGGTCGAGGGGACCTTCGGCGGCGGCGTCCGAAAACGAAGTCATGGCGTCACTAATTTTTAACACCCGCCCGCCATTTTTTACGACATCGGCGCGGGCTTTGTCGCCCCAGACGTCAATCCCATTGCCATTGTAGATGAAGAGTTTTGACTGGTTAACGTTGATAATATCTTGGGCCGTCGGTTCGAAATCATGGGGTTCCGCCCCAGCCGGCGTGATGGTGATTACGTTGACACGATTGCCGCCAACCTGCTGGGCAAAGTGCGCCACGGAGTAAATACTCGCGGCGATGGTTAGTTTATTATTTGACGTCGGGTCAGTAGTCCGAACGCTCAGACTTAAGACGATAATCACACCGGCGGCCACCATTACCAACGGCGTCAAGTTGGCTTTTTTCATGACTCTTTTCCGCCGGCGGTTAAGTCAAGTATTCGACCCATAAAATGTCGGCAATAATTTGATCGCTCATATTACCGTTATTATACACGCCGCCCCAACTGGCTTAAACGACCCGCTGACTTGTACACCGGGTGGCGGCAGTAGCTTAATTCGCGCGCCCTCT
>CAYJRF010000015.1:0-6518 GCA_964372935.1 uncultured Candidatus Saccharibacteria bacterium
TAGATATTTACTTTTCCCTTGTTTTGCGCTACGCTGGTGCGCAGTTGACGCGTCAGAGAAGGGGGGTACCGTGTTAGGAAGCAGTCGATCGAGACGGAGAAACAGAAGAGAGGCGGCTCGCCCGCCTCGGGGGCGGGCGACCGGCGATGGCCAGCGCCAACTGACGGCGTGGAATCAACGGTTGAAGCGGTTGAAGATCGGGGCGACTGGGCTGGCGGTGCTGCTCGGGCTAAGTCTGGCCGGGGCGGCGTGGTTCAGGGATCGCCAGAAGGCGACAGAAATACAGGAATCGTCGGCTCCGCTCAAAGCCACTTGGCGCCAGTATCTGGCGACGACTGGCCATGACCACGACAGTAGTTGGTGGCTAACAACCGGCGGGATCGCCCCACTGCCGGAGAGGATCGCCTTGCTGCGGCGCGAGCAGCGAGTGGTGCGACAGGCGCTGGAAGACTACCAGTCCACCTCGTCCCTCACTCGCCAGATTGCCACCGTCTTTGACAGCTTCTTTGTGAGCATTGCCAAAGGCGGCTACACCCAGACGCTCGTCTATACCGACCCGCGCGACCCGGAGTTACAGGAGTTGCGCCAGGCCAATGTGGAGATTTGCTTCGTGCCGAGGACGGAGCAGAGTCTTCATCCGTCCAGTCTCTACTTCCGTTCGGACTGGAACGCCGTCGTCGTTTTCGGCCTTAACTGGCCGAAGAAGGTGCTGCCCGCCCTGCTCTACCACGAGCTTGGGCATGCTTTGGCCAAACGCCAGGGCAAACCGTCGGCCATGGCAACCGCCGGTCCCGAGTCTGACGCCGAAGAAGTCCAGATGCACGAGCTTGAGGACACCGTTCTCAACGCCGCCACCAACGGGGCTTTCCACCGCCAGCTTGACGCCATGCTGGCGCGGACCAAGCCCAAGGACTGGCGGCAGGCGGTGGGGGGCCTGACGCTGGGCGATCTCCAAACGTTGGACAAGCTCCTTGGGTGCGATTTGGCTGGAACAGAAGTGGCGAGGGTGATCGTCGCCCAGTATCCGCTCTCGCTGGGGTTGCGGTTTATTAACCGCTCGACCCGAGCGGGCCAAGCGGTAGCGGAAAAACGAGCCCTCTACCAATACCTTCGGAGTTTGAGTGACACCTATCGGTAGGGAGTTGGGCTGAATCCTTGTTGGGGCGCTCGGGCAACCGGCGCCTTTTTTCTCTCCCTCGACAAAAATCGTCCGGCAACCGCCGAACGGCGGGCGCTTGATTTTGTCTGTGGGTGGCTCATAGTGAAAATATCATGCAAGGAGGCAGGCTGGTGGGGCGTTGGCTGGCGATCGGGCTGACGCTGGCGGTACTGGGCGTAGTAGCTTTGGGTCGCTCTAAGTCACCCGAGGCCACCCGAGCCGCCAATGTTACCGGGGTCACGGCGAGCGCGTCAAGCGCCGCCCTTTCGGCCAGCGCCACTTATACGATTGCCTTTACCAACGCCAGCGCCATTCCCGCCAGTGGGGGACGGATTCACTTTCAGTTTACCGGGCCGAGCGGTTCGGGCTCGGCGTCGAGCAACATCAATTTTAACTCGGCGACTTTGGCGTCAACCACCAGTCCGACAACACTTCAAATTTACTCGTACGACTGGAACGGCCTAACGCTCTCTACTACCGGCGCGATTGCCGCCAACACTGCCATCAGCGTGGTGGTCAACTCGGTGGTTAATCCGGCGCGCGGTGGCTACTTTGTGCCGCACGTCTGGACGACAACCTACTCTTCCGACCTGGACGGCAGCGGGTCGTGGGGTGGCGAAACCAACGGAGCGTATTTGGCCATGGGGACGAATGTCAACGTTACCGGCACGGTGACCGACGCCGCCAGCGCGCCAGTGGCGTTCGCCGGCGTGTCGATCAGTGGCACCGGCAGTGGCGCCGGGGCGTCGAATTACTATTCGACATACACCGACAAAAACGGCGTCTACGGTTTGGCCGACGTCTCGGCCGGGACGTACAGTCTTATGATTAATTACTCGGTGAACAATAGTGGCGGCAAAAATTACTTTCCGCCGGACAGCGCGACGATTACCGTCGCCAGTTCGGGCGTTGTGACCAAAAACGCCAGCTTTTTGGCCGCCACTAAGGTTGTCTCGGGCAAGCTGACCAAAGACACCGCCGCCGGGGCGGCGATTGCCAGCGCCAACATTTACGTCTACAAGCAAAACGGCGGCGGCTGGCTTTCTACCGCCACCCAAGCCGACGGGAGTTACTCGTTAACCCTCACCGGCGGCACTTGGGTCTTTAGCATTAGCTCGAGTGGCGGGACGTCCGATTGGCTTTATTCCACCTATAACGACAGCGTCACTTTTGCCAGCGACACGTCGTCGGAAACCAAAACGAAAAATTTTGTCGCCGAATCGTTATCCTCTGCCGTTACCGGAAAAATTGTCCGCGCCGACGGCTCGGCGCCGCCAAATCAGTGGTCTGTCGGGTTGAGTTTTACCAACGCCAAAAGTCAGTGGTTCAGCGCCCAAATTGCCAGCAACGGCGCCTTTACGGCCAAGACCACCGCCGGCACTTTTTCGGTCAGCGGCTGGGTGTCCAACGATCTGGGCGAGTCGTTTCCAGCCATCGCCAATTTTAGCGTTGACGCCGATCACCCCAAAAACTTGGGCACGATTACCTTGATTAAAAAAACCGACCGGATTTCGGGCAAAATTACCGACAGCACCGGCGCGGTTGTGGCCGGAGCGTCAGTATCGGCCTGGAAAAATACCGGCGGTTACGATTGGGGCAACGCCACCACCGATTCAGCCGGCAACTACTCGATTTTGGTTGTTCCGGGAGCGTGGCAGGTGAGCGCCTGGCCGCAGTGGAAAGACGGCGGCTCGGACTACGTGTCGTCGGGCAAGCCGGTGGCGGTTGCGGTGACGTCGGGCGTGGTGGCGACTCAAAATTTTGTCTTTCAAGTGGCCACGAATACTCTTAACGTCACCATAACCGATCCCGACGGCAACGTCTTAACAACGGCTAACTCATGGGTCTCGGCCGGCGACGGCTCGCAGGAGTGGGGCAACATCGGCGGTTCGGTCACTAACGGTGTAGGCAAAGTCAAACTGCCGTCCGGCACCTGGACGATCCGCACCTACTTGTCCGACCCCAATTACGGCAGTCCCGAGTCCCAGAACGTGACGTTTAGCGGCAACAACGAGACCAAAGCGATTACCATGAAGGCGACCAAGAACAACGCCACTTTGAGCGGGACGATTTACGACGATGCCGGCAATGTTATTACCGGCAAGTACATGAGCGTTTACGCCACGCGCGGTCGTAATTCAGCGTGGTACAACGGCTCGGTTAATCAGGACACCGGGACTTATTCTCTTAAGCTGTCGGCCGGCACCTACCAACTGGGCTATTGGATGGACCGTTCCCTTGGGTACAATTCCGGTTCGAGTCAAGACACCGAAATTACCATCGGCGACGGCGAGTCAAAGACTTTCGATATTCGCCTCAAGCAAGCCAAGTCCACCATTAAAGGCAAAGCCACCAAGTCCAACGGCGATCCCATGACATGGGCCTGGATTACCGCCGACACCCGCGATTCCAACGAGAAAAAATCGGCCGACACCATGTACTATAATAACGGCGTTTCGAGCAACAACGTCGGCGATTACGAGCTTAAAGTGCCGGCTGGGACGTACTTTATTGGCGGCAGTATGTGGCCCGGTTCGGGCTATTTGAACCCCAAACGGCAGAAGGTGACGGTCAAAGACAACGAAACGGCGACGGTGGATTTGACATTCCGCGCCGCCGACGCCACCATTGTCGGCCGGGCGAATTTAGATAGCACGGGCGTCAAAACCTATGTTACGGCCTGGGGCGAAGATGGGGCCTACGCCGAAGCCAACTCCAACAACGCCGGCGATTACGAGCTGGCGGTGTCGTCGGGCACGAAGTGGCATCTGCGCGCCATCTACCTTGACGGCAAAACGGTTTATAAGTCCAAGGAAACGATTGTTGATCTTACCGGTACTAAATCGGCCAGCCAAGACTTGGCGCTGGTGAAGCAGTCTTTCACTCTGCCCGACGCCCAAACGGTTACCTTTGACGGCTCGCAACCGCAGGCGGTGGCCCTGACCGACGGCACTACCCTCACCATTCCCGCCGGCGCCATCGCCAGCTCGGGCAATGTGACCGTTACGGCCGAACCGAAGGCCGACTTGGCCGAGCAGGACAACGCCAAGCCGGTAACCGGCTACGGTTACGATCTCACGGCCACCGGCGCGGACGGCAACGCCATCACCGCCTTTACGAGCAATATTACGATTGAAACGCCGGTAACCGACGATCAGCTGGCGGCGAGTAACGTCAAAACCGGCGAGGCGACGACGATCGGTTATTACGACACCGCCACGGCGACATGGAAAGAACTCGATAACTGCACCGAAGGCGACGACCCGAGCGATGCCACCAAAACGATTATCACCTGTCAGGTGAATCACTTTACGCGCTTCGCGGTGGTGGCGGCGACAGACTCCACCCCGCCCGAACCGCCCCAAAACGTTAAGGCGGCCGCCGGCGACGGCGCGGCCACTCTCACGTGGAGCGCGTCCACCAGCGCCGACGCCGCGTCGGTAACGGTCTACCGTTCGACTGCCTCGGGCACACTTGGCCAGAGCTTGAAGACTGGCATTGCCAACACCACCTACACCGCCACCGGCTTGACTAACGGCACGACCTATTACTTCACCCTGCGCTCGGTGGACACCTCCGGCAACGAGTCGGTCAGCTCGACCCAAGTGTCGGCTGTGCCGGCGGCCACCGCCACCACCCTGCCCAAAACCGGCCGGCCGTCGCAATCTCCTTGGGGTTTAGTCACGCTTGCCCTTCTTGGCGGGCTGGCATGTTTGGTTACTCGCCGAGTCAAAATCTAGCCGTCGGCCCAAACAAAATAAGTCCTTTTATCTTCCTGCTCTTCGATGTAGCCCTGAGGTCTGAACTGTTCGTCGTTCAGCACGGTCTCGAAGCGATAGAGAAAAATAATGTTTTAGAGTCGCGTCGCTTGAAATATTGGCCGAGATAAAAGGCGGCCGCGCGATCCGCGCGGCCGTGGAGAGGTGAGGGCCCCTAGCGGCGTTTTCCCCGCCAGCCGGCTTGCCGGGCCTGATGATCGAGCCAATCGATGGTCTCGCGCGATACCCCCGCTAGTTCGAGTCGCCGATGGCTTAACACCAAGGCTTCGCAGAGCTTAAGGCAACTTGGCGTCGGCCCGATCAACCTATCGAGATATGCCGCAAGAAGCCCACGGTCGTCGAATGTTGGCAACTCGTTTGGGCCGATAGGGCGACTTGTCGGCGATTCGGCCAACGACGTTACGGACCAGCGGACCCATCGCAACACGTCTTGAGCACATTTGGCCGGAAAGGGCGGCCCAAACAGCGTCTCGGCGCTGACTAAATGGGGAATCGCGATATCAATTCCGCGCGTTTTCAGCCAATCCAAGGTGGCCGGTCGAAGGTGATCTTCGGGCCTCGCTGGCGGCGGCGGGTCTCGATCCCAATTCTCGGTGGCTAGAGCCTGGAGCAGGTCATCCAGTCCTTGCCTTGTCAGAGACAGATGGACGATGTTGCCGGGCCCTAGGCCGAGCTTGCGGGCGTTGGCGCAAAGTGCCGTGATTTGTCTCACGAACCATATATGGTTCGCGTCTGCCGAGAATTCCCCACCAAAAGGCGGATCAATCCGACGCGTCATAACGGGTCGTATCTTGTTTTGAGCCATTGCCTTGCCTTTCAAAGTGCGCAGAAACCGAGAAACGCCTTCAGTCTAGCTGGTTTGGTCTGGTTGTCAAGGGTGGCGCGAAGGCGGGATATCGGCGGCCGATAAATCGTCCGGGGGATTTTTGTTATGATGTTTCCGATGGCGAAAAAAATTGTCTGGATTATCCTGGGTGTGGCGGTGCTGGCGATTTTAGCCGGAGGCGCGATGATTGCCCGGCGGCAGAAGGAGAAAGTAACGCCGTTCACCCGTTCTAGCCGCCAAATTATCCCGAGCAGCCGGTCATCCGCCGAGGCGGCCGGCATGGGGTTGGGCAACGGGGCGTGTCGTGGCGTCGGGTCGGATGCCGGACCAATCAAGTACGAGTTGGTCGCGGGGTCGTACCAAACGCCGAACGGCCAAGATTGGGATCGGCAGTCGTTTGTCCGCGGACTGACAGTTAAGCCGCTTAATCAAGTATATGGCACGGTGTTGGTCGAAATGACTGGCCTACGTTCTCTGAAATTCGAGGCCTTTCCCGACAAGACCGCCGATCAAGTGGCCGGATTTACCTCGGCCGCCGTGGCGTATAGTCGCTAGTTCTTAAATTAGCCGCAAGTCTGGCAAGAAAAACCGCGCCCGAGGGCGCGGTCGCGATTGAGCGGTGTGACGGCTCCGTTCTATTCCAGCCCGACGGCGGCCGGCAGAGCCATCAACAGACTGGCGTCGTAGCGCGGGGTTCTTTGAAGTTCCAAGACCCGGGCACCCTGGTTCCAATAGACCGTTGGAACCGTCTTTT
>CAYJRF010000015.1:6618-15674 GCA_964372935.1 uncultured Candidatus Saccharibacteria bacterium
TCACGCATGGAACGTCGCAGTCCCGCGCCCAACCAAACAAGGTTGAAGCCAACATTGGAAGCTCGTCTGGCTACTCCTCGTGAGCGAGAATAACCCGTCTCGGTTGTCGGGGCATTGCCGGGCGTTTTAGGTTGGCTCTATTTACCCTGATGTGTGGTATAATTGACAAAATCGCTCATTGCCGAAGCGTGCCGAGGGATTTTTGTTGTTCAAGTTAGGAATATTTATGTCTCAACCATCTAACATCACCACCGACATCACCAAACCGTTCGATCTGCGGATTGCGTTTATCGCCACCTACCCGCCGCGCCGATGCGGTATTGGGACGTTCACTAAGGATTTGGCGACGGCCATGAACACCCTCAATCCTGACCGCCTGGCGGAAATTATCGCCATGGACGATCCGCTGTCCGAAGAATTGACCTATCCGTGGGAAGTGAGTCACCGCATTCGTCAGGAGTGCTGGGGCGATTACGAAAAGGTTTTGGATTATCTCAATAACGGAGTGCACGATTTGGTGTGTATCCAACACGAGTTCGGCATCTTTGGCGGCGAGAACGGCGCTATGATCCTCGATTTTGTCCGGAAACTTAAAAAACCGTACGTGGTCACTTTTCATAGCGTTATGGAACAGCCGCGTTCCGCTCAAAAAAGGATTATTCACGCCATAGCCAAACGGGCGGCGGCGGTGGTGGTCATGCTTCACGCCGCCGGCGAAACTCTGGCGCGGACGTACGGCGTTGACCCCCAAAAAATAGTTCCAATTCACCATGGCGCGCCCGATTTCCCGTTTTTTCAAGACGAATCGGCCAAGACCGAGCTTGGCCTCGATGGTCGCATTGTGATGTCGAACGTCAACTTGATTGGTCCCGGACGAGGCATCGAGTACGCCATCGCCGCTCTGCCGGCGGTGGTCAAGGCCTACCCCAAATTTCTCTACCTGATCATCGGCCAAACCCACCCGGTGGTAAAGCAACACGCCGGCGAGGTTTATCGCCGCAAGCTGGAACAGTTGACACGCGATCTCCATCTGACGAAACATGTGCGATTTATTAACGAGTACGTGTCGCTCGGCGATCTCGTTAACTATGTGCGGGCGAGCGATTTTTATATCACGCCGTACGAGGATATGGAGATTGCCTCGTCCGGTTCGCTGGCCTACGCTATCGCCGCCGGTAAATTGTGTCTCTCCACTCCTTACCGCTACGCCGTGGAGATGCTGGCCGGCGGGCGGGGTCTGTTGGTCGAGGCGCGTAATTCCACGGCGATTGCCGACGCCATAATTCACGCCTTGGAAAATGAAGAGGACGCGCGCCGCATCCGCGAAAAATGCTATATGCAAGGCCGCCGGATGATTTGGGGCCGAGTGGGGTTTCGCTATCTGAATCTTTTTGGACGTATTTTACCGGCGGTTCGGACGCCCGCGTACTTGCCGCCCACGTTGGATTATCTCGATTATTTAACCGGACAGTACGGCATTTATGAGCACGCCGGTTCTCACGGTTATAAACGTCGCGAAGGCTACGCCGTGGACGACAACGCTCGGGCGTGCATCGTGGCGGTGCAGCACAATCGTCCCGCTTTGGCCGAGCGGTATCTGGATTTTCTTCTCGATGCCCGCCACGATGGACTGATGTATTGTGATCGCGATCACGCGGGGCGATGGATTGGCGAACCGGCCATGGGCGACTGGGCCGGCCGGGCGTTCTGGGCCGCCGCCTATACCACGCTTCACGGCCAGACCGCCGCCTTGCGCCGCAAAGCCGCCGACTTGGTTCGCAGTCTATTGCCCAAGGCTGACATGGCGCAAGATATTCGGGCCCAAAGTTATTTTCTCCTTGGTTTGGTGTGTCTGGAAAAGTTGGAATGGGACGAATTTGCGGGGGAACGCCGAACTCTCCGCGACACCATCAAAGCCAAATTTTCGAGCGAGTTTTCGGCTCATAGCGAGGCCAATTGGCGCTGGCCGGAGTCGGCCTTGCGTTATGACAACCCGCGCATTCCCCAAGCCATGCTCGAAGCCGGTTTAGTTTGGAATGACCCGGAGTTCCAAAAGTTAGGTTTAAGTCTTCTTGATTTTGTCCTTGATCACACCTTCGATATCCGCGCCAATCATTTTCGCTTTATCGGCAATAAGGGTTGGTTGAGCAAAGGGCAGCCCCGAGCGTCGTTCGACGAACAACCCATCGAGGCCGGAGCGACCGTTCAGGCGTGCTACGCCGCGTGGCGCGTCAGCGGCGTCAATTATTACCGGCAAATGGCCGACAAAGCCATGGCATGGTTTTACGGCGATAATGTTATGCGACAGCCGCTGTACGACGCCGAGCGACAATCGGTGCGCGACGGCATCGGCCCGCAGGAAATCAGCCAAAACCAGGGCGCCGAGGCCCTCTTAGAGTATTTGTTGGCCTATACCTGCTATGCTAAGCTGAAGGACGAGGAGGGACAAGGATCTCGTGATCAAACTTTCGCGCTTGCATCCGAGCCAGCCGTTGCTCCGGCCGCGGCCGGAAATTATCTGGGAAGCCAACGGCATTCTCAACCCCGGCGTGGCGGTGTTCGATAACCGAATTTTACTGCTGTACCGCGCCGTAGGCAATGATCACGTGTCGCGTTTTGGCGTGGCGACAAGTCGGGACGGAGTCCATTTCAATTACGCCGGAAACGAGCCAGTCTTTGGTCCTGACCCCGAGAGCAAATACGAGAGCCAAGGCGTTGAAGACTCGCGGATAACCTACATGGGCGATCGCTACGCGGTGGTTTATGTTGCCGCGTCGGTTAATGACGCTGTCGCCAATGGTACCGATTGGAAAACCCGCGTTTCTCTGGCGTTTACGAGCGATTTCCGCCACTTTGAGCGGCGCGGCGTTATTTTACACAGTTACAACGACAAAAACGCCGCCCTGTTTCCGGTAACGTGGGACGGTTGGTACTACTTGTTTCACCGGCGACATCCAAGTATTTGGCTGTCGAAGACGCGCGATTTTAATACTTGGGAAGACGTTTGCGACGCCGGGTGCATGATCATTCAACCCAATCCCCGCGGCTGGGATAGCGACCGCATCGGCATCGCCTCGCCGCCGCTTCATACCGCCGACGGCTGGTTGGTTTTTTACCACGGCCGCGACACCCGCGGCATTTATCGCTTGGGGGCGTTTCTGGCCGATTTTCGTCAGCCCGAGCTGGTGATCGCCAAACTGCCATATCCGCTGCTCGAACCGGAGTTGCCGTTTGAAATTACCGGGCCGATTCCCAATGTGGTGTTTGCCTGCGGGGCGGTTGAAGTCGGCGACGACTATTTTGTCTATTATGGCGGGGCCGATTACGCCATCGGCGGGGCCACGATCAACAAGCGCCAACTCCTGACGGAACTTAAACGCCACCGAGAGACTGGAAATTAATCCGGCGCGCTCGCGGCGCCGGCGGCCAAAATTAGGGCGTTGATCTCGGCGAACTTTTCGTCGCGGATATGAGCCGCGCGGGCTTCGAGATTGAGACGCACCGTCGGCTCGGTGTTAGACGGGCGCAAGTTGGCGTGCCAGACATCGGTGCCAAAACTTAGGCCGTCCAAATGGCTCGTAATGTCGTCCCTAAAATGGCTTTCCAGGGCGGCAAAGACTTTGGCGGCGTCGCCATTAATGTAGTTGGTCTCGTCAATCATAAAATGTCCCGCGGCGTATGGGGCGATCAGGGTGGACAAAGATTGGCCGCTCGATGCCAATATGGTCAAAATGATGGCCAAAGTCATGCCGGACGAATCGCTGTAGAAAAAATCGCTGTAAATGTTGTGAGCGCTGGCCTCGAAGCCGTAAGGCGCTGCCGACTGGCGCATGGCTTTTTTAAGGTAGGGGTTGCCGGCTGGGGTGATGATGGCCTCGTAGCCCCGCGCCTGGGCGCTGTCTTGAAGGGTCCAGCCGCGACGCAAATCGCTTACCACTGGACTGCGGGGGAACTTTTTTTGAATGTAGGCGTCGGCGATAAGGGTGCCGGTAAAGTCGCTGGGAATGTGGTCTCCGTGTTCGTCCAAAAATATAATCCGGTCGGCGTCGCCGTCAAACAAGATGGAAAAGTCGTAATTGTCCCGCTTGGCGCGGGCGGTCGCCAGAGCGCGATTGCGCGGGACGATTGGATTGGGGACGTGGTTGGGATAGGCGCCGTCGGGCTCAAAAAACAGGCCGTCAACCGCTAAATTCAGGATCGCCGCGAGATGGTTGAGCAACAGTCCGCCGGTGCCGTTGCCGGCGTCGGCCAGGACGCGGCGTGGCGCGAGTTGTGGTCCGTCGAGTTGGGCGGCGATCAGTTTGACGTAATCGGGCCATGGATCGTGTTCGGAGACTTGGCCGCGGCGCGATGGCGGCGGCAATTCTTGGCGCGTCATGGCGGCAACCAGTTTGTCTTGATCGTAAACGACGGAAATTTGAATCGAGGTGTCGCGGTAGAGTTTAATCCCGACGTACTCGGCGGAATTGTGCGAAGCGGTAATGATGGCGGCGTGACTAATGCCGCGCGACCCGGCGGCGGCAATAACAACTTCGCTCGGCACCAGCCCGACCAGACAAACGTCGGCTCCTTGCTCGGCGGCGCCTTCAACAAAAAATGGCAGGTAGGCCTTGGACAGGGGCCGGGCATCGTAGCCGACAACCGCGGCGCGAACCCCAAAAGCCGCCACGAAGGCTCGTCCCAATTGGCGCATGAACTCCGGGGTGATTTCGCTCCCGCCCAGACCGCGGATGTCGTAGTCCCGAAACACCCTTTGAACCAGTTGGGCGTCAATCATCCGGACCGGAATCCCCAGTGTCTGTCGGGTGCTGACGCTCGAACGCTTCTAGGGTATATGCAGCTTGCGAGGTGTCAACGGAGAAGGTCACCGTGCCGTCTTCAATCTTGACGACGCGATAGATCACCACGAAGAGGAAGTTTCTCAAGACTGGGTGGCTGACGTAGCGGTCGTAGAGTTCGCGCCACGATCTAAGGATGGCGTCATACTCCGCTCTACCCGCGACGTCTAATTTAAAGCGCTGGCCACATTGGACTAATTCGGGCGGCAGAAGGCGAACCTCCCAGCTCGAATTTTTGACGCCATTATCCAAGGTGAGTGTCGGCTGCGGGATGTACAGTTCGGCGTCTGCCGGATGGATGGGAAAGATAATTGGCCCCGGCAAGGCGCCTTCCTTTTCTGGCTCGGCCGGCGGGGCGGGCAGAGGTTGAGCGGGTACGGTCACAAAACCATCTCTCCTTAGCGGGCTAATTAACCTAAAATTTTTGTAAATCCATTCCAGTGGGACATTTTGGACCTCCATGTGTTGGGCATCTAAGCCCTGAAACGCAACCTCGGCCCAACCGTCGTCGTCCAAGCGATTGATTATGAGCGTTGTTGATATTCCCGTTGGGGGGTCTGAATTGAGCCACTGCTGGCCGACTTCAGGGGAGTGCTTTCGTTCAGCGCGGGCGAGTTGGCGTAAGCGTTCCAATGGAGTTTGGGTTGATTTCAGGTTGACATAACTCTCGTGGGCGCGGGCGCTGTGTTGGGTGTCGAATCGCTCGGCAGTATCGTGGGCGACTGCCTCGGCGACTCCTCCCCAGGCGAATCGCCCAAAGAGACCGCCGAGCACGGCCAAGAGTTTAGGGTTGTACTGTTGGTCGTGGGGGCGGCCGGCTAAGAATTCTAGGCCGGCGCCTAACAGACCGCCGGCCAACGCCACGCCTTCGGAAATCAGGGCCCACTTGTGGCGGTGCGCTTCCAGCTCGTGTTCCAGCTCATCGATAGCTCGTTCCTGATTGTAAATGTAATCAATCAGGTCTCTAATCGCCTGGTCGAGAGCATTCTCTCGGTTTAGTGACGATTTTGCGGCTTCCAGCTTGAGCGTGTTGGCTAGCGCCGGGGAGCCCAGCTTCCGTAGGTCGAGAATCCGCCGGGCCAATTGCTCTGCACGGGCGTAATACGCTATCTGCGATTGCTGAAGGCGTTCTCGCAGGCCCCTCTCTTTGCCGCTTACAAACTGCCACGTTTCGGCTAAGGCGCGACCGCCAGCGCTGCCAACAAGGGCCGGGACAAAAAGCGGTCCAACGCCGCCGGTAAGGACGCCGATGGCCGCGGCAGCGGTAAAAAAAAGGCCCGTTTTGTAGGCGACGCCGGCCACCCGACGCCCTATTTCCGTCCATTGATTGTACTCCAGTTTTCCCGTTACTTTGTTAACACTGAAGTCGCCCTCGCCGCCGAAGAACTTCCGAACGCCGCTCATCGGGCCACTGCCGTAGCGCGCCGTTAGACGGGCGGCGTGATCTTGTTTTTCTCGCTCGCCCCAAAGCAGGTCGTCAATCAGGGTGTCAACATTAGTGTCGGGCAAGCGGTCGTTCGGGGTTTCTGACGACGAGCGAAGATCCGTTTCCAAGCCGTAGTCGGATGAGAGGCGACTGGCGTGATCGCCCGGCCGTGGTTCAGCCGTCATAATCGGTAGTTCCTTTCGGGCGCGTCCCAACCAGTTGCCGCGGGTCAGCTCTAGTCACGGGGCGGCGCGTTAAATGCTCCGCTAAGCTCAACCATTTGGAGTTTGTAGATGAGAGCTTCTTGCGCCAACAGGGAGGGTAAGTCAATCTTGTGGTCGCGCAAAAAGGCCTCGTTGCGGGCGTGATCGCCTTGGTCAACGATCGCTTTCCACTCTTGGGCCTCGGCGTCGGAGAGCGTGTCGTCCACGCGGGCGAGAATGCGGATATAAATCGTGTCGAGGGCTTTATTGTAGAGCGCGGCGCGCCGTTCGGGCGACATATTTTTCGCCCCCATCAATTCCAGCATGTCGCCGTTAATGATTTGATCGATCGTCAATTGGGTCGAGTCCACACGCCTCCTTTTAGTTATCCTTTTATAGTGCTGATTATAGCAGAATCGGACGCGAGTCAACAAAACTTGCCCGGCCTGATTGGGTGGTCGGTGTGGCGATGGCCGGCTAAAATGAAAACTCCCCTCCGCGCCCGAAGACGAAAGAGGGGAGTGGACTCCGGGCTAGACAACCCGCTAGACAACCGGACGCATTCCGGTTGGCGCCGAGGACGGTCCAGCGGGGGGGGTCCCGCCTCCCGGACCGCGTCCGCCGCGTCCGCGTCCGCCGCCGCCACCTCTCTGGTCGGGGGGCGGCGACGCGTACCCTGGTGACAGTGGTGACGGCGTGTAGCCGATCCCGGGCGTATGCCCGCCCGCCGCCGCCGACGGCTGAACGGCCGGCTGCCTGTCGGCGGGGACGTACCGCCTTAGGTGGTAGCGCGTCCCCTGGGAAGAGTCGATCTCGCAATCATACACTTCCTCGGGGATCACCGGGCATTTCGGCAGCCGGTTGACCTCTGCCGTCAACCGTCCGCCGCCATCTCGGCAGTCCACCACGACCCTCTCCGTCCCGCCAGCGGAGAGTTTCTGGAGGACTTCGAGCGTCGCCTGACGCTCTTCCGCGGCGGCTTTCTTAGCCTCCGCCTCCGCGCGCCGGCTTCCCAGCGCGCTAGCGATAATGATCGCGGGGATCATTATCGCTAGCAAGACGACGAACGCCAGGGTAGATACGAGCTCCATATTATTCACCTCCCTTAGAAGCCTACCCCTGCCGTCCAGACAAGGGTGGCTCCGAATACGAGCGCCACTATGGCGCAACACAGCAGAAAGTAGGCGAGACGAGCCGCCGCGTCGCTCTCCGGCGCAACCGAGGCAACTGACGCCGCCGCGGCGTCTCGCAGGGTTTTTATGTCCTGCAGGGCCCCACTGACGCGCCGGTTGATGTCGGTGATGCAGTCCCACTGCATCGCCCTCTCTCTTACTGAGTTGGCGGCGTAGTCGTCCTGTCCGGCCGGCCCTTTCGGACCTCTAGGCCCGCGCGGCCCGCGCGGCCCGCGCGCGCCCTTCCGTCCTGTCGATCCTGGCGGGCCGGGCGGCCCTGGCACCGCCTTGGGTTGCGACTGGGGCGGCTGGGGCGGCTGTTTGGTCTCGGGTTCAGGCGCGGTCGGAGTGGGCGTCTCGGCGCCCACATCCGCGGCGCTCGGTGACGCCGCCGGCTTGGCCGTCAGCGGCGCGGCTGGCGCCGGGGGCGGCGAAAGGTTGACTTCCTCCGCCCGCGCTCCGCGGGCGCCAAGGACAAGGACGATGACGGCCGCTAAGACGGCCACGGCCCACCACACTTTCATTCGTGTTCGTCTCCTTGGCCCCTAGTGGGGCCCGACCGGCCCCGCTAGGGGCATTGTTAAGGTTGGGAGCCGTGCCGTTAGGCCGGCTAGCTCCCAAATCTCCTAATGGCTGAACTATAATACATATCGCGCCAAATGTCAATACTTTTTCGGGACTAACTGCCTCATAACAGTCCAAGCTCGCCTCGAACGCTTCGGTTACGCCCCGTCGTAAGCTATAATTGGCAGGTGAGTTTAATCTCAACCTTAAAAGAAACCATTGATCCCCAAGCGCTGATCGAAAATTTTGGCTACGTGGGAATTTTTTTAATCGTCTTCGCCGAATCTGGTTTACTCTTGGGATTCTTTTTGCCCGGCGACAGTTTGCTCTTGGTGGCTGGCGCCTTGGCAGCTGTCGGTGTTCTGCGCCTTTGGGTTCTGTTGCCGTTGATTTTTGTCGCGGCGTTTTTAGGCGATCAGGTTGGCTATACCATTGGCGCCCGCTACGGTCGCCGATTGTTCCAGCGGCGCGACTCGTGGCTGTTCCATCATCGCCATGTGGAGAGAGCCGAGCAATTTTTTGCTCGCCACGGCAACCGGACGATTGTTTTGGCTCGTTTTGTGCCAATCATCCGAACTTTCGCCCCGATGCTCGCCGGCATCGGCCGAATGCCGTACCGCCAGTTTGTGACTTACAATTTTTTGGGCGCCGCCCTGTGGGGACTGGGGGTGACATTGGCCGGCTACGGTTTGGGCCATGTCCCTCAACTGGCGGCTAATATTAACTTCGTGGTGGCGGTAATCATTGTTCTATCGCTGTTACCGGTAATTAGTCATCTGCGCCGTCGCTAGGGCAAGGCAAAGGGGACGGTTCTCTTTTCTCGGTTAAAAGGTTAAAAATAGAAAAGTTAGTT
>CAYJRF010000016.1:0-15365 GCA_964372935.1 uncultured Candidatus Saccharibacteria bacterium
ATGTCCATCGCTTGCACCCCTACAAAGGCAAGTTTATTCCGCAACTTGTTCAATATTTTATTGATAGTTGTGAAAATGTTAAAATAAAATTATGCATGATATAACAACAAAAATACTACTCGGTGATTCGCAGGAGGTGCTAAAAACGATTGATGACGATGCAGTTGATCTGATTATAACTTCTCCGCCATACGCAGATAGAAGGAAAAATACCTATGGCGGTATCGCTCCAGAAAAATATGTTGAGTGGTTTTTACCAACAAGCGAACAATTATTTCGCGTCTTGAAACCAACAGGAACATTTATATTAAACATAAAAGAGAAAGCGGATAACGGCGAACGCAACGCGTATGTTTTAGAACTTATTTTAGCTCTAAAAAAACAAGGATGGCTCTGGACGGAAGAATTTATCTGGCATAAAAAAAATTGCTACCCGGGCAAATGGCCGAATCGTTTTCGCGATGCGTGGGAACGAATGCTCCAATTCAACAAAACTAGAGATTTTAATATGTATCAAGAGACAGTTATGGTACCAATTGGCGATTGGGCAAATGGTCGACTGAAAAATTTAAGCGAAACCGATAAAATACGAGATAATTCTAAAAGCGGTAGTGGATTTGGCAAAAACATATCCAACTGGCTGAAACGAAATATGGTGTATCCAACTAATGTTTTGCAATTTGCCACCGTTTGCAATAACAAAAATCATAGCGCGGCTTTTCCAGAAGAATTGCCGGAATGGTTTATTAAACTCTTTACCCAAGAAAACGACTGGGTTTTAGATCCATTTTTGGGATCCGGCACAACATCTGAGGTAGCGCAAAGAATGGGGCGCAATTCAATAGGCATTGAAATAATACCGGAATATGTTGAGATGGCCAAAGCAAAAATAACTCAAAAAGAACCGTCTTTATTTAATCATAAAAGAATTACCGTATGGAAAAATTAGATTTACAACAAATTTACGAATATGTGGAAAAACATATTTCAGTCTTTCATCAGCGGAGATCAGATTATGTGCAAAATAAAGTTGATCTACTGAAAATTTTGAAGCAGAAAAATCCCTATCTTTTCAAGGCTAAAAATGTGCTGACGGCGCAGGATTTGGTCAAAGGATTTTTGGATGCTTTTCTGCAATCGCAAGAGGAAACCTTATTCGGCGATTTTATTGAAGGCTTGGCGATTTTTGTTTGCGACAAAGTATATGGCGCGCAAAAATCAGAACTGACAGGCATTGATTTAGAGTTTGAGAAAGACGGAACTGTTTATGTCGTTGAAATTAAAGCCGGCTGGAATTGGGGCAATTCAAGTCAAATTAGGCAACTGCGTATCAATTTTGAAGTGGCAAAAAAATCATTGCGGTCGAAAACCGGCAAAAGAGTTGTTGCAGTCAACGGATGTTGTTTTGGCAAAGACAATAAGCCGGATAAGGGTGGCTATTTGAAATTGTGTGGGCAACGATTTTGGGAACTTATTTCTGGAGATGAAAAACTTTACATAGACATGATTGAGCCAATTGGTTATAAAGCTAAACAGAAAAACGAGGAATTTACTGAAAATTATGCTCAGATTATAAATAAGCTCACACTAGAATTCTCGCAGAAATTTTGCGATGATGGGAAAATCAATTGGGCAAAATTAGTTGAGTATAATTCTGGATTTGAAAAAATAATCACGGAATAAAATTATGAACAATGAAAATGACGAAATAATATTTTCCATAACAGTTGAATATTTGCAAAACGAGGCAATCAATCGGATCGGGAGAAAATTGACTGACGACGAGTTGCGCACCGCAAAAAAAGGAGTTGAATCTGGTTTATCGTTTGATGTTGATATGGTTATGAAAACTGCGATTGAAGAAGCTGTTGAATAAACCGCAACGCCAAACATCAACGAATTTACCGGCATTAAAAAACAAATGCTTGATTGGATTGCAATGCGCGGCAGCGAAAAATCGAAAGCGAATGTTAAAACAATTGTTGCTATCCCATACAACCCCTACGAACCAAAGCCATATGAACGCTGGACATTACAAGGATTGTTTGATTTACGCCAAGAGGTTTTAGTTGGACCGGAATTTTGGGATTTACTTGGCGGCAAGGGAGCTTACGAGGATTTGTTGAATGTTTTCGAGCAAGCAGGATTAGAATTATACGACGAGATAGAAAAGAAAATGAAAAGTCTAAACAACAAGCATTGAAATAATGAATCCTGCGGCCCATGTTTATTCAAAAAATTACAATCAAAAATTTCAGACTCTTCCCCTCGGAAAGAGATTTTGAAATTAACAATATAAATACGCCCGACGGCGCAAACGAGGGTTCAGGGCTTAATGTGTTTGTCGGCGAAAACGGGAGTGGAAAAACTGCACTTTTGGACGCTTTTGCCCTACCGATTTTGGAATACAAGACAGAAAACTTTGGAATAGAAAATTTTAATGATACAAACAAAAAAGTTGAGGTAAATATTTACTCCAAGGAAGAGTTTGAGGTTGACGGAACAATGCCGAAAGGTTCGTTCAAGGCAAAAGGGTTTTCGTTTGAGGCGGGAGTTAGGTCAAAAGAGAGTAAAACATATTTGTCATCAATTGTCGTCAACGACCAAAAATTTATAAGAGTCGATCCTTCAAAACCAAAAGATAACAGCCCAGATTTGAGAGTAAGCGCAAATAATCCTTTCAAAGGGAAAAGGTTCAGCGAAAACGATGTGCTTTTTCTTGATAGAAACCGCTTATTTCAAACACGATCCGGGGATTTCAACACCACAAGGTTTGATCGACTAATGGAAGATTTTAGTTATCAGTATCTTAAAAAGGCCACAATAGAAAATCTAAACGACGACTTGGATAGCAAAATCAAAAAAGACAAGGTTGAAAACAAATTTTTATCGGAAGCGGTAAAAAAATTCCAAGAGATTAGCGGCTCGCAGATAAAATTGGACTTTTTGGATAATTACGAACCATTCAAAAATGCTTTCTTTGCCGCAAAAAAAGACAACAATCAACAAATTTCGCTAAACAATCTTGGCTCCGGTTACGAGATGATATTTGCGCTTTTGTATTCCTTCTATCTCGCCCAGCAAAGCGGCAAACAACTGATTGTTTTGATAGATGAGCCGGAATTGCATTTACACCCAAGATTGCAGGGAAAATTTGTTGAGTTTTTGCTGGAATTTTCCAAAAATGCGCAGATCATTCTTGCCTCCCATTCGCCGCTATTGGTAAAGCAACTTTCGTTCAATGAGAAAGTGAAAATTAGTGTTATTGAAAATAATGGGCAACAGGTATCAGAAATAGATAAAAGGGTTTTGCCCTATATTTCAGCTAACGAAACGAATTTTTTGGCGTTTAATCTGGCAACAGAAGAATATCACAACGAGCTTTTTGAGGAATTGAAATTCATTAACGGCGATGACAAATTCATAAAAGATTTTGATAATGATTTTTTCGTTACTGGGAAAGGCGAGCCAAAAAATTCTTCGTGGCGAGGAAGTCAGAATGAAGTCAGTGAGCATATTTTCATCAGGAATCAAATCCATCACCAAAAAGAAAACGGAAAAACCGAGTATAGTGTTTTGAAAGCGTCTATTGAAAAAATGAGAGGTTTTTTCTAAAATAACCTAAACCCACCCGCCACCCAATTTGAGTTCCCGCCGCCCGAAAAAATCGCTGGGGGTTTCCAGCAGGCGGACGGAGCCGCGGGGCGGGTCAATTCCGTTCAAAGTAGGTTCGCGCTGCTTTCAGTAATTGTCGGCCTTAGTGGCCGAGGAGCCAGACGACGGTTTTTCCCCAGTAACGGAGCTTAATTTTGATATCGGCTTGTCGGCTTGGGACGAGCACCAACGCCCCCAAAGCAAGGAGGCGTCCCGTCATGGCGAGAAGTATTATCAACTTGGCGGTGATGAAGGTGGCGTAACCAAAGTGTTTGCGAAAAAACAGGTACTGGCTCCGACGGTTTTCGTGTAAGGTGCGCTGACGGCTCTCAACCGACGATGTGCTGCTCTTCGAGCCGTGGTGGATCATGGATACCTCGGGGTAGTAAACGGTCCTGAACCCCTGTTGCTTCAGGGTGAGGCAGAGATCGGTTTCGTCGTGGTACATGAAGTAACGCTCGTCGAATCCCCCCATCGCTCGGCAGACGTCGCCTCGCACCAGCAGGCAGGCGCCCAAGACCACGTCCACGGTTGTCGCCCGATCGGGATGAGGCACGCCTACGGCCCGGTCGGCCTTTTCGCGCAGAAAATATTCTCGGGCGAGATTGGACAGGCGGGTAAAGCGGCCGATAGAGTGCTGAAGAGATCGGTCGGAATTTAGGAGCCGACAGCCAACGGCGCCGACGTTGGCGTGAGCGTCAAGGTAGCGAACCATCGGGCCGATGGCGTCGCCAATCAGCTCGACGTCGGGATTCAAAAAAAGGATGTGGCGGCCGCGGGCAATCTTCAGACCGCGATTATTGCCCTGAGCGAAGCCGAGATTTTGCCGGAGGGCAATGAGCTTAACTTGGGGAAAGTCGCTCTTGACCATGCCGACCGAGCCGTCCCGAGAGGCGTTGTCCACGACAATGACTTCATAGGTAACGGACTTAGTATAGGTCTCGATTGTCTTCAGGCACTTCGCGAGCCAAGGGCAAACATTCCAATTGACAATGACGATGGAGACGGCGATGTTCGACGAACTCATTCAATCCAGTCTACGGGTGTCGGGGTCAATTGTCAACCCGTAGGACACCTGATACACTAGTCCCATGCTGGCGAAAAAGATCGCCTATAACACCGCCGTCCAAATTTTAGGCAAGACGGTCGGTTTTTTTATTTCCGGCACGTTGCTGGTTTTGATTGCCGACCGGTTGGGCACGGCGGGCATGGGTCACTATGTGACCGTGCTGGCTTTTGTGGGATTTTTCGTCACCCTGGCTGACTTGGGAGCGAACCTTATACTGGTTCGAGACGTTTCCCAAAATGAAGCCCGGCGGGAAAAAATTACGGCCGAATTCTTTGGCTTTCGCCTGACTTTCAGTTTGGCGGTGATGATTTTGGCGCCGATTATCGCCTCGTTTATCCCCCAATACTCGCCGATAATCGTCAAAGGAATGATCATTATCACCGTGGCCCAATTTTTACTCCTCGTGAATCAGATGTTCATTTCGATGCTCCAAACCCAACTTCTTCTTGACCGAGCAGTGATGGCCGAGCTGACTAATCGCGCGGTAGCTTTGGGGTTTATCGTTCTGGCGATTCGTTTGAACGTGAGCGGGACGCCGTTCTTTTACGCCGTCCTCAACGCGGCTTTGGTCGGGGCGGTGGTGAACACCGCCATGAGTTACCTGTTCGCGCGGCGGCTTTGGCCGATTCGCCCCAATTTTAACCGTCGAGCTTGGCGCGCCACCTTAATGACCGTGACGCCGATCGGGGTTTTTAGTTTTTTGGGCATGGTCCATTTTAAGGCCGATACGATCCTCCTGTCCCTGCTTAAACCGCCCACCGACGTCGGTATTTATGGGTACGCGTACAAAATCGGCGAAATAATTTTTACTTTCCCGGTGATGTTTGTTGGGGCGGTCTTTCCGAAATTAAGCCAACTGCTTAAGACCAATCGTTCGCGGTTCGACCAATTGGCGCAAACGACGTTCGATTTTCTGGTAATTGGCACGATTCCGTTTCTGACATTCGTGTTCATCGGCGCCAAGTATTTTACCCTGCTGGTGGCGCGCTCCAGTTTTGCCGACGCGATCCGAGCCGGCCAGACGTTGCAAATTTTGGCCGTTGCCTTGTTGGCGTGGTTTATCGGCACGCTGTTCATCCACGTCCTGATTATGGCCGATGACTATCGCGGTCTTATTTACAATTTAGCCATCGTCGTAACCGTCAACCTGCTCCTAAACTTTATCGTTATTCCCCGCTATTCGTATTTTGGCGCGGCGGTGACCACCGGCGTGACGGAGATACTGATGTTAATTTTAACCTGGAGCTATACGCGGCGTTATATGGGTTTTTCGCCCAAGGTTACCTTTGGCAAAGTGGTGACGGCCGCGACGGTGGTGATGATCCTCACCCTGCGGGCGATTGAGGGCGTCGGGCCGTTTGCTTACGAGCGATTTGCCGTCGCCGGTCGGTTTGAGCAGATGGGATTGATCCTGGTCTTGGCGGCTTTGGCCGGAGCGGCCTACCTGGCGGTATTGATACCATTTACGGGCAAACGTCTTCTAGCCTACGCGCGCGAGGTTCAAAATTAACATGGGCAAGACAAAGACCGGTTCTTTGCGAATTTCGGTGGCGATGGTGGCCTTCAACGAGGCGGATAATCTCCAACGTTCTCTGCCGACGGTCAAGTTTGCCGATGAGGTGATCGTCGTTGTCGACAGCCGAACGACGGACGCCACCGTGGCGATCGCTAAGTCGTTCGGCGCTCGGGTGCTTGTGCGCGATTGGCTCGGCTACGCCAAACAGAAAAATCTGGCGATTGATCAGGCTGGTGGCGCGTGGATTTTGTCGCTCGATGCCGACGAAACCGTCCCCCCCGATTCGGCGCGGGCGATTCAAGCCGCCATGGCAACCAACGATTTTGACGCCTATTATCTCCCGCGGCAAACCTGGTTTCTGGGGCGATGGATTCGCCACGGCGGTTGGTATCCCGACTGGCAGTTGCGGTTGTTCAAGCGCGGCGCCACTCGGTTTCTGGACGTTGAAGTTCACGAACGGCTGGACGCCACGCCCCACACCGGTCATCTGTCCCGCGCCGTCCTCCATCACTACAGCTATCGCGATCTGGATGACTATTTTCGGCGACTCAATCACTACACCAGCTTGGAAGCCCGCGCCCGAGTTAGCGCCGAGCGCGCCAACGGCGTAAAACTGGTTTTTAAGCCGGTCTACCGCTTTCTTCAGCTCTACGTCTGGCACGGCGGTTGGCGTGACGGCTGGCCGGGATTTTTAATCGCCGCTTTCTCTGGAGTGTATGTTTTGGTCGTCCACGCGAAAATTTTTCAACTCCGGAGTCGTCAGGACCAATCATGATTCGAGTCGGGATTGATACCCAAGTCCTCCAGTACGCTCACGCCTCTGGGTACGGCTATTATGTCGAGGGTTTAACTCGGGCGCTCGGGCGACGCTCAGGCGACGAGCTGGCGATTATTCAACTCGAAAGTCGTCTCAACCGCGACCTTAATACCCCCGAACGGTTTTGGCACGATCAAATTGAACTCCCGCGTGTCGCCGCCAAGGCAAGGGTTGATGTCCTCCACCAACCGGCCTTCTCCTGCCCAAGATTCTCCCGACCGGTGGTGTGGAATGTCCACGACATTCGACCGATTGTTTCCGGCGAAGCGATGTCTCTGTCGGCGGGAATATTCTGGCGCAAATGGTTGCCGTTCACGACGCGGTTCGCGACCCGCATCGTGTGTATTTCCGACAGCTCGCGGAGCGATTTAATCCGGGTGTTGGGCGTCCCGGGCGAAAAGATAATTGTCATTCCGGTGGGGTTGCCCGAAGGGTTGAGAGATTGGCGCTTCAACAAAGCCGTCTACGGGTCGGTGAGACAAAAATTTGGCGTGGCCGAGCCGTTCTTTACCTCGGTGGGCACTATCCAACCGGTCAAAAATTACCCGTTTTTGATTGATGTTTTTGTGGCGCTGCGACGCAAGTATCGGCTGGACCACCAGCTGGTTATTATTGGGAAAAAAGGTTGGGATTATCCGGCGGTGGCGGCCAAAATCAAGACCCATTCGCTTAAAGAGGGGCGCGATGTTATCATTACCGACTATGTGTCAGACGCCGAAAAATGGTCATTGATGGCCAAGAGCGAGGCATTTTTCTTTCCGTCGCGCTACGAGGGCTTTGGCATTCCGCCGATTGAGGCGCAATCTCTTGGCGTGCCGGCCCTGGTCGCGAACAATTCTTCCCTGCCCGAAGTCGTGGGCGCCGGCGGAGTCTTGTGCCAGACCGACAATGTCGCCAGCTGGCTGGCGGGCTTTGCGAAAGCCCGCCAAGGTCGGGCGGCGTTAATCGCCGCCGGCAAGAGCAACGTTACCAGATTCGACTGGGACAGGATTGCCGAGCAGTGGCTGGAGGTTTACCGTCACTTGGCCAGCGGATCGCCGTTCGGAAACAGCGCCAAGCCCGGCCAATCAAGAAAATTTACCTCGCTGAACGAGAACCCGCGACGGCGAAAAGCGTCGCCACTAACGTAGCGTTTGACGCCGTTGTCGAGGGAAAATACGCGGCCGTCGGGGGCGCCGATGAGACCGCGCAAGGTGCCTTGAGTTGGAAAATTGTCCAAAAAAGAGCTTTCAACCGACACCACGTCGCTCCACTTAAAGCCGAAGACGCTGAACGTTGTCGGGTTGGGGATAGCGTATTTTACTCCGTGGTCAAGGAAAAATATTACCCCGTCGTTGGATTTGGCCAAGCGAGAGATTGTGCCGGTTATCGGAAATTGATCCACGACGTACGACGGAACGTCGGCGACTTCTCCCCAATCGAATTTCCAACCGTCCTGAAATACTTGCGGGCTGGCGATCGGGTGATTCTCGCCCCGTGACTGAAAATAAACTGTGGAGGTGCCGGCGACACGAGTCAATTCCCACAATGGGATTCCGGTGGGGATTTTTTTGATAATTTCGTCGTTAATCTGCCGAACATCGTCCCACCGAAAACCGCGCCGATTGAATATTTTCGGCGACATTACCGGTCGTTTTCGGCCCTTCTCGAGGTAAAAAACCCGTCCCCAAGATGTCCGGATTAACCGACCGGTGTCGCCGACTCCGGGATATTGGGCGTAGGCGGTGCCGGCCATAGGAACGATGTTATCCCATTTGAAGCCCCAAGCGTCGAACGCCTCCGCCGAGTTGATATGCCAGCGCTGACCTTCGTCGGCAATGAACACGTCCGTCTGACTGCTGACGAGTTTTGGTTCGTAAGCCACGGCCTGATCGCTAAACCACAATGTAAAGAAGTACCAAAAATTGCGATTGCCGTTATAAACATAGGTGGTGTAGCGATAAAGCGCCCGGGTGGCGCGATTTTCGGGCGTTACCCGATAGCCGTCCGACGACGTGAACGCCGTCTGCCAATCGGTCGAGCGATTGTAGTGCAGTTGGAGACCATTGGCGGCAAAAGCGATCTGTTGTCCAACGCCGCCGTAGGCCACGGCCCGAGCCCGCGAGTCGTTGTAGGAATAGCCGCACGCCGCCATGGTGTCGTCCCAGCCGTAACCCAAAACCCACATTTCGACGGCGCCGCTTTGGGGGGTGTTTCGGCTGACGGCACTACTCTCTTTTTCCAGGGTGGCGACTAAAACTTGGGGGTTGATCGAATGATCGTGGCCCTCTTTGGCGATTAAATCGCCGGCCGACAGGCCGTAGAGCGTTTCGCCGGTAACGTCGTTAAACTGACGCACCGACAGGCTCGACCACTTGCAATTTCCATCGCTGGAATCCTTATATTTAAACGGCACGTCCTGATTTTCCGGAATAATGTAGCCGTATAGCCAGCTGCCTTTGTGGCGGAGAAAGTTGTTGGTGCCGGCGCCGTCAAAACCGTACGCCGTAAACAGATTGTCAGTGATGAGGTTGTTTTGATTAAACGCCGGCAGCGACACTTCGGCGATGGCGCGATTGTGAGCGGGCAGAGACACGAGAAAACCGACACCGGCCAACAGAAAGATCGCCCGCTTCGCGCCAAGGAGACGCCGTTTGAACCGCGTCATGGCGCTTCGCCCGTACCGCCCAAATTGATAATCGACAACTCGCGCTCTAAATCGGCATGGCCGGGGTTGGCTTTCAAGCCCTGATCCAAAACGGTTCGGGCGCGGTCGCGCTGGTTTTGGCCGACATAGCTGTTCGCCAGATTAATGTAGGCCTGGATAAGCGATTGATCCAGGGCGATGGCGCGGTTATAACTGTCGTTGGCCAATGACAGTTGTTTGTTATCTCGGTAAACGTTTCCAAGGAGATTGTTCAAAAGAGCTTGGTCGGCTGGATTGGTGGCTTGGCGAATGGCCGATTGATATTGACTGATCGCCGTCGGGTAATCGCGACGGTTGTATGCGGCTTGTGCCTGATCACGCGCCGAGGTGAAAGTGGTTGGCGTGATGATGGGCGACGCCGTGGGGGCGGCGGGGGAAGTTTCCGTCACGGCGGACAACGGCGGCGCGACGATCAAGGTGGGCGAAACGCCCGAGATCGGCGCGGCGTGTCGCCCGAGCGAAGCCAGGCTATAAATCCCCAGGACCGACGCCACGGCGAAAAAACAGACCGCGATCCAAAGACTGACATTTTTTCGGCTCCGCCCTCCTCGTCGAGTCATGGCCTTACTATAGCGGATAGGTCAAAGTCGTCAATTGTCCGTCAGGCGTTTGACCGCCCGCAACACGTCGTCCACCGTTACCCCCGCAAGGTAGGGATTGTCGCTTTCGCCGGCTGGTAGACGGCGTTGTTCGCGCGGGTAGCGGCGGCGATCGCCCGCCAATTGGTGCAAGATGGCGGTAGTCTTCGGCTCTCCAAGCGGGGCCCAGCGGTCGGGATCGTGAACGCTCGAAAAAATACTTATTAGTCGAGTGCCGACGGCGGCGGCAATATGTCCCGGGCCCGAATCCACCCCAATAAACAGTCGCGCCAAGACGATGAGCCCCACGGTGTCGGTCAGTTTTAGGCTACCGGTCCAGTCGTGAGCGCCAGTCGGAAGGGAAAATGGCAATTGGTCGGTCTGGCCGCCGATCACGACTGGTTGCCACGACTGCTCTACCAGGGCGGCAATAAGTGGTTGCCAGTGTCTCATGGGCCAATTTTTTGTCTCGGCGCTGGCGAAGGGATGAATAACGACCAGTTTTTGACGGCTAATCGCGGCGTTTCGCAAGCGTTGCCCCATGTCCACCTTAGATGTCGGCGGACATATAAGGTCGAGACGCCGCCGCGACGGCGCATGGCGGTGGTAGGCTTTCGCTACGGTTTCGACCAAGGCGTAATTGCGATCGGTCTGGTGGCCGAAAGATGGCATATCTACCGGATGGGTTAGGGCGAAGCCGCCGCCGGCGTTGGCGAAGGCGATGGTCGTTAAAGCGTTCGTTCGGCCCAAAAGTTGGTTAACAATCATATCGGGGTGAAACGCCACGATTAAATCGGGTTTGGCGGCGGCGACGATTCGCTCAAAATCGGCTTTGGGATCCGTTGGGACGCGCGTTGCGCCGGACAAATGGCGGACGACTTTTTGCCAGGCGGCGTCAAAAGCCACAATGTTGGCTTGCCACGGATTGGTCGCCAGGATTCCTGCCGGGCCGTGGCCGGCCATGATGGTGAGTTTGGCGCGCGGAAAGATATTATGGATAGCCCCAATTGACGGCAGACACATCACAACATCGCCGATCTGGTGGAGAACGGCGATTAAAATCCGCCGCGGCGGCGGGGGGTTTTTGGGCCCACGGCGGCGCCACAGAGCCCACCCGATCCGGTCGTAAAGTCGCACGGCCGCGCGCACCGACGCTTTTTTATAGACATAAGATTGCGGAATCATCGGACAAACGTTTGGCGCAATTCGGCCGGTGTGACCGTGGCCGTGCCGAGTTTGGACACCACCACCGAGGCGGCGTGATTGGCGAGAGTGGCGGCGCAAACGAGATCGGCCCCGGCGGCCATGGCTAAGGCAAGGGTGGCGATCACGGTATCGCCGGCGCCAGAGACATCGGCGACCTCTTGAGCGCGGGTTGGCAGATGAATCGCCCGACCGGCGCGGTGCTCAACCAACACCATGCCGTCCTCGCTTAATGTTACAAGGATATTAGTCTCTAAACGCTTGGCCAGAGCCAGCCCGTGGCGCTTGGCGTCGGCGACCGTCGCCACGGTGGCGTTGACCATGCCGGCCAGCTCTTTTTTATTTGGCGTCATAAAGGTCAAATGATGGCACGTCTCAAAATGTTTCGGTTTGACATCGGCCAAAAGGGGAATCGCCCGCGAATGGGCAATGGCCCGGAGACAATCCATAAGCTCGGAGGTAAGCACTCCTTTGGCGTAATCGCAGACTATCAGGGCGTCGAATGACTCGGCGCGAGAAGAGATTTCGGCCGCAAGGGCGGCGCCGATGGCCGGCGGCAAGTCGGCCGTGGTTTCGCGATCAATCCTGACAATCTGTTGATTGTTGCCGATAATCCGCGTCTTTTCGGTTGTCGGGCGGTTGACGGAGCGTAAATGTTGCTCGGCTAGCTGGCGATTGATCATGGCGGCCTTAAGGTCTCGGCCGGCTTGATCGCGTCCGACGACGCCAAAAACGGCGCACTGCCCTCCAAGGCTGACGCAATTGGCGGCGGCGTTGGCGGCGCCGCCCGGCGCCGTGATGTTGGACTGCCATTCCACTACCGGAATCGGCGCCTCGGGAGAAATTCGCTCAACTCGGCCAAAAATATAACGGTCAAGCATGACATCGCCCGCCACGGCCACGCGTTGGCGGGCAAATCGCCCAATAACGTCTTGAAATTGCTTCATCCTTTTTGGAGGATTAGTAGGGCCACGAGCGGCAGGATAATTTCGTGCTGACCGATGAACGTATACCCATGACCGCCGTGAGCAGTCGGTCGTTCCACCACGTTGACTGTCGGCCGGTAGTGGCGAATCATGTCGAAATTGGCGGCGGTAAAATGTTGAACATTCGCGCCGCGATTGCGGGCGACCGTGAGGGCCTTCAAAAAAACTTCGGGCATGATCACCGCCGAACCCCAGTTCATGACCACGCCTTTCTCTAATTTTGCCACGGTGTCAATCATGCGATGAAAATCAGTCAGGCTGGTCTGGCCAATCGCCGCCCCGTCGGCGTTGGGATGTTGGTGGGTTATCTCGGTGCCGATGGCCGTATGGACCGTAATGGGAATGGCGGCCGCCTCGGCCGCGGCGAAGACAGAAAATTGCCGGTACGGTAATTTTTCCCGACTAATATATTGGCCGATGGCTTGGCCATAACCCAGTCCGGCTTTGGCCCCTTGGGCGATGATGTCGTTAATTCGGCTCGTCTCTTGCCAATTGCCAAAACGGCCGTTCTCCAAATTGCTGGCAACATCTTCGCTCGTGGCCCCGATAAGGGCAATTTCAAAGTCGTGAATCGCTCCGGCGCCGTTGCAGGCAAGGTGCTGAACATATCCGCCCTCAATCAGTTGAATCAAAATCGGTCCGAGACCGACCTTAAGAAGGTGGGCCCCCATCATCCAAATCAGCGGTCGGCCGGTGGCGGCGGCGGCCTTGATCGCCCCGATAAAGTTCCGCAGGTCTTGGCCGGCCAAAATCGGGGCGAATAAATCTTGTAGCGGCGCGCCGCCGATCAGACTATCGGGAATTGGCCGGGCGAATTCGGCCACGGTAACTTTATTTTGGCGTTCGGCAATTGGCCATAAGGTCATATCGCGCATGATACCTCATTTTAGCTTGTCAACGTAGGCGCACAGGAGGTGGATTACCAACTGGTAACCTTCTTGAATTCGCGCCGTGCGTTTGTGGGGAATGATAATGTGGCGACTGGCGAGGGCGCCAAAATCGCCGCTTGATGGACCATTGCCGCTGATGGCCAGGGTTTCCAGACCGTGCGATTTTGCCCAGACGAGCGCTCGGCGAACATTAACCGCTTTGCCCGAAGTCGAAATAGCGATCAGACAGTCGCCGGGTTTAGCCAAGGCCTCTAGATCGCGCCCAATGGCGCCGGCGAAGCCGTCGGGATAGTCGTTTCCCCACGCCGTTTGGCTGGTCAGACTTACCGGTAGGGCCAGAGCCGGAAAGGCCGGACCGCCGGCGACTTCAAATTGGGCGCGAAGCTCGCCGGCGAAATGATCGGCGTCGGCCCAGGACCCGCCATTGCCAGTTATAAAAACCGTCTGGCGATTGCTGGCGATTCGTTGGAGTAACTCGCCGGCGACTTGAACGCTTTGCTGAAAGGCCGCCGTTTTCATGGCCGCGACAACGGCCTCGGCCTCACGGATAATGGCGGCGATGTTGGGCGACTCAACCATGGGGCGACTTTGAGACCCAATTCCAAGCCGTTTTAACTATGCCGGCAAGATCGGAGTACCGCGGTTGCCATTCCAAATCACCGGTTATCTTTTGGGCGTCGGCCACCAGAATCGGCGGATCGCCGGGGCGTCGCGGGCCGTTTTTAACCGGTATTGGCCGACCGGTTTCCTGGCGGCAGGTGGCGATTATCTCTCCAACGGAAAAACCGCGACCAGTCCCGACGTTGTAAACTCGCCACCCTTGGCGAGCCGGCCTTAAGGCGGCCAAGTGAGCCGCGGCGAGATCGAACACGTGAATGTAGTCGCGAATCGCCGTGCCGTCGGGGGTGGGGTAGTCGGTGCCAAAAACGTCAACCTTGGCGCGCTTTCCCGCCGCCACTTGGAGGACAAGGGGGATAAGGTGAGTTTCTGGTCGGTGGTTCTCGCCCAATTGCCCATCGGGATCGGCCCCGGCGGCGTTAAAATAGCGCAAGGCGGTAACTTTTAGCGGGGTATGGGCCGTGTAGACGCGCAACGCTTCCTCGGCCAGCAGTTTGGATGATCCGTAAGGGTTAGTCGGCTGGGTTGGCGCGGTTTCGGAAATCGGCGTGGTCTGGGGTTGGCCGTAAACCGCCGCCGTGGAAGAAAACACCAGTTGGTGAACGCCGTGCTTGACCATGGCGTTAGCCAGATTGATCGTTCCGGCGGTGTTGTTCCAAAAGAAGCGGCCCGGGTCGTTGACCGATTCGCCGGCTTCGATGTAAGCCGCAAAATGAATCACGGCCTCGAACGGCTGCGCGGCGAAGACGCGATCCAGGTCAGCGGTCTGTAAAACATTGCCCTCAAAAATAGCCTGTGGGTCGATAAAGCCCGCGAGATTTGCTCGCGCCCCTTTTTCGAACGAATCAAACACGGCCACTTGATGGCCGGCTTGACGCAGTTCTTTCACCGTGTGACTGCCAATGAATCCGGCCCCGCCGGTAACGAGAATAGTCATGGGTTCTTACGTCGTAAGATACCAGAATTAGCCGCGCGCCAAAAGTCTGGGGTCGTCCCCCGTCCACGGGTGGTCGGAAAAGGGGCGATCTGGTACAATACAACATATTCGGAGGAGTGGCCGAGCGGTCCAAGGCAGCGGTTTGCTAAACCGTGGTCGGGTAATTCCGGCCCGTGGGTTCGAATCCCACCTCCTCCGCCAGTTAGGAAATGAAGTCATTGGCTCGCCAGCCGTTTTTCGGGGAAATTTCAAGCCGTTTTGATTTCAGCATAAAGTTCGAGCCGACATTTTTGACAGGTTCTTTGGCAGTTTGCCTTTCCGCTTCGGTTCAAGGCGAGGCGGGCGGAAGGGGGGTTTGGGGGGAATTCCGCCCGCCGAGCCCAGAGAGTTCCGTTCGGATATTTTCAAACA
>CAYJRF010000017.1:0-4418 GCA_964372935.1 uncultured Candidatus Saccharibacteria bacterium
GAACCGGACATTTTAACTTGGCCACTCCTAGGACATTATTACTTTGCTGCTACACTGCCAGCACACAACCTTGACAGATAGGACAAACTATACTATTCTTATAGCCGTATTGGGCTCGATGCTTGATGCCTCTACGGCACGCGCCGCAGAGAACTTGTACCTTGAAAACTGAAGGAGAAAGAGATGTACTATGCCGACTTCATGGGATTCCCGTTCCCACATCACAAAGTGATGGCAAAGGACGACAATCTTTTGGTTGACGGTAGCGCCGTCCTGGACGCTTGTCACACGACGAGTGTTCCGCCATACATCGGGGACATGGCCAGTATCGTTCGGGAACACACCTGGTTTGTTCGGCAGATAGGCCGGCAAGCTAAACCAACGAGAACGGCGTACTTCTTCGGTCTCCAGCACCCTCCCCACAACGCCACCGTTACAGACCTACTTCTTCTTAAAGGGCTGGGCGTTCGGTTCATGACGCTCGCCTATGAAGGGGCGAATGAGTATGGCGGTGGGTTTGCTGTTCCCGATGAGCCATTAAGTACGCGAGGAAGAGAGTTGATTCGGGCGATGGCCGAGACCGGCTTTGTCCTAGACCTTTCCCACGCGGGACACCGCACCGCCCGCGACGCGATATGTTACCTCAAGGAGGGATCGATTAAGGTGCGCGTGGCGGCAACCCACACCGCGTGCTTTGATCTATACGATCATGGGCGCGGGCTCCCCGATGATGTCCTCCTAGATGTCTGCGGGCTAGGTGGTCTAATCGGTCTCGTCACGATCACCTGGATGCTCGATGCGAAGAGTAACGGTATCGAGCCGTTTCTCCACCACCTCGACCATCTTATTGGTCTTGTCGGACCGAAGAATGTTTGCCTCGGCACCGATGGGGTTTACCACCATCTTGACCCCGAGGAAGCCAAGGAACGGTTCAGGATAATGAAAGAAAGGATAGACCCCCGCGGCGTTTTCCACGCACGTCATCCGGAGCAGGCCGCTCAACTCAATTGCCCTGAAAGATTAATGGTGATTGAGGCGCTATTGGGTTCTAGTGGACTGCCTAGAGACCACAGCGAAAACATCGTGGGGGGAAATCTCTTTCAGTTTCTCTCCCGTCTCTAAGACGAACAGGCATGGGTGCCCCTCGTCTGGTTCGTTAGCGAACAACTGGGCCAGGCAGACCATCTCATCTCCTTCCCCCCCGCCAGGTCTTCGGACTTGGCGGGTTCTTTTTTTCATAAAGATTTTTCGACAGTCATTGACGAGAAGGAAGATAAAAAAACGCGGCCCATGGCGTGGGCCGCAGACTTCCGGAAATTCATTTTCGCTCGGGCCGGCCGATGCCGTTTACTTATCGAGACACACAATCCTCGGCAGATCAAGAACCTGCCGTAGCTTGGCCAGCTGGCGACTATCGCGGTCCCTGCCTTCGAGAAACTCCTCGATTTCCTCGGGCGAGCACTTGTCGAACCACGCGAGGAGATGTTGCAGCGTGGTGACCCCCGCCTGCCGAAACTTCTCCGTCAGCGACGGAGATAAGGACAGTTTCGCCACGAGAACCCATTCAGCGTCACCAACGTTGGGTGGCCTGCGCTCAACGGCCTCGGAAACTACGCAGCACTTGCCCAGCACCCAGATCAGCTCTTCGAGATCATCCAGTCCAACCCCGTTTGACAGGAGTTGTTGGATAGGCAATCCCGCCGCAAGCCCGACAGTGGTCACGCCATTTTGGAACAAGCGAGCCGCGGTTGCCGGCGACAGCGCGACCTCGGTCAGAGTATTGACCGGCTCATTCTTTCTGAACAACGCTTCGTTACGGTCCATTATTTCACCCCCCTGCAACAACACCGCTCCTCGTTGCATTTCGGAGCAATAGGGCCGTTAAAGCAACAAAAGTCTATTTTGTCAAAAGTTATGGCGGGTAGAAAAAAATTTTAACGGGCGATTGACGTCGAGGGCGTAGTGGGATTGAACGACTACCATGGCTGTTATTTCGCGCGGGTGGGAGTATAATGCGACTATGCTTCTGAAATATATTTATACTGTTTTTCTTGGTCTGTTGATCACCGCCTTCATCGGGATTGGCATCGCCGCCTTCTATCCGGCGCCAACGCCGCCGCGGTACGCCGTCACCACGCCCAGAACGGCCCCGCCCGACCAAGTCGCGTCCAAGGAGACAGCGGCAGAAATAGCTCAACGCGAGGCCGACGACAAGCGGCAAAGAGAGTTTGAGGTCGCGACAAAAATTTATAATCGCGCGGTCTCTCTCTTGGCTTTGGCCGGGGCAATCGTGGTCCTGGCCATTAGCTTGACGGCTTTTCGGGCCTTGGGCGAAATTGCCGACGGTTTACTCTTGGGCGGAGTTTTTACTCTTCTCTACAGTATCGGCCGTAGTTTTGCCAGCGACAGCACCAAATACCAGTTTTCCCTCGTCTCCCTTGCCCTGATTATTGGAGTCTCCCTCGGCTATCTTAAATTCATCGCTCCTCGACCAGCCAAAAAAAAATTAAAACCCGACAGCTACGACGGCAAAAGTGTATGATACGATAGCTTGGTGATGCGATTGCTCCCCAAACGACCTTCGTCGCAACAGGTTGTTTTAACATCTCTGCTGGTTGACGTTTCCGATGTTGCCCTCAATTTGGTGGTTGCCTTCGTTAGTCGAAGCGTCGTGATGTTGACCGAGGCCTTGCAAGGCGGCGCCGATTTGATAACTTCCAGTCTGCTACTCGTTGGCGTGGCTCGCTCAAGACGACGCGCCGACCGTTTCAGCCGTTTCGGCTACGGCCGCGAAATATTTTTCTGGACCCTTATGGCCGGCATTATTATGCTGGTGTTCACTTCGGCTCTGTCGATTAGTTTTGGCTGGCGACGCGTTTTTAGTCCGCAACCCGTCGAGCATACCCTGTGGGCTATCGCCGTCCTTGTCCTGGGACTAATAACTAATACTTATGCTTTTAATCTCAGCTTGCGCCGTCTCAAAAACACCCATCCCCATGCTCGATTGTGGAACATATTTGTTTATCCCGATTTAATCGAAACCAAAGCGGCGTTTATTCTTGATTTAATGGGAGCCCTGGCGGCCGGAACCGGCCTGATCGCTTTAATTATCTATCTTATAACCCAAAATCCGATCTATGACGGCGTGGGAGCGATCATTATCGGTCTAATTATCGCGGCATTATCTTTTCTCTTGGTTTTAGACGTCAAAGACCTCCTCGTGGGCCGCAGCGCCCCGCCTGAGGTGGAAAACCGCATCCGCCGAGTGGTGGAACGCTTTAATCGCGTTCAAAAAGTTCTTGACTTGCGCACCATGTACATTGGTTCAGGCAGTCTGCTGGTAAATTTGGAAGTCCATGTCGCGGCCCGTCTGAAAACCGAGGAAATCGAACAGTTGATTGACCGGATCAAAGAGCGCGTCCGCCATGAAGTTCCCGGCGTTCGGCACATTCAAGTTGAATTGGAAACGCCGTAATCAAATCAAACGCCCCCGAGACACCTCGGGGGCAAAGCCTCTGATTGGCAGCCCTACTTGGGCCGCCGCCACACGTCGTAACCGATCACCGCGGCAAACACCGGCAGGTTCCAGTCGCGACGCCGCACCCAGCAGAGGAACGGGCGATTAATCCTAACCGCCCTTGTTATTCCTTTGGCGCCAGCCACCCCGACGCCGGACTCGACCCTGGCGCCATGCTCGTCGAGGTGGAAAGCCACCGCCTGAACCACCTCGGTGAGACGGAAAGGCGAGTTTGCCAGCCGCAGCCCGACGAGCCACGGAATGGGAAACTGTTGCCCCAGGTCTACGGCCGGTAAGACAACTTCCTCGCCTTCGTTATCCATCGGCGTCAGGCGCGTCTCGAGCGTCCTGACAAACGGAATCAAAGGACGAGCGTCTTCACCTTCACTAAGAACTGTCAGGCAAACTTCGTCGCCCGACACCGACGGTAGAACCATAACCGGCGCGGCACGGTTGGCGGCTAGGTACTGACGGAATTCCCGTAGAGCCACCGCCGGGTACGTTTTCCCGTTCGCGGCGGTCAGTTGTGTCTGCCGACCCGGCTGGGTCCAGACTACCCCCACTTTCATCATCGCCGCCGCCGCGGCCTCGGCCGCCGGATCCACCCGAACGCTAAACCCGGCGCCCTCGAGAACTTCGTTCACCGTCGCGCCGTCTCCGGCAACGGTTGTCAGCTCGTCGGCCCGAAATCGTCGGGCATCCGCCAAGCCGACCGAGTACACCGCACCAATGAACGCCGCCTGATCAGCGTTCACCGGCGCAAATTCGCCCTGCGGCGCAAAGGCGTCGCGAAAGGCGGAGAGCGCCGCCACCACCGGCAGGGGACAGGCTGTCCGTGTTGCCACCGCACGCTCCTGCCCCATCACCGGCGCCAAGCCCGCGGCCACGACCGCCAGCGCCA
>CAYJRF010000017.1:4518-15322 GCA_964372935.1 uncultured Candidatus Saccharibacteria bacterium
ACCGCCAGCGCCAAACGTCCAACTCGCATCTTCTTCCCCCTCTCTCGCGCAAACCGACTGACGCGACCGTACCATAAATCCTTGGGTCAGACAAGCCGCTCGGGTAGTCACGCTCGACTCATGTTACTCCCATGGCGACCAATCGCCGCTGATATTTGCCCCAACAGCCGACGATGCACCGACAAACCGTCCGAGGCCAAATCCTTCATTGTCGGGGCGGAAAAATTAGCCGCCACTCCGGCCACCAAGCGCCAATGAACAATCGCCCCACCCTCAAAAAATCCTAACCATTCGAGTAATTCGGCTGGATCGCGCCAGTTGTTACCCAGATACATGCCGCGCATCGCCCGCAATTTCCCTCCGGTCGCCTCGGCTTTCCGCGCCACTGTTTCGTTCACTCCGAGTTCTTGAGCCAGAGATTCAATCGCAGTCGCTTGGTAGCGCAATCGGTCAACGGCGTCGTCAATGGCCAGTCCCTTAACTTGACCTAACGCCGCGGAACCTCTTTGGAGCGTTTCGACTCCAACATGACTAAAAGCCAAGACCTCGCCTAATTTTCTTGCCCCAAAATCGTTCACGCGACTCCTTTTGATCCGAGTATACCATCTTGAAAAATAAAATCCGGCCCCGCGCGGGACCGGATTTGGGCCAGTCTTCTCAAAGCCGGTCAATGTCCGCTTTGATTCGGTGCAGTCGCACCGAAATGCCTTTACTGTTGAGAGACAGGTTCGCTCTGTCTCCCGTCCGTACGTACTCTTCAATGACCCCGAGCGAGAATCGGATTAGGGTCTCGAGGTCCTGTTTCGCTCTGCCGGCGGGCGTGTCGGCCGGCCAGTGGAGGGTCGACAGCCGATTGAGAGTCGACACCCGCTCAAGGTAAGCCGATGACGTTTTGACGTTACCACCGAGCTTAAAAGTCCCGCTCGCAATTTCCTTGTCGAGGGCGATTCTGGCGGCAACAAACTCCCCGTGCGCTGTCAACAGCTCCCGCTGAACGTCGACGGATACGTATCCGTCAGACGCCGTGGCAGACTGTAGCGCCACCGGCTCGGCACTGGTGGATGGGTGGCTAGCTGGGTTAGGAGAATGGGAGACGACCGTCCGATGAACCGACAGTGCCTCGCGCAGCCACAACAAAAGGGTTGGACCGGAACGGCTCAGGCCAAACGCCACAAGAAGGAGCAGCACCGTCCCGCCCAAGATCTTCTCTGGCGACATTTTCGTCGTTCTCATGCCTCTACCCTCACTCGACTGCCTATGGGCAACAGTCGGTAGAGCACGCCGATGTCGTCATTGCGAAACGCCACGCAACCACTGGTGGCGGCGTGACCGATGCGCTCGGCCGTCTCGGCGTTGACCCCGTGAAGACCGTAGTCGGTCCCACCCAGGCGCATCCAAGCCGCGCCCAGACGGTTGCGCGGATCTTGGGGCGGATAATAGGCAGCGAGGCCATCTCGCCGTCTAATTGCCATCGGCACATGCCAAGCCGGTGGCGATCTTTTCTCGGTGATCGTAAATTCACCGAGAGGTGTGGCGTCGTACCCGTCGGCGCCCCGTCCGACAGCGCATTCGAATTCTTGGCCGACGCTGTTGCCGGTGCAGACATACGCCCGGCGCTCTGAACGCCGAACCAGCAGCCAAACGCCGTCTACCCCCTCGGGCGCTCGCACGACCGCTAACACGTTCGACGGTTGAAACAGCGGCGCGTTCGGCAACGCCGGTACCGAGACGACCGCCGTCTCGGCCGACCGAGACGGCATACTCGGGAATCCCGCCGGCAAAACGGCGCTGATGAACCAAACCGCGCCGACGAGCGCGGCGCACCCCAAAATCCTCATACCTCCCCCTTTCTTTTAAGGCGCCTTAAGTAGCCTAGCAAAAAAATTATATCAATATATACCCAAATCAGCAACTGCCAACACGCCGCCGATTTTACCCCAACGACGGACAGTTGCCGTCACAGGGTCGGTTGGTTACAATGCAAGAAACATGAATGTTATCAGCCTAAAAAATGTCGGAAAAGTTTATCGCTCCGGCCGTATTACTACTCCGGCCATTCAAGGAATCGACCTTGTTGTTCGGCCGGGCGATTTTTTGGCGATCATGGGGCCGTCCGGCTCGGGCAAGTCGACCCTCATGAACATAATCGGCCTGCTTGATCGTCCAACCGAAGGCGAGCTCTCTCTACGCGATAAACCAATCTCGCTTAGTCTGCCCGACCGCCGCTTGGCGCGACTTCGCGGCCAAACCATCGGCTTCGTGTTTCAGTCATATAACCTCTTGCCTCGGCTTACAACCCTGGAAAATGTCTTGCTCCCGTCTGTCTATCAGCAAATATCGCGGGGCGCCGCCCGTCGGCGCGCCACCATGCTCCTTGAGCGCGTCGGTCTGGCCCATCGCGCCCATTATCACGCCACGGAACTGTCTGGGGGGGAAAAACAACGCGCCGCCATCGCTCGAGCCCTGATGAACAATCCGGATATCATCCTGGCCGACGAACCCACCGGCAATTTGGACTCAAAAACGGGCCGAGCTATCCTCGACCTGATGCAAGAACTTAATCGCGAGGGTAAAACTATTCTCATGATCACTCACGACGCCACCATCGCCAAGTTGGCAAAGCGTATCGTTTATCTTCAAGACGGACAATTAACAACGGATAAAGCCCATGGTTGAGTACATCAAACTCGCCCTGCGGTCAATTTTGAGCAACAAGGCGCGAATGCTCCTGACGGTTTTGGGAGTGATGATCGGGGTCTGGTCGGTAACTCTCCTTGTCGCCATGGGCGAGGGGCTAAAACGCGATGTCGCTAAATCAATTTCGGGGTTTGGCACCAACGTCATTGCCGTCATTGGGGGTAAGATAGATACCGCCAGCCCGGGCCGGTCGGCCACAAATCCGGCTAATTTTATTTCCGGGGACATTTTGACTCTCGAAGATTTAGCCACCATCAGCCGAACCGACGGCATCAAAGGCGCCGCCCCGATAAGCCTGCTCCCCGGCAGTCTCAAGGCTGGCGACAAAGTTGCCAACCCGACAATTTTTGGCACAACGCCCAATTTTCTCGACGTTGTCGCCATTGTCAAGCTGGAGTCCGGCCGGATGTTTAACACCGACTCGACCAATGGCGGGATTGTGATTAGCAAAAACGCCAAAGTCGCCTTATTTGGCGACAGCGACCCCATCGGCCAAACGGTTAATCTGGGAGACGACTTGACGGTCGTGGGTGTTTTGGGCAAGTCGAAGTCCGCCGGCCTATTTGGTTCCGAATTTGACAACTTAACTCTTATTCCCCTTGCCCGCGCCACTGCCCTGAACAAAAACCAGACCAAAATTATGCGGATCGTGGCGGTGGCCGACGACCAGACCGACATCGCTCAAATGAAAGAGACCATCAAAGCCGCATTGATCGCCAACCATCACGGCGAGGAAAATTTTTCCATTCTCACCCAAGACGATCTCCTTGGTTTGTTTAACCAGTTCCTGTCTTTGGCCACGACCCTGGTTTCGTCAATTGCCGCCGTGTCGCTCATCGTCGGCGGAATTGGCATTATGAATATCATGCTCGCCACCGTGACCGAACGCACGCGCGAAATCGGGCTGCGCAAAGCCGTCGGCGCCACCAAAACGGCCATCGCCTGGCAATTCCTCATCGAGGCGGTCATGATTACCTTTTTAGGCGCCCTTCTGGGACTGGGCATGGCGTTTTTAGTCGGGCTGATCGTGGCGTCAAAAACCGAATTAAAGCCGTATTTCTCCCTCGCCACTCTTGTGTTAGCCACCGGTATATCGGTGGCCGTCGGTCTTATTTTCGGTCTCTGGCCGGCGCTGCGAGCCGCCAACAAAGATCCGGTTGAAGCATTGCGTTACGAGTAGACGACTAAGCCGCTTCCAGAGAGGCGCAGGCGTATTTGAGCCCCTCGGAAAAAGTGGGGTAGGCGTGAATCATATTGGCAATATCGCTAGCGTTAACCTGTAATTTAAGAGCCAGGGCCAGTTCGTGAATAATTTCGCCCGCTCGGGGAGCGACAATTGTGCCACCCAAAAGGCGGCCGCGTTGATCGGTAATAACTTTCACGAAGCCGTCGAGAGAGTTCGCGGTATTGGCGCGTCCCAAGGCGGCGATCAGGGCAACCCCGCGTTTTATGCTCCCAAACCTTGCTTTGGCCTCCGCTTCGGTAAGACCAACGCCAGCCACTTCGGGACTAATAAAGACACACCGCGGCACGACGGCGTAATTGGGACGAATCTTTGGGCGGGAAAAAATATTATTGACGGCGATGGCGCTTTGGTACGAACCGGTGGGAGTGTAAAGATACGGGCCAATAACGTCGCCAGCGGCGTAAATGTGGGGCTGGCTGGTTTGGAGATATTGATTAACCTTAATGCCGTGTTTGTTGGCGGCGATGGCGGCGCGCTCCAAGTCCAGATGAGCCACCGCCGGACGTTTGCCCGAAGCAACAAAAATTTCCTCCACCGACGCCGTGTGGTCGCGCCCTCCCCGACGATAATGGACTGTTTTATTGGCGCCATTGGGGTGAATCCGAGTAACCGCCGACTCGGTCAAAACTTTGATGCCGCGATTGGTGAACAGTGCCCCGATAAGATTACCAACGTCGGGGTCGTCCCGCGCCAGCAGGCGGGGGGCAATATCGGCAATCGTTACAGCCACGCCGAAACTGGCAAAAATTTCCGCGAACTCGCACCCAATCGGACCGCCGCCTAAAATAAAGATCGAGCGGGGCAATTCGTCAAGTTCAATCGCGTCGCGAAATGTCAGATAAGTTTTCGGGTCCAACCCCGGAATCGGCGGGACAATTACCTCCGAGCCGCTGGCGACCAAAAAATATCGCGCGGTATAATGGCGCGTTTTCGTGAGACGAATTTCATGGGGATTGATAAAACTGGCCTCGCCCGTCAAGACAACAATGTTCTCGTGAGAAAAGATTTTCTCGCCGTGAGACGCTCCGGTTCGTCCCACGACGGTTCGTTTCCAATCTCGAACTCGTTTCGAGCTGACGCGGACATCTTTGACCTCAATACCGTACTGATCGGCCGATAACACAGTGCGATAAACTTCGGCGGCGTGGAGAAGGGCTTTTGTTGGCACGCAGGCGTAATTGGGACACTCGCCGCCGATGGCGTCGCGCTCCACCACGGCAACTTTTTTTCCCAATCCCGCCGCGACGTGCGCGCCGACCCCGCCACCCGCGCCGCTCCCAATGACGATTAAGTCAAAATCGTAGGCCATGGTTCAAGCCACATTTCGGTGGTAGCGGTAAAGATAGCCAACGTCGGAATGGCACCAAGTCAATTCTTCGGCCACCCGATGAAAAATTTCTTCAGCAGTCACCATTGGCCGAAGCTCGATCCAAACATCAAGAGCGGAAGTAACATTACTGGCAACCAACTCGGCCTCGCGCCGACTTAGCCGCGACGCCAAACAGGCGCCGTAGGCGCTGGCGTAGACCTTTTGGCCGTCATAGGTCTCCTGACGACCGTCGCGTTTAACCAAGTATGCCATTTCTTTGCCTTAACCAAGGTTAATCGTGCCGTTGGCGATCATCACCAGCAACCAGCCCAAAGCGATCAGGAGCAAGCCAATTCCCAAACGCATGATGTGACGATTGTCTTCTTTCCAGCGTTTAACGTGGCTAACTTTCGTGCCGCTAACCACCAGCAGGAGTATAACGATCAGGGGCAGAACAAAAACAAAGTTATAAAGAACCAGCAGGATAAAGGCGTCAAAATTAAAGTTGAGCGACAGCACGGTAATGATGGCGAGATACGGCGCGCCGGTGCAGGGCAACTCGACCCCGGCAACAAAGGCCCCCAAGAGAATCACGCTCGTAACCGAGACATTCTTAGAGTAGTTATGAATCATTTTGGCGAAAGGCGCCGGGATCTCAAGGGAAAATCCTTGTCCATACCAAAAAAAGTCCTTGACTTCTAAAATTCCGGCCAAGACCACCAAGGCCGCGACGAAAAACGAGATATATTCCGTCACCGCGAGCGGGATGGCGGTCAGAAAGTAGAGCAGACCCAAACCAGCCAGCAGATAGGTCGCGAATATTGCCCCGATGTACAGACCCCCTAAGGTTAAAAGTCGACCAACCGAACCCTTTGTACCTAAAATAACCGATATCATCAAAATCAACACGCCGATGGCGCACGGATTGATCGAGTCAATCGCCGCGGTGGTTAAAATAATCGACAGTGACGGCAGGTCAAGACCCATCTTTGACTCCATTGAGTAGCTTGCCGGTTTGCACCGCCACCCGATAACTGCGACAGACGTGATTGGTTCGCGTCTTCTCCGGACTAAACTCGATGATAATGCAGGCGCCCGGTGGTACGGCCGCGACGTGACTTAGTTGCAGCGCCGTAATGTCCGCTACTTTGGTTTGTCGAAACGTATGATCGGCATTAACCTGGTAAACAAACGCTTGGAGACGGTTACTTTGCTGATTATGACACGATCCGCCATCGGTAAACGACACTTGGCCGCCGTTGGTCGGGATGGCAATAGTCCCGGCCGACAGCGACCCGCCAACCGCACGGAAAAAATTGGCGACCGACGCATCGGTTTCGGACATCACCACGCCCTCAAAATGAATCCGATTATCGTTATGCTCATGCAACTGAGGCGTGCCAATCCGATTGCTAAAACCAACCGGATCGCGCAAATTAATTTCTTGTCCGCAAGCCCAGATTTCAAAATCGCTGTGCCAATGGATTGGGCCGCGCGACCACGAATTAGCGTTCACGAAATAAGTTACGAGCATTAGGATGGCAGTGGAGATAACGGCGGTAACGGCAATACCCCAAAACAGTAAGGATTTAAGCCAATTGGAGGGTTTTCGGACCCAAAACGCCACCAGCAACAATACCGCCATGATCAAGCTGGCATTTAGGACAACGCGGAGCGAAAAACCCGAGTGAGCGAACTCCGGCAGCAGCGCGGTTGAAGTCACGGCCTCGCCCACGCCGTGGGCGCGGGTCAGCGGCGCCAAGACGCCAATCAGCCAAACCGCGAGTAGGAGAGAGAGTCGGTTAAAGGTCATCCCTTTGAGCTTAGCACGAGCTGTCAGCCCGACACAATTTTACCGCTTGGGGTCGGCGACAGCCACGCCACCACCGTCCGCCATGGGCCTTTCCAATCCCAACCCAGGGCTAAGATCACCAAACTGAAGACACCGATCAGCAACCAGTCGTGACTGTCAATACCGGTAACGTCAAACAGGCGACCAAAGAAGGGGATATAGACTATGAGCAATTGGAGAACGATTGACAGCGCCGCCGCCGCGATCAGCCAGCCATTGGAAAAAAAACCAATTTTGTACCGGAACCGAATGGCGAACAACCGCATTATTTCAAACACCACGATCGCCACGAACGCCGCGGCGCGGGCCTCGCTCAATCCCTCCGGTAAATTAACCCAATAAATCCACACCACTCCGGCCGTAATCACTAAACCGGCTAAAACCATTTCCAGCCAAAGCCGCGCGGTGATAATCTCTCCTTGAAATTTCTTGGGCGCGTAACGCATAATGCCGCGTTCCGCCGGATCCATCCCCAAAGCCACCGCCGGCAAGCCGTCGGTTACCACATTGATCCACAACAGCATCGTGGCCGTCAGCGGGAGATCGCGAAACAGCATGATGATCAAAAAAACCACCAGCACTTCGGCGATATTGCACGACAGGAGATAGTTGACGAACTTGCCAATATTGTCGAACACGCCGCGCCCTTCTTCAACCGCGCTCACGAGCGTTGCGAACCGGTCGTCCAAGATCACCATGTCCGAGGCCTCTTTCGCCACGTCCGTGCCGGTAATGCCCATGGCAATACCAATATCGGCCTTTTTTAAGGCCGGCGCGTCGTTAACGCCGTCTCCGGTCATCGCCACCGTATGCCGGTCGCGTTTGAGGGCCTCGACGATCCGCATTTTTGTGCCCGGATTGATTCGAGCGTAAATATTTATCCGTTCCACCACTTTTCGCAACTCGACCGCCGACAGGTTGTCTATATCGTCGCCTTGGATCGTCCCGCCCGAAATGCCAATTTGCTCGGCCACCGCCTCGGCGGTGGCGGCGTGGTCACCGGTCAGCATGATAATCCTAATGCCGCTGTCGTGGCATTGACTAATCAGGTTTTTAACTTCTTGTCGCGGCGGATCAATCATGCCCTGAAGCCCCCAAAACACCAAGTCATGCTCCCACGACAGATCGTGAGCTTCGGTTGTCTTGGCCTCGCGCGAGGCGAACGCCAGCGTGCGCAAAGCCCGCTGGGCCATCGCTTGGGTTTGATCGAGAACCGTCTGGCGTCGCTCGGCAGTCAGGGGGTGAACTTGGCCATCAGCCCAGATTTTGGTGCAATGCTTCAAAATAATCTCTGGCGCCCCTTTGGCGTAGACCGTCGCCTTGTCCGCCTCCTCGACCAGCACCGACATCATTTTTCGTCCCGAACTAAAAGGAATCTCTTTTAGCCGTTTTGCTCGGTAGCTTAGACCGGCTTTAGCCCCGCTCACCAGCAGGGCGGCTTCGGTCGGGTCGCCCATGATTGATTTGGCGTCGAGTCGAGCGTTGTTGCATAGCACGCCGATTTTCAGGACAATCTCCAATATTTTGGCGTCAATCGTCTTGCCGTCTTGAGCAAAGGCGCCGTCCGTCGCGTAGCCAGTGCCGGAAACGGTGTAACCAATGCCGTCAAAATAAATGTCCGTAACCGTCATTTCGCCTTTGGTCAGGGTGCCCGTCTTGTCGGAACAAATGACATCGGTTGAACCAAGCGTTTCGATTGAATTCAACTTGCGCACCAACGCTTTGCGCTTGAGCATCCGTTGGGTGCCCAAGGCCAAAGAAATCGTTACCACGGCGGGCAATCCTTCGGGAATTGCCGCCACGGCCAGCGCGACAGCGGCAATAAAAGAGTGCAATACCCGCTCCCAAAGCGATAACCCGGCATAGTTGTCGGCAAAGAAAACAATAAACACAAACACGACCACGGCGATCGCCAGCACCGTGTTGCCTAATACTTTGCCGACATGATCGAGCCGTTTTTGGAGTGGCGTAACGTCTTCTTCCGTTTCGGCAACCAAGGTGGCGATTTTGCCGATTTCGGTGGCGTCGCCCGTGGCCGTCACCATCGCCAGCCCGCGTCCTTGGGTAACGGCCGTGCCGGCGAACAGCATATTAACTTGGTCGGCAATCTGAACTTTGCCCCCAACGGCTTCGATTTTTTTCGCCACCGGCGCCGACTCGCCAGTAAGCGAGGCCTCGTTGACATACAGGCTGGACGATTCAATCATCCGCATATCGGCCGGCACTTTAATGCCCTCTTCCAAAACCATCACGTCACCCGGGACTATTTGCCCTACATCAATAATCCTTTCTTGACCGTCACGCAAAACCTTGGCCTGAAAGGCCATGAGTTTTTTTAAGGCCTCTATGGCTCTTTCCGCCTTCCATTCCTGAAAAAACCCAAGAATCGTGATTAGCATCACGATCGCCAAAATCAGGGCGCCTTCAATTAAATCGGATTGTTCGCGCGCGCCAAAAAACCACACGAAAAAGGTCAAGCCAGCGGCCGCCAAGAGAATAATAATCAGGCTGTTCTGGAATTGCGAGAAATAAACTTTCCACACCGAAACGCGCTGCTTGGGCTTAAGTCGATTAAGTCCATACCTTTTGAGCCTTTTCTGCGCCTCGCGCGAAGACAACCCGCCTTGGTCGCTCTGGAGGGCTTCAAACGCCCGTTCCAACGGTAATTGGTAAAATCCCTCCCTGGCGTCGGTCATTGATTTTACTATAGATAACATTCTCCAACTTGGATACCCCGCAAACCGAATGTAGTTTGACACCGGCCCGCGAGACGCCTAGGCTAGGGACATGAAAAAGATTTTACGCGCCCTTGGCTTGGTGAGCGGCCGCGGCGGCAAAACTCGCCGCGGCGCCGTGGCCAAAATTAAAGCCAAAACCAAACGCCCAAAGGCCAAGTGCGACTTTTGCTGATATTGCCTCGTTGGCTTTGTCCGCTTCTTGGTCCCAAAAGTTGGGAACGGCAGCTAATCCACGAAACTTGCCAGTTCGGCCTTTTTGCCCACCAACCAATCCCGTCTCTTACACTGGCGATGGCGACAATATTAGTCCGCCCCTAAATATTGCCGAAGCGCCAAGCGGCGCTCACCGCTATTTTATCCTCCATGCCTTGAACTGCCGCCTAAATCTTGAGCCATCCGCCACCCTTGCAGTCGTCGTGTTTTCGATGTATACTTAACCAAGTTTCTGTCGGAAGAAAGGGGAGGCGCGATGGCACGAGAAGAAGATAGGAGTATGACCTGCCGTGAGGCCGGTCGTCGGGGAGGCAATCAGCGCAAGAAAGACCTTGGTACGGACGGCTACAGCGCCCTCGGCAAGAAGGGTGGCGCGGCAACCAAAAAGCTCTACGGCCGCAGTCACTACGCCGAGATCGGCCGCAAGGGCGGCGAAGCGGTTCGCCAAGAGCGGGGGCGGGAGTTTTTTGCCGAAATCGGCCGAAAGGGCGGAAAGCGCGTCCGCGAGCTGATTCACGCTGGTTTGCGCTCCGAGGCCGAGGAGACAAAGTCCCAATAGGCCCAAAAGTACACACCCCCTGTCACCCTCGGGTCGGGGACGCTCGTCCCCGACCTTTTTATCTCAACCTGTTTTTGCTAAGATATAGATTAGTTAATAGTATCGCGGGGTGTGGCGCAGTTGGTAGCGCGCGGCGTTCGGGTCGCCGAGGTCCGCGGTTCGAGTCCGCGCACCCCGACCAAGTTAGACA
>CAYJRF010000018.1:0-12646 GCA_964372935.1 uncultured Candidatus Saccharibacteria bacterium
AGTAGCCAAGCCAAAATTCTTTTGTCGCAAAGCGACAATCAACAAATCCGAGCATTTCTAAAAAATATCGGCTCGAACTTCATTTTGAAAGATAAAATATTCCAATTTGTGCTTAAAATCGGCTGGCGAGCCCTCGCAGAGGGCGAGCCAACAAAGACATTTCTCAATTGGCGGAGAGGGTGGGATTCGAACCCACGGTACCCATGAGGATACAGCAGTTTTCAAGACTGCCGCCATAGTCCGCTCGGCCACCTCTCCGCGATCATGGAACGCTCGGGGACTACCTCCAGAGACATTGGGCGTCGGCCACTATGTTATCAGATATCGGGCACGACTGCACCAGTTGTGTCGCATAAGCGAAGCGGAGTGGTTACTTTTCTGGCAAATCAGACTCGGGTGGCGGTTCCGACGATGACGGCAGAGGCGGTAAATCTGGCGGCGAGGTCGGCGGGGCCTGACTAGGTGGCGGCGGTATTTGAGGAGCCAAAAATTTCCCGACAGGCGGCGTTCCATGGGCGACAGGGTCAAAGCCCTCTTCCGCTTGGGGTGACTTACGACGCGCTCTATTCCACGCCAAGTAGATCAGGCCGGACAGGGCAATAAGTCCGAACCCTGACATAACGACTATTCCCAAGACTCGTGTGGGCGGTTGAGGATTTTCCGGAAGCAATGGGATGGGGGAGTAAACATCCGGTGGGAAGACAAAAGGCTCTGGAGTGCTAGTCACCGTCAGATCGGCGGTTGTTTCCGGGGATGGACAGCTTGCGGCGAATTTTAGGTCCAATTTTCCTAATGTTACACCTTTGCTAACGATCGTAACGGTAACGGTTTCTTCAACACTATCGGTAACTTTGATCTCCCACTTGTCCCCCTGAAGCTGAACTGTTGCTTTGGCCGTTTTTTTGGCGCTTAATGTCCCCGACGGCTTGGACGCGGTGTCGGTGAGGGTTCGATTATTGGCGTCCTTTGTTGTTACGCGCACAACAGCCGCGTCTTGACCATTGCTTACGGCGCAAGCCGTCGATGATTCAATAAGGCTGTTTTTCGCCGAGGGCGCGGCTGTCGCGCCAGCTCCGGCAGGTGTTGACGATGCCGCGGGAGTTGGTGTCGGTTCGATAATCGTCAACGAGGCATTCTGGGTCGAAGCCAGTATGTCGGACGAATCTTCGTAAGCCAGCACCTCCGAGACACTCTTATTGACCGTAATGCTGGCCGTGCCAGCCGTTTTAGCGCGAAATAGCAATGTCAACACCACACCGTTGTCTCCAGTGTAACCAGCATCCAGCCGCGTCCGCTCAAACGAGAGGGGATTGGCGCTGCTGGGGGCAATCACCTCGGTGCTAAAAACCGAACCGGTCGCGTCTGCAGATAGGTATTCCAAGTTGGTTGAGTACCCAAGACTGACAGTAACATAGCTGGCAGCCTGACCGGCGGTATTAATTTTTACGGCCACTCCAACGTTCTCGCCCGTTATCACGCTACTAGCTGTCGGCGAAGCGGAAAGAGTAGCGGCAACTGACGCCGCGGAAACGTTTGTGACGGAACTAAGAGAGATTGTCAGGATGCCGATCAGGCCGCCGATCCACCGGCACACTAGCGTCCTCCGAAGTGGATGTTGCGGATGGCGTCAACGATATGACGCGGGCTAATTCTTTCGCCTCCGGTCGTTTTCTTACCTTGAATGTACATCCGGATAAGGGTTACGATGTCCGATCCGGTGACCTTTTCATCGCCGTTAACATCACCGAAGTGAAGCGGACGGCTAAACCCGATGCAGCCACGGAACGGATTACCAGAAATTTTTTGGGACAGATAACCGTCGACTTTGACTGTAAAGGTGTACGCCTTGTCTTGAAGGGCCAAACCGCTAAGCTCGATATTATCGGCCGAATGAACGGTTTGAATGGTCGTGACCAACTTTGTTCCATCGTAAACGCTAATCAATACCGGTGTGCTAGAGGTACCTCGTTCCAAAGGGATCTTAAAGCACGCGGTCAGATGGGGCTTTGGGGTAGAGCTAGGAACCGGGCTGGGGGTCGGCGCTGGCGTTGGAGACGGCGTCGGTGTGGGCGTGGGCGTGGGCGTGGGTGTGGGCGTTGGCGTGGGGGTCGGCGCGGGGGTCGGGCCAGCGCCGGGGGTGGGCGTGGGGGTGGGAACGGGCGTCGGCTTAATCGTCGGCGTTGGGGTCGGCGTGGGGGTGGGAACGGACGTCGGCTTAATCGTCGGCGTTGGGGTCGGCGTGGGGGTAGGTGCCGGCGTGGGCGTCGGCGTCGGCGTGGGCGAAGCCGTTGGGGTCACACCTTGGGGAAAGACTCGTACATAATCCACCGAATGAGTTTGGGGCAAAGTGGAGTCGACTACCGTCCCGCCGCCTATGCCGCCGACACTCGTGCTAATAATCAGGAACATTGGCGTCGTGGGAACTCCCGAGGTTATGCGGCACGTTTGCACGCCGTCAATTTTCCAGACGAGCGATCCCGGAGCCCAAACGAGCTGATAGGTGTGCCAATTTTGACTCACATCGGAAGTGGAAGCGGTGCATCCGCCATTGTTGGAACCGGAATGAATTTGCTGGTTCACAACCGTCAGGTTGCTGTTAAGTATCTCGGTGATGTCTATTTCGTCGGAGCCGGGTTGAGGCCAATGGCAGCTTGGATCGTCGGCATCTTTGATATTACCTTGTTGGCAATCGGTGCCCAGTAGCCATAGGGCTGGCCACGGCCCCTTGCCGCCGGTAAGCTTGGCCCGAAACTCGATCGTGCCGTAGCGAAAATTAAAATCTTTCCACTGGATCATCCCGGAGGTATAGGCATAGCCCGACACCGATGAGTCCTTCTTGGTAGTAATAACCACGTTGCCATTGTTTAAGGCAACGTTGCTTGGAAGAAAGTACTGGAGTTCTTTGTTGTGAATATCATCTCCCTTCCGATTGAGGGCCACCCATGCTGTGGTGTCAAGGCTCGCGCCATCGAATTCATCGCTAAACGTCGCCCCAGCCGACGGCGCGGTTGGCGCGGGCGTTGGGGTCGAAGGGGGCAATATGGAAGTTGATGTCGGCGTCGGGGTAGGAAGAACTTGGGTCGTAATGACAGTATTGCTATCGCTACTGCCCGAGAAGCGATTGACACTTGGGTCGCAGACCGCGACGGCCTCGCCTTGACTGCAATATTGAATCGCGGCTTGGTTAACGATTGACACATTCCCGACCGGCGAGGCTTCGATCCCGCCACGACGGTTTTTTACGACGCCATAGCCCAAGGCCATTCCACCGACCACCAAGACCGCTATCCCAAAAATAACCTGATTCTTACGAGTCCATAACTGCTTAATGCGTCGGACATATTGATTTTTTGCTACCGACATAGATTATCAACTCCCAATAAAAACACTGATATATCCAGCACACACTACTGGACAACAATTGTCAAATAGCTGCCGACGCGACGCTATAGTATAGTGATACTATGCGGTTTATCGGACAAACTCTGATGGTAATAGTTGCCCTGGTCATACTGTCTGTCGCGCCGGGACCGAAAGCTTTTGCCGACACTCGAGTCTCCCTTGTTAATATCCACGCTCAAGGGAGAACCGAGGGTGGGTTCAGGGTTGAAGAAATGATCCACTTTTCTCGGTTAGTCCGCGCCGCTGATTTTAGTTGGCGATTGCCGGTCAATCTTATCGGTTCACCAGCTGTTTGGTCAAATGACCATCAGCTTCCGGTCGTTCTGTCTCGACCGAAAAATGGCGATGTCGTTTTGACGGCGTCCGGAGATAATCTGGGAGATGTCTATCGGATAGTCTATCATTTTCAGCCACCGAGGGAATTTATCGCCAACGAGATTGTGTTTCGTTTACCGTTCGTCCGACCAAACGGCCACTCGATTGACCGTCTAGCTTTTTTGATTAACTTTTCTCCAACCCCAGAAAACAGCATCCTCGGTTCGCGAATTTTTACCGATCGCTCAATTGCCGAAGGGGCAATTCACAAAGCATCCGACCGCAGCGTTCAAGGGGCAATATCCGGCATACAACCAGAGACAAATGTCATCGTTGCCGTTAACGCCCAAACGGCGCCAAGTCGCTGGGGGTTTATCAATCGGCTCCGCGCCAGCTCTTCCCCCCTCGTGTTTATGTCAATTATGCTGGGAGTATATATTCTCCCCGGAGTTGCTCTCCTGTCGTTTATTGTGATCGCGCTCTATTCTTGGTTAACCAGGATCAATCCCCGCTCGGCGATAACTCGAAGCGATCCCCCCAGCGACCTGTCTCCGGCCGAAGTTTCTCTTCTTCTGCACCGGCAGTTAAATTTGACAGCCTTCGTCGCGACTATCTTCGACCTCGCTCAACGAGGCTATATTGATATCTACGAAAAGGATTCCAAGTACCGGTTAAGTCTCCGGAAAGCTCTCGATAGCAAGCTCCGTTTCTGGGAAGCCGAGTTCCTAACGGTGCTATTCCCATCGAAAAAAATCAACCAAGCGAGCGATGATATTGATGATTACTATCGCTCAAAGTTGTTTTCGCGAAAAATTGCCATGGTTTACGAGTCGCTCTACGAAACCGTAACGACTAATGGGTACTTTATTGACAATCCGGCCCTGACGCTGATGAAGTTTAAACTCTGGGGGTTAATTGTTTATGCTTTGGCCCTGTTCAGTTTACTGACCTTGATTACCTCAAAGCAGCCATTGCTTGTCTTGCTACCGGCGATCGGATTTCTCATTACCTGCCATGTGATTTTTCGGTTAGCGCGATTCGTGCCGCAACGATCGCCCGAAGGAAACGCCAAGCTAAACGAATGGCTCGGATTCCGGAAGTACCTTATGAGTCGGCAGACAGTTGAGCTCAACGAGAATACCTTCTTTGCCTACTATCCCTTCGCGCTCATATTCGGGGTTCAGAACCAATGGATTCGAAGGTCCAAAGGACATGTCAAAGTTCGACCGTCTTGGCTGTATCAGCCGGGAGACACCTTGTCGTTCACGGCGCGGTTTTCCGGAACCGCGCGAAAAATCGCTCAAACGTTGGCGGCGCTTCACGGACCGCTCGTTCAATAAGACCAGCGACATCAATTCGGTCCGGCAGAGTAATTACCTTTCCGAAGATGTAGCGGCGCGGTAATCCTCCCCAAATTCTCGAGTCAAGACTTAAATCATGTGCGTCGCCTAAAACATAATATTCATCGGCGCCTAAACTGTACTCTTGGTCGGTGTGAACCCCGATGTCGTCTTGCCGATACTTTATCAAAAGAGGCTGGTCGTTGATCCAGACATCGCTTTGTCTAAGGAAAACTTTTTCCCCGGGTAAACCGACAACCCGCTTAACAAACACCCGATCCGTCGACGTTGGAAAGAAAAATACCACGGCGTCACCGCGTTTAACTGGCGAGAACCGATACGACAGTCGATCTACCAATAACAACTGATTGTCGCGATAGGCCGGTAGCATGCTCGTGCCATGAACACGGCTCACAGTTAGGACCAAAAAATGAATCGTCAACCCAAAACAAACTAGGATGGTGATAACATTCGTCAGCTCGTACGTCCATCCAAGAAACCAGTATAAACGGTGGACACCGGGGCTATTCATAAATGGTCGCCTCGTAACGCAGCGGCAAGATTCGAACCTTGACTATTGCTCGAAGGCTCCCGCGTCATAGGCGCCAGATTGCGGTCGCGTCGTGCCAGCGCGGTCGCTCGATGGCGCGGCTTTGCCGCTGTAGGTGGCTTTACCGATCCCCAGGCCCGAACTATTGGCCGCGAGATGATAATCGTTGCTGGTGGCATTGACAAAGATTCCGGCGGTAGATGACTTTAGGACCGACGACGACGCGTCGTTGACATTGGTGCCGCCAACCTCATTGGCGTATGAGGTCGAACTAATCAGAATATTGTTAAAGAAAATATTGCCAATAGAGGCGTCGGTAATACGAACGGCAGCGATGCGCGGTTCGACAATAGTATTATTGACCACGACATTATTATTGCTTGGTTTACCGCAACCCGGTTGATCGGCAAAGTGAATGCCACCGGCGCCGGCGTTGGTTGTCCCATTGTTGTAAATCAGGTTGTTCTGGTAGGTGATGCCCGAAGCCGAAATAATGCTAAAGCCCTTTAAGCCGTTATCGTGGACGTTGTTATTTTCCACCAGGCCGCCAACAATCAAACCGTCGCCACCACTAGAGCAGTCGCCGTTTATTTGGATGCCGTTTTGAGTATTGCCATAGCTTTCATTACCTCGAACCGTAATGTTATCCGAGGCGTCGTCGCTGTTAGAAACGTAAATGCCGTGCTGAATTTGACTCCCATAAGCGGTGTTATTCTCGAGCAAGAGATCGCGGGTAAAGTCGGTAAAGATGCCCCACATCGAGTTATTGGCGTACACGCCGTTTTTAATCGTGATGTGGTCGCCTTGCGAGACTCGGAGCCCGGTGCGCGCGGCGTTGGCGGCGTTGATTCCGTCAAGGATAACATAGGCAGAACTGTCAATAAAAATGGTGTCGCGCGAACCAGCGGCGATTTGGGTTGCCTTCCCTTGAGCCTTAAGAGTCAATGGCGTCGAGGCGGAGCGTGTTACAGCAGAAACGGTAAAGCTGGAGTACGAACCGTCGGCGAGATAGATCGTAACCGGCTTGGTTGAATTGGCGCTCGACGTTGCAACGGTTATGCCTCGGCTCACTTGGCGACACGGACTAGCTTGGGAACAGGCGGCGCTGTCATTGCCACTGGGAGAAAGATAGAGGTCCACGCCATTCGGATTCGCCGTGGGCGTAGCCGTCGGTACTGGCGTTGGGGTAGGATTGGGCGTCGGCGTGGGCGTTGGAGCGGCAGTGGGCACAGGGGTGGGAGTAACAGCAGGGGGACTAGTAACCAAAACAGTCAATGTTACCGAACCGGTGACTCCGGGGGCAACGGTGCCTATGCTCCACGAGACAACGCCACTCGCAACGGCGCCGCCATTCGAAGCCGACACGAACGCCGTATCAATTGGCAACGCGTCGGTTATCTTGGCATTAATTGCCGTGATCGCGCCGTTGTTGCTGTAGGAGATGGTGTAGGTAAGGTAGTCGTCGGTCAAAACCGATGCTTTATCGACTGTCTTGGCGAGCGTCAGAGCGGCCTTGGCCGCTGGCGTGGGCGAAGACGTTGGCGCAGGCGCCGGGGTGGGGGTCGGCGTCGGCGTGGGAGTCGGCGCGGGAGTCGGCGCCGGGGTGATAGACGCCGCTCCTTGGGGCGTCAAGCTAATGGTTGTTGCGGCGGTGTTAAAGCGCAACGTTCCGTTATCGGTCGTGGTCACAACCCGATTAACGCCGTTTTCGCCCAAAGTGTATTGATAGTTCGGACGCAAATCCACCACAAGATGATTGGCCAGCAATTTAGAGGTATTATAGGAGAGTGGCGTGTCAACCGAATCGGCTTTTCCGACAAGAACAGTCCACCCGCCGTTAGCATCAATTTCCACTCCATCATGGTTGCCGCCAGTAACGGCCAAAGTGCGTCGCGAGGTTGCCGTCGTCTGGCTTTTGGGGGCGACTTCCAAAACGTTAAGAATATAATCTTTCGCCTGATTCTGATTAACCGTAACCTGAAGATCGTAATTGCCGGTATTCCAACCGCCATCGTAGCGCGACTGGGCCAGTGACACGCCGGAAGCCGGCAACAGGGTCTGGCCAAACAGATTGGCTTGACCGTTGTTGGATGAATACGATCGTCCACTGATAGAGTAGCTGTTCAAAGCGTGAAGGTGGAGCGTTTTGGGCCGATTCGCCTCGGTAAGAGCGATTCGGTCGTACACGACAAAGAAATTATCTCTCAAACTAATGAACTTACGAACATAATCGTTGACAAATTTTTGTCCCCCGCTCCCGCTCCAGGGATCCTGAATGTAAAGCGGGGCGGCTTGGCCGGCAAAGTAAGTATAATCTTGTCCGGTATCCAGTTTGACGACACTTCCGGAATTCGCGTCCTTCTGCTCCCACTGACTAACCAGCGAACCGTTGTACGATCCAAAGGTGTAATTGTTATGATGGACTGTTTCTTGCAAAATTCCGCTACTGCTCCAATAACTCGCCGTGCCCAACAGCCAGCCATTTTTCCAAATCAGAAAACCGTTACCGTCTTTTGACTGATGACTCTGATGAAGCGTTCCGGCCCAAATTCCCCAATAAGTTGCCGCGCTTGTCCAATCAGACCGTCGCACGAACAAGCCCGAACCCTTGGCATAGAAGTTGTTCGGAAGAGTACTGATGCTTTTTGGCGTCAGCGCCTCGTCATAATAAAGGAACTCCCAGGTGTCGTGATATTTATCGCTGGTGCTGCCTTTAATATCGGCGAGCCAGCCTTGAAGATACTGCCGTTGCGAGGTGTCGGTAATGTTGTCCATCACCGGCAAAGCGCGAAAACGATCAAGACTCCAAATATAGGCCTGGGGATATCTTGACTGATCGCCATAGTTATACCCCTCGCTATTATTGGGAGCCGTAGAGTAAATGCGCCACCACAAGCTGTCCTTCAAAAATGTGAAGCCGGGCTCATTGATTAGATCTTGGCCAGTGGCAGTTTTGTGAGCGTCGAGGGCAATCGCCATTTGATGGGAGGAATCATAATTCGTCCCTTCAATGAACACCCCGCCCTCACCCTCGCCATCCATGACTGGACGGACTTCCTTACGCCATTTGCTCAAAGCCAAATTGAGATGGTACTGCGGCCGGTTAGGCGACGAAACGGTACCGCCGCTTGTGGGGTCATCCCCATATGCCGCGAGAGCGGCCGGCCAAGTCATCATAAAACCCCAATAGTAATTATTGCCCGGATCCCTAACCGCCCAGCCACCGGAACGGCTGGGAGTTGTTTCTGGCCAGACCGCGTCGGCGCGGTCCATCATCCACTTGGCGCCTTGGCTTTTTTGGGCGGCAGACAGAGCGCTGTAGCACCAGTCGTAGCCAGCCGCCACACCCGGAATAATCGAGCGATAGTAGTAACCGTTGTGCTCGGCGGCAAAAATCGTATTGGAATTGACGGTGATATTGCTTAAAATACTGGCGCACTTAGTGCCATAGGTGGCGTTGCCGGTAACTTGATACGCCAGTCCAACGGCCATCAAAGTGTCTTCATTGTTTGAACTTGCCGACGCGCTATCGGCGAGAGTTTTGACTTTTTGCCACCGCGCGGTGTTCTGTTGTTGATAAGTCTTGAGCCGCGCCAGTCGCTCGGGCGTCAACCAAATCCGCGGATGCGACGCCTTGACCGTCACCGTTTGGGCGTAAACCGGCGACTGTCGATCCCAGTGCGTTGCGGCCAACGAGACGCCGGCGACTAACAGGGCGATAGCGAGCAGGTTGGCGAGAGTAGATTTTTTAACGGAACGTTTGTTCATAAACTGGTCTGCTGTTTGCACGCCGCGAGAGTGGCTTCGGCAGCGGTTTTTTGCCCCTTGAGATCGGATCGACGAGTCTCAAGCTGGGCCAAGACTTGGTTCGGCGTGAGAGCGGGGTTATTTTTTAGAAGGGGATGATTGTCTGTCCCATTGGCAATCTCGGCGCTGACGGCCTGATTGTCTTGAGTAACGGAGATGAGGGCATCGGACAGTGACACCACCGCCGTCTCTTTTTGAGCGCAAGCTCCTCCGGAAACCGTTTTCACGCCCGTGGACGACAGACTACTTAAGAGCACCAGTAGCAACAGCAAAACAAGAACGATACCTAAAACCAAGATCACAGCAGATCGCATTTTTGTCTGAGTAAAGGAGTGCATCCATCCCTCCGCTAATCGCTCACTGCCCCATCATAAAGCGATTATTTGGCAGTTGCAAGAGGGTACAGAGTCAGTAGATTACTTTGCGGCATTCAGCTTTCGCGACGATTATTTTCCAGGGCCAGTTCAATACGATGGCGCGCCCGGAGGGATTCGAACCCCCAACCCCGTGCTTAGAACGCACTTGCTCTATCCGTTGAGCTACGGGCGCGTAAGTTTAGGCCAGTAAACTTGTTAAGTATATCCGATTTTCGTCTGGCATTAAACCCCGAGACGGGGGACAATTCGCGCCATAGAGTGCCACTCGTTATTCATCGCGCCCCTAAACTTGGCTGATCTTGGCCGGCAAATTGCGCGGCAAATCAACAATTAAGTTTGGCCGATGCTTGGCAAGGATTGATTTAGAGTTCAGGCCCCACGTGACGGCGATCACGGCAATGCCGTTCTGTCTGGCGGCGTCAATGTCGCGCGTTTCATCGCCGATGTATACTACTCCGTCGCTCGAGAGATTGTGCTTGCGTAAAATGTGTCGCAAGACCTTGCGTTTACCGCCTAAACCCGTAGAATAGACGAATTCAAAACCGGTCAAACCGTGGTTTGCAAGAAATTTTTGGGCATTAGATGTTGAGTTAGAGGTCAAAATACCCAACCTATAACCGCGCGTTTTGAGGCTAGCGATAACTTCCGGGATGCCAGCCACCGGACGAACTGACGTCATGGCTTTTTCGAGGCTGGAGCGCGCCCGTCTGACTAAAAATGGTATTTTTAAGATCGAGATTTCCAAAAACTTCAAAATATCTTCCGAGCTTTTGTCGCGTAACGTTTCAACGTCGGCTAGGTCAATCGGCCGATAATGGAAAATCGGAGCCAAGCGATTGAAAATTTGGAGAATCGTCTCCAGGGTGTCGGCGATGGTGCCGTCAAAGTCAAAAATAATGATTTTAGGTTTCGCCATGGTCCTCCAGCTAGGATGATACCGAAACGATCGTGGGATTCATAGCCAGTCATAATAGGCTGGCTATAACCGGAAGGGAAAACGGTATTATCCCGAGTGGATTTCTGGAGTATCTTTACGACTGCGCTCGAACTTTCTTTATCAAAAATTCCTGACCAAAGGAAGCCCCGCCACTGCCTCGCTTGGAGATGCGGTTGCTGGTTACTTAAATTTTACTTCTTGTCCGTCTATGAGGAGTGTTTTGATTACCGCGTTGCCAGATTTATCAATCGCAACCTTGACATCAACACTTCTACTAAGTTGTCTCTCAATATCTCTACCCTTTCCTTCTGGTACAAAATAACTCTCGATACCATACTCAATATTAAATCTATTACCACTAACATCCTTTACGATTCCCTTGATGTACAAACCGTCTGTCGGAGGTGTTGAATAAATATTTGTAGCAACAGCATATTTTTCTTTAATGTCTAGACCGACATACACTCTATCGCCAGATTTAAAATCGGTTCGGTCTGCAACAACAGTTCCTGAATCAATGTTGCTTATGTCGTATCGAAGCACAACATAATCACCACGGAATAAATCTCTAGGATCTACGGGAGTTGTTTTTAGTAAGACCTCTTGGCCGGTTCGTAGCGTGTATTCCTTGAATCCTATGAAGCCACCGATAATGACGAGCCAAAAGATACCGAGGAATATAAAGATTTTTTTCTTGTCCATAGATTTATTGGCTAACGACTGGGGTAGGAGTAGTGGTGAATTTTGTTTTAAGTTGTCTGCGTTTCTTTTCAAGCGCGATACCACCAAGTACAAGAATTAAGCCGCCGACCATAAAGAATAGCGAGCGTGGCAAAAGGTCCCAGAAAAAGTCGAAGTAACGGACAAGAATCAAAGCAGATAACCAAAACATTCCAGTATTTACAATTTGCATATCTTCTCTTTGGTATCCCACAAAGAGAAGTGTGAACACTAACCCGGCAAGTATGAGATTGAACAGAAGAACATAAATATTTGTCGTCGCTGGAAAGAAGAAAAACACTAAAGCGATAGAGACCAAACCCAAAGCAATTGAGTTTTCAAGGTCGTTGGTGCTCGACTTTGATGGATTGAAAAATAAACCTATAACCGCGAGAAGAATAGCGACTACGGAAAAAAGTATGAGACCGAAAGTAAACTGATCCGATGTCTCCAATGATTTAGAGAAGAAGCCGTAGTTTTCATAATGTCCGGAAAAAAATCTAAAAGTCAGAAAGAAAAGAGAAACCATACCAATTTTTATGCCAGCTAGTCTGTATACCCGCGCCACACTTTTAAGTTTTTCGGATAGATAGTGTAGTTGGCCAATGCCAAACAATAAAACTCCCGAAACAAGATAGAGCACTGGCAACTTGAAGAAATCTCCTTGTGCACGATAGAAATCCAAACCCTTGAAAACAAACTGTCCGATCCAGATGTAGAACAAAAGAGCGGACAGTCCTGCTATTGGAGAAGATTGAAAAGCATAAACAAGCGGTAAGACGCCAATCAGCCAAATCAGTACAAGAACATGACTGTTAGCGTTGATATTGTACATTTGTGCAATAAGAAAAACAGTTGCGCCGAATAAGAGCGCACCTAGAAATATTAAAGATGCTCCAACTTTTGGTAAATTCTGTTTTTGATATTTAAAAAAGTATCCTGCATAGTACGCACCGAATGTGCTACCGACCAATATCAAAATCTTCATGATATTGGGCATAACCACCCAGTTGGACGCTACAAAAAGAATCGCGCCGATACCGAGAAGAATTGAGCCAATCGTTGAAATAGTAACGATGAGCTTATTGGAGCTTTGCTCCTTTCTATATTCTGAAGAATCAGCCAACATTTTATTGGCCTGCTCTTGAGTGATTGTACCGTCACGGAGCCATTGATCTATTTGTTCTTTATTGACCAT
>CAYJRF010000019.1:0-10773 GCA_964372935.1 uncultured Candidatus Saccharibacteria bacterium
GGCGCGATTTCTTACCTCGCCCAGATGGCGTATTTTGCCGGAATGTTCACGGGTAATTCTCGAAATGAAAGAGGCGGTGGTAATGCTTTAGGCACGATCGCGCTTCTGGTTATTACTCCACTTATCGCCACGCTTCTCCATCTTGCTGTTTCGCGGTCGCGCGAGTATTTGGCTAACGAAACCGGAGCACATATTTCCAAAGACCCGCGAAGCGCGTCCCACCCTCGGCACCAAAATCTGACTTTCCGGAAATTGACCAAGCTGGACGGCTAGGGCGATCGGGGTCAGAACCAACCAACGGCTCGCGCGAGAAACTACGCTCTCGCGCGGGCCGAAAAAAAACCCCGCTCCCGACAGAGGGGCGAGCAGGGAAAGAGCGAAAACCAGAGCTCAGGTTATGGCCCGCGCGTGGCTGGATTGCCTTGCTTTCGCTTAACCGCTAGGCAGAACTGGCGAACGAGGCGCGCGCTTCTCCGGCGATCTCTGGCAGGGATGGCGACACTAGAACCCGTTAAAGTGTCTGGTTGCGGCATGGGGTTCGGCGTACCGGACATACCAAGGTAATCATGTACTGTGACTCGAGCCATGAGCCAGCGTCGAGATACCTCCATCTGGCTAACATTCAACCGAGTGGCGATTTGACGCTGACTGAGGCCGCTGGCGACCAGAAGTAGCACCTCCGTCTGTTGACGGGTTAACTTTCCTTGAGTCCACAGTAGCGCGACTACCGATTCCGCCGCCCAAAACTCGACGTGTTGGCTTGGATCGCCGGCGGTCTGATCCGACACCATTTCTTCTAAGCCGAGTACTGGGCGCTCCGATTCGCCAGCGCCAATTCCGCAAGAATCGAGACTGATAACCTGCGGCACGCGATCGCCCAGGGCTTTTGCTTCCTCCACCGCCGCCACTGGACAATTGAGAAAATCGGCCAAGGCCGCGTCGTCGCGTGGCAGCTGTCCTTTTGTCGCCAGATACATCTCCAACGCCCGCTCATAAGTAGCGCGCGCGCTCCACGGCAACCGGCAACGAACCAAGGGGACGGCTCTGAGAGCATGGCGTACCATGCCACGCGCCACTTTTGTCGCAAAGGTCTGAAACGACACACCCCGATCGGGATCAAACTTGGCAATCGCCCCCAACACAGCCAGTCTGGCTGTCTGGAGACAATCGCCGTAATCGTTGGGGCCGACCGGCATGGTCTTGACGACCACTTCTGCCAGATAGGCGTAGCGCGCGTAGAGAGCATCACGCGCCTCTAAACTTCTGCCTTGCCAATAATCGCGCCACAGTCTCGCCGTCTCATCGACGGAACTTGCTTGCCTCGACATCTCTCCCCCTCGTCAAGACGTAGGTGACTCGGTCGAACCGCCCCATTATCCTTCAAAACTGGCCGCGCATCAAGGACGGGGCTATCCGCAAAATCTCCAAAGGATGATCCAAGCTCAAGGTATCCCCAAAAGCCCCGGAAAAGCCTATAGTGATCGTATGCCGATCAATAACCTTGTAAAGTTCGTTGTCGCCGTGATCGTTTCCGAAATCGCTGGCGTGATCGGGGCAACAGTCACGATTCCGGCTATCTCCGAGTGGTACAGCACGCTGGCCAGGCCCGCCTACGCGCCTCCAGACTGGCTCTTTGGGCCGGTCTGGACAGGGTTATATTTTCTGATAGGCGTTTCTTTGTACTTAGTGTGGAAAAACAACTGGAAAATTACCGTTAAACTATCGAACAAAACCGCGAAGGCGTGGAATCCATGGTCGGAGCAATTGTGGTCCGGCGATTGGCAGAAGGCCAATGTGATCGCCGTTTTCACAGCGCAATATATCCTCAATATCGCCTGGACCTGGACGTTTTTTGGACTGCGGCGGCCCGACGCGGCGTTTTTTGTTATTCTGGCCTTGTGGGTAGCCATCCTCTACACTGCGGTCAACTTTTACCGCGTGTCCCGACCGGCCGCTTGGCTGTTGACGCCATACCTGCTCTGGGTTGGCTTTGCCGCTTACTTAAATCTCGCCATTTGGTTGCTTAATTAACGTGGCGTCAGCGATGTTCCGATACCGCCTCTTGCAATCGGGCTTTAGTGGCTGATAGTATGGCAATATAAACTGATCGTCGCTTGCCACCCAAGGAGGGTCGTGACCCCACGCCACAGCACAACGATATCGAAGCGCGCTTACATCACGATACTGTTAATCGGGTTGGTTATCGCCTCGGCAATCCTCTACACTGGCGCGTTATCGCCGCGAGCCGATGTTATCACCCCAAGCCAGACCGCCCAAACGGATTCTGGACCGGTGACCGTGCTATCCGTTGCCGACACAACCGCTATTCGCCCATTTTGCCAACAGCCAGCGCTGGATGTTGGCTTTTTGGTTGAAAGCGCTCAAACCGCCACGGTCGTTGGGGACATGGCCCGCTTTATTGTCGAGATCGAAAGCAAGTTCAGCCCGGGTCTGGCTGGCATCCCGAAGTCAATTTTTTTGGGCGGTCCAGCCGGCTTTCAGGATCGGGTCGCTTTGGCCGTCAGCGCCAAGCTCGCCGAAGACTCATACAGCTTCAGCTCAAAATTGGATTTGAGTCCCTTTAACCAGCCGGTGGATAACTTGCTCGCCAAGTCTTTCCCGGCCCCAACGGAAACCAATCAGAATCTGGTACCGCCGTCCGTGATTTTCAAGGATAAAAATGTCCTCAATAGATACTCGCTCTACCTCAAAAACAGTAAACGCTCATCCGAGTCGGTCATGGTTATTCTGACTGACCGTGTTCTTGGCGGCAACGAGCCGGGCAACGCCGACAACGTGGCGGCGAACTACAATCCAGTCAGCTTCACCCCCAGCCGAGGCGACTATCGAATCCGTTATATCGTCGTCGGTTTCCCCAATGCTACGAACGTCGCGGCGATGGACAGTTCTTGGCACTCTCTCGGCGCCGCTGGCAGCGGCAACGGCGGCTATTTAAGCCTGCCCACCGACGTCACCGATGGCCTGAAGGCCAGCAATATGGCCCAAGCGTCACAATCACTCTTGCGCTTGATTAACAACCCTTACGTTATGTGTTCCGACATCGCGATGAGTTTCCCGAGTAGTTTGCCCCAAGACGCCAACGGGGTGGCGACGATTCGTCCCAATCAGACGGCGGACTTGACCTTTAAGATTCGCAACCGCTCTCGAGATTATCTTTCCGCCAGCGCCATCACCCAGCCACTGCCGAACAATCTGCGCGAAGCGGCCACCGGAGCAACGTCCGTTAGTTTGCCGCTTCCCAGCGACCAAGTTCTGAAGCCCGGCGACGAGGCGTCGATTAGCGCCCAGGTCCGCGGGCGACGGCGAGGCGAGCAATGAAGACGCCCCGCGACTCGATTAATCAACAGCGAATAAAGTTCATTTTTGCCGCGACTGTGATCGCCACGGTTTTTCTGATGGCGATAGTCGGCGTTTTGACCGGCCGATTGTCTGTCCCGTCCGCCGATATTACCCAGCAAACTACTTCTCCAGAGCGCGACTGCCGCGGTAGCGTGGCCAAGCTGACCGCGGGACAGTTTAAGACCAGTTTTGGCAATAACACCGTCCGCACCGTGGCAATACCGAATCTCTCGGTAAGATACGATCCGGCGATTTATCTTACGGGATCACTCCAGGCGTTGAAGTCGGCCAGTGCGATCAAAGGCGGTTTTTCCGTTACCCGTGGCGGAGACCCCAACAACCAATTGGTTAGCCACATACGATGGAACAGCTCCACCGACGGTACCGGAACGATTAATATTAAGGTGGATAACAATGTTTTACTCTGCAAACTGGATCCCGCCGGATCTTCCACCGCCACCAATTATGATGTCGTGATAAAACCCGACCATTATTTGGCCACGAAGATTGCCGACATCAGCACATTTGACAACGTCAACGCCATTTCGTTTCCCCCCCCGCTAGCCGGCGATTTTGACAGCGCGCGCGACATCAATGATATTGAGGTTGGCAATAACGTCATTGATGAGGGCGATATCGCCGCTTGGGTCTCCGATCTCGACAAACCGGTTACCGGCGCCAATGGCTACAAAGACCTCAACCGTAACGGCACGATCGGTTTTGACGACATTGCCATTTTGATTGCCAACTTAGGCAAACAGGGCGAGAAATATTAAGGAGTTGCCGTGATAGCACGCCTAACTAAAATTTACCGATTAAGCGCCGTGTTGGTGTCTTTGGCGATGATAATTGGCATGACGCCCCCGACAGCGATAGGCGCCTCGGGGAGCGCTAATTTTAGCCTGGCCGCCAGTTCGAGCGCGGTAACAGTGGGCGATTCTGTCACGATCACTCTGTCGGTGGCCGTGAGCGAGTTCACGGCCGCGAGCCTTCGGGTCAAGATGTCTTACGATAGCGCCAAGCTCCAATACGTTTCGGAAGACAGCGCCGGCTCGGCCTTTCCCAACGCCGCCGGCGGCGGTGTGAGTGGCGGCGTGATTGACATTGGCCGCTACACCAACGCCAGCGGCACCACTACCGGCGGGAAGGTTACCGCGTTAACCTTCAAGACGACGGCGGCCGGCAGCGCGGGTGTCACATTCACCTCAACAAAAATTTACGAATTGGCCACCGGTGTCGAAAAGACCAGTTCGAACGCCGGCAATCTAGCAATCGCCATCGCCGCGCCAGTCGTGCCGCCGGCGCCCACCCCGACACCCACCCCAACGCCGGCGCCAAACGCTCCGGCAACCACCCCCACACCGACACCCCAAACTACCAGCGCCGTAAAAAAAGTGACTCCACGGCCTGTTGCCCCGAAAGTTTCGACCACCGTTACTCCGTCCGGCAATAGTACCGCAACGCCAACGCCAGTCGAGGACCCCAGCGCCATCAGCGCCGCTCTGTCTACGGTGACGTTTTCCAAAGTTTCCGCCACGCCGGACGGGATTGATGGCATTGTCGCGACTGTCGACCTGCGTCACAATGACTCTTCGGTGGTTTCCGACATTCCGCCGCTTATTACCGGATTAAGGCCGGAAAGCGACACGTCAACCGAGTTTGTTTTTGATCCGATTACCAGCACGTGGTCGGCGGACATAAGTTCGATTGCCCCGGGCGAAGTCGCCATCTCGGTTTTAGGCGGCGACGTTGTTCTGGCGAATCAAACTCTTAGCTTCGGCGACTCCGGCGGCGCGGTAACGCCGCCAACCACCAGTGGCCTAGGCTCGTTTGGCGGCACTCTGGGTATCGGACTGATTATTCTGCTCCTCCTCATCGCCATTCTGCTGTTGGTGTGGAGAAAATTGCGCCACCGCAACGACGATAATGACGACAGCGACGATTATTCTCCAGACGACTCAACCCCGCCGGCGTCCGATCAGCCGACTGGTTACGCCGAGACCACCGCTCCCCCCGAAGAGATAAGCCCTGCTGCGCCAGATGTCGCCCTGCCGGAAGCGCCTATTGTTCCACCAGGCGATGCTCAAGCAGTGCCGCCAGCTCAGCCAACTCAAGAAACGCCGCCACCGGTTCAACCGTCGCCGTAGTTGCCGGACAGTTCCAAATTTAACTCAACCGTGAAGCCGGCCGACTGTCTTTGACCGCCGCCGCCAACGTAGGCGGCTAAACGGGCAAGGTTGACGGTGCGGTCGTTAGTGCGCATCCGCACTTCCGTCCGGCCGTTCGAGCTGTAAATAACCAGCGCCACTACTCTTGCCGGTATAGTCGTTAAGAGAGCAAAAATACCGGCAAGATCGGCGTCCGTGGCGCCGGAAGAAATAATGTCTCGAGCGTAAACGACGCTCGTAACAAGGTTGTAGGCAGGATGGCTCCGCACACGGCTCAAAGCGATGCCCCAAAGTTTTAGCCGCTGGACGCTCGTCGGTTGACTGATGTGGGTGGTAATGTCTTTTAATCTCGCGCCGCACGTCAACAGACGCGAAGCGAATTTGAGCGCCTCGGCAGTCGTGTTGGGATGCTTAAAGCCACCGGTGTCGGTGTAAAGTCCGGTCAGCAGGCAGGTAGCGATCTTGTGATCCAAATTCACTCCCAGACCGCGCGACAACTCGTAAACTAAAAAAGAAGTTGACGGGGCAAGCTGGTCAACATAGTTGTAATCGGCCAGCGCGTGAAGGTCGTTCTTGGGATGATGGTCAATATTAACCAACTTCGCCCCGCGGTGGTTGAGGAGACTTTTTAAGCGCTGTCTAAACCCCGTTCGGCGGCTATCGCCACAATCCAAAGTGACAATAACGTCGTAATCGCCCACGAAAAAATCGTGTTTTATCAGGCCAACACCCGGCAGGAATTGGAACTGGACCGGAATGGGATCGGCGCAAACAACGTCAGCCTCTTTGCCGAGTCTCCGCAGGATTAACCCCAGAGCTAAACTGGAGGCGATCGCGTCCCCGTCCGGCGAATGATGAATCAACAGAAGAAACCGCCGCCTTTGAGTTAAGAGCGTCTCGATATCGCGGGATCTCATCCTCTGGGTCTCAACGATAAACAGCCAGCAAGACAGTCAGTCACGCCAGCAGGAGGTAAACTCGGTTCTCGGCTGGCAGTGATTGGGGGGTAAGTTTGTAACTGGCTTCTCGCACGACGGTGACGGCGTCTTGCTTCTCCAAAGCTTCGGCAACGGCCGGTCTAATCACCACCACCACTCGCGGATCTTGAGTTTTCATGGCGGCGTCAAGACCGGAATTATTTTCCGACAACCAAATTATCCCGTCGGCCGCGCTTTCCTGAACCGAATCTGGCTGATCGCCATCTTGCCACACCACCAGAAAATTTAAATTTTCGACCAGCGCTAAGGCGCAACCGGCAAAAGTCTGAAGACCCATACCGGCGATATCGTATTCGCCCGGTCCGGAAATCTCGCGCTCGCCAATCCGAATCGCCCCGCGCGAATCAATCGTCATCGTACTGTCGGCGGTCTTTACGGCAATCGTTTCTGGGTTAAGGCGTTGGAGTGTCATCGTAACCCCCGTGAGCTAGGTTAGGTTTGAGCTTGCTTATAAGACAGGCCAATTTGCCGCGCCTCGGCGTCAATCGTTAAAATCTTAAACGGATAACGCTTCGATACTTCCAGAACAGCGCCCGGCGTTTGGCCTTCATCAACGATTTCATTCACCCGCACCAGACCATCAAGGGCCGGCTCGAATTTGATGAACGCCCCAAAGGGGGTCACGCGGGTAACTTCGCCTTCAACCACATCGCCAATTTTGTACTTTTTAATCCCTTCCGCCCAAGGATCCGGTTGGAGGCGCTTGCGCGACAGGGAGACGCGACTGCCGTCAATATCAACGATTCGGACCTCGAGCGTTTCGCCAACCGAAAAACGGGCTTTTAGATCGTCAATGCGCTCCCAAGCTACTTCGGAGATATGGATCAAGCCTTCGATACCGCCAATATCCATAAATAAACCGTAGTCAACAATGCCGGTGATCTTGCCTTCAACAACGTCCCCGGGTTTAAGAGCCTTAACTCGCTCTTCCGCCTCGACGTTCGCCACCGCTTTTTCGGAAAAGATCAGGCGATTGGCCGCTTTGTCAGTCGTAATCGCCTTCACTTTAAGGTGCTGCCCAACCAATTGATTGAGACGTTCGGTCAATTTGTCGCGGTCGCTGATACGCCCTAAAGTTTGCGACGACAATTGCGACACCGGAATAAAGCCTTCCACATCGCCAAATCGTACCAAAAGGCCGCCGCGGTTGGCTTGGATAATCTTGACCGTCAAAAAATCGCCAGCGCCGGTTTTTTCTTCCAGCATCCGCCAAGTTTGCTCTTTTTCGGCCCGTTTGAGCGAGAGGACAGCGTAACCCTCGTCGTTTTCGGCCGACAGGACATATACCAACACGCGCTCGCCCACCGCCAGGTCGTGAGCGTCGTAAGACAACTCTCGCTCGGGAATAAAACCCAACATCAAGCCGTTAACGTCAACCATAACGCGCGATTTGGCCACTTGGAGAACAGCCACTTCGATCACATCGCCCTGACGAAACGGAATAAGACTTGGCCCGGCGGCCACCACGAGGTCGTCCATGGACTGGACAGGTGTTTGTTTGATCATGCGTTAACTCCCGCGAACCTTAATAGGCTCTTATCTAACCGCTTTGGGTCAGATAATAACCGACTAATGTTTCTTCGGGTCGGGCAGATAGCGCTCAAAATGTTCATAGCGGGTTTTAGCCTCGGAACGCCTTGGCCGCTGGCGCCGATGGCGGAATACCACGTAGCCAATCGCCCCCAAAAAGAACGGCGCCACACCATAGACCCATATTCGGATCACAAACGGAAACATTGCCTCGTAGCGGAGAAAGAACAGCACGCTCCAGACCAATCCGCCATACCTGGCCACCGCGCCCAGTCCGGCCCACAGCGCCGGCGATTCGACTGGCCGACGATACCGTCCAAGGAGAAAGAGCGCGACTGGCGCCATACTGCCGATGGCCAGCAGTCCCAAGCTCGCCCCCAGACCGATGAGGACCCACCGCGACGCCGCAGGCGCGTCAAAAGTCGTTAGATACCCCCAAATGGCTGCTGCTGTGGTCACAATATCCCTTCGTCACATCGTTTTACTTGGTGCCGGAGGTCAGAATTGAACTGACGACGCAAGGCTCTTCAGGCCCTCGCTCTACCACTGAGCTACTCCGGCAGTGGTGGGCGATGAGGGACTCGAACCCCCGACCACCTCGGTGTAAACGAGGCGCTCTACCAGCTGAGCTAACCGCCCATGGTGCCGCGGAGAGGACTTGAACCTCCACGTCCTTACGGACACATGGCCCTCAACCATGCCTGTCTACCGATTCCAGCACCGCGGCGCGGTTATGGCCTCAAACCAGCCTCGATAGCGGTATCGGCATTTCTTAAGCGCAGTTGGGCAAGTGAGTTCATTCTATCAAATAACCCCATGGGTGTCGAGATTTTTATCAACCAAAAACCGCCGCCGTGACGGAAGGGCAAACTGGCCGGACGCCAAGGGGATCAACCCCAAAAGGCGATAATTTTGGGCCAGGACCACCACAAAACGTTCCCAGTCCAAAGGATAAAGAGAATCGGCGCGCTGCGCAGTCCCGGATACGGCGCCTCATTTTGCAAGGCAGGAAAAACAAAACCACGCCCCAGGCCGCGCAAGGCAAAATAGGTTAAGAGACCGGAACCGCTCCACCACGCGATCTTAATTGACGGCAGAAGAGACGAACCCGCGAACGGCAGGCGATAGCCCAAAATTAAGGCGACCGCCGCGGCCACCGCCAAAAGAAGAACTGCGATTTGTTCTAAAAATCGTCTCAAGCGCTGCCATGGATTTTTTAGAAGAACAAACAGTAACGCCGCCACCCAACTCGACAAACTTAAGAGCAGCGATGTTGCCGTCGCCTCCGAACCGTCGGCATAGTAACGCCCATAGCCCAAGCCGGCGAGAGCAAAAACCCACACGACGTAGAAAGTCGTTTTGAATTTTGGCAACGGCCGGACGCCAAGACCTTCGACTCTTAATTTTGCCAACAATAGGCGCAAACGTTCCCACATTGATCGTATCCTCCTCTAGTCACGAGCCGATTTGGCCGCCGCGCGAGTCTGTGGGCGTGCCCACAAACCGGCCAACCGTTGAGTGTCGCCGCCTGTTATCATAATCACATGATGGCGGAATTGTCTCGGCGTCTCGGCGGCAAATTGTTCAACTATTTTTGATTGCGCTATGTTCATGGAATTCAAACTTTTTTTCAACGGAAGTGCCGTTTTGTCTGTGGCCTCAAATTTGAGACTGATGGCCCAAAATTCGCTCCTTGGTGTATTTGTCCAACCAAACCTGAACTTAGTTTAGCAAAAATGCCAACCGATGTCTCGCGCGCCGGACCGCCCATGCCCACTCCATCCGCGCGGGCGACAACAAAAGAAACTTCCGGCGAAGAACTTCTTGCGCAACTTTTTTATCTTAGCTACCATTTGGTGAGTTATGGAAACGAGAACAACTACCCAAATCAAACCGGCGATAAAAAACAAAGCAGGGTTAAGCCAATTCGCTAAAGGATTTAACACGGTCGGCGATCGAACGCGGCTGAAAATCTATTATCTAACAACGCTAGCCGTCGTGGCGTTCTTGCTCCATATTATTTGGGAAAATGTCCAAGCGCCCCTTTATGGCGGTTATCAATCTTTTTTCCAACATCTTCCAATATGTCTTATTGGCGCCGCGGGAGATGTCGTTATCACTTTTCTGGTTTTAGGCGTTCTATTATTGGGCAAAAAAGGCGCGGTACAAACAGTTGCTGACTTTATGGCGCTGGCGGTCATCGGATTTATTGTCGCGGTGGTCATCGAACATCAGGCCTTACTGATTGGTATGTGGCATTATTCGTCAGCCATGCCCATAATTCCTTGGCTCAATGTTGGTTTAACGCCAATTATGCAAATGACAATATTGCTCCCGCTCTCATTTTATTTAGCCGGATTATTGAACAAAACAGCCCGCCACAACTAGCCTCCGACCCGCCAACCGGCCCCACGCGGCGAGACTATTTTTTCGATTATTCATCCGACCCAGCCGAGCTGGAGTCGAGACACAATGTAATCATTCCACTGGCTGCGATTTTTTCCTTCCAGCCACTCTTTTACTCTCAAAATCTGACCTTGAATCTGATGCTCCAAATCTCGTTCGCTAAGTTGCGGGACAGCTTCGCGCCCCGATTCTTTTGATTCTGGCATATTCTGATTATAGCATCCGTGTAGTCATTTGCCCACGATACGTTCGCGCAATGTAGCAACAAAATAGTAATGTCGTGTTATGGCCAGATAGAAATGTCGCCTTTT
>CAYJRF010000020.1:0-10229 GCA_964372935.1 uncultured Candidatus Saccharibacteria bacterium
GGTGGAGTTTCTTCATATTGATTCGGGGTATTAGACTCTTTGTTCATATTAAATCCAACCAGCTATCTTTATCGATCTAATCATACCATAGTCGTATTATTATTTACATCGCGCGCACAGTCACAGCGCAAATGCGACTCTTGGTATTTCTTTCTTTACGTCATTGTAACACGCTAAGAGGGTACCTGCCCAAAAACTGCAAAATGGCAAATCCTATACATCTATGATCAATCAGCAGATAGACTCATGATTGTTTTGGGGAAGGTTGGAAAATAGGACTAGATGGGCATATGTATAGTTTCTTTACATTGCGCTTGACAAGAAATCCGGCATCGCTTACAATAGAAACATAAGTATTATTAACCAACACTATCACTACTATGGCTATGAAAAAATTCAGCAAGACCCAGAGCATTACCAAGGGTAATCTTGACAAGGTGCCGGGCGACGAACCGGGCGTTTACCGTATTAAAAATGCTTCTGGCGACACTCTTTATATCGGCAAGGCCAAGGGCGGCCGTTTGGGTGACCGCATTGCGGAACACAAAGGTGAGTTTGAGGGTGGTACGCGTTTTCAGTATAAGACCGCACCTAGTAAGGAAGCTGTCGAGCACCTTGAACGCCGTGAAATTCGCGAATACAAGCCGCCGAAAAATAAGGACAAATAGCCTATGTCCACGAGGTCAAGTACTCCGGCAAGCATAGAGGATATTAAACGGCTTTATATTCGAGCGGGAGCGCATAGTCGGACAAGACGGCGAAAAGGAAAAGAAACAAGGCATATTGAAGCATTCCTATTGCAAACGGCTTTATTAGAGGGCGTGCTTGTGAGTTACGGATTAGAATTATTGGACAATATGACCGATTTAATCGCATTAAAAGGGAAACGAAGTAAATGGTATGGATATGACAATGCGATAAACGATCTTTATCTGCTTGGCGCGGTTGATACAGAGGAGTTTAAAAAGCTTGAACAATTTAAAGCGAAGCGAAACGAATATATACACAACTTATTGTCAGAAAATACAGATGTAGTAGAGGGCAAAGTACTACGAATTTATAAAGAGTATGAAAGCCTAGTCTGGGGTATGATCCAACGGTTAGAGAAAAAAGTCGGTAAGAAAACTGAACCATCAACCTAAAATTATGCTTGCCAAATTCATCCAACAACAACGCGCTAAGCACAGCATGACGCAGGAGTACCTTGCGTCGGAGCTTGGTATTTCTCGTCCCACCTACATACAAATCGAGCGTGAGGAGCGGGAGCTTACTGTATCCGAGGCAAAGAAGCTCGCGGCTCTTTTTGATATGTCGCTGGAGAGCTTTCTTGCGGCTAAAGAGCCGAAACGCAATGTGACTTTTGAGAAAGGATCAGTAAAAAAATCGGACGATTTGCAAATTCGCGTTACGAAAAAAAACCTCGATAAATTTAAGCAGGTTTTGTTGTATGTCTTGGGCAAGGTGGGTGGCAAGCCGAATGTTGGCGAAACCGTGCTCCATAAACTGCTCTATTTTATTGATTTTGATTATTACGAGAAATTTGAGGAAAGCTTAATGGGGGCAACCTATATTAAGAACCATCACGGTCCCACTTCCGTTGAGCTGGGCTCAATCATGAAAGAAATGGAGGAACAAGGCGAGCTGGAGGCGGTAAAAAGCCAATATTTCAAATATCTACAAAAGAAGTATCTGCCGCGCCAGCGTCCGAATCTCGATATACTTTCGGCGCGCGAAATTGAGCACATTGACGATGTGCTAGCTCGACTTTCGGACAAAAATGCCGCGGAGATAGAAAATTACTCACACGAGGATATCCCCTGGAAATCCGCGCAGGATGGCCAGCCACTTTCTTACGAGAGCGTGTTTTACCGCGACGAAAGATTCTCTGTCAGAAATTATGACGATAAACTTTGATGAGCTACCGGAATTTCAAAAGGAATTTAAGCGGTATGGCAAAAAATACAAATCGCTGCCGGATGATCTGCAAGAATTTCGGAATGTAATTTCTGCGGTTCCGCTCGGCAACAGCAAGCATTTTAGTGTGATAACGCAAACCGATATTTTTTATATTATAAAAGCTCGATTGTTTTGCAGATATTTGAAGGGAACATCGCTCAGAATTGTTTACGCGTATCATAGTGCCGCTGCAAGAGTTGAGTTTATTGAGATATACTTCAAAGGCGAAAAAGAGAATGAGGATCGCGAGCGTAGCGAGCGGCCAGTGCGAGGCGCAAGTGTCATTCGAACTTCGTTCAATACACACCGCCAAATTGCACTTTTTGCGAAATCGTAAGAAGTTGCCTCTCCCTGCCTTTGGCGAAGAACGAGGGTGGCTTACAGGCAAAAAGCTTCTTCTCCTTCTCCCTCAATTTTTGCCCGCTTACCTCTAGATTTTTGCGGCACACCCAACTAAACGCTACTCAATTTCGAGTATAGCTCAATTGTGTGTCTTGCGTTGGGCTCAATATCTAAGTCTTTTAGCGCGTCTATCGCTGGCGTCCAAACATATTTCTGCGCCTCCTCGTTGAGCCGAACTTTTTTACTATCAACCTTAACCACTTTATCTACAAAAATATGTTGTAAGCTACTTTGATAATAACCAGAATTTTTGATTTGATCGAATGTGCAAATATGCTTATCTATCTTGGAACGCAGGCCAGTTTCCTCGCGAATCTCTCGGATAAGAGCGTCGGCCAATAGTTCGTTGCGGCGGACTCTGCCGCCTACGATAGAATATCGTCCGCCCCATTTGTGAGTTTTCACCAAAAGAATTTCCTTTTCTCTCTGAGATTTTGGAGTGTCATATTCAATAATCCCGCCGACTGCGACGAGAGAGACGGGTACCATAAATTTCTCCCAAAGTTGATGAATAAGACGCTCGTTTGGATGAATGCTCGGCTCCGGCAACTTTTGTTTCTGCGCTATCCATTCGGCTAATAGTTGTGGCTTCCAAACGCTGTTGGAGTGTAGATAGGCAGGATGATCGGTCGGCTGTTCCAAGAAAAAGCAAGGTACATTTGTCACTTGGGCAATGCCAAGTTCATAGGAAACACTTTTACCAATATATCCCTCTGGATTTACAAAATAACTAAAACCGTTTTTCCCCAATTGTCTTAAATGGTGCAAATATAAAATTTCAATCATTCTTGGATCTCGCGATTCATCACTTTCAAGAATCGCAAAGCCGTCTTGCGTATCGGTTATTTCTGAAACTTGCGGAGCAAGTATCTCTATTCCGGCGTCGCTAAAAAAATGATGAATTCGCTTGATTTCGTCAAAATGCTTTTGAAAACTGCCGTGTAAGACGCATTGAAATTTTAGGGGAGATTTTTCCACTTTATGATCGTTGCCATTCCGTTGTTATACCTTTGCGTTGGCTCTCGGCCATTGTTAACTCGTCATAAATTCCATCAATGAGCCGATAATTTGTTGCCTCTTCGAGCGTTACCCATTGGAACTCATCGGTTTCGTCGGGTTTAAGCGTTACATCGCCAGATTGATAGTCGGCTAAACAAGAAATGACAAGCGATGGATTGCCATCATCGTGCACGGTCGCTAAACTCGTTACGTAAACAATATTCGTGATATCTAAGCCAACTTCTTCTTTCACTTCTCGACGCAATACTTTTTCTAGCACATTATACCAATAATCAGTCGTATCTTTTGGTAAATTTGTATAATCGTTTGTCTCTAATTTGCCACCAGGAACAGTCCACATTCCCGGAAATCGCCTTTTGTTTGAGGAGCGCCGAGTAATCAGATATTTATCGCCTTTAACGATAATGGCAGTAATAGCGACTTCATGGAGATACTTGTTTTCCATAATCACCAGCACTCTATCACAATTTGGCGGTTTGTCGTTGAATAAAACTCGAACTTTTTTCCAAAAGTCAAAATGCTAAATTCTGACTCTCGGGCGTGGCGGAATTCTCCTCACGTCCCAGTACTTCTCAAACTCAGGCAGTGAGCGTGATTTGGTTGGTAGTATCGTTTGGCGACAGAAGGATTTTCGTTCGCCCGTTGTTACGTGGAAATTTTTTTGGTAGGGTGAGGTTACGCTGACCGTCAATTACAAGGCGACAGTCTTGAGGTTGCCGTGCGGATTAAAATCCCGAGCGAGGATGAAAGGGGGTGAGGCCGCCAGCGGATGGCACGGGGGACTTTTTTTAACGAACCGCTCCCAGGCGAAAGACGGCGCGAGTCGACGGTTAATACCGGTTAAGCTACCTTTCAGTTATTACAAAATCTGTCAAGTAAAACGCGGTTCCGAGGGTGTCGGAACCGCGCGAGGCTACCGTCCAGTAGCCTAATTGATTGAGGCCGAGGGCTTGTCGGCGCGCCGACAAGCTTTGTCCACGTCCTGAATTAGCCAGTCCTCGATCTTCGTCAACCCCATCTCTTGGCAGAAAGCGCGGACGCTTTCAACCCGAGCGACTAGTATACCAAGGGACTGGGCATACTTGTCGGGATCTCTCTCGTACGGCGTGATTTGGTCTAACTCGTCTCTAATCTCATCGGCGAGGGTCGCGAATCCTTCCCAGCGAAGACGAATCTCGACCGCGATTAAGAGACGGTAGTATCTTTCCATGGTACTCACGGCGCCCCCTTTCGCGGCTATCGCAATAGCCAGTGGAGCAATACTAGCATATATTATTTCGGGAAGCAAGCGCTGGCGGCCCTAACTTAGCCAAGATTTTCGGCCGAACGGCGAAAATAATTGGAAAAATTTTGCCCCCGTTGGCCGCGACAGCCGCAATTACTCTAGATCGCTTCGGCCTCGCGGGTAGCTCAAATAAATCCTTCCGGTAAGCTAAGCGCCCGAGGCGCGGTGGCGCGAGTGGGTTTTGGGCAGAACAATCGTTACCGAGGCGCCTGCGCCCACAACGCTTTTTACGGCAATGCTACCGCCGTGTTTAGCGATTATTTTTCGCGCCAAATAGAGACCAAGGCCGGAGCCGTCGGGGCGAATCTTTCGAGCTTGGTCTCCGCGATAAAATTTGGTAAACAGATGTTTAAGATCGTCGCGACTAATGCCGTAGCCGGTATCGCTGATCTCAATCGCCCAATGGTCGCCTTGGCTACGGGTGGCGGCCCACACCGTGCCGCCGGGACGATTATACTGGACGGCATTGTCGACCAAGTTTTGAATCACCTGACGAAACATGACATTGTCCACCCGCGCGAGCATCACCTCGCGATCCAGATTAAGCTTGACGGTGATGTCGAGGGGCTTGCCCGCGGCGCGGGCGTTTTGGGCAACTTGGCGAATGATCGGGATTAAGTTAGTCACGGCCGTGTTATAGCGGAACTTGCCCTGTTCGATCCGCGATACATTGAGCAAGGTGGCCACGACTTGGGCTAAGGCCGTAACATTCCGCTTGGCTTCGTCGAGGAGAGATTTTTGTTGGCGAGTGTAACTTTTCGGGTTTTGGCGTCCGAGCAGGACAATACTCCAATTGAGCGACGAGAGCGGTGTCCGGAGCTGATGGCTGGCGATCGACAGAAATTCCGTTTTGAGGGCGTCAATCTGTCGCAGCTGCTCGTTTTGGGTAATTAACTGTCGGAGCATGCGGTTAAATGTTGGCAAGACATAGGCGTAGGCGGTAATAAGGACGATCAGTACCACCAAAAACAGTTGGACCGACAGGAGGGTTACCCGCTGACGTTGGTAAGCCACCATCTGGGTATTCAGGCGCGTGATGTCGCCCAGAATCAGTCCCCGCCAGGTTTGAGCCTGTTGCCGAAGGGATTTTTCCAGCTCGGTAAGCTCGTTTGGCAACGCCGCCCTTTTGGGGGTAAACGTTCCGCCCTCCGGCAGAATGAGGGCGCGGTTAAACAGGTCGCTGGCGGTCTGGCGAATATCCTGTTGGGTGGCGACTAAGTCTTGGATTAAGCGTTGCTCTTCGGCCAAGCGCGGAGCTTCGAGCGGGCCAGCCGCGGCGATTCGGTCGGCGGCGGCACTAAGAGCGGAGTCGGCCGCGGCGTAGCGCGCCAACAGATCGGCAAATTGCGCTTCTCGACGATCTCGAAAATAGGCGTCTTCGATATTTTGTTGATCCGAGATAGTCTCTTGTAAGAATTGGACGTCGATGACGGTTTGAAAACGGTCCAGTAGGGCGGCGTTGACCGCGCTTTGGCGTGTTAGGACGGAGTTGGTGGCCAAAAACAGGACCAGATAGGTTGACATGACGGCGACTGTTTCGAAAAAAACAATTCGCCGCAAGAGCCTTCCCTGCCGTGCTTGGGCGAACTTATCGCCAAGGATTGCTTTGGAATTAACCATGTTTTTTCCAGACTAACATCGAGGGGTATCAACGACAATGCGCCAAGGCGGCTTGCCTCCGATTCGTGTCGCTGATAACCTAATATTAAGACCAGTCCGCGACCGCTTCCGGAGAGGCGGTTTGATTGGATGGCTTTTGGGTAAAGGAGGACATGAGCTGGACCCGTAGTCTACGCCTGCGTATCGCCGTGTTAGCGACCCTTGTGGTGGGCGCCGCCCTGTTGGCGAGCGGAGGCTTGGAAGCCCTGCGCGTCACCGCGCGCGAGCAAGAACTTGTCCAAGCCGCCGCCACGAGCCAGGCGGCGCTGGCGGTCAATTCGGCGGTGGAGCTGGCCCTGGCAACGGACCCCGCCAAGACGAGCGTCGCGACCGACAAAATTCGCCAATTGGTCCAAAAACTCACCGCCATCGCCTATTTCCAAGTGGTCGCTCTTGACGGCGCCGTGCGCTACGACAGTCGCGTATTGCGACGGGCAGTTATCTCCGAGCCGCTAACCGATCCGCGTCTTCTCGAAGCGATTCGGTTGAGCCGAAGTAGCCAGTTCTTTCAACTCAATCCGCCGATACTGGTGCACCCCTACTTTGACGCCGGCGACGATCATGTCTATTCGGTCATTTTTATAGCCAACACCGACAGCGTCAGGGCGCAAACCGCGAAAGTTATCGCTTCTCTGGTCGGACTATTGACGGTGGCGATACCACTAACCTTTGTAATATTTTTCCTGTTGTTGACACGGCTGATCGTCAAGCCAATCGACCAGATTCGCGCCGACAGCAACGCCATTGCTTCGGGCGATTTGGGACATCGCATCGGCATTCGCGGCCGGAATGAAATCGGGCTGTTAGCCCTTAATCTCAATAACGCCTTTGAAACGCTCTCGGAGCGCATCACCAGCCTGGAGGACGAAAAGGCCTGGAAGAATGAATTTATCGTTTTAGCGTCGCATAATTTGCGCACTCCGTTGAGCGTAATCATGAGCGCCATCAGCTCACTCAAAAAAGAGGCCGGTCTGCCGGACGCCAGCCGCAAGTTCGTTGATTACATTTTTTCGCGCGGCCAACAACTGCATGCCCTAATCGAAAATCTTTTGTCTATCTCCATTTTGAAGGGCGAGCGGCCAAAGTTTAATCGCGAGCCGTTCGATATTTTGGAAGCGATCCAAAACGTGGTGCGAGATCAAGAAACGCGCGCCAAAGAGAAAGGGATTAACATCGCGATTGCAACAAAATCGAACCATGTTATTATTAGCGGAGACGAGGGGCAAATATACCAGGTGGTGGACAACCTGCTGGATAACGCGATCAAGTTTACCGACAAGGGCGGGACGATTACCGTTGCCATAACCGATAGCGCGACGGCGGTGACGGTGTCGGTTAAAGACTCCGGGAAGGGCATGGGTCAGGACACGATCAACCGCCTGTTCCAGTCGTTTCATCGCGGGAGTGAACCTCTGTCGGTGGAGACGCGCGGGGCCGGGGTGGGACTCTACTTCGTTAAGCTGGCAATAGAGGCCCACAAGGGGGAGGTGGCAATTCGCAGTCGGGAAGGCCAAGGGACGGAAATAATATTCCGTCTCCCGAAAAAATAATCGCTTGGCTGGCGGTTGGAAGGAGGCGCATGGACAAAACGGCTCATGGTGGTTACTCGATCCTGATTGTTGACGACGACTCGGCAATTCGCGACATTTACCAGACGTTTTTTAAGGACTCGGGATTTATAACCTATACCGCCAACGACGGCGTGGAAGGGTTAGCCATGGCCCGACAGTACCATCCGACGCTAATTTTACTCGATATTATGATGCCCAAGATGGATGGTCGCGCCATGCTCAAAGAACTCAAAGCCGACGCCGCGATCAAGTTTATTCCAGTCGTAATTTTTAGCGCCTTGATTACCGAATTAGGAAAACAGGAGAGTCTCGAGGCTGGCGCCGTTGACTACATCGAAAAGTCGGACATTGAATCGCCCGAAGCTCTCCTCGACAAGGTTAAAAACGTCCTGAAGATTAAAGATTAACGTTTTCCCTTTCGGCCAGTTTTACGTATACTGATAGCGAGGGAGGGACTTTTGGGTGGCTTTTAGGTTTCAGCTGGGCGGCACGCGATGGCTCTCGAAAATCCGGTCTCGAGCGCTGGTTTGGTGTCTCGCCGTTGGCGTGGTGAGCGTTTTGGCGATAACCAAGCCTGGTCTCGTGGCGACGGTGGGACGGTGCCAAGCCCAGATCAACAGCGATTGGCAACCGATCACTCTCGACGGCAATTCCTGGCCAGCGTCGGAGCAAGTGGCGGCGTTTTGGTCTTTTGGGGTGAACGATATTTGGGCTGTGGGCTCGGCCGTGGGCGTGAATGCGCGTGGTCGGCGAATTTATCGCTACTCCGACATTGGGGGCGTGGTGGCGTGGCGCGACGTGACACCGATCAGTTTACGGGCCGACGGTTATCTGATTGACGTGTGGGGCGCGGCCGGCAACCTTTGGGCCGTGGGCGACGGGGTGTATCATTACGACGGCGCCAACTGGAATCGCGAGACCGCCGTCGATAATATATTTGCCGCGACCGCGGAGCGTTTCGCGGCGGTTTGGGGCGATTCGCCGTCGCGGGTTTGGGTTGGTGGCAGTGGCGAAACAGCGTCGCTGGTAATGTTTGACGGCGCCAACTGGAGCCGGCCGACGATTAACGATAGCCTCGACGGCTACGACATTTTAGACATTCGCGGCGATCCAGACGTTGATCCAACCTTCTGGGCTATTGCACAACGGCGGGTTGGGGGAACTATTACGATCAACAATCTCACCGGCCAGGAGGAGACGACGGGCGCCACCATCGACACGGTGATGGTGACCTGGAACGGCGCCACCGGCGACGTCGCGTCCGGGGGGCTCGAGAATTTAAACACCACCCTCGGCGACCCCTCCGGCTGGTCAAATTTGTCCAGCGCCACCTCTTCTTATCGGTTATGGTTTGCCAGTCCGAGCGACCAGTGGCTGACTCGCCCATCACGTTCACGAGTTTATATCTACCCCGACCAAGCCACCGCGCCGCCGTCGGCCTACAATGTTTTTCGCCAAAGTGGCGCGTTCGGCCCGGTGGTGACGCCGAGCGAAACCGTCCTGCGGGCGATTGACGGCGCGAGCGTTAACGAAGCCTGGGCGGTCGGTAATACCATCCTTCACTGGGACGGCGCGGCGTGGCGAGAGGACGCCGTAATCGGCAACCTGAACGCCGTCCTAGCGCTCGGGTCGTCCGATATTTGGGTCGCCGGCCTTGGCAAAATGTATCATCGTCTTACCGCTCCAGCCACACCGGCAACCTGCCTGATTACCCAGTCGGCGTACAACGGTGTCAAGACACTTGTGTCCTTGGATCAAGCCGCCATGGTCGATTCGGCCGACCCGGATCGTAATTTTGGCGACGTGGGCGCGGTGGTGGTGGGGAATTACGACGCCAACCCAACGCTCGACGGCCTAAATGAGTCTTACGGCTTGATTCATTTTCCGGTTGACCAGCTGCCAGTCGGAGCGCGCCAAATTCTTTTGACTCTCCCCGTTTATCTAGCCACTCCGCCCACGCCGGACAATGCTGGAGCGATCGTGACGGTCACCGTCAAGGAGCTGGCTAACGTGTTTAATCCTCAAACCGTTACCTGGAACAACCAGCCGGCGGTCGTCGGCGATATTGACACCCAGGTCATCGAGGCCCAATCTCTCGATCCAGTCGCGGCCTATCTGTTAGTTTTGGATGTTACGACTTACGTGAAGGCGGTTCAAACTGGCGCGATAACGAACACCGGCCTTTCCCTGCGAGCGATTACCGCCGACCCGACGGGGCAGGGCGTGTCGCTGGCGATTCGCTTTACTCCCCAAGGGGCTGGCGGGACGCCGTACCTGTCGATTATTAATCCTTGGGCTGGTCCCGACACTGCGCCGACATCCCCCACGTCCAGTCC
>CAYJRF010000021.1:0-8438 GCA_964372935.1 uncultured Candidatus Saccharibacteria bacterium
GGCGGACCGCTGCCCCGGCCCGCCCAAAGTTTCATTGAGGAGGATTATCTGTTTCACCCCCTCCTCAAACACCGGGAATTGCTCCAGACCCGGAAAAGTTATCGTTCCCCGCCGGCCGTGGCCGGATGCCCTGCGTCGGGCGCGTCGTGAACTTTTCGTCTGATAGCTCACGACAGGCGGGTTTTATTACTTCCGGTTCCAGCGGGCTTTGAAGCCCGCACCCGCCTTCGCCTTGCCGATCGGCGGGCTCGGCTGGCTCGGCTGGCGAGGCGCTGGTGCCGTAGCCGACAGCGGAACCGCCAGGATCGCACGGCACCCCCGGTCCAGATCGTGAAGTGCGATGCCCATTTTCAGGGCGCTCACGATCTGGTCGGGCGCGTGCCCCTGCTGCTCGAGCGCGTAGGCGGCTTCGACGTACTCGCTAATCGAGAACGGAAAACTATCCGCTCTCTGGCGAGTAGTGACAACGCCGTCGAGCAAAACCTGGCTCAGCCGCCGCCCGGCTAGGGCCCCGACGATTTCCGACCGCACTCTTAAGCGAGCTGCGATCGCCTCATAGCGGTTGTCGCCTTCCTTGACGACATCTTCCCAGAAAACTGGCTCATCGCTGGCGAAGATTCTTTTTTTCTGTTCATCCACCCACCTCCTTGTCTGACTTGTGGTAATCTCGAAATGCCGCAACCCGTGTTTTACAAACAAGGATTGCGCGAGTGTAAACAGACTAACCTCGACATCGTCGGGATCCCACCGACGGATGTCTTCGCTTACCGGCGGCGTTGCTGCCGCGCGGGGGGCTGCTGCCGTAGTCTTGGGCGGCGTGGTCACCGGCGGCGGCGTTGTTTCGGCTTTCCGCCACTTCGCCCAGATGGGCTCCGCCTTCGTCGGCGGCGGCGGATTGAGGACGGCATTGACTGCCGCCTCTAAACCATCGACGTCCGCCGGGTCCGCGCCGTCCGAAAGCGCTTGGGTCAGCGCGTCGCGGAACTGCTGGTCGATCTCGACCCCCTCCTGCTGCAGATCAGAAAGGGGCACGTCCGGATCAACGGCGTCGTTCAGGAACTCGACGACCGCCGTCGCCGGGACCTCCTCTCGCATAAACTGGAAAAACCTCATGGTACATGTCCTGGATAGCGACTATCCGGATCGCCCCCGCCAGGACCAATTCACCTTCCTTTTTTGGAGTCTTTCGGCTAGCTCTGCCAACTGCGGGCAGAACTCGCCGATTGTTAGGGTGTTGGCGGGGCCGACGCTCCAGTAGGGATCTCGCGGTTCGAGAGCGATTTTGCGAGCAATCTCGAGCGCTCTCTCGCGAGAGATCCCTTGCCGAGCCGGCAACACGATCGGCTTTTCAGCCTTTCGCGCCGCTGGCTGGGGGGTCAGCTCCCGAACAAAAAATTTGCGCTCCAAGTCCGGATTCTTGGAGCCGCGCAAAGGGGTCCAGTCAATTCGATTGAGCCCCTGGAAGAGCGGGTCCCCTTGTCTTGCTTCCCACTCTCCCTCAGCCAGCCATCCGGGCTTTTTGAGCCCTTTGGTGACCAGGAGCCCGTCGACTTTCTCGTCTTGCTCGGCCCGAGCGAGAAACGCTTCCTGGCTTGGCAGGATCTCGATCCCTTGACTGACAAGATAACCATGAACTTCGGTTACCTTGCGAGTTTTGGGATCCCTTGACCCCAGCAGCCGGAAGACCACTTCCCCTGGCTTGACGCCACGCCGGTAGTCCAAGTTATGGACGACCGTCGGGACGCCAATCCTGATGGTCTCTCGGACCTTCCACTGATCGACGACAACTTTACAACCTTTGTTGTCGTCGAATCGTCGCTCAGTTTCGATCCGCGTGACCATCATTCTGCCGGCCCGGTCTTTAGACTTCTTCGCAAGACGCTTTTGACGTCGAGTCGGCCATTCGTCGCCCCAGCTTGGCGGTTTCTCGGCTTTGCCGGGAAGTTGAATGACCGACAACTCCTCTTTTTCCCCTCCGCTCTCGAACTCGAGGGCGGTGTACCGCGGCTTCGGCGCGGGATAAAGCCTCTGCAGCCACTGGGGTGCTTCGGTAATCCCGAACCAGGTGCACCACCACTCAATAAAAGAGTGGCGGAGAGGGGGAGGAGGAGCTTGAACAATCGTTGAGGAACCGCGCCGGTCCTTTCGGACTCGGTCAGTCGGTCGCTGTCGTGGCTGTTGGACCGACGACGATTCCTCTTTTTTTTCGATCTTCTCGACCCACTCCGGAGGCTCCACGCCAAGTATTTCGGTGAAGACCGCCCGGAGGCTGTCTTGGCGTGGCATGGAAACCACCTCCTTTACTGCCGGCGCCATCTGAGTGGCGACGGCTTTTCTTCGACGACCGGGGCAGCGGCGGGTGCCTCGGCGGCAGGTACCGCAGGTACCGGCACAACACGCGGCTTTTGCGTGTCCACCGAGGCGGCTTGGACAGTCGCCAAGATTGACTCGTACCCATCCTTGTAGTAGGCGAGCATCTGCTCGAGTTTCTCAACCTTGTCTTCCAGTTCTGCCTCTTTCGAGGTCAGCCGTTGCTCGGCGCTCTCGACCGCCTCGCCGATCTTTACCACCTGCTCGAGCGCCTGCCCGACGAAGTCGACCGCGTCGAGCGCCTGCCGAATGTCGGCAAGTGCCTGGTCGACTTCTGCTTTCGCCGAGGTCGCCGCTGCCACCGCCGTTACGACTTCTGCTTTCACCTCGGTCGTCAATTTCTTGGCTTCCTCGGCGTTTTTTTCCGCAGCGGCGGCTTTCTCAAGGGTTTGCTGCCCGAGCCTTAGCGCAGCGGTTCGGTACTTTAAGTCCACCAGCGCGACCGCGCGCTTGACCTCGGGCGAGAGGTCCTTCTCCTCGATGCCCGAGAAAATTTCTTCTAGGGCCGAGGTGCGCTTTCCGAGATCGGTGAGGCGCTTTCCGTGGTCATCTAGCGCCTGGTCCTGACCTAGGACCAGCTCCTCGATCTCGGCGAGGCACTGTTCGATCGTCGCCGGGGCAGGCTCGTCCGCTTTCGCGGCGTCCTCCACCGGCTCGTCAATCACCGGTGCCGCCAGGGTAACCGGGACCGTTTGTGCGTCGGTCGCAGGCTCCGCTGGCTTGTCCTCTACTACAGTAGTTTCAGCCATGTACTTCCCCGCCCTCGGGTATATCCCGAAATAGGCGGGTTCACCTCCTACAAAAATTTTCATTTGTCATCCTGAGCGTGACCGAAGGATCTCGGATTGAAATTCTTCGACCATCGGCCCAGAATGACAATGAATATATATATACGGTCAGTGCCGCCGGCTCGACAGGCCATGTTTTTGCCTTCTTGGCCCAAAGAAGGAAATTGTCAAGTTCCAAACAAACGGCTAACAGTCACCCGCAACCAGCAACCAGCAACCAGGGTGACAGCCAAACGTTTGCCCGGAACGATGCGATCTCGTTAGGCCGGTGTCGTCTTAAATACGATTATCAAGACCGCTAACCAAAGCCGATACGCGCTTCGCAACCGTCAGACGATTACCGAAACCTTTTTTCCAAATGTGCAATGTCATACTTATTATACAATTTGACTTTTGTCAAGGGTTCTGGTAAATTTAAAGATCCAGTTTTGATCTTTGAAATTTTTTTCTCTTTGATTTTTCGAAAAAAGGAGAGTCAATCGTGTCTCAAAAGTATCTGTTTTGGGAATCCGATGATTCGGCTTTGTACTGCTACGGCGGACATCCGCACATTTATCCTCAGGTTGGCAAAAATCGTTTTCGCGTCTTCTCAAAGATTTCTGGCAAGAGCATCATCTTTGACTGGGGTATGCCGGTTAGCGAGTCATTAGCCCTTGAAGGCGATGGTAAAATTACTAATGACGATGAAGAAATTTACGGCGAGATCGAAAGTATCTGGGATGGTGTTGAGGCGGTCGTGCCCTCCCACATCCATCTTGATCACGTCGGCGACATTCCTTGGCTCTACAAGGAAATGCAGAAGCGTCAAAAACGCCGTCGAGGTAGCCGGATTCACGTTCCACCGATCATCAGCTCGCCCTACACGACCCAATTTGTGATGAGTTTATTTGAAGGGTCGCGATTCAGTATTCCTCATTTTTATGGATTGTACGATGAAGAAGGCCTGATGAATGTCGGCCAATTTGAGGTTTACATGCGCCAGTCGCCGCACAACGTGCCGCAGAACCGGTATTTTGTGGCGCGGCTGCCACGGCGACGGATAACCTCGGGGTACGACACGCTCTGTTTACTATTGGATTACAAGAAAGCTGATTGCCTGCAAACCCAAGGGTTAACCCAACTGTTCGAGCAGTCGCTTGCGCTGTGGCGGGATCAAGTTGATGTCATGGTCATCGACACCCTCTACTGCGACCGCGAAGGGTTTTCGCCTTCCGAGGACGAGACAATTCCAGCCATTGAAAAGATGCTCGCTATGGCGCCTAGCAGCTTAATTGTCAGCTGCATTTCCTCCTCGACGTTTCGAGAGGAGAACATTTTTAAGGCCGCCTTAGGCAAGTATCAGTTTCTCGTCCAAGGAAGAACTATGCGAAAGCACGTGGCCCTCGCCCAAAGCGCCGGCTGGCTGCAAGAAGAAAACGGTCATAGCGATGAGACTTTGCTTTATGATCGGTTTCTGATGCTGGCGACCGGCTGCTACGGCCCGGAAAACTCCGTGCTTGAGCGGCTTTCGCGAGGCGACGGCCGGCCGTTTCGGGTCCTGCCGGATTTTTCATTTGGATTGCTTTGCAATCCGATTCCAGGCAGTATGCCAACGGTACGGCTGATGGTTGCCAATTTGCTCGAACAGGTACCCAAGGGTTATGTCTTCGTTTCTGATTTAATGGATGATCAACTCGGCATCACTGCTCCCAATTTAATCGCAATTCCGAAGCTCGCGGTTTCCGGGCACGGCTTTCGCGGCGATCATGATTGGGCACTCGACAAGGTGAGGCCGAAATTCATCATACCTTTTCACTATCCGTCCGAAAAACAAAAATTCATTGATAAATACTATCAATTTTAAGCCTCTTTTCACGAGATAAAAAATTGCCCCGCAAGAAAATATTCTGTCGGGGCTTTGCGTATAAAAAGAAAATGCCCCGGCAACGTGAGTGGTGTTGCGCGGGGCAGGGGGCGAGATTAAGTGAGGTGGCGGAGACGATCTGTGATCGTCTTCCGCCAGACCTCTCGAACATCGCCCTCGCGGGCAAAATCCTCCTCCAGGACCATCGCCGCGTCCTGGGCGTCGCTCCAGAGGAGGTGGTACAAGTCGGGGTCGCAGGAGATCTGTTCCTTGAGGCGGTCTGGGACCGCCTCAAGGAACCAGATCCGCCAAAGATTGTCGAGCATGCTCTGCCCCTCCCGCGGGGCCCCGAGCTTACGGATGCGGATCCCACCCGGACGATGCCGGGCGATGCGGGGGGCGGCGTGGGTCTCGGCTTGCTCGGCAGACGCCGCCACCGCCGTCTCCGTCTCGAGGAATTGACGGAGTTTTTCGATCGCCTCCTGCGCGGTCTTCACCGCCTCGTCACGTTCCTTCGTGATCTTGTCCTTCTCGGCTGTCAACTGCAGAATCTGATCCTGCAGTTGCTTGGCTTCAGCGCTCTCAGCGGCTTCGGAAGTTGTTGGTCTCTCCAACCGATCCACCCGCCCTGTGAGGGCGCCAAGCGACCGTTCAAGCCGCTCCATACGACTTTCCGTTGCGTCGAATTCTCGACGTACCGATTCCAAACTCGGTACTACCTGTAACATCGTACTCCTCCTCCAATTTTTTCTAGATCAAAATTTTGTATGATTGACGATTATTGGCTAAAAAACCGTCAATCATACAGCGCCCGCTGTATAGCAAAAAAATTGACAGCTGTCAATAACTGTTATATGATTTGACAAAAGGAGATTGTATGAATCAAAACACACTTCAGACTCAAACAGGGGGGGTAGACCAATCGGTGAGTGACGGCGAGATCTTAAATAAAGATATTCTCGAACTGATGGGCGCCAGTGGCTTGCCTAAAAAAAAAAGACAAAAGCTCTATGCCAAAATGCTCGATACGATCCAAAATCGAGTGATTGCCAGAGTAGCTGATCAACTATCAGAACCAGATCTAAAGGAGTGGCACGAGCTAGCCGAGACTGGCGACAACCAGCAGATCGATCGGTTTCTTAAAGGCCGCGGCATTGATGTCGCCCAACTCCAACTCCAAGAGGCCTTAATGTATAAAGCAGAAATGGTTAAGCTAGCCAAACCGATTGACCAAGCCAACCCTTAATCATCAGATATGCTTTTCTATATTTTTGGCGCCCTCATTGCGATTGCTATTATTTTGTTGGTTATTTTAGCCAAAAAGAAATAACTGCCTATGTTTGCCGAACGGTCATCGCCAGTCAATTCCAATCCAACCAACTCCGAAGAGCTAAAGAAGCCCGATCAACCAGTCGGTGATGCTGCTAATCAACGCGATTGGGAGGCAATCGCCGCTGCCGTGAAAGCCGAACAAGCAGCCAAACAACCTGGCAATCTCTTGCCAACACCAGCAGCTTCAACGCCTAATAATCCAGATAACAATCCAACCCAGCCGATTCCCCCGGAATCACCGGCTCCAACCGATCCACAACCCCAAACCCCGGATTTAAACATTTCACCTCCACCTTCGCCATCATTACCTGAAAACAATCAAACGGCCGACGGACTCGAAGAAACCAGAAGAACAATTGAAAAAATTCGGGCGGAGGAAAACGTAATTAGTGTGGCTCGAGAAAAACTCGAGCGCGTAGCTGATATTCAGGAGATTCTTCGCCGTGGTCCTCGTAACGCTGAAGAGCTAATCCATTTGACCAACGCCGCCACTTACCAGCAACTTTTTCAAAACGAACGGATTAAAAAATACGGCGAGGGTTTTCTGGGTCGAGTCAAAGAATTTTTGGCAGGCGAGCGAGACTTTCGGGTGGATGAGGATGGCCAAATTCGCCGAACCGGTTGGAATGGCTGCGCTGAAGCAGGCCGGAAAGTCTTGCAGACCGTCTTTAACCGTCGGACCGTCGCCGCCACTGGCGTGGCCGCCATATTGGGCGTTTTAACCGGTGGCGTCGGAGCGGCGGCTGGCGGGGTCATTTTTGGTTCAATGGCCGGTCGGGGGACTGCCGAATTGGTTGATTCATTGACCGGTGGCGAACGAGAAGCTCGCCGTAAAGTCATGGAGGCGGAAAAGGAGCGGTGGCATGAACTCAAACGGCTTTCGGCTGAAGTGAGCCAGACCGAAGACCCGGCCAAGAAAGCCGAATTGATGACTCAAATTACTGATATTTATTACCGACAGGGTGAAAAGTCAGTCGTGACGGGATTAAAACTTGCTCAAGAAAATTTTGAAAAACAGCAGCAACAACTCAATAAATTGCGATCGAGGCTCCAGACCGTCGGCGAAATTGGCGGTTTAGGCGCTGGGGTACTGCATGGTTTTTTGACTGGCCGCTTTGCCCCGATTGATATTGATTTGTGGCATAAAGTGCCTAATCAATCAATCATGCACGAGGTGGTTAAGGTCGGTGATGCTTGGCACTTCGCCTACACGACTGCCGAGAAAGCAGCTGGCATCGGCGGTGGACAGCTTACCCATCTCTTGGGTGAGCCAGCCTGGAAGATCGGGGTGGCAACAGCCGTTGAAAGAGGCGCGCCAGTCTTGATGGCCGCCTTCTCTGCGGCTGTTTTTGGCCGAAAAACCGAGGAACGGGCCCGAACGGCTCGAGAGCAATATCAAGCCCGAATGGCCGAGTCCCAGCGCCGTCAGGTTGTTGACACTATTCCTAAACCACCAACTCCCGAACCAGCACCGACAAAGCCTGAGGAAGAGCAATGGACTCCGGAGAAATTGCAAAAAAGAGCCGATGAGCTAGGAGTAATAATGCCAGAAGGCCCTAGTGATCTTCCGGCAGGATGGCTAGGCCAGCCGGACCGATTAGCCCAATTTTTTAGCGTAGCCCCTAATGGAGAAATCAAAACTGATAAATTCCCTGAGTGGCAAAAGATTGATGCCAATGGTAAACCACTCTATGACCAAGAAAACAAACCTATTTTAGCCCGAATAATCAGCGTTGATCCGAGCCAAAATCGGATTGTAGTTATTAAAAAGTTCTCGGTTGATGAAAAAAAACATATCTTCTTCGAACCACAACCACTCAGGCTTGATCAATTTTTGAAAGAACATCGTCCCCGTATCAAAGAGGTCAAAGAGCGGCCAGAAACAAAAGCGGCAACAGCTCAACCGGCGCCATCTCCGGAGCCAACACCCTCGCAACCAGAGCGATCTCTCGAAGAAAAAGTTGAATCGATGAAGCAGGCGTTAGTTGGGCAAGAAATCCCTGTTCAATTCCAACAGCAGACAAGGGGCAATCGAATCATTGCCCAACCTCAACTATTTGAACATCAAGGCGAACGATACCGCTTGACTGTCGATGATTGGACGC
>CAYJRF010000022.1:0-3024 GCA_964372935.1 uncultured Candidatus Saccharibacteria bacterium
GCGCTTGGCGCTTGGCGCTTGGCGCTGGCCCACGGCCGCAATAGGTAATCTCGCCGCGCCGTCGCCGACCCTACGAGCCCCCTGTGGACCCAAAATGTTCCACCGGGGCTCTTTTTCTTTATAAACTTTATCCCGACCGCCAGCTTGGGCCACTTAGATTGTTACTCTTCCGGCCATTTACATCCTCGAGCCGTTAAGATACGGTCAGGCCAGACGATGACCCTTGAAAGGAGCGAGACCGATGGACTGCGTTAGTTGTCGGCATCCCATTCCGCCGAACGACTCTGGCGGGATTATCTACCGAGTTGGGGAAGGTTACGGTTGGAAGTGCGGCTCTGCCGGTATCTGCACCTGGTGTTGGAACGGTCTGCCGAAGTCGGAAAAGAAACCCGAGCCCCCCGTGAATCCTCTGTACCCGTTTGCGTACGCTTACGCCTGTGCTAAGACCCCCGATACCCCGGAGTGTTACGTTGACCCCCCTCATTAAGGTTGCGTTTTTCACGGATCGTTGCCTATCTTGATGCCAACGCCCCGCCGAGGCCCCAGTAGGCCGGAGTCGGGACAGTCCGACCGCCAAGACGGTTGTCTTGGCGGTTTTTTGAGGGGTACTCTCCAGCCAAACAGACAACACTGCGTTCGGTCGAAGCGCGAAATCGTGCTATAGTGGCATCATGAAACCGGCCGCGGGCGCCGTGACGTGGCGCGCCCCCCAATCGTTTTATCGTCGCAAAACCTGGGTGTGGCACGCGACGGTGTTTGGGTTTTTTGGGATCGCCGTTACCATGTTTATGATAACGCGGACTTGGGGCGGAGTAGTGGTGGCCGTTCTCCTGTATTGGGTTTTTCTGGCCAAGGCCGACGACAAGCCGCGCGTTATTGACTATCGTTTGAACCGCGACGGCTTAACGATTGACGGCCAACTTATTCGGCTAAGTGAAATTCACTCGTTCGAGCTAGAAACCTACCGGCACCATTCCATCCTCGTCGTTTATTTGAATTACCCCATGTCTTTCCCCCTTAATGTCGTGGTTAACAAGCGCGACCTTGGATCAATTCGCTCTCGCCTGCGCCAAGAGGTGCCCGAACGCTCGCGATTCTCTTTTATCCGTTGGCTCACCCACTGGCTGAACTACTAACATTGTCGGTGTTGACGCTCGGCGGACTTTGGGGATTAAGCTCGCGCTGATTGTCTCGGTTAAAAATCACCAAAATCGTGCCCAGGGCGCAAAAAATCACGATCACCAACACCACGGACTGCCAAATAGGTTGCGGCGGTCTCACGTTACGTCTCTTCTCCTCGGGTGACGGCGATGCGTGTTTCCCGCGTTCGCTGGATTAGTCCGGAAGTGGAACGGTCGGGCACGAGAGGCACGATCACCACCTCGCCGCCCAAAGACCGGACGAGCGGGGCTTCCGGCATGTCTTCGACCCGATAGTCGCCGCCTTTAACGTGATATTGCGGCCGGATTATTTCGATAATCCGTTCGGGGGTGTTGTCGGCAAACAGGGTAACGTAGTCAACGCTCGCCAAAGCGGCAATCATCTCCGACCGCTCGGCCTCGAGGTTAATCGGACGATTGGCTCCCTTTAGTTTCCGCACCGTGTCGTCGGTGTTTAAGGCCACAATCAGGACGTCGCCCAGCGATTTAGCCTGCTCCAGATACCGAACATGCCCGATGTGGAGGATGTCAAAACAGCCGTTAGTCAAAACGATCACGCGGCCATTGGCGCGCAAATCCTTGATCAATTTATTCAAACCGTCGGATGGAACAAACTTTTGGGAAAATAGGCTCATGGCGCTATCTTACCAACAAATCCCACACCGCGCCGGATATTCGCCCGCAATCGAATTATTTCAATTCGTGGTAGTGGCGAAAACCGGTCGCCAACATCAGCGCGCCCACAGTGAGATGCATAAAGCCGGTCATTGTTTGTTGGTCAATGTCGGCCGTCGTGCCGCTCAACGTCGCGATTCCCCAGCCGAAAAGCACCAGCCCCAAAACGTTAACGATGTCGAGATGGTGGGCATCGGCTTTTCCGCCGACCCCGACACCGAATACCATAATGGCCAATAGCAGCCCGAGCAAATCCATCACCCAGCCGATCGTATCCATTTTGTCCTCCTTTTTTTCGCTCGCATGGTCATTATGCTCACATTTGGTGGCGCGGCACAAACCGGCTGGCGTCTCTTTTGGGGCCGGGCGGTCCACTCGGCGAAAAAAAGGCGATGCCGTGCCGGCATCGCCCCGGAAACATCCCGCTTCCCCTTAGCCGGCCACAGGCAACTCCCTTGGCGATCGCCCCGAGGACATGCCCTGGATAGTAGCTAGCTCTTGACACGCAGTTAGGAGCAGCCCGAGGCCGCATCCTTGCTCTCTTCCCGCGACCCAAGAGAGCGTCACTGTCCCAAAGTCCTGCATCGCGTGGGGAAATGCAAACTCCACCCAACAACTGCCGTTGTAGAAACGGAGAATCCCATAGTAGCCCAGAGCGACAAGCCCCAGAGCGATCTCCCGCACCTCGCTCAAAGATCGAGCTGGTTCCATTCCCGCCTCACGGAACACCACGTAACCGGGTCGCCGATTCTCGACTATCATGGCAAGGAGGTTGGGCGGAATGAGGCCATTTAGCCCTTCTCCTCTGACCCATACCGATCCGTCGTAAACCGAGCGGATCACATAGCCCGTCTTCTCTACGGCCTCGCCGGAATCAACCATCGCCCTAGTCGCCTTGAGCTCGCCGGACATTCTGCTCCAGTCAGCCGGTACGAGTCTGGCCAGTCGCGCCAGTCCCTCCTCGGACGGCACACAACGCCTTAGCTCACGCCTCTCCTCCCCAGGCCGAGGTGTGTTTGTATCCATACTTTGCTCGCTTCCCCCAAAAGCATGACAGTGATGGTAGACACCTTCTTAAAGGTATCAGACCGCCCGCCATATCTCAATCACAGACAATGTCAGCGCCGGATCGCCTAATTATCCCGCCGCCGAAAAGACTTGGGCGATTTATTAGGGCTCATATCGCTTG
>CAYJRF010000022.1:3124-8185 GCA_964372935.1 uncultured Candidatus Saccharibacteria bacterium
TAATTATCCCGCCGCCGAAAAGACTTGGGCGATTTATTAGGGCTCATATCGCTTGCTTGGACGAGAAGGGGGGAAATATGAGGACGAATACCGGTGGGGCTGACCCCAGACTTTCGGACGAGGTGTTCTCGGCTCTAAGGATCGTTCTTGGGGCGGACCCCTATGCCGCCGAAATGATCGAGGAAGAGGCGATCACCAATGATTTGCTCCAGCCGTTGTTGGAGGCCCTTCGGGCATACCAAGCTGGGGCGGACCGCCAATCGTCTTCAGACGATGGGCGCGCTCTAGCCCTTCTGGGCACGACAGATGCGGTCGTGTGCCACTTTGCCTCCGTACCGCGGGTCGCCCTGGCCTTGCTGGAGGGATTGAAGGATGGAGCTTGGCCCGATCGCCAGAAGATCATAACGGCTGTGTGCCAATCATTCGATTTTCTGCTCCGAGATATGCCGCTGTTCGAGTATGTCCTTAAGGAGGCCCCCGCTCAGGTCTGGGGGAGGTTGGAATTAATGCGGTGCAGGGTGTCGTCCTGCAGAAGTACGATGCTTGACGCGCAGGAACTCGAGAAGGCGGCTGTAGCCCGAGCGGCAGCGGCCGAGGCAAGATTGGCGCTAGTTGAGGTGATTGCGTTCAATCCTCTCGTCGACATCAATCGACTCTTGAAGCTCTTGGAGCTCGCGCGTCCGCCCGACGCCGCCACTCTCGCCCTCAAACTTGGAGAGCTTGATCTCTCGCCCCGCGTCTATAACTGCTTACGGAAAGCAGGAATTGGGACGATCGGGCAGCTGGTTGAGAGATCCCCAGATGAGCTCCAGAAGATAGGGCGGTTCGGCATCGAGAGTCTTCGCGAAGTTGTGACAGCTCTGGACAGGCTTAACCTGTCCTTGGCGTCGTCTTGACCAACGCCGCCCGCCCCCTGATTCCGGCCCGGCCAACTTCGGTTTCGGTCGGAATCGCCGACATTGCCGACCCGCTTCGCAAAGCGGGTCGGCAAGTTACTTCTTCAACTCGAATATCATAAACAATGGAATCTTTGAGTGAATATCGTAAAAATTCGGTTTTTCCCTTACTACTGATTTAAGTGGTTTTGGCTCAATGAAATCCGTAAGGACAAAATTACTTTTTAGGATGTCGCCAATAATTTCCGACAACGGACGATGGTAATAACTGATTTTGAATTCGTTGAACCAAATGTCATCAATTTTTCTGGTATTCAAGTAGTCGCCAAAAATTTCCCTATCGCCGGATTGATATTTCTCATATCCAATTAAAAACGAATCTTTTTCTTTTGATCGGGTTACTCTCGCGCCCCATTTAACCGGATGGTGGGTAGAGAAAACAAACGTTCCACCTTTTTTTAAAATCTGATAAACCCCGTGGAAAGTTTTTGTCCAATCTTTGACGTAGTGGATAGCCAAGCTTGAAAACACAACGTCAAATGAGTCGTCGGCAAAATTCAGTTTTTCCATGTCCATAACTTGAAATTCCAAATCGGGATAACTCTTTTTCCCAAAATCAATCAGCCCGTTTGAAATATCTATTCCGACGACTCTTTTTGCTCCAAGAGATTTTAGATGTTCGCACTCTTCGCCCGTGCCGCAACCAAGGCATAAAACGGACTTGCCTTTCAGGTTCGGGAGTTTTTTATACATCGCCGGTTTCTCTAAAAACTTATGGGCGATGTTTTCCCCGCTACGCATTCTTTCCGCCCATTTGAGAGCGTAATCGCCATACGATTTAATGGTCTTTTTATCGGTAGCCATATTTATTTCATCAATTTTTCCGTTGGAAGGCCTAGCGCTTTGTCGATGTCGGCGAAAAACGATTTTTCCCCTGTCATATCCAGACCACATTATATCAGACTCAAAAAACCGCGTTAGTCCGCCGAAAGAAAAGGGGCTGGAACCGAAGCGGACCGGCCGATCTTAAGTTTCTCTTTGGCGGAATATAACTTCGAGCGTGCGAAGCACGCACAAATATTCTTTACAAAAAAGAAAGAGGGCGCCGGCACTTGGCAGGACACCCTCGTGACTGGGGCGCAGACATCACGCGACGAGGTGAGAACGATGCTCGTCGAGTTGCTGTCGCCACCTCTGGATGATACTCGGTTGCGCCGGTTCCGGAATGAACAGCTCATCGCCCGGTTGCTGGTAGCGCGGATTCGGAGGCGGATCGAAAACCTCTCCGTTCCCGCCGAGCCGAGCGACCGTCTCGTTGCGTGCCGCGAATTCTGTGAAGAGATCAGCGAGCCGCCGAATGCCACCGAGACCGAGCTCTGTCCAGGTGATCACAACGGTCCCATCGCTTGCGGCCAACTCCCTGGCAACAGCAGGAGCATCAACGTCATTCTCGACCAATGCCTTGAACATTCGGAAGTTCGGGAGCTGATCTGCGGCCGAGACATGCGGTCCGTGCGCCCGTGGCACAAGCACGATGCCGCGCTTCTCGGTGTTGATTTTGAAGCCGACAGAGAGCGCTATCCGAAGATCGAATGTATGCTTGTCGCCTTCGAGAAGCTCGAAGTTCCAGTAGTTGCTGGGCAACCAGCCAGGAACCTTCTTCTGCGGGTTCTCGTCCACGAGAGTAACCATCTCGTCTCGACAGTCGGGACGACCTTGCCGTTTGATGTTGTGCACGGCAAGTGCCCTCAACAGTTCCTTGTCCAGTTGGTACTCCGTGATCGGCTCAGAATACGCCCTCGATGCCCCCTCGCTAAGCTTCAAGTCCTTGTAGGCCGCGGCTCGCCGAATAAGCTCGAGCAGGGTGAAGGCACGTTCGCCCATCGTCAGAACCATCGTTGCTTCCATGGCAACCTCCTATTCGGTTTTGTAGGTACGGATCCTAAGTGGACATTAGCAAAATCAGCATTAAAAATCAATACGAAAACAGAAACTCTTTCGAGTTTCTGTCTCAAAAAATCTTATGAAAAAAATTTCTTTTGCCCTTATCGATAAAAGCATTTTTTTCGCCAAAAAACTTACACAAACCAGCCTTCATGCGAAGCGCGGCGGACGATTTGTGCTACAAAATCCTGTCTGGCGGTGTTTTTTGATTGATGTTCGAACATTTTTTGACGAAAATCCGAATTTTGAATTTTAAAATCCAATCGCTCGGGCGGGCAAAAAGGAAGGGGGTTGGGGGAAGGAATTTTTGCCCGCCCTCGCTTTCCGATTCCAATTTTTCTCCGCCGCCGAATTTCGCGCCAGTGAAACTGGCGCGCCGCCTCAATTAAATTTACTCACTCCGTCTAACATCTCTCCCGGCTTATATTTAACGTTAATTGTGTTGTGACGATCACCAGTCTTAACATCAAAAATTGCGGGGTTAGATTTGGCATCTCGTAAAAATTGTGGCATTGTGATAAGCGATTGATAAGAATCAATCTGTTGCGATCCAATATCTACCTCGCTTGTTACAAGGACAAAATAACTACCTTTCGGCACATCTTCGACTGGCACATCAAATGCGATTTCTTTCAAGTCGTCTCCGGGTTTATAATTTACGACCTCTTTCCAGTCCGGCGACACGACATGGTGTAAATTGCCGTAAATTTTCACAAATCCTTTTGGGCTTGTCCAATCTTGGAGAGGCACAAGCGCAACTCTCACTTTTACGGCACTTGGCAATACCGCTCCGCCCTCTTTTAAGTATTTCTTTAGATTTGAAAAAATTTGCACCATAGGTTCTGCGGTGAGACCAGAATGCATTGTTTCGGAAATCAATAAATCAAACTGTTTTTCTGATTCGAACTTTGTTGCGTCAGTTTGTAGTATTTTAATACGATCTTGTAATCCAAAAGCTTCTATAACTTGTCGAGCAATTGCAGCAGAATTAGGATTAAGTTCAATTGCAGTACATCGAACCTTTTCTGAAGAGAGTGCCGCATAAATCGCTAAAATTGGAATTGCTCCTGTGCCGGCATCACATATCTCTATTTCAGATTTTTCGGATGAATCAATATTATTAAGTGTCTCGGTAAGTCCGACTAAAAATTTTTTGGTTCTTATTTTATCCCGTAAACAACGAATACTCTCCATTATGCGCAATGCACCTTCCGGTTTATCGTCTTTTCTAAAATCGGAAAGATTTTGAATTTTACTTAAAAAATATAATTCCATTTCGGACGGCTCATCCTTTGGCACTAAATGCAAAGTCTCTTTTGTATAAACGATTACATCCTCAGGAATGGCCTGAATCATTCGATCTATAACCTCTTTTGGTAGACCGTCCCAGCGTCCTTCAAGTGAAGCAATTTTTGCTTGTGTATGAAGCATGGACAGTTCTGCGGCACTTGCCTCGGCCTGTTTTGCTTCATCTGGTTTAGGGGGTGTATCTTGAGATAGTTCTTCTTTATGTTCTCGGCGGTATTTTTCCATTCTTATAATGCGCAGACGTTCTCGTTCTTCATCACTCATTTGCCCCATTCCTTGTGATGTGAGGTATTCTTTTTGCAATAGGCTTGCAGCTTCTGGATTATCGGGATGGGCAAATAAACCTCGTAGTTCGCCTTCTTCTTCCGGCGTTAAGCCCTCTCGTTCTTTTTTACCGGACAATTCAAGAGTTCTCGGTTTAGGAGGTGAGATTCGAGGTTCAAAATTGTTAGATATTCCTTCGCTCATAAAATTGTGGTTATTTTATCAAATCATCAACTGAAACCTCGAGTGCTTTAGCGATTTTTTGCAAAGTTTCAATAGTTGGGTTTGTAATCCCGCCAGTTTCAAGTTTGATAATTGAATTATAAGAAACATCCGCCGCTTTTGAGAGGCGATCTTGCGACAAGCCTTTGGCTTGTCTTAGCTTCTTTATGTTCTTGCCGATTTTATTCTCTTGTGCCATACTTGTATTATAATACTGCTATGATAAAATAGTGTCATGCTAACTTATATTGAAATCATATTATTAGGATACATCTTTTCTTTAATTTTAACAAGGGAGTTTTTGTTGTGTGCGTACGGGTGGGCGGGGCAAACACAACCTCCTTATTGGCGGCGCATTTCGCAAAGCGAAATACGAAATTCGGCGGCGGAAAAAAATTGGAATCGGAAAGCGAGGGCGGGCAAAAAT
>CAYJRF010000023.1:0-7523 GCA_964372935.1 uncultured Candidatus Saccharibacteria bacterium
CCACCACCAGAGCATCAGGTTAAAACCTGGTGCTTTTATGGTTTAAATAACCTTAATAGGGATCGAACGCTTTACTTTTTGTTAGCTGGCAGTATAATATAGCCATGAAAACCAAACAAGTATTTATTTTAATCATAGTAAGCCTAGCGCTCAGCGTAGGAATAAACTTATGGCACGTGCGTGATAATGTGCCATTTTGCTTAGACTCGCCGGCCTGTAATTTGAATATGGAGCCCAAGGGAACTATCACTAAGCATTATTACGGTTACCCCGTAAACTATAAAGCAAAAGAGATATTTGAGCCAATAAATAAAGATGAAAAGAAACCTAATTATGCCGGATTTGCCTCGGCTGAAACTGACTTACAGAGATTCAACCTCGTTAACATAATTATTAATGTAGTGTTCTGGTTTGCACTCTTGAAGCTGATAACCAATTTACTTCCAATAAAAGTTGTTTCTTCAAAGCAAGAGTCGCTTTCTCTTCGATAACCAAGCCCACTTTTGCATTTCACCAAGATATTGCTGGTTTACTTACACCCAAGTTATTAAGTACTCTGCAATTGCTTGATAGTTCACCGTACATCCCCCCAGGTCCACCATCAAATTAACGGGTTAAACGCCCGTTTTTTAGCACCTCGGATAGTCAGGCAAGTTGAACTCGCCGCAAATTCACGACATCAAAACGGTTCTTTGCTCGGAAAGTAGCAAATCATCCGGTGGACCCTCTCCGATACCCCAACAATAGTTCACAAGTGATACTAGCGCCTGTTTGTGATTTCGTAGGAAAAGGGGGGGTAAAACATTGCACGCGACAGCACGTTCGTGGTACGATGACTATGTTCTCTTTTGCCTTCGTTCTCCGACGCGAAAGCCACGCCAACAGTCACCCGCCGGAAGTTTTGTTCGGGCGTTTTGTTTTTGAAAGGTGTCGCATCATGCCAATGAAAAAAATTACCTCTTTGCGAGAAACCAAGACTTTGCCTCGCGTAAAACCCAATCACTACGCCGTCATTATGGCCGGCGGATCGGGGACACGTCTGTGGCCGATGAGTCGCAAAAATATACCCAAGCAATTCCAAGCTCTCTTTAGCAACCAGACTATGCTGCAACTCATGTACCAGTTGCTGCGCGAGGTGTTTACGCCCAGTCATATTTTCGTTCAAACCGATAAACGATTTCTTTCGTTAGTTGAGGAACAGCTACCGGAGCTACAACGCCAGAATATTCTTTTGGAGCCCGAAGCCCGCGATACCGCTCCGGCTTTTGGCTATGCGACCGCAGCCCTGCTCCAACGCGATCAGAGCGCGATCGTCGGTATCTTCTATTCAGATCACCTAGTGAAAAATCGCGACTCTTTTGTCAAGGCGGTAAAGGTGGGGTTTCAGTCGGCGGAAGACTACCCCTCACACGTTATTATGATCGGGGTTAAACCAACCTTTCCTCATACCGGATTAGGCTACATCCAGATGAACAGTCAAGTTAAGGCCTACGATGACGGCGAAGTGTTTAATGTTGATCGGTTCGTTGAGAAGCCCGACTACGACACGGCAAAAAGTTTTGTCGAATCGTGGGAATACCTCTGGAATACCGGATACAAAATTTGCGCCGCGTCAACTCTCTTCAACTTAATGGGCGAACTTGACGCCACGCTGGGCAAACATTTGTCCAAGATCTCCGAGACAATGCGATCGAAGGCGACCGAGGAGAACAAAGAAAAAATTATTGCCAAACTCTATGGTCATCTGCCAATAATATCATTTGAATATTTAGCAACCGAACGACTAGACAATCTCCTTGTCGTGCCCTCGGATATGCGTTGGTCGGATATTGGCGACTGGAGTACGCTACACGACATGCTGACAGAAGTGAACAATCATCACATGATCACTAAGGGCCACCACATTGGAACCGAGTGTGAATCGTGCCTCATCTACGGTGGCGAGCGAATGATCGCCACGCTCGGTCTCAAAGATATCATCATCGTTGATACAGGCGACGTGATTCTCGTGGCTAATAAACATCATGCTCGCGAGATGAAAAAGCTCATCACAGTCCTGGAGGATCAAGATAAACATATCTACTTATAAGGAGTGAGGAAGGATACGTATGGCCAAAATTCTCATCACCGGCGGCGCGGGGTTTGTGGGCAGTAATGCCGCTAACCAGCTGGGGCAAGACGGTTACGATGTCGTTGCCTTTGATAATCTTTTCCTTGGTTGGAAAACCCACCTAGCACCACATGTTGTTTTCATGGAGGGCAACGTTGAAAATCCACAAGATTTGGACAAAGTTGGCCAGGTGGATTACGTAATCCATCTGGCCGGCGCCTCGTCGGCACCCATGTTTGCCAACGATTTGCGTGGCTCGTTTGCCAATAATGTCCTGGGGCACATCAATGTCTTAGAGTTTGCCCAACGACACGGCGCCAAAAAAGTTCTGTTTGCCTCCACTTCATCCATCTACGGTAATAACCCGATTCCTCTCACAGAAGATCAAACCGTCACGCCGCCTAATCACTACTCTGTTACTAAGTACACGCAAGAAAACAGTTCCCGTATTTACCACCAGATACACGGCTTGGAGATAATCGCTTTTCGCTTCATGAGTGTCTACGGCTTGCGCGAAGAACATAAAGGCCGTTTTGCCAATCTCGTTTCGCAATTCATTTGGGGCATGGAGAAGGGCAAGCAACCAACAATCTACGGGGATGGCACGCAAACGCGCGACCTCACCAATGTCCGTGACTTGATTCAGGCCTTCAAGTTAGCCATCGAAACTCCCAAAGCTTTTGGCTTCACGATATTCAACGTTGGCACAGCTCAAGCCACTTCAATGCTCGATCTTATGGACATTCTCAACGATGCCATGGGGACTAGCATTCCGGCTAAATTTGTGGACAATCCGATCAAAACCGGTTACGTTCGCCAACAGCAGGCGTCGATTGATAAAATCACTCGAGAGTTGGGGTACAAGCCAACAGTCGATATCGTTGACGGCGTTCGAGAGCTTGTCGCCCATCGCCGTCATCACCCGGTTACTCCCGCCAGCCTGAGCTTCTAGTCGGATGGCAAAATCGCGTATGCTAAATTAAACACATGAACAAAGTCGCCAGGCCCAAACCAGATATGCCACCCCACAAGGTTACCGTCGTTAAGCCTTGGGGCCGTTACGACTCCCTGACCCTCAACGAAAAAACAACCGTCAAAATCATCACCGTCCAGCCCGGCGAGTCGCTTAGCCTGCAGACACACGCCCATCGCAGCGAGTGGTGGATTGTCCTTGACGCTTCTTTAGACATTGTGATTAACGACACGACGGCAACGCTTGCCCAAGGTCAAGACATTTTCATACCGGCCGGTACGCCTCACCGCGTGAGCGGGCGCGACAAGCCGTGCCGCTGGCTGGAAATTGCTTACGGTCTTTTTGCCGAAGCGGATATTGTGCGTCTTCAGGATAAGTACGGCCGTGTTTGACGCTCGACCGCCATCAAAGATGGTATGGGGGCGCCATCATTGACCATTTGGCCGACCTTCTTTCACTTACGGCTGATGAGCTCTTTTGGGAACCCGATTTTCGCACGCTCTGGCCGATTATCGCGACGGTATTAGCTTAACAACGCCACACTGGCATGCCAACGTACGAGGGTCGAACACCGAGCCTCTCGTCCGGCTCAACCTCGAATCGCGCGATCCCGCGACACTAGCCGAGACATTTGACGCAATGAACCGAACGATCACCTTGGTTGGTGGCCAGCCGGTTAATCATTGAGTCAACCAAAAGCCGCGGCTGGCGCTGAGGGTACTAGGGGGCAGACTGTCGCGACGGCAATCGAGGATGTCCGCCGCTTGCTCGGCAAGAAAACTGGCTTTGGGGACCGTAATGTGCGAGATATCGGCCAAGAGATAGTCTCCATAGTTAAGGAGAATTAACTAGTCCGCGTGATAAATGGACCGGTCAAAAAGCGGATGTTTCATATTACTGTTGATACGCTACAATAAAACGATGGTGATGCATGTTGATCGAAGGCCGAGTGGTCTGACCCTAGTTGAGATTATGGTCGCAGTCGGTATTGTGTCGCTGGTCATAAGCGCCATAATACTTGCCTTGAATCCGGCGCGCCAATTTGCCAAAGCCCGTAATTCACAGCGCCAGCATGATGTGCGGGAGATTTATCAAGCGATTACCACCTATGCGTCGAATAACAGCGGCCAATACCCCGGCGGTATCACCTCGCAACCAAAAACCATTGGTACCAACCCCGATGTTTTAAGATATGTCAATCTTGAGCCGGTTCTCGTTCCCCAATACATGTCTAATCTCCCCTTGGATCCGACCGCCGGAACGACCGCGGACACCGGTTATCAAGTTTTCCTGGACCAAAATAACCGCTTAGTGGCGCTAGCCAGCTATGCCGAGCTCAATATCCTCATCTCAAGCGGAAGTAAAGACCTTTCCCCTAATCAAGTCGCCGATCTAAAGCTTTGGCTCCGAGCTGACGGCACGGTTGCTTCCGATGGGGCGGCGGATTTTGTGTCGGTCAGTAGCCAGTCGCTGTCGATTCCCGACAACGCTTCGCTCTCGATGGCTGGCACAAGCTTTACCCTAGCAACCTGGGTATATATGAAGAGTACCCAAGTTCAGCATCATACCTTTATCGGGAAATTTATTGGAGCGGGCGGAAATCGCGAGTACTACTTATGGTACAAATGGGATTCTAACCGTTTTATCTTTTCTGCTAGCAGCACTGGGCTGAACGAAACTACGTTGCAGGCCAGCACCTTCGGAGCGCCCAGCCCGAACACGTGGTATTTTCTTGTCGCGTGGTACGACACTGGAAGCGGCACAATCAATATCCAAGTTAACGACGGGGCGGTAAATTCTAGCGCATTTGCTGGTGGGGTGTTTGACGGCGCCGCCGAGTTCACTTTGGGGGCGCGCGATAATGGCAATTACGCCTTTGCCGACGCGCGGATGGACAGCACCGGAGTTTGGAAACGCATCCTAACTGGCTCAGAGCGACAAGCGCTTTACAATGGCGGTGCCGGAATCGCCTACTCTGGCCTGTCGACCGGTCTAAAATCACAGCTCGTCAGCTGGTGGAACTTGGATGAAACCGGTGGCACAAGGATAGACGCTCAAGGCGCCAATAACCTCGCCAGCGTTAACGCCGTCGCCGGGGGCAGTGGAATCGTTACTATGCCTGCGGGTAATGGCCAATCTGTGGCTGTCTGGCAAGACGACAGCGGCAACGGCTATCACGCGCGACAAACCACTGGTAGCGCGAGGCCAACTTACATTACATTAGCTGTCAACAACAAACCGGCAATCCGCTTCAACGGGACAAGTCAATGGTTGGTCAACGGGAGCGGATCGGTTTTGCCGGCGCTTGGATCGGGCGATTTTTCCCTGTTCCTTGTTGTTCTCCCCACCGACATTAACACCACCCGCACCGCCTTGATGCTGGGCACCAGCGCCACAAACCAAGCTCTAACTGCTTCTACTGACGGCGTTGTAAAAGATGGCTCGATTGTCTGGGGAAGATTCGGGGCGACCCTTTTGGATACCGTATCCCCCCCGGGCTTGAGCACTTCGGCCTATGGCCTGCTGACCACGGTGGAAAAAAGCGGCTTGTTGCGAGCTTGGGTTAATGCCGTCAGCGCTGATCCCCCAACCGTGGTGCAGACACTGTCCATAACGGGGACCGGATTGAGCGTTGGGGCGCAACGAAATGGATCTCAATTCTGGCAAGGCGACATTGCCGAGGTCGTGTTGTACGGACGCGAACTGACCGAAGGCGAACGCCTAGGGGTTGAGAGTTACCTAAAAAATAAGTACAAATTATAACGTCTCCAGTGTCTATGTCGCTTTACCGATATGACGCCTTTTTTTTGCTCCCAAAACCCGATATGATCAGCGCTTTGTTTTTACCTTTGTAATAGGGGGTATCTACAAAAAAGGAATGAGCATAAAGTTAACAAGAATTCGATCTTTGTGAGAGGTTATTTTCGGTTGTCTAACGATTATTTAAGTTGGCACGAAAATTAACCAGCAAGAACAATTCCCCGTTCTTCGAGCGCCTGCCAATAGTCTTCTGCCGATACACCGTTTTCTAATAGGACGGTTAGTAAGTACCCACAAGCATCATCAAATGACTCCTCCGAGAATGCTTCTTCGATTGACAGGAGGGTTTCTTCACCCAGTATGTCTAAATAAATTTCGCGCACAAACCGAACCATTTCTGCTGAAGTCGGTTCGCCTTTTTCAGCTTCCGGGTTAGATTCCTCTCCAGTCCGAGGAGCGACGAAGTCGTGATCTTGGGGGACAGGATGTTCGGTTTCACTCATAAGTCCAATGACACTACCATGGTCCCGCACAATTCAAGAAGATCTGGAGTCAACGAGGCATTATTACAAAACAAAAGGTCAATATTGAGCACCGGCTGATACTCGGCGAAACTTTTTGAGCTCGTGATCAAGGTGCCGAAACCACGCACGAACATTGCCGTTGTTTTACCACTAATTTTGAGCTTGTAGGCCAGTTTAAGACCGATATGTTGGCGGTTTTGAACGGCGAAAAATGTTTTACGAACCCGTTATTGCCAACCTACGGCTGTGATTTATTTTGATGTTTCAAAATCATCTCAGATGGAGATAGTCCATCCAATATTCTGTGAGGAAAATAGTTCCAAGCGTTATTGGCGACATCTAAGATATATTGGAGCTGATGCATGCTCTGTCCGGTATCGAACATGGCTACAATGCGCATTAAATCGTCAGGGCCTTCTTCATTATAGATAATATCTTTGATATCAGATAAATCGAAATCACTTCCCCTATCTTTTAGTAACTCCTGTAACTCTTGTTCTATTTCTCCGCGTTTGGCCAGAATCTCCGGTGGTGGCGTGTGAAGCGTAGCCGAGAGACTACCCCTTGTTAAGTCACTCAAAAGCATCTGTAAACTTTTGTGAACAGACGGCTTTAACTTGTCTATATACTCGATAGTACTCTCATTTCCTGACCGGTATCTTTCAATTAAATCCTTGATTTCACGAATATAGTCGCGGTATTGTTTTGTTGCTTGTGCTTGTTCAGACTTCTGTTTAGGAGTTAAGGGCTTATTCTTAGGATAAACAAAAGGATGTATCCGGTCGCTTAGCGATATATAAAGCCAATCGGCAGTTTTGCGGATTGCTTCACGGACATGACCGTGAGGATGTTGAATCACCTTAAGAGTAAAATCTTGCAATACTTCAAAATGATCGTCTGCTAAAACGAGGAAAAATATGTTGAGCCCAGAGGCAAAAGCTGCTTGATTACTCGGCTGTTCGATAGAGTCAAACCGATCAAGATAGTCGAGCGCGATCGGTGCATGTTTGAGAAACGCCTTTCGAGGGCTTTTGTGCCAGAGGTTTTCAATTTTTTGCTTGGCTGCCTTCACTACTTGGGTGTCGCTAGTCATTAATGTTGTCAGCGCATTTTCAAGTTCTTGTTTGAGTTGTATGTTTGTTTTGGACTTTTTCAT
>CAYJRF010000024.1:0-5749 GCA_964372935.1 uncultured Candidatus Saccharibacteria bacterium
TTTTTGCTAAAAAGGTTGCTTGCCGAACTTTGTTCGGCTCGAACCTCGTTTTGGCGGGCGGGCAGGTGCGCGCCGAAGGCGCGGAAAGCGGCGCGAATGCGCCGCAAAATCAATGGGCGGCACTTTGTGCCGCCCACGATCTGGCTCTCAAAAAGCCGAAAAGTTTTGTCTTGGCGCCCCCTGTAGGATTCGAACCTACGGCCTTCAGGTCCGGAACCGGACGCTCTATCCGCTGAGCTAAGGGGGCCTGCCGATGCAATCTCACTGGAGGGATTGTAATAAAAGGAGGGCGGCTCAAGGCGCCGCCCGATGGTAGCCCTATTTTGCCACTATCTGGCCAAGATCAGGCGAGCAACGCCCGCAAAAATTATACAGCAACCTGGGAATATCCAGACGATAGCCAGAAAGACAATCCCCGCTTTCAGCAACAACCAGTTTGGGGCCTGGCTCTCGGGGCGGAAAATTGTTCCCAAGAAAGTTGCTCCCAATTTTTTGGATGCCCAACCACTGGCTACCAGCCTATTCCAGATATCCTGGACGATCCACCCGAAACCGGCGATAACAAACCCAGCGACAACCATGAAAAGCCCGACGAGTATCTCCTTCACTACGCTCCCCCTTTCGTCGTAAGCGCGAACGTCTCGGTCTACTGCCGATACTAGACCGAAACTGGCCAACTGTCAATCAAAGTATCGGCTATTTAAGTTTGCGGCGGATAAAGGCCGGCACATCTAGTTCTTGGTCGGTATCCTCTTCATCTACCGGATCAAGCGACATTTCCATCTCGGGCTCGGCATCTGGCAGTGACCGCAGAGGCAGTTTATGATCGCGGCTGGCCGAAACCGGAATTTGCGGTCGGCGCGCTTCGCGTGTTTCCGTGGCGTCAAAGCCGGTAGCGATAACGGTTATTTTAATTTCCCCGCTCATCGCCTCGTCAACCAAGGCGCCAAAAATGGTGTTGGCGTCGGGATGAGCCGATTCGGTAATGGCTTTGGCGGCCTCGTCTATTTCGTACATTGACATGTCCGGACCGCCAGTAATGTTAAACAAAATCCCTTTGGCGCCTTCGATTGACACGTCGAGCAACGGATTGTCAATCGCGGCGCGCGCCGCTTCGATGGCGCGATTGTCGCCGCTGGCCCGGCCAATGCCCATGAGGGCGCTGCCGGCGTCTTTCATGATGGAGCGAACGTCGGCAAAGTCCACATTGACGATGCCGTGCATGGTGATCAAATCGGAAATCCCCTGGACCCCCTGACGCAGAACATCGTCAACGATGGCAAAGGCGTCGTTAAGGGATGTTTTCTTGTCTATAACTTGCAAAAGACGGTCATTGGGAATGGTAATCAAGGTGTCAACTTTGTCTTTCAGCTCCTCGATGCCCAAATCGCCCACTTTTTTGCGTCGCTGACCTTCAAAAGAGAACGGTTTAGTCACCACGCCGACGGTTAGAGCGCCCAACTCGCGGGCGATGGAAGCTACCACCGGACCGGCCCCGGTGCCGGTGCCTCCGCCGGCGCCGTAGGTGACAAAGATCATATCGGCGCCTTTCAAAACCTCGTAGATTTCGTTTTTGTCTTCCTCGGCCCCTTTGGCTCCGACTTCCAACTCGCCGCCGGCGCCCAGTCCTCGGGTGAGTTCCTTGCCGATTTGGACTTTGATCGGCGCTTCGTTGTGCATCAGGGCTTGAGCATCGGTATTGATCGCAATAAACTCCACCCCGCGCACTTTCGCGGCGATCATCCGGCGGATGGCATTGTTGCCGCTACCGCCAACGCCAACAACCTTAATGGTGGCGAATGTTTCAATTTGGGGGGCTTTATCCATGACGCTCCTTAACGGTCTTGTATCACTTGCCTTCAGGGAAAGCAACAGAGCAACCCGCCCCTCTTGGGTTGAACAAATCGCCTGCCTAACACTAGGGCAAGAGATGCTTAAGCACGTTTTTGGCCTTATCGAAAATTGTAGAGAGGTGCCGATCAATCGAACCCAAGCCCGATCCGTGACCGAACTTATGGCTGGGACGGTAAAGACCGTTCAACATCAACCCGACGCTTGTAGCATAAAGAGGATCGTCGAGCTTGTCAATTATGCCGGATATCGCCGTCGGTGGTTGACCAAGGCGGGCCGGCAACTGAAGCATCTCTTTGGCCGCCTCGACTATCCCGCTCAATCGGGCGCCGCCGCCGGTAAGTACGGCTCCAGCCGGTAGCATGCCGTCCTTGCCGATGGCGCGAAGCTCGTCGCGGAGGATCGAGAATAGCTCTCCCACGCGCGCCTCGACGATTTCGCAGAGATATCGGCGATTGGTCACGGTCTCCTCTGTCGGGTCGAACTGTGACAGCTCGATTATCTCGTCCTCGCTCACCTCGCTCGCTAAGGCGAAAGCGCATTCCTGCTTGACGCGCTCGGCGATTTCCAGATTGGTGCGTAAACCGATGGCAATATCGTTGGTGATGTGGCTTGAGCCCATCGGGATGACATTAGCGTGGATTACTTCGTCTTCCTCGTAAACCACAAAAGAAGTCGTGGCCGCGCCGATGTCAACCAAAATCACTCCGCTCTCGCGCTGGAGTTTGTCGAGAATCGCGTTCGCGGCGGCTAGTGGTCCGAACACCAGATTTTCGACCACTAAACCGGCGGAAGTGGCGGCTCGCGACATGTTGCGCAGTTGGGCGGTCGATGCTCCGATGATGAAAGTATCTACCTCGAGACGAATGCCCACCATGCCGGCGGGATCTTTAACGCCATCCAACCCGTCTACCCGAAACAACCGCGGCAGGTTGTGCAGGAGTTCTTGATTGGGAGGCAGGGCGACGGCCTTGGCGGCTTCCACTGCTCGGGCGGAGTCTTCGGGGGTGATCTCTGATTGTGGCCGATTGACGGCGATAATCCCTTTGGACTGGGTGGTGGTGATATGGGTTCCGCCGATACCGATGACCGCCGAGGTAATTTTTACTCCGGCGACTCGCTCGGCTTGAGCCAAAGCCGACGAAAGGGCGCTGATAGTCTCTTCAATCTCCGATACCACTCCGCGCCTAATGCCAGCCGACGCGCTTTTGCTCATGCCAAGAACCGTCGGAACGTTGTCTTGGAGGAGACCAACGCACACGGCGATTTTTGAAGTGCCAACATCAATCCCGACCGCCAGCGGCTCGTGGCGGTTATGGCGCGCCATGGGGCGGCTCCCTCCTCGTCATTCTCCCATCATTCTAATCTACCGCCTGTGGCCTGTCCAGATAAACGTTAAATCGAGACGGCCGGCGCCTTAAAGGGGGGTCAGTTTTTTGGCCGTCAGATGTTGATTTGCTAATCTGGCAGCTCGCGAGACATCTGCTGGATTGACCAAGCGCTCTTTTAGAGCCGTCATGACTTTTCCCATATCGCCCTTTTGAGTCGCGTTGGTGTCGGTAAGGACAGCTTCGACCACCTGGGTAAGTTCGGCGTCGTTAAGGGAGTGAGGTAAATAATGGTCAATTATGGCCAGTTCGTTCGCCTCGCTTTCCGCCAACTGGGGACGACCGGCAGCCAGATACTGCTCTATGGCCTCGCGCCGCTGATTAGCCTCTCGGGTTAATACGACGCCAACTTCTTCGTCGGCAAGGTCGGCGCGACGGCGGATGGCTTCGTTCTGCAATGCTCCGCGCAACAATCGGAGCGTTCCCACGCGCGTCGTGTCACGCTCCTTGAGCGCGGCAACGTAGTCCTGATCGATCAAATCACGGAGCGGCATGGCCGCTAGTAACCCCGCACGAGCCGTTTTCGGTCGGCTTTTCGCTGGGCAATTACCCGTCGCAGCCGACGCGAGGGCTCCTTATCACGAAATCTTAACCGTTTGGCGTCAGTCAAAATACCGCTTTGTTGGACATCGCGGAAAAATTTGCGCAACATAACATCAAAACTCTCGCGCTCACGTCGCTTAGGCTCGAGCATATTCAAACTCACCTGCCTTGATTTGGGGATACACCGGAATGTTCCAATTCTACCACACTGCCTTTCATTGGAAAAGACCGCTAGGACGCTGGCATTGGCCCGAGTGGTTCGCCCCCCAAGACATGGAGGTGGAGATGATCAACCACCTGACCGCTGTGATGGCGGGTGTTGATGATTGTCCGAAAGCCGTCTTTTTCTATGCCACAGCTTGCCGCTACCGCTCGGACGGCTTGAAGCAAATTGCCCAAAATTAGGGTATCCTCGGGAGTGGCGTCAGACAGCGAGGCCATGTGCTTTTTGGGTATGACTAAAATATGAACCGGGGCTTTTGGGTTAATGTCCCAGAACGCGAGATTATCGTCGTTTTCCCAAACGATTTTGGCTGGCACCTCGCGTTGAATAATGCGACAGAAAAGACATGATGGTTCCATATGGACTCCTTATTTGACGCCGACGGGGGGCAACCGAGAGGGTGTTGGCGACGTGATCGCGCCACGACCGCTTGATCCAGCGCGACGCTTCAAGATAAACGTCGCCTAAACCGCGACGGATCAGCTCTCGTTCAACCACGCGACCGCGATGCGGGTGGGGGTATTTTTGAGCGTGGGGACTGCAAAAACCGTGACTGTAGTGGGTCAGTTCGTGGGCCACGGTCTGAATAACGACGCTTACGGGAACGTTTTGATGTTGCAAGAGCGGGTTGATCCGAATTTCGGAGGAGTCCGGATTAGTCCCCCGCTTCCCTTTGGCGGTAATCGAGCCCAAACGATAACGCGCCACTCGGCTCCACGCGATTGTTACCCGATTAAGTCGCGCAACGTCGCCAAAATAATCTTGCCAGACCGTTTCGAGTTGCGTTTCCAGCCACGCCTGACCGCGCGCGGCGGCTAGACTGGCTTTGAATTGAGCGGTGGCGGTTGGCGGTGTCATATTCCCCTATTCTATTAAGCGGATAATGGCTTGGTGAAGCTCGCTATTGGCGTAAATCGCGCCTTCGCTGGAACTGGGCGGTTGCCACGGACGACCGTGGATGTCGCTGGCAACACCGCCCGCGGCCTCGACCATACCGGCTGACGGCGCCAAGTCCCAAATTCTTCGACCGTTAAATATCTGGGCGTCCAGCCGTCCGACGGCGACATAACAGGCCGAAAGGATGGCGCTTAACTGGCCGGTAATGGCCCAGGCCTCTCGGTGGAGCGGTTCAAAGAGGCGACGAATTGACAATTGGTGGTGCTCGATTGCCGTGATGCCAACCAAGGCGCTCGGCAGGTGCGACTCTTGGGAAACGTGGATCGCTTTGCCGTTCAAATATGCCCCTCGGCCGGGAATGCCGACAAACATTTCGCCGTGGATGGGGTCAAACACGACCGACAGGCGAACGGCGCCTTGCTCAATCAACGATAAGGCGGTGCAAAAGAACGGGATGCCGCGGATAAAATTAGCTCCGCCGTCGATACTGTCGATTGTCCACATTGCCGTCTCGGCTGTCGGGAGCGGATTCTCACGCGAGGCAACGGCGTAATGGGGATAGGCTCGAGCGATTTGGGTGCGGTAAAATTCGTCAATCTCATTTTCGAGGCGAATTTCGTGCTCGCCTTTTTCCCTAATGACGTAGTCGCCTTTGACTATCGCCCAAAAGGCAACCCGTATCCTTTCGCCGACTTCCGTGGCGTAGCGAGTGGCAAATATCTGGTCGTCGTGGGTCACCGTCGCCTCCTTATCGCTATTATATCACGCGTCATCTCTCCGCGCGGGTTGGCGAGCGTAGTAGTTAGCGGTTGCTTTTGAGGCCAAGGCGTAAGTACTTTCGTTTGGC
>CAYJRF010000025.1:0-5338 GCA_964372935.1 uncultured Candidatus Saccharibacteria bacterium
CGCTCGGTCTCGTCGCGGTATACCTTCACGATGACGACGGGCCGCTTAAGCGCGTAGCTCACGTAAATGAGCTGCTCCCGCGACTTGACACCGTCCACCACCATAAATGGCGCCGCGTCGTCTCGGCCGCCCGATGACTCCAAGAATTTTTTTGCCACGGCCAGGCGGTCCTGCGATTCCACCTCATCGATGAACCGCAGAGCCATCTCCCAGCCGTTATCAGGAGTCATTGGGCCGAAGCGCTCCTCAACCGCGGCGCGCAGGTAAGTTCCCCACTTGTAAACGGAGAACCCCTGCCACCGCGAGAAGAGATGCCGCAGAAGCGTTTTGCCGGACGCCGGCAGACCAACCAAAGCAACCATATACCGGTTGAGCCGGTAAATGTCGCTGGGCGGTTCCACCCTCGGCTTCTGCACAATCCCTTCTTTTTCAAGAAGGTAGTGCATATGCCGATACCCCAAGACGCTCTTGGGATTGCCGGCGTAACGCACCGGCCCCTCAACGCCCATCACTCGCAGCTCCTGCTCCAGCTTGCGCTGGGTCAGAGCTGTGGTGATGTTCTGGTCCACGATGACAATCTCGTCATAGCGCTTGCGCGCCGGACGAGACCACCATCCCACCGACCTCTGGTCAAGCCGGGAATAGTCCGCCACAACCACCTCCCACTCAGCCGGAAGGAGGTCAAGCAGAGCCACTCCCGATTTGGCGATGACAACCGCCAATGTCGATCTCAACGACATTGGCCTCACCTCCTCTCAAATTTTTTGTACAGAGGAGAAATAAACTTTATTTACTTCTCCTCTTTTCAATTTACTCTATCCGGATACAATAAACTGAAAAGAGAAAAATTCCTCTTTCTATCTTCGCAATCGCTTCAGCGCAATTTTCAACCAAGGCGTGTGCACCTTTGGATTTTTCCTTATTGCGCTTTTCAATGTTTTTAATGACATAAACATTATCTCAGCTACTTCCTGTTTATTCGGTTTCACCTCTTTTGGATCAACCTTCCCCACCAGCAGTGCGCACAGTTCGTTCTCGAAACCAATATCTTTGTATTTGGCGTGGTACTCAAATTTATCAACCAACTTGAGCAGGATTTTCTTCTTAATCCCCAATTCTTCCTGTAATCTTCGTTGGGTTGCCTGCGTGTAGCTCTCACCATCTCTTGGATGAGTGCTACAAGAAGTATCCCAACATAACGGCCAAAGCAACTTTCTCTTGCTTCTTTTTTGAAGCAAGATATTGCCAGTTCTGTCAAACAGAAAGCAGGTGATGGCGCGGTGAAGTTGAGGCTGTGTGATATGAGCTTTTATTTTACCACACAATCCCTGATATCGATCCTGTTTATCAACGAGAATAACTTTATCCATTATATTTGAATCATTAAAGAAAGATTGGAAAAATTGTGAGGGTTTTTAGGCGAGCTGGACGACTGCCGCCAAGGCTAACCCACAACCGGGAAACCGTTAGCTACCGCGGCCTCGCAACGAGGGCGCGGTAATAGCAGATCCATTCCTCATCGCTCGCGCTGATCCGCTCGTAGTACTCTTTACGCGAGCGATGCATGACCGGCGGAAATCCTGCCCGTAGCAGAACGAACGCGGCAAGGAGCTTTGAAGTCCTGCCGCACCCGTCCGCAAACGGGTGGATTTCCCCGTCCAGCCGCTTTTCCACCAAAGCGGCGATCTTGACGGCATCAGCGTCGGCAAGCGCTCCGAAGAGCCACTCGCAGAAACTACTGTATGCCGCCTCAATCTTCGCCACTGGCGTCTGCCGGAACTTGGTCTCCCAAGTCCGGTAGAGCGGCTGGCCGGGCTGAAGAAGCCCCGCGCTCACCTTTTCGGCAAGGGCGTCAACGAATTGACGCGCCTCTGCCGGCGAGGCAAAGCGCCGCTCGCGGTTTTCCCACAAGAACTCAAGCGCCTGCTCGAGATTCTCGCGGGTTCGGCGAGCTAAAGCTTCGCCCTCGTCTGCGAGCTTGGGCTTCTCGGCGGCGGACGAAGTGTCTGACACGCCGCCAAGCGTCCTCGACAAGCCCGCAAGGGCTTGGAGGACGCTTTGAATCCACCTGGACTTCTCCATCTTTCCTCCTTCGCCCGCGAACGCGGGCTTGTTTTATTTAATTTTCAACGAACCCAGAGGGAAACCATTCCCCTCTTTTCAATTCGCTTTTCAATAAAAACGAACTGAAAAGAGGGCAGGCAGCTTGGGTAAGCTTCACCCAAGCCGCCTTAATTGCTTAACTAAAGGACACTCTCCACGATCGCGAACACCTCGTCAGGTGAGAGTCGCGACCGCGAGCCATCGTTATTTCGCGGCGCGCCGCCGGTTGTGGAGCTTCCGCCCCATCCCGGCTCGCGTTCCGCAAGTGCCGAAATGATCTTCCGAATAGGGAAGCCGGAGATGAAATCCGACCGCTTCGCGACGGTGTAGGCAATACTGCCGTCGAAAAGCTCTTGGTACGCAATGGCTTTGGTGTAGCCATCGCGATACAGGAGATCAAAGATTCCGTCATCTGACTTCGCCATCACCCAGCCGCCTGTGCCCCGATGGGTCAGCTCGTAGCGGCGGGTGTCGGATCCCTGAATCACGAACTCAACTTGCCGTGGATCAAGCATCGCGTCAATGTTTCTAACGCAGCGCTTGAGAAGCTCGCCGAGATTCATGATCCAATACTGCTTTGTGCGGCGCGCCTCGGTTTCAAGCCGCATTGCCGTGCGGAAGAACTCCAACCAGTCCGGCTCAAGCACCGGATAGGCTGGCCCGTGCGCATCGGCCTGCGCAACTGCTTCCACCACGCGCCTCACCCGGTTCTCCGTTGCCCGTGATGGGTTTTGGAGAAGCCAGACTGAGAGCGCGGTGTCGCCGTCAACATCGTTGATGTAAACGGCAAAGTCAGAGGGGTCAAGGCCGAGCAAAAGCGCATCAAGCACCTGCTTACAGGTGGCACTGGTTGCAAACCGCACGCACCCGCCGCCGTGATGGTCAAATGAATAACGCTCATGCTCTGCATCTACCGCCGGCCCCTGCACATAGCCGTCAAGCGCGATGCTCTTCGGAGGCAGGGCCTCAAATGGAACAACCTTGCCGCGTTCCACGATAAGCCGCATTAGCTCACCTCCTTTATTTTTGTTTTTCGGGAATAAGATGTATCAAATACATCTTACCTCTGCCATTATTTTACGGCCTGGCTTGGCGCGGCTGCTCCTTTCTGTTCCCAAGCGAGCAGTCTTCTCGGGAGGTTCCATAGCGACCACTGGATTGACAGTGATCTCCCTCCGGATTGGCCAGCGCAAGCTAACGCCGTCGTTGCGTGACCCAAAAAATCACGCAAACGACGAACGCGCCGACCGACAGCCCTAAATAAGCTGCCATTTCTGGTGCCTTTTGGGCGCCGAAAACGGCGAGCGAAAGGGCCGCGATCGCCATGCCGGCCAACTTCATGACCATCGATAAAACATAGATAGTCATGAAGGCCTGGATTGTGTAAAATACACAATCCAGGAAACCTTTTTTCATCTCTCCACCTCCTTTCATTTTAAATTTCTCACGGTTTCTCCTTTGAAATTATCGCCAGAGAAACCGGTGAGATTTTAAAATGGAGAGAAGAAAAGTTTTGTCTTAAAAAAACCTTTCTTCTTTCCACTTCCCATCAATCTGCAAAAAAGAGAGAGCAGAACCTCGGAACCAAATGAGGTTCCGAGGTTGAACACTGCGGTGAAGACTCTGCTTCCCCTTTTAGTCAAGGTCACGGATGATGAGCCGCGACCCGAATTCGTCAAGAAGAGAGTCGGTAAAATTAATCCCTCCCCAACAAACCTCCACCTTCACCATCCCCTTGAGGCGGGACATTGCCTCACGAAAGAGACGTGTCCCAATCCCCTTGCGGAGATGGCTTGGGTGCACAAGCACCCCGACAATCATCGGGGAGTCGCCGTCGACAAATGTAATCATGCCGACGTACTCGTCCTCGACTACCGCCGCAAGTGCGTGCGTAAACGGTCGGTAATCAAGGATTCCTTTAACCCCGACCTCTTCCTCCCACCGACGAACAACATCAGTGGGAACTATTCGAATTTCCATATTTCCTCCTTTCTTGCCCGTGCCCTATAACGCGAGTTATACTTCGAGGCCTACCTGTCGAACACTTTCCACAGAAGCGCAAGAAGTTCATCCTGCGTCTGCGGCGTGCCGGCTGGTGGCGGTGAAGTTGCTGGCGACTTGCGATTGCCCCAGCACGCGAGAAACCCGGCGGTATGGATAAACCAGCCCGGCAGGTGCGGCTGAAGTTTTCGCAAATCAGGAGTTGTGCGTCCCGGGTAACGAGTCACGCCGAGATTGAACCCGGTAACATAAATCGCACCCGACACGTCGTGCTCCTCATTCAGAATGATCCCAACTTGAGGAGGCGTCTCACCTGGAGGCAGAACAGCGAATTTGCATCCGCCGACTTCCTCGATGCGAGACTGTGCGATGTAACTGCGAGCCGACTCTTGCGCCTTGTGAAGCAGATTAAGACCGCGGATGATACGGCTCATCGTCAAAACCACCTCGCGATCAAGCTCCGAGTCGCGCAATCCTCGCTCGCTTGCCTCGGTACGCACCGCCGCAAGAATGCGGGGAAGCGAAAACCTTGGCTGTCGCACCAGTCCGGTTGAATCCTGCTCCTCAACTTCCGCAAGAAGATTCGGGTCAGCATTCTGCGCCTCAGGCATTGAAACCGCCGCTGAATGCCGCGTGCCGTCAGCGTCAAGCCGTCCCTTCTCTCCAAGCGGATGATCCAAAATCCTCTCTGCGCCCGTCAGTCGCTTACCGCAACAAGGGCACACAGAGGGAACTTCGGCTGCTCCCGCGGCCAAGAAGTGAACATCCTGCGGTTCAGCACCCGCAAGGGTGATGCACACGCAGGCATCCAAATCCGGCTTGGGATGAACAACAACCTTCATTTTTTCTCCCTCCTTAAGTGTACTGAGGGATAACTCCCTCTTTCTCAGTATCCTTCAAAAGATACTTAGAAAGAAGGGGTGGTTTTTTTGAACCAGCGATAGTCTCAGGTAAAACCACCTGGAAAACCTGAGACTGTCTATATATTAACCGGGTAATCGGAACGGGATGACCGTTCCGACTTTGACCGCGGTGTCGCGCGAAGCGACCACGGTGTCGCGCGAGGCGACCACCACGGCGGGAGCGAGCCCCGGAAACTTCTCGCTCCACTTGTTGCCTTCGGAGTCGCGGCGGGCCGACTCCTGGGGCGTGAACACCGCGACCCAGTGCACGCCGGCGCGGTGGTACGCCCGGCAAATGGTCCCGGTAAGCCACCAGGGACCCTTGCCAGACA
>CAYJRF010000026.1:0-3539 GCA_964372935.1 uncultured Candidatus Saccharibacteria bacterium
CACAGTAAGATCAACGGCTCTGTCATTATCATTTTGATCGCCATAAAAGTACAAAGCCGTCGTTGAAATGTAATAAACCTTTTTGTTGTCGGCGCCAACGCCGGTCATATAACTTTCCGTCTTGTCGGCGATCTCGTCGCCTTTGCCGAAGCCCGTGTAATAAAAGGTCTTGTTGATCAGTTTATGATTGTCAAAGATGCCGTCACCGTCGGCGTCCGCCGTGCCTGCAACCGTATCCGGGACCGCTCCTTTATAAATATCGTTGCGGGCCATCGCGTCGTAATAGCCGGCGTCGATGGCACGGACAAGTTGCGCCTGTTTTTCATAGTAATAATACGTACTGTTCTTGACCGTTACGCCAGCCCCGTCTCCGGAGAGTTTGTATCCGTATCCATAATTAGAAACCTCGTCGCCTTTTTCGCCCACAAAGAATGTTTTGGATAAACGGACGCCCACGTTCACATTGCCCGTCGTTCCGCTGGCCCGGTGGGTCTCGGACTCCTTAAGCCGCGATAAAAGGATTTCCGTGCCGCTCAACTGGTTGGCCCTCAAAATGCCTGAGAGCTCTGCGCCGGTCTGTTCATTCAAATCCGCATAGAAGTTGATTGATTTGGCTTTGACCTCGAGCGTGCCAAACCGGTATGTGAGAGAATAGTCGGCGGTCTCGTCGCCTTTTTCACCCCAGAAAAAAGTCTTTGAAAGACGATTGAGTTCCGTAACCTGACCAATCGTCAAAGCGCGATGTGCGTCGGACTGGATAAGTTTTGCCGTAATGATTTCATTGTCGGACATGTCCCCAGCGCGTCCGGGACCGCCGGCAAGGTCGTAGTAATTGACGCTGACGCTTCGGACAAGCTCGCCGGCCTGGGGACCGGATATTTTATAGCTATACGAATAGTCCGCCACTTCGTCACCCTTTTCATGGACAAAGAAAGCCGTCGAAACGCGCTTGGACGTCACGGCATCGGCATAGGTGGAAGCACGGTAAGTGTCGACTTGCCGCAGAGGCGAAACCGCGATTTCCAGCCCCGTCAAACCACTGGCGCGCTTGGGCTCTCCCCCTGTTTCTAAACCTGTATTTGGATTCAGAGCCGCGTACCAGTTGATCGAAACGTTTTTCACGTTTGTAGTGCCGTATTTGTAGCTGTAGGAATAGTCGGCCGTCTCATCTCCGCGTTCAAGGGCAAAGAATGTTTTTGAAAGTCGCGTGGTGAAATTCACTAAATCAATGGTGCTTATGGGATTTTGGGAGCCGATGACGCGATGCGTGTCGGACTCGGCGAGCCTTGACGTGACAATTTCCTCATCGGTCATCGCGCCAGCGCGAATGCTGGTCGAGGAATCTCGATAATAATAATTCACTGACGCGCTTTTAATGTCGGTGGTGCCAAATTTATACGAATACGAATAATCGGCGGTCTCATCGCCCTTGTCGTGGACAAAGAAGGTTTTGGAGAGACGATTGGTGTCGGAGATTGCCGTGATCGTGGTCGCGCGATGTGCGTCGGATTCTTTAAGACGGGATGAAATGACCTCGACACCGCTCAACACGCCGGCCCTCAAACCCTGGGCGCTCAGCACTTCGCCGCCTTGGTTGTCCAAATCCGCGTAGTAACTGACCGAGACCGACCGGACTTGCGTGCCCGCGTTCATGCCGGACAACTTATAGCTGTAGCTATAATCGGCGACTTCGTAACCCTTTTCATGCAGGAAAAACGTGGAGGATGTGCGCAGAGCAACATTGGCTACGGGGTCGGCGACCGTCGCGGCGATCGTGGTGGCCGTGGACCGGAAAGCATCAGCCTGAACAAGCCGTGATTCATCGATTTCCACGCCACTCAAGTCGCCGGCGCGAAGCGTGGAACTTGGAACTTCATTACCGGCGCCGTCAAGATCGGCGTACCAGTTGATCGAAACGCTTTTAACGTCCAGGCCGCGTTGACTGAGGTCACCGGATGTCCGGTAGTTGTAAGTGTAATCGGCTGTTTCAGTCCCTTTCTCATGAACGAAAAATGTCGTCGAAAGCCTGAAGCTTTGAACAGCACCCACGATGCCGGTTGCGTGGAACGCGTCCGACTGAACGAGCCTGGAGTCTACCGCTTCACCACCGTCCAGTTCCGACGCGCGTTTTCTCGCGTTGGCAACCTCGTTGCCGCTTTGGTCCAAGTCCGCATAAAACGACACGGAAACCGTGCGCGGCGCGGAAATAATATATTGTCCGCTGTCATTTTTCTTGAGTTTATAGCTCACCGTGTAGTCGGCGACCTCTTCGCCCTTTTCTCTGAGCTGATTCACATCGTCATTTTCGAACAAATTGTTAAATGTGACCGATTGCAGAGCGATCACAGTGTCGGCTAAAATACTGCCGATGCTGATCGGGCCGCCTGCAGCATTCTGCAAGGCTCTTACATCATACGTGCGCACCTGGGCGTTTATAGAATCGTAGGCGGACAACCGGGCACGTGCCGCTTCGATGTCCAGCGTAGCCGAATTCAAATCATATACATAAACGGAGGCGTTGTTTTCCGTGGAAACAGCATAGGTAGCGCCCGTCCTGTTGACTTTATAATTCATGACGTAATCGGCGACTTCCTCGCCTTTCTCGCGCAAGCCTGCAGGGACATCGCCCTCAAAGAGATTATTGTAGGTTACGGATTGCAGACCGATCAGAGAGGTTAGATAGTCATCAGCTGTTAAATCCGTGTCGATTTGGGAAGTGGCCGCCCACCGGAACGTGCGCACCTGGGCGTTTAAGTTCTCAGAGGTGGCGTTCTTGGCGCGGGTGGCATCTAAGGTTGTGGTTGTCGCGTTGGAATCATAGACTAGGATACTGACACTGCGCTCGGTAGAATCCAAATACCCCGTGGCGTCTTTATTGAGCTTATAGTTTACAGTGTAGTCGGCCACTTCTTCGCCGCGTTCTCTTGCGTAGAGAGTGCCGTCTATTTTCTCCTGGATGGAGTTTACGGTGACGGATTGGAGAGCGATTTTGTTTGCGGCGACGCTCACGTCGCCTGTTAAGGGCGCTTGGTTAAAGCCTTGGTAGTGTTTGTAGGTGTGGATCTCAGCGTTCAGTGAGTCGGCTGTGGCGGTGGCGGCTCTTTTTAGATCAGAGTCATAGAAGAAGAGGCTCGTGTTACGGATCGTGATACTGTCGGCGTAGCTGCCGTCGGTATTCTTCTCCAATTTATAGTTCTCGGTGTAGTCGGCCACTTCCTCGCCTCTCTCACGGCCTGTAATGTGATTAAAGGTCTTAGACTGAAGGGCCACGAGGGAATCCTTATCGATGTCTTTAATCTCCTGAGCGGTGTCTAAAAGACTCGAGTACTTAAGCTGATGAATTTGGGCGGTTAAGGCGTCACTGGTTGCGTCCTCGGCGCGGACAAGATCCGCATCATAGAAGAATACTTGTAAATTCTGCTTGGTCGATGCGGTGTACGTGGTGCCGGTTTTATTCAATTTATAGTTCATCGTGTAGTCTGAGACTTCTTCGCCGCGTTCTCTTGCGTAGAGAGTGCCGTCTATTTTCTCCTGGATGG
>CAYJRF010000026.1:3639-5332 GCA_964372935.1 uncultured Candidatus Saccharibacteria bacterium
GCGGCTCTTTTTAGATCAGAGTCATAGAAGAAGAGGCTCGTGTTACGGATCGTGACGCTGTCGTCGTAGTTGCCGGAGGCGTCTTTTTCGAGTTTAAAGTTTTCAGTGTAATCGGCCACTTCTTCGCCGCGCTCACGGCCTTGGATGTGATTGACGGTCTTGGATTGAAGCGCCGTCATGTAATTCTCGTCGATGGCTTCAATCTGGTCGGTGTCGCCCAGACGGAAGTCCGAATATTTAAACTGATGGATCTTGGCGGTCAAGGCGTCGCTTGAAGCATCCTCGGCGCGTGTTAAGTCAGCGTCATAGAAGAATACCTGCAGATTCTGCTGGGTGGAGGCCGTGTAGGTGGCGCCGGTTTTATTCAGTTTATAATTCACGGTATAGTCCGAGACTTCTTCGCCTTTTTCACGCAGATGACCCGCGTCTACGATATTGTTCTCAAAGAGGTTGTTCACAGTCACCGACTGAAGGCCGATACTCCCAGAGGTACCGAGCGCTTGGGCGGCCCCATCGAGATCAGCGGAAGGATCAATCCCCGTGGCGTCTTGGATCGCCGACCATTTATAGGTACGTACTTCGGCGTTCAAGTTATCCGAAGAGGCGTCTTTGGCGCGGACAGCTTCGAGATTCAGAGTAGTCGCATCGGAATCATAGACTAAAATACCGACATTACGCTCGCTCGAACCCGCATAATTACCTTGTCCATCTTTATTAAGTTTATAATTGACCGTGTAATCGGCAATTTCCTCGCCAGAATTGCGGGCAATGCCTTGAGAATCAACGATGCTGTTGTAGGTAATAGACTGCAACGCAATTTTATAGTCTTTGTCAACGGTGGTGGCATCGAAACCTTGGTGATTTTTGAAAGTATGAACTTGTTTAGTCAATGAATCAAAATTTTCAATCGCTATTCCAGCGCGAACCAGCGAATCATTATAGAAATATACTGAAGTGTTGCGTATTTCTTCACCATTAGACATGTAATTATGTGAATAATCGGCCAGTTCTTCCCCAACCTCGCCAACAAACATCGTTTTTGAACGACGATCTTGCATCATATCGTTCGGGGTCGTAAGCATCAAAACCCCTTGGGTGTCAAAACCCAAACTCGCCATGATTGAATCACCATCGTACGTCACAATTTCCCGGAGTGGAGCATCCGGATCCGCCTCTCCCGCGCGAACCGCAGTATCGTCCGGACCTTCATAGAAATAAACTTGAGTATTGCGAATGGTTGTCCCATCCAGCGAATAATTATAAGTATAGTTTGATTTTTCCTCGCCGGGATTACCGGCAAAATAAGTGGTGGAGATTTTTGTCAAAGTCGCATCGACCGGTTTATCTGTGCGAATAATTAAATCACGGTACGTATTTGTTAAGAACAACGACTCGTCCGGATTATAAACATAGACAGTTGTAGACCGGACAACATCCTCAGTATCAACACGCCTATATTCTTGTGACCAATCAAGTAACTCTTCTCCCTCATCACCTTTGTAATAAGAAACTTTTTCCAGCTCGTCGAGTGTCGCTTCATCTGGCTCAGCCGTGACCGTGTTATTGCGATAAGTTCTGCTTTCCAAAAGGCGATCATTGTCATAAGTGAAGTTTGTCACCGTCTTTATTTTATCGCCATCGAAGTTATAGTTGTAGGTCTTCTGGACTTTCTCCTCACCTTGCGGGCCTTGGT
>CAYJRF010000027.1:0-5250 GCA_964372935.1 uncultured Candidatus Saccharibacteria bacterium
CTACTTGGGCGGGCGCGAGCCCTGGCGTTCCGATTCTGACTATGGCGTTCGCGGCGCGGTGAGGATTTGAAATTTAATTTTTGGTTTAGTTTTTCTTTGTCTCTTTTTCTTAAAACACAAACTTGCCATGTTTTTCTTCGCACCCTTCCTCTCTCCAATAATCAATAAAGAGTTGCTTAAAATCATCAATCCCGAACATGTCAGTTTCTGTTTCTTGAATTGAATTTTTAAACTCATTTATTATGCCCAAATTCAATTCCTCGGGGCTAAAAACTTTGTGCAATCCTTCTCCACCAACAAGTTGCCCGATCAACCGACCGTCGTAAGGACTTGTCTCGTCCTCAACCACTCCGGCAAAAGTAAAAGTTTCGTTTCCTACCATAAATCTTCTGCCCAGTGTTACCTCAAAAGGCACAAATTTATTTTCTTTTAGATCAAAGTTCCCGTCCTCAAGGATAAACTCACGAACTTTTACTAAAATTCTTGTTCCATCCTCCAGTAAAACCTGCCTTGTTTCGTATTCTTTTGGCTTCTCCTTTGACAGTGGTTGCGTTGGGGATTCCTCTGGTTCAGTAATTGGTTTTTCAACATAGACCGGCCGCGGCACGCGAGGAGACAGATAGCCGATTTCTTTGGGAGTGAGGAGCTGGATCGGTCCAGGTCGTTTCGTTCCTTCAAAAAGATGAAAATAATCGGCAACGGCTTTTATCCTTTCTCCATCTTCGGGACTCGTTTGATCAATATGTTCCTGAAGCATCTGTTGAAGCCACGAGATTAGATCTTTTTCACCACTTTGGGCAAATCCACCCATCCATTTGAAGACAATCTCCGCGGTGATAGTACTTGATCCGGATTTAAGTTTTAGCATCTGGCCGCCCGGAAACTGTGATTTGTCGTTAATGTCAGCAACACAACCTTTAATGGTAAGATTGCCATCGCTGTCATAATCCTCATAAACAGCGGTGTTGGCAAGATGTTTTTCATTAAATTGACTGCCGTGGATATAAGAATCCTGGATGGCCCGAATCATACCGGCAAAACGGTACAAAAAGCCGTGGCGCGCATCGGCCGGATTTTCAATCAATATATCTTCTGCGATTATAGTGCTTCCATCTTGCAGCGTTTTTCTTTCCTTTTCGGGTATATCCTTCTTTTGATACGCCGGTGAAATGTCGCGTTTGTCCACAGGAGGAAAATGTCCTTCTTCACGCAGAAGTTTTGCCAGCATAAATTCAAAGAGTTCCGGATTCTCCCGACTCATTTCAAAATAATTGGTGGGGATACGGGCAAATTCTCGATCAAGTCGCTCGTCAGCGATAGGAATGTTTGAAGTTGCTGCGAGTTGAAACCCCGGCAACACCTCATGCGGCGCAAAGCGACTAAAAGATTTGCCGACTTTCGCTTGTCGAATGTCTTTGATCGGTCCTAGTGCGCGATCAATATTTAACTGGGAAATTTCGTCAAGCGAAGCCATACGGCCATGAGAGACAGCTGGTTTTTGAGATAAAGAATGTTCGTAACCTGTGGCGGCTTCCGTAACCGTTCCCTTGTAATCATAAGCTCCTTCGCCCTTCTTGATGTCTCTAATATACACGAGCCCTTCTTCGCTTAAACCCGGATTACAGGGAATACGGATTGCAGGAATTCCTGTTCGCTCCTGTGCCACCGCGTCAATTTGGGTAGTTTTACCAGTGCCGGGTGGACCAATAAGGAGCGGCGCTTTGCCAGTATGTTCAATGGTATCATTTACTTTTTCGTGAAGTTTTCGCCGGGAAGGCAGCCAAGCAAATCCAGCCGCGGCCTCTTTATGGTATCTTTTTAGGGTTTCATACATCACCACTGCCGCTACATCAGTGTTTTCCCGCGTGTGTTCGTACCCTTCAAGATTGATGATTTTGTTTTCATCATCGGTAAGCTGTTCAATTCTTTTCCGCTGATAATTTGCTTGCGCTTCAGCAGCTTTTATAGCTGTCGGACTCTTTACCCTCTGTAGTATTAAATCCTGTTTGGATTTCTGATACGCCTTTCTGGCGCCTTGGAGTGAATCTTTTATTTCTGCCAATCTTCCGCCAAGCTCAGAAAGTCGATGAGTCTTAAGATTCAGTCGCGCTTCGCCGAATTTTTCCAAAAAAATTCGGCGCGCGCCTTCATCGCCCCATAAGAGCTTAAATTCGCTCACAAAATATGGATCTGGTCTGACCCCTTCTTCTTCCTGCTTGGCTTTTTCGGCGTGTCTCTCCAAGCTATACGCAATGACACCCTCGTAAATCCTTGTCGCTCTTTCTTCTGGAGACAAATCGGAAACGGCAGTATTAATTTCTTTCACTATTTCCGGATCTGCTCCCGGCTGTTCCAAAATCCCGCTCATTTTAATAAAACGTTCAATGGCAGATTGTTTTCGTGCCAATGACGATTCCTTGTCTGCCTCAATTCTTCTAGATTCCGTTGAAAATTGTTCGCCTTGTTTCATATATAAAATTTTACCTCACCAGCCAAATTTTTGCAATACTTCGTCAATCAACTGTTCGGCATTACGGCGAGCCTTTGCCGGAAGAAGTTTGATTGCTTGAAGCACGATATGCTTGGCCGTAGCCGCGGTTAACTCTTCCAAATTAGAAACGACCTCTCCAAAACTTTTTGGAGGATTGTGCATTACCACAGGAACGCTCGCCGCTGATTCGGTAAGCCCGATACCCACTACCACGACATTCAACTTTGACATTTCTTCTGCCCAAGCCCGCATTTCGGCTTCTGCACCGACATAGCCACCGTCAGAATAGGCAACAATGATGCGCAAACGATTATCCTCAACTCCTTCTTGCGCCATCTTTTCTTTTTCTTCACTTATTTTCTGATGCAAGTATTGCATGGCCGCAACATCGCCGTTTCCACCGCCACCTTCGGCCAAACTATGCCACATTTTTACTTTGTCTTCGGCAGTAAATCGCGGAGAAAGAGGTTTGTCTAGATCTATATCTTCGAGACTATCCCCACGAAATGAAATGGCCATCGTCCGGACATCCAGGTTTTTATCCGCGGGTAAGTGCGCCTTTTCCAAATTGCGGTTAAAACGGTAGAGAGATGAAAAAAGCAAATATTCAAACCGTCGCTGAAGTTTCCAAAGCATTCCGCCCTCTTCGCTCGCGGACGAAAACACAGAGCCGGATTTATCGCCAATCACGTATACGTCCATTCCATTCATTAATTTTTCTTCTTGCATTTCTGGAACAGATCTTTCGCGCGACATCGGATCTGATTCGCCGGCTTCGGTGCCGATATAGTGCCGGATGAGATCTGAAATCTGCTCGCCGCCCTCTTTGCGACGCACCGGACCAGTATAGGCCGGCAACTCTCTTTTACGCGATTCAGCTATAAGATCAAACAGGTGCGCCATAACATCCACCACCAATTCTCCGTTTGAGAGACGCGCTGATTCCGCTTCGTTAATTTCTTTGACAATTTTTCTCGCTTCTTTAAGTTCTATGCCGGCCGCTTCAGCTAATTGTCTCTCTTCCTTGGTATAGCTTAGTTTTTCCTTATGTTCTGATAATTTTTTACGCAACTCTTCCAGTTGTTCGTCGGTCTGCCGCACTGCTTCCTGCTCAATGTCGTCACCGGCAACCCATCCCGGAGGCAGTGAACCACCAGACTCACGTTCATCTTCAAGATTGGGGTCGCCGGGTGGTGTCGCGTCAACCAAAGCCCACTCATTGCGTATTTCATCCCAGACTTCGCTCCAGCCATGACCAGTGCCGGAATTAATCTCGGAGTTGCCAAGCAGGTCTCTCCCCTTAACACTATGGCCCACAACATGACGAACCGGAATGCCAAGCCTGCTGCACAAAGCGGCAAAATAGGTATTTACTACATCGCAGTCCCCCTCACGAATTTCATCCACTGATCCGGCAAAACCTTTTGGATCTGTATTATAAGACGCATTATACCGCGCGGCTTCTTCTTGGCTCTTTGGCGCGAGATATTTAATGCGGCTTCTTGCATACGAAGCCAGCATCCGCGCTCGCGCTATGTTATTCTTGCCCTTTTTCCTGATTTCCGCCAGCTTGTCTTTTGTTTCTTTTGAAAATTCTGACGGCATTTCTGGCACAGTCGGCCGCTGCGGTTTTTCCGAAACAAGCCGCTTTTCCGGCTTTGCCGCCAAAGAAACCTTGACTTCAATTTCGCCTTCTCCTTCAACAAAAATGACCACGTCGCCATTTTGGTCTTGCTGAACGGCACAACTTCTTCCGCTCGTTTCAATTTTATTAAATCCGTGCGTATAGGGAATAGGGCAACTTGTCCACTGACCAGCAGTTACCGTAGCCGTCATTTTTAAATTTACAAGTCCTCGTTTGGGATCCTCTTTATCCAATAGCGGCACTTGTTCGACATCGCTATAATTATATGTATCCTCAACCCAGACATTTCTTCCACTATCCCATTTCGATAAAGACTTCTCTTTAAAATATTTGGTGCCGCTAAACCCGGGTTCAATTACCCAAAATGCCGGCGCGCGCTCGCCTTCTTTGAGCCGCTCCATTGAGTCCACGCCGGGTTTGCTTTCGTTTCTTCTTTGCGGCGGATGAGTCGGCGCCTTCTTGAGTTCTTCTTCCCGCCATTTACGGATGTCATCATCCATCTCTTTTCCATCTCGCTTGTCAAACGCCCTTACGCCCAAAAGATAGTCGGTCAGGCGCGTCTCTATCCGGTTGAGTTTCATTTTCCAGGAATAATTCCCGGAAAAAAGCACCTGCAAATCGCCGCTTTCTTTCATGTCTTGAATCTTTTCTCTGGTAATATCAAATTTTGATTCGTACGTTTCTCCCTTTATTTCAGCAAGTATAGCCAGATACAAATCAGCTGCCCGCGGAGAGAATCTGGCCGCGGCCGGCTCTAAACTCTCAATCAATGCATTTAATCTGCCAGCCCTCTCTTCTTTAGAGATGTTTAACTTGTTCAGATTGCTGACTTCTTCCACAATGACGTGAAAGCTCCCAAAAGGGGCTCCGCTTATTTTGTTGCGGAACTCCTGCAGAGCTTCTAATTCCTCAAGAGCCGCTGACACCTCTTCAAAACTTTCACTTTCAAAAGCGAAAGAGTTTAGCTCCTCAACAGAGTTCAAAACAACTTCGCGCCCGGGAACTGCCTTAAAATACTCAGAATGACTTGGTTTTTCCAGTTTTTCCATATTTAAAATTGGAGATAGTCTAGGACGTATTGTTCTTTAACAATAGTTTCCTGATTAAAATGGCA
>CAYJRF010000028.1:0-3099 GCA_964372935.1 uncultured Candidatus Saccharibacteria bacterium
GATCGTTACCGAGCGAGAGACCGAAGAGAATAATATTCATTTGGCGGCTTGGGAGGTAGTTTGTCTCAATCGAGCGGTGTCGTTTGATTGCCGATTACCGATCGGCGGGTATTGTCATCACCGTTTACGCTTGCGTCCGAAGGCATTTTCTGCTACATTACTCACGGCATATATATCTTTAGGTTAATTCTTCAAGGGAAATCATGGATGGAACTCGGCCGATAATTATTACCGGCGCGCGCGAGCATAACTTAAAAAACATCACGGTGGCGATTCCGCGACAGAGCCTGACTGTCATCACCGGGATATCGGGGTCGGGGAAATCTTCTCTGGCCTTTGATTCCCTGTTTGCCGAGGGTCAGCGGCGCTACGTGGAAAGTCTTTCCAGCTACGCCAGACAATTTTTAGACACGCTCGAAAAACCGGATTTTGACACCATCGAAGGGCTCTCGCCAACAATTGCGATTGATCAAAAAACAGCTTCTCACAACCCCCGTTCAACCGTAGGCACGGTGACCGAAATTTACGATTTTTTACGCCTCCTATTTTCTCGGTGCGGTACGCCTCATTGTCCGCGTCATCCCCGAGAGCAATTGGTGGCCCAAACAAGCGAGCAAATATTGGCGAGGATTTTGGCGACGTTACGCCAGCAAGGCGATAATCAGAAAATTATTCTCATGGCTCCGTTGGTGCGGGACAAAAAAGGAGAACACAAATACGCCTTGCGTTCAGCCAAAAAAGCCGGCATCGAGCGCGTGCGGATTGATAGCGCAGCGATGGCGATTGACGAAGCGATTGATTTGGAACTCGACCGAACCAAACGCCACACTATTGAGGCGGAAGTTCTCGCTTTAGGGGTATATAGCCACGATCGCGAAACCCTGCGGCAATTAGAGGCGGGCATTAAGCGGGCTCTGGCGCTCGGCGGCGGGATGCTGACGGTTCTAAATCTCGAGTCTGATCAGGAAACCTTCCATTCGGAACATCACACCTGCCCGGTGTGCGGATTTTCGCTCCCGAGCCTGGAACCGCGCTTATTTTCGTTCAACAGTCCCCACGGCGCTTGTCAAAATTGTCAGGGGCTGGGAACGCGCTTGGAGTTTGATGAAAACCTAATTTTGCCGAATCGTCGTCTGACGCTGGCTGAAGGCGCTATTCGTCCTTGGAGTCGGATTACCAGCCACAGCAACTGGTATCAGAAAGCCCTCGTTGCTTACGCCAAGCGGTATGGGGTGTCGCTCAACGATCCAGTCCAGACTTTTAGCCCACAGCTTATTCATCTGCTACTTCAGGGCGATCAAGATACTGGTTCGGCTTTGGAGCCAGACGACCGATTTGAAGGTGTGATCCCTAACCTGCGCCGCCGTTACGATGAAACCGATTCGAATTACCTCCGTCAGGAAATCGAACGCTATATGGTGGTGCAAATCTGTCCGAGTTGCCGAGGCCAGCGCTTGCGGGCCGATATTCTTGGAATTACCCTTGAAGGCAAGAATATCGTTGACATGAACGCGATGACGATTGTCGAATCGTCGGCGTTTTTTACCGCGCGGCGTCAGATTAGCCAGAATCAACAAGTTTACGAGCAACTCGCGGCCGAAATAGTGAAACGTCTGGAGTTTCTCCTTGACGTTGGACTGGGTTACCTAACTCTTGATCGCAACGCCTCCACCTTAGCGGGCGGCGAAGCCCAGCGTATTCGTCTGGCAACACAGTTGGGTTCCCAGCTCATGGGCGTAATTTACGTTTTGGATGAACCAAGCATTGGTCTGCATCACCGAGATCACGCCCAGTTACTGCGGACTTTGTTTAATCTGCGCGATATCGGCAATACCGTGGTGGTGGTCGAGCACGACGCCGCTACCATGATGACGGCTGATCATATCATCGACATTGGTCCCGGCGCGGGCGAACAGGGGGGCTACGTTATCGCCCAAGGCACCCCCAGCCAAGTAATGGCCGACCCGAACTCTTTGACTGGGGCCTACCTTGCTGGCCGAGAATCAATCCCCGTGCCACCAACCCGCCGCGCCGCGCCAGCGGCATGGCTAGCTGTCCACCACGCCACGGAATATAATCTAAAAAATATCACCGCGCGCTTTCCGGTGGGACGATTTGTGTGTGTTACGGGTGTGTCGGGTAGCGGCAAATCAACTCTCGTCACCGACATTTTGGCCCGGGCCCTAAGCGCCAAGTTTCATCGGTCGAAAATGGCCCCCGGTCGACATGAAAAAATTACCGGTTTAGAATATGTTGATAAGGTGATAGACATCGACCAATCACCGATTGGTCGAACGCCGCGGAGTAATCCCGTAACTTACACCGGCATATTCGGGCCGATTCGCGAATTGTTTGCCCAGACCGTTTTGGCTCGGGAGCGTAACTTCGACTCGGGTCATTTTAGTTTTAATCTTCGCGGCGGCCGCTGCGAAGTGTGCAAGGGCGATGGGGTGATTAAAATTGAAATGAATTTTCTGCCCGACGTTTACGTTACTTGCCAAGAATGCAAAGGCCGGCGTTACAACCCCGAGGCTCTGGAGGTAACTCTTCGCGGCAAGACCATTGCCGATATTCTCGACATGACTATTGATGAGGCGACGACGTTTTTCGCTAAAATGCCCTTAATCCATCACAAACTATCCGTGCTCCGCTTGGTCGGTCTGGGCTATATGCGTTTGGGCCAGCCGGCAACGACTCTTTCGGGCGGCGAAGCCCAACGCGTCAAACTGGCGACGGAACTGTCGCGGCAATCAACTGGTCACACCCTTTATATTCTGGACGAACCAACGACTGGGTTGCACTTTGAGGACATCAAGCGGTTGTTGGCCATCTTGCAAGCCTTGGTCGACAAAGGCAACTCCGTAATCGTCGTGGAACACGACCTGGACGTGGTTAAATGCGCCGACTGGGTGATTGATTTAGGTCCCGAAGGCGGAGTGAATGGCGGGAATATTATCGCCGAAGGCACGCCGGAAGACATTGCCCGCGAAGAAAGTTCCTACACCGGAAAATATTTAACGGAAGTACTCCACGTCCGGTCAATTGAGCCATCGGTCAAACAACCCGCTCTGCTGGCTTAGAGCGGGCTGGCCGATGCCT
>CAYJRF010000029.1:0-2680 GCA_964372935.1 uncultured Candidatus Saccharibacteria bacterium
GGTGATATTGGAGGCTGTGGGTTGATCGAGTCTTAAAGAACCTTTGATCTCGAAACTAGCGGCGGACTTTCTAGCGACACTGGGATTGCCGGCATCGGCCACGCAGATATAAACGGCATTGTGAATGAAGTTGGGAACTGTCCAATTATAGGACTGTGCGGAACTGACATTGCCTGAGGCGTCGATCGCCACAGCGCCCGCGCAATTGGAAGTGGCGCCTCCAGGACCTGTGGTTGTGTAATAGAGCTTGACGTTTGTGATATTGCCAAACTTTGTCCAGGAGATCGGCTCGAGGTTGCTGGGAGAACCGGCAGTCTCTTCGTAGTCGATAAAGCCGCCCGAAGGCGTGACATTGGTCAAAGAACCCTTGACCTCAAACTTAACACTGGGGAGACTGTAGGACGTGGATACCGCCTGCGCGGATGGATTCACGGGACGAATCTGAATACGGCCGTTGACACCGACACTGAGTGTCGTCGTATCCGGATCCAGGAACCACAGGTAGTTGTAGTTGGCATCATCGGCAAGACTTGAGACATCTATCGGAGACGCGTTAATCGGTGACGCGCCGTAATTGGTGTCGTTGGAGGCGTAGTAAATATCGACGGAATTGAGCGCGCCTCTTTTCTTGAAAGTGATGGTGTTGGTGGAGTTGACATCCCAGGATTCGGAACCCGTGGAAGGCGTCACAATGGTGAGCGAGGCCTTGATAAAGAAGTTGGCGCCGCTTTGGTCAAAAGCGATTGTCTCGTTGTCAGGATCAAACTGCGTGACTTTTACTCTGTGAACCGGTGTGGAGAGTTCGGCAGCCGCGCCCGGGATAGGGCTCCAGCCGATGCTTGTGGATGTGCCCGGAACCGTGCCGATGGGAACCCAATCGTTACCGTTGGAATAGTAGACTTTAAGGAATGCGATGCTGTCAGGGTTGCCTTTATCCACCGTCCAGGAAACGGCGCCGCCGGTGTTTCCGGCGGTTAGCGTTTCCCCGCCGTCGGGATACACAATCGTGAACTTGGCCGAGATTTTAGCGTCTTGGGTGCCGCCTCCGATAACGTCGTCTTCATCAACGGCATTGGTGATCTTCACTCTAAAGGTGTTAGAGATGGTATCCGGGAATGGCACCGTGTGCGTGGGTGTCCATACATAGGAGCAGGTGCCGCCGGAGCATCCGGCTTGAGATTGAGTGCCGACTAGATTCCAGTTTAAACCGCCCGTTGTGCCGTCAATATCATAGTAGACCTTGACGGAACCAATCGTGCCGTTGTAGTTCCAGGTAACGACGTTGGTCTCCTGGGCGAACCAGGTGGTGGTGGAGATGGGGGCTGTCAGTGTCAGCTTGCCTTTAATCTTCATGGCGCCTTTGATGGCGTTGACCTCATCAAAGCCTGAGGCATTGTCTTGGACTTTGACGTAGACACTGGAACTAATATCATTGGGGATGGTCCAGGTTCGTCCCGTGGATCCTTCCGCGACAGGCCTGTTGGACCCGCCGCTGATTCCCACATACGCGCCGTTCTCACCGGTCGTGGAATAAAGAAGATCGACGTTCGTCACGCCGGTGCCTTGAGTCTGCGTCCATTTAACGAGATTGGTCATCACGGAATCGACTTCCAGATGAGCGTCGACCAAGGGCGCGTCCACCCGAAGAATCGGATAGATATTGAATGAGGCGCTCATCTCCTTGATCGTTGTCGGATAAGCCGCCGCGTTGACATGACGCACCCGGATACAGGCAAACTCGGTCTTGATATCCGGAATATTGGTTTCAGCGTTGTTTGATGCGGCCCAAGTGAATAGATTGGATCCTGCCGTGTGGTTGCCGCTATTAACAACCACATCGAACCAGTCGCCGTCCGTGCAGGCGGTGTCGGTGGCGTTTTTATATTGGATATTCACGTTGGCGACGGTTCCCGTGGCTGTCCAGCGGATCACGCGTGTGGCATCCAGGGCATTCCACACGTCGCTGGGCATTGGCGCGGTAATGGCCGTGATTTTACCGGCAATCTTGAAAGGATTGGCGGAGACGATCTCGGTGGTGGTAAGCGCGCTTTGCACACGAACCTTCACTTTAACGTTGGTGCTGATGGTATTGGGAATCGTCCATCCGACGGAGCCTTGGGCTTGGTTCGAAGAGTTCGCCACAGCGACCGGCATATTGGCGGTGGTGTAGTCGGCGCCGTTCACGGAGTATAAGAATTCAACATCCGTGTAAGGCGATGAGGAGTAAGTGCCGGTCGGGATCCATTGGATGGTTTGAAGGGAGCCGACATCCCAGGTGATATTGGAGGCTGTGGGTTGATCGAGTCTTAAAGAACCTTTGATCTCGAAAGAAGCGGCGGACTTTTTAGCGACACTGGGATTGGTGGCATCGGCCACGCAGATATAGACGGCATTGTGAATGAAGTTAGGCACTATCCAGTCGGTGTAAGGCGACGTGGAACTGACATTGCCTGAGTCGTTGATCGCCACGGCTCCTGCGCAGTTGCCCGCGGGACCGGAAGTGGTGTAGTAGAGCTTCACGTTTAAGATATTGCCAAACTTGGTCCAGGCGATGTCCACATCCGTGTTGCTTGGGTTTCCGCCACTTTCTGTGTAGTCGATAAAGCTGCCCGAAGGCGTGACAGCGGTCAAAGAACCCTTTACCACAAACTTAACACTGGGGTTGCTCCAGGCAACGGCC
>CAYJRF010000030.1:0-2508 GCA_964372935.1 uncultured Candidatus Saccharibacteria bacterium
CGTACGCACGGTTTCCTGGGAAGTCGGCGCCCCCTGGGCGCCACTTACCCGACTGTTGTCGATTGGCACCAGGCGGTTGGTCAAAAATAGTGTTAGGCCGTCGTAGTTTTTAAGAAAGTAGTTGTAGGCAGAAGCCATCTGACTATTGGCGGAGTAAGTGTCGACTTTGAGTTCCGCTTCGGACCTGATCGCTTCAAAATGAGGCTTCATTTCTAGGCGTTTTTGTAGAATTCCTTCAGAGGAAAGACCCTGGGATTCCGCGTTAAGTTTATAGATCTTTTTGTAGAGCTCGATCACAATTTTTTGGTCCTCAGTCATTTCTGGACTGTCCCAGTCGCCTGCCCAGAATTCGCGCCGAGCGTGGGCGTTGCAATATGCGGCCAAAATCAGCGCGAGTCCTTGTTCAGCTCGCAGTTTGTTGGCGATCCGAAGTGATTTCACGTAGCCAGCGTAAACGTCGCTCAGAAGAACCAAACACTTTGACGCCACAAGCACCGCCGTCGAAACATCGCCGGACCGGGTGTCGTGGCACTCAAAGAAACAGGCAAATTCAATGGAAAATCCCCACAAATACCAGCGTTTTTTCTCATCCCCTTCGAGCATCCGGTGCGGGGTCTCATCGGCCCGGAGTACCGCGGCCCTTAAAACTTCGAGTTTAATGAGATCATAGATACCCACCATAAACTCCGCCAGTCGAAACGATGCCTGGATAAGACTATGCGGCGGAAGCCCTGGGAGTCCATCCCGGCCGGCCATCTTCGTATATCTGTCCATTGGAATAAGATCCGAGTACTTGGACTGCGTTACATCCACAATCATCTCGTCACTGTAACTGCCACCGGGTGTTATCCGTGGTGGAAGTGGCGCCGTCACGATCGAGCCGTGACATTTCCCACAGCGGTGCTTATGACGCCGCTGCTCCACCACGATAAATTCCTTTGGCCTAACGTCAAGATACTCCGATGTCTCGGCCATCCCGGAATCCTGCATCAGTTCGCCGCAGGCTGGACAGGCCTTGGGCGAGGTAAAGTTGATGTCCTCCACCTCGACCGTGGCATCGGGATAGCGCTCACTCGGCCGCTTGGTGGTTTCCCCACGTGGCTTTGGCCTCTTCTTCTCACCAGAAGAATTGGAGCGTTCCGACTTTCGACCATACATCCGCCGACGGGCCTTGAATAATAGGCTCTCGTACACCTCAATTCTTTCCCGCCACTGTTTGGTAAGCGTGACGAGTTCACCAGGAGCCATGGCCTCGATTGCGGCCTCAGTTGGTAAGTTCAGTTTTTCGAGCCTTAGTCCCACTCCCTGGAACTCCCCCCTCAATCTCTTAGTCTTTTCGTCTCTTAGAATGGATCTTCTTTTTTGCCTCCACCCGCCTCAGCAGAAGAAGATTCTTGTCCTCAATAATCCACTCAAACTCTTCCCCCTTATCCAGCTCAAACGCCTGAGCCAATGGTGATGGCATCACCACGTAAAATGACTGATTGGTCGGACGATCGACGCGCTGGATCTTCGTTACATAACCCATTTTTCCTCCTTCAAAGTTAATTGCTTATTATATAGTCAGTTAACTATATAATAAGATAAAAGTCAAGATAAAAATAATCGAAATTGAAATTTATTTTAGTTATTCTCAAGCGATCTGCTGAGTGGATTTTCTGACCAGTGGCGGGCTCTCGATGAAGCGTTTGTTAAGATCGGCTCCCTCGAAAAAAAGATTAAACTCAGCCTGAGTCAGTACAATATCGCCGGAGTGGAATGGGTTGATGCGGGCGAATAGCCCATGCTCAAGACGTTTGCAAATAAGCACAAGTCCGGTCCCATCGTAGTACAGACACTTACAGCTACTGCGGCGTTTGTTCAAGAATACGAATAAATGGCCGGAAAACGGGTCTTCCCTCAAGACGTCTTTGACGCGCTGAAAGAGGCTATCGTAACTGGCCCGCATATCCGCGGGCTCTTTACTGAAATATACTTTAGTGCGGCGGTTGAGGACAATCATGCCGACTTCTTCAAAAAATCCAAAAGATAATCGACACCGGAAAACCGAATCACCTGGCCATTTTTCCAGATAATTTCGATGGCAGCACACGGCATATCACCGTTGGCCGCCGGGGCGGACGACCCCTCGACGCGCACAGGCTTAAACTCCGCACTCCCAAAATAACCCTCGCGTTTGAGTTTCTTGGCCTTTCCAATCAAACCGGCCATCTGACGGAATGAAAAACCAAGCGACCGATAAAACTCCGGACTCGATCCCGTCCAGTTTTCCCAAGCAACCAGCACCTCATACAAAATATCGTCACTCACACCTTTCAAGTATCCTTTGTCCGAAACATACGTGCTCAGTTTTTTCTTCAATGTTCCGTTTTCCACGAGAACCTCCATAATTAGTTTATTAAATTATCTCAGCTGGGCAATTCAGTGGAATGTGGGGAGGTGTGACGATGTACGTTGCGGGAACGGGGTCCCCACTGTTTTTTCGTTTCTCCGACGAGGCTACGATAC